>NZ_JBIAUP010000033.1:0-1690 GCF_042892945.1 Streptomyces sp. NPDC001678 | reverse complement strand
GTCTCCGTTCGTTGGCCGGGTAATTGATCACTCGCTCGTTGCGAGGCAGGCTGCTTCCAGGTCGTGATCGTGGAGGTGGTCGTGGGGCGTCGTGCGGGAGTGTTCGTCCGGCCGGTGAGCATGGAGGAGGGCCGTCGGCTACAGCGGATCAGCCGGACCACGAAGGACCCGGTGAAGTTGTGGCGGACGATCGTGGTGACGATGTCCGCCCAGGGTCAGTCGGTGCCGGACAACACCTCTTCGATGCAGGTCAGCGCCGACTATGTGCACGATGTCAGCCACGCCTTCAGCGAACGGGGGTTCGAGGCACTGGACCCAAAATGGAGCGGGGGACGCCCCAGGACGATCAGTAGCGAGGTGCGCGAGCACATCTGCCTGATCGCCCGGACGTCCCCCGCCGACTGGAGTATCACCGCCTTCTCCACCTGGAGCCTGACCAAGCTGGCCGAGCACTTGGTGAAACAGGCAGTCGTCCCGGCGGTCGGCCGCGAGCCCCTGCGGTGGATACTGCGCGAGGGAAAAGTCTCCTGGCAGTCGACCACCACCTGGAAATCCTCGAAAGACCCGGACTTTATTGCCAAAATGCACCGGGTCCTGGCGCTGTACGACACGCCGCCAGCCGATAGCCGGGTGGTGTGCGTGGACGAGTTCGGGCCGCTGAACCTGATGCCCCGCAAGGGCAAGGCGTGGCGTCCACGCCGCTCACCCCGTCGTCTGCGAGCCACCTACAACCGGTACGACGGGGTGATGCACATGCTCGCCACTCTCGATCTGGCCACCGGCAAGATGTACTACCGGATCCGGCCGCGCAAACGATGGCGCGAGTTCCTGGACCTGCTCAAGGCCCTGCGCGCCCGCTGGCCCGGCGAGAAGCTGTACGTCGTCCTGGACGACTTCTCCCCGCACAAGCACGCCAATGTGCGGGCCTGGGCGGCGACCAACGGCGTCGAACTGGTCTTCCTGCCGACCTACGGCTCGTGGCTGAACTGGATCGAGTCCGAGTTCGCCGCGCTGCGCTACTTCGCCCTCAACGGCACCGACCACCGCAGCCGCCACGAACAGAACACCGCCATCGCTGCCTACGTGCGCTGGTACAACGCTCAGGCCAGGCCGAAGACCAACTTCGCCCCGGACACGCCCATCCGCACCTGGACCGAGTATCCGGCCAAGGCCGCCTGGAAAGCCGTTACTCCTCGGGCAGTTCCACGATCACCAACGTGCCCCGGCTTCCGGGGCGGACCGCGTGTGCGGTGCCCGCTGCCACCATGAACAACTCGCCCGCCCGCACCGACACCGGCATGCCGTCCACCTCCAGCTCCAGCCGGCCGTCGAGGACCAGCAGAGCTTCGGCGGCCCCATGGCTCTCTTCCTCGACCGGCAGCCCGTCCATGCGCAGTACCTTCACGCAGGCCGCCCCCACCATGCCCAGCTTGCGAGAGCTCCACGCCTCCGGCAGAGCGGCCGCCGTCCCCGCAAGGTTGACCGCACTCATGGCACACCCCTTCTCACGGCCCCGGTCGGTCATGCCGAAACGGGCCCGCACATAAAGATCAATGGATGCTGTGAAAGCTACCTGACCAGGGAAAACAAGTGGTCGACCGTTTCGTAAAGCCTGTCGCCGGGTCCAGGTCGAAGCCAACCTCCGGCCCACGCCGGAGGCTCATCCATTACCCGGCCAACGATCCGATAT
>NZ_JBIAUP010000032.1:3170-4585 GCF_042892945.1 Streptomyces sp. NPDC001678 | reverse complement strand
ACACAGTGGACGCGAGCAACTGAGGACAAGCCCTCGGCCTATTAGTACCAGTCAGCTCCAACCGTTACCGGTCTTCCACACCTGGCCTATCAACCCAGTCGTCTACTGGGAGCCTTACCCCATCAAGTGGGTGGGAGCCCTCATCTCGAAGCAGGCTTCCCGCTTAGATGCTTTCAGCGGTTATCCCTCCCGAACGTAGCCAACCAGCCATGCCCTTGGCAGGACAACTGGCACACCAGAGGTTCGTCCGTCCCGGTCCTCTCGTACTAGGGACAGCCCTTCTCAAGACTCCTACGCGCGCAGCGGATAGGGACCGAACTGTCTCACGACGTTCTAAACCCAGCTCGCGTACCGCTTTAATGGGCGAACAGCCCAACCCTTGGGACCGACTCCAGCCCCAGGATGCGACGAGCCGACATCGAGGTGCCAAACCATCCCGTCGATATGGACTCTTGGGGAAGATCAGCCTGTTATCCCCGGGGTACCTTTTATCCGTTGAGCGACGGCGCTTCCACAAGCCACCGCCGGATCACTAGTCCCGACTTTCGTCCCTGCTCGACCCGTCGGTCTCACAGTCAAGCTCCCTTGTGCACTTACACTCAACACCTGATTGCCAACCAGGCTGAGGGAACCTTTGGGCGCCTCCGTTACCCTTTAGGAGGCAACCGCCCCAGTTAAACTACCCACCAGACACTGTCCCTGATCCGGATCACGGACCCAGGTTAGACATCCAGCACGACCAGAGTGGTATTTCAACGACGACTCCACCATGGCTGGCGCCATAGCTTCACAGTCTCCCACCTATCCTACACAAGCCGAACCGAACACCAATATCAAGCTATAGTAAAGGTCCCGGGGTCTTTCCGTCCTGCTGCGCGAAACGAGCATCTTTACTCGTAGTGCAATTTCACCGGGCCTATGGTTGAGACAGTCGAGAAGTCGTTACGCCATTCGTGCAGGTCGGAACTTACCCGACAAGGAATTTCGCTACCTTAGGATGGTTATAGTTACCACCGCCGTTTACTGGCGCTTAAGTTCTCAGCTTCGCCTGGACGAATCCAAGCTAACCGGTCCCCTTAACGTTCCAGCACCGGGCAGGCGTCAGTCCGTATACATCGCCTTACGGCTTCGCACGGACCTGTGTTTTTAGTAAACAGTCGCTTCTCGCTGGTCTCTGCGGCCACCCCCAGCTCACGGAGTAAATCCGATCACCGGAAATGGCCCCCCTTCTCCCGAAGTTACGGGGGCATTTTGCCGAGTTCCTTAACCATAGTTCACCCGAACGCCTCGGTATTCTCTACCTGACCACCTGAGTCGGTTTAGGGTACGGGCCGCCATGAAACTCGCTAGAGGCTTTTCTCGACAGCATAGGATCATCCACTTCACCACAATCGGCTCGGCATCAGGTCTCAGGC
>NZ_JBIAUP010000032.1:0-3073 GCF_042892945.1 Streptomyces sp. NPDC001678 | reverse complement strand
AATGACACGACTTCGGCGGTACGCTTGAGCCCCGCTACATTGTCGGCGCGGAATCACTTGACCAGTGAGCTATTACGCACTCTTTCAAGGGTGGCTGCTTCTAAGCCAACCTCCTGGTTGTCTCTGCGACTCCACATCCTTTCCCACTTAGCGTACGCTTAGGGGCCTTAGTCGATGCTCTGGGCTGTTTCCCTCTCGACCATGGAGCTTATCCCCCACAGTCTCACTGCCGCGCTCTCACTTACCGGCATTCGGAGTTTGGCTAAGGTCAGTAACCCGGTAGGGCCCATCGCCTATCCAGTGCTCTACCTCCGGCAAGAA
This sequence comes from Streptomyces sp. NPDC001678, assembly GCF_042892945.1. Classification (NCBI taxonomy): domain Bacteria; kingdom Bacillati; phylum Actinomycetota; class Actinomycetes; order Kitasatosporales; family Streptomycetaceae; genus Streptomyces; species Streptomyces sp. NPDC001678. Next base: position 2,752 of record NZ_JBIAUP010000032.1, on the reverse strand, counting down.
ACACACGACGCTGCACCTAAATGCATTTCGGGGAGAACCAGCTATCACGGAGTTTGATTGGCCTTTCACCCCTAACCACAGGTCATCCCCCAGGTTTTCAACCCTGGTGGGTTCGGTCCTCCACGAAGTCTTACCTCCGCTTCAACCTGCCCATGGCTAGATCACTCCGCTTCGGGTCTTGGGCGCGCTACTCAATCGCCCTATTCGGACTCGCTTTCGCTACGGCTTCCCCACACGGGTTAACCTCGCAACACACCGCAAACTCGCAGGCTCATTCTTCAAAAGGCACGCAGTCACGACGCACCAAGCAAGCTTGATGCGCGACGCTCCCACGGCTTGTAGGCACACGGTTTCAGGTACTATTTCACTCCGCTCCCGCGGTACTTTTCACCATTCCCTCACGGTACTATCCGCTATCGGTCACCAGGGAATATTTAGGCTTAGCGGGTGGTCCCGCCAGATTCACACGGGATTTCTCGGGCCCCGTGCTACTTGGGTGTCTCTCAAACGAGCCGTCAATGTTTCAGCTACGGGGGTCTTACCCTCTACGCCGGACCTTTCGCATGTCCTTCGCCTACATCAACGGTTTCTGACTCGTCCAACAGCCGGCAGACTGTTGAAGAGAGATCCCACAACCCCGCATGCGCAACCCCTGCCGGGTATCACACACATACGGTTTGGCCTCATCCGGTTTCGCTCGCCACTACTCCCGGAATCACGGTTGTTTTCTCTTCCTGCGGGTACTGAGATGTTTCACTTCCCCGCGTTCCCTCCACACTGCCTATGTGTTCAGCAGCGGGTGACAGCCCATGACGACTGCCGGGTTTCCCCATTCGGACACCCCCGGATCAAAGCTCGGTTGACAGCTCCCCGGGGCCTATCGTGGCCTCCCACGTCCTTCATCGGTTCCTGGTGCCAAGGCATCCACCGTGCGCCCTTAAAAACTTGGCCACAGATGCTCGCGTCCACTGTGCAGTTCTCAAACAACGACCAGCCACCCGTCACACCCTGCCGAAGCAGACCTTTACCGGGGCCGGCATCGAAGGTCCGAGCAACGCTCGTACCCTCAGATACCCAACAGCGTGCCCGGCCCAGCCTCTCCTTGATTCACGTTCCACGCCGAAGCAGTACTAATGATCCCTGAAGAAACTGTGCCGAATAGTCAACGTTCCACCCATGAGCAACCGTGCGAGTCATTCGCTCGCAGTCGGCTATGTGCTCCTTAGAAAGGAGGTGATCCAGCCGCACCTTCCGGTACGGCTACCTTGTTACGACTTCGTCCCAATCGCCAGTCCCACCTTCGACGGCTCCCTCCACAAGGGTTGGGCCACCGGCTTCGGGTGTTACCGACTTTCGTGACGTGACGGGCGGTGTGTACAAGGCCCGGGAACGTATTCACCGCAGCAATGCTGATCTGCGATTACTAGCAACTCCAACTTCATGGGGTCGAGTTGCAGACCCCAATCCGAACTGAGACCGGCTTTTTGAGATTCGCTCCACCTCACGGCATCGCAGCTCATTGTACCGGCCATTGTAGCACGTGTGCAGCCCAAGACATAAGGGGCATGATGACTTGACGTCGTCCCCACCTTCCTCCGAGTTGACCCCGGCAGTCTCCTGTGAGTCCCCATCACCCCGAAGGGCATGCTGGCAACACAGAACAAGGGTTGCGCTCGTTGCGGGACTTAACCCAACATCTCACGACACGAGCTGACGACAGCCATGCACCACCTGTACACCGACCACAAGGGGGCGACCATCTCTGGCCGTTTCCGGTGTATGTCAAGCCTTGGTAAGGTTCTTCGCGTTGCGTCGAATTAAGCCACATGCTCCGCTGCTTGTGCGGGCCCCCGTCAATTCCTTTGAGTTTTAGCCTTGCGGCCGTACTCCCCAGGCGGGGAACTTAATGCGTTAGCTGCGGCACCGACGACGTGGAATGTCGCCAACACCTAGTTCCCAACGTTTACGGCGTGGACTACCAGGGTATCTAATCCTGTTCGCTCCCCACGCTTTCGCTCCTCAGCGTCAGTAATGGCCCAGAGATCCGCCTTCGCCACCGGTGTTCCTCCTGATATCTGCGCATTTCACCGCTACACCAGGAATTCCGATCTCCCCTACCACACTCTAGCCTGCCCGTATCGAATGCAGACCCGGGGTTAAGCCCCGGGCTTTCACATCCGACGCGACAAGCCGCCTACGAGCTCTTTACGCCCAATAATTCCGGACAACGCTTGCGCCCTACGTATTACCGCGGCTGCTGGCACGTAGTTAGCCGGCGCTTCTTCTGCAGGTACCGTCACTTGCGCTTCTTCCCTGCTGAAAGAGGTTTACAACCCGAAGGCCGTCATCCCTCACGCGGCGTCGCTGCATCAGGCTTTCGCCCATTGTGCAATATTCCCCACTGCTGCCTCCCGTAGGAGTCTGGGCCGTGTCTCAGTCCCAGTGTGGCCGGTCGCCCTCTCAGGCCGGCTACCCGTCGTCGCCTTGGTAGGCCATCACCCCACCAACAAGCTGATAGGCCGCGGGCTCATCCTTCACCGCCGGAGCTTTCCACCCACCAAGATGCCTCGGCAGGTCGTATCCGGTATTAGACCCCGTTTCCAGGGCTTGTCCCAGAGTGAAGGGCAGATTGCCCACGTGTTACTCACCCGTTCGCCACTAATCCACCCCGAAGGGCTTCATCGTTCGACTTGCATGTGTTAAGCACGCCGCCAGCGTTCGTCCTGAGCCAGGATCAAACTCTCCGTGAATG
>NZ_JBIAUP010000031.1:0-4823 GCF_042892945.1 Streptomyces sp. NPDC001678 | reverse complement strand
TCCACCAACCGGAACAACGCCACCTCGACCGCGAACAAACCGGCCTGGGCAAACACCGTCTGGTTGATCAGCTCCTCGTCCTCACCCCAGACCACCTCGCGCAGAGGCCGGTCCAAGTGCTCGTCCAGCCCCGCACACACCGCATCGAACGCCGCAGCGAACACCGGGAACCGGGCATACAACTCCCGCCCCGTCCCCAACCGCTGCGACCCCTGACCCGAGAACAGCACGGCCAGCAGTCCCTCGGTCCGGGGGCCGTTCGCCGCCTCGCCGCGTGCCAGGGCGCGGAGGCCTGCGACGAGCTCGTCCCGCTCCGTGCCGACGATCGTCGCGCGGTGGTCGAGAGCGGCCCTGGTCGTGGCGAGGGAGAACGCCACGTCGAGCGGACCGTGTTCGGCCCCGGCGTCCAGCAGGGTCAGCAGGCGCTCGGCCTGTGCCCGCAGCGCGTTCTCGTCGCGGGCGGACAGCAGCCACGGCACCACGACCGGCGCCGCGTCCCTCTCCTCCTCGTTCGCCATCGACGGTGCCTGCTCGACCAGGACGTGTGCGTTCGTGCCGCTGATGCCGAAGGACGAGATGCCGGCCCGGCGCGGGCGGCCGGTCGTACCCCACTCCCTGGCCTCCGTCAGCAGGCGCACGCTTCCCTCGGACCAGTCGACCTTGGACGACGGCTCGTCCACGTGGAGGGTGGAGGGCAGGACGCCGTGGCGCATCGCCATGACCATCTTGATGACGCCCGCGACACCCGCCGCCGCCTGGGTGTGACCGATGTTGGACTTCACCGAGCCCAGCCACAGCGGCCGGCCCTCCGGCCGGTCCTGACCATACGTCGCCAGCAGCGCCTGCGCCTCGATCGGGTCACCCAGAGTGGTGCCCGTACCGTGCGCCTCGACCGCGTCGATCTGGTCGGCGGCGAGGCGGGCGTTGGCGAGGGCCTGGCGGATGACCCGGCGCTGGGACGGGCCGTTGGGTGCCGTCAGGCCGTTGGACGCGCCATCCTGGTTTACTGCCGAGCCACGGACCACGGCGAGCACGGGGTGGCCGTTGCGGAGGGCGTCCGACAGCCGTTCCACGACGAGGAAACCGGCGCCTTCGGAGAAGCCCGTGCCGTCGGCGGCCGAGGCGAAGGACTTGCAGCGGCCGTCCGACGCGAGCGCGCCCTGACGGCCGAACTCCGCGAACACGCCCGGAGTCGACAGCACGGTGACACCGCCGGTCACGGCGAGGGAGCAGTCACCCTGCCGCAGGGACTGCACGGCGAGGTGCAGGGCGACCAGGGAGGACGAGCACGCGGTGTCCACGGACACTGCGGGCCCCTCCAGGCCGAGCTTGTAGGAGACCCGGCCGGACACCACGCTGCCGTTGCCGTCGCTGCCCGGGTAGTCGTGGTACATCACACCGGCGAAGACACCCGTCCGGGTGCCCTTGAGCGAGGTCGGGTCGATGCCCGCCCGCTCCAGGGCCTCCCACGACAGCTCCAGGGTGAGCCGCTGCTGGGGATCCATGGCGAGGGCCTCGCGCGGGGAGATCCCGAAGAACGCGGGGTCGAAGCCGGCCGCCTCGTCGAGGAACCCGCCCAGGCGGGGGTACTGGCCCGCGTCCTGGAAGCCCTCCCAGCCCCGGTCCTCCGGGAACGCGGAGATCGCGTCGCCACCGGACGTCACCAGCCGCCACAGGTCCTCGGGGCTGGTCACGCCGCCCGGGTAGCGGCAGGCCATGCCGACGATGGCGATGGGCTCGTGCCGGGCCGCGGAGAGCTCGCGGTTGTGCTTCCGGAGCCGCGCGGTCTCCCTGCGGGCGGCCAGCAGCGCCTCGCCGTCGGTTTCATCGGCGCCGGGGCCGGTGTCTTCCTCCGCGTCCGGGCCGATCGGCAGTCCTCGTACTTCCGCGAGTTCGAGGAGGCTGTCCATGAGGCCCGCGTCGCGAAGCCGGTTCGTCGGGATCGTTTGAAGCGCCCGGCGGATGTCGTCTTCGACGCCCCCGGCGCCGGGTCCGTCCGTCACCGGGGCCAGCTGGGCCTCGATGTGGTCGGTGACGGCGAGGGAGTTGGGGTGGTCGAAGACGAGCGTGGCGGGGAGACGCAGACCGGTGACGCGGTTGAGCTGATTGCGCAGCTCGGTCGCCGCGAGGGAGTCGAAACCGAGCTCCTGGAACGCCCGGTCCGGCCCGATCGCCTCGGCCGACCCATGCCCGAGGACAGCCGCCACCTGACCGCGCACGATCTGAAGCACCGCACGGTGCCGCTCGTTGGCCGACAGTCCCGCGAGCCGCTGTTCGAAGCCGGCAGGTTCGCCCGCTGCCGCGCCGACCCCGGCGGCAGCCGATCGGCGTGCCGCGGGGGCGAAGCCGCGCAGGAGGGCGGGGATCTCGTCGGTACGGGTGCGCAGGGCGGCCGTGTCGACGTGGATGGGGACGACCGTGGGCCGCGGCGAACTCAGCCCGGCCGCGAACAGCTCCAGACCGGTCTCGTAGGAGAGTGCCGGGACGCCCTGGTTGGCCATGCGCTTGCGGTCGATGTCACTGAGGTACTGACCGAGCCCGGCGCCGACCTCCCAGAGGCCGTACGCCATCGCGGTGGCCGGCAGCCCCTCGGCGTGGCGCTGCTGCGCCAGGGCGTCGAGGAAGACGTTGGCCGCCGCGTAGTTGCCCTGTCCGGCGGTCAGCACGAGGCCGCCGGCGGACGAGAACAGTACGAACGCCGCCAGGTCCATCTCACGCGTCAGCTCGTGCAGCCACCAGGCCGCGTCCGCCTTCGGCGCGAGCACGGCGTGTACCTGCTCGGGCGTGAGGGCGTCGACCAGCGCGCTGTCGCCGATTCCGGCAGCGTGGACCACGGCGGTGAGGGGCCGGTCGGTGGTGATTCCGTCCACCACAGCGGCCAGCGCCACACGATCGGACACATCACACGCGACGACGCGCACGTCAGCACCCATCGCAGTCAGCTCCGACGCGAGCTCCGACGCGCCCGGGGCCTCAAGGCCCCGACGGCTCGTCAGCGTCAGGTAACGGACACCACGCTCGGCGACCAGGTAACGGGCCACAACAGCACCCAGACCACCCGTACCGCCGGTAATCAGCACCCCACCCTCGACATCGAGGGAGACATCCGCTGCCGGAGAATCCACTCGCACCAGGCGCGGCACCAGCACCTCGCCACCACGCACCGCCAGCTCCGGCTCACCCGAAGCCAGCGCCGCCACGGGCACTTCATCAAGCCCGCCATCGACGTCCACCAGGACGAACCGGCCCGGGTTCTCCGCCTGCGCCGAACGCACCAGACCCCACACCGGAGCCTGCACCACATCCAACGCCACACCATCAGCCACAGCCACCGCGTCACGGGTCACCACAGCCAACCTCGAACCCGCGAAACGCTCATCGGACAGCCAGCGCCGAATCGCGTCCAGTGCGTGGTGGAGTACGGTCCGCACGCCGTCGGGCACGTCGCCCTCCGTGACCGCCGTACCGCAGTCCAGCACCACCACATCCGGCACCGCACCGGGTTCCGCGTCCATGGCCTCGTCCCACGGCGCCCACGACACCGTGGCACCGTCCGCCACCGCCGCACCGGACCACTCGATCCCGTACAGCGACTCGCCCGAGCCGTCACCCGCGTCGAGTTGCTCGGCCGACACCGGCCGGCCGACCATCGAGCCCACGGAGAGGACCGGTCGCCCGGTCGTGTCGGCGACCGCCAGGGCCAGCCCGCCGTCGTCGAGCCGCGACAGGCGTACCCGGACCGCCGAGGCGCCCACCGCGTGCAGCGCCACATCGGTCCACGCGAAGGGAATCCTGGTCTCGCCGTCACCCGCGCCGGTGAGGATCGCGGCGTGCATCGCCGCGTCCAGCAGCGCCGGGTGCAGACCGAACGCCCCACCATCGACGCCTTCCGGCAACGCCACCTCGGCGAACAGCTCATCGCCGACCCGCCACGCCGCCCGCAGGCCCTGGAACACCGGGCCGTAGCCGTAGCCGCGCTCGCGCAGCGTCTCGTACGCGCCGTCGAGTCGTACCGGTTCGGCACCGGCCGGCGGCCAGGCGCTCAGGTCGAACGCCGCCGCCTTCTGGGCGTCGGCGGTGAGGAACCCGGAGGCGTGACGGACCCACGCGCGGTCGCCCGCGTCCTCCCGCCGCGAGTACACGGCCACCGGGCGACGCCCGGCCTCGTCCGTGCCGACGACGACCTGGACCTGTATCGCGCCGTGCTCGGGCAGCATCATCGGCGCGGCGAGCGTCAGCTCCTCCAGCACGTCGCAGCCGACCTCGTCACCGGCCCGGACGGCCAGCTCCAGCAGTCCGGTGCCCGGCACGAGTACCGTGCCCCGCACCGCGTGATCGGCGAGCCACGGGTGCGACGACACGGACAGCCTGCCCGTGAGGACCACGCCGTCCGAGTCGGGCAGCCGCAGGACCGCGCCCAGCAGCGGGTGCGTCACCGTGTCCACGCCGGTGGCGCTCAGGTCGCCCGTGCCGGTCGTGGCGTTCACCCAGTACCGCTCGCGCTGGAAGGCGTAGGTCGGCAGGTCGAGACGGCGCGTGCTGCGGCCGGCGAAGTAGGCGTGCCAGTCCACGGCGGCGCCGTGGACGTGCAGCCGGCCGAGGGCGGTCACGAGGTTCGCGACGTCGTCCCTGCCCTTGCGGAGGGCGGACACCGTCAGGGCAGCGTCCGTGGCATCGCCGAGGGTGTCCTTGACCATCCCGGTGAGCACGGCGTCGGGGCCGAGCTCCAGGAAGCGGGTCACACCCTCCGACTCCAGGGTGCGCATCCCGTCGGAGAAGCGGACCGCCTCGCGGACGTGCCGCACCCAATACTCGGCGGACCC
>NZ_JBIAUP010000030.1:0-5382 GCF_042892945.1 Streptomyces sp. NPDC001678 | reverse complement strand
ACCCCCCCGGTGCTGCCCAACATCCCCCCGGGGCCCGGATCCCCGGGGTTGGACGACATGTCGCCGGGCTTTTGGGGGGGGGGTGTTCTTCTGAAGGCTGGAGCCTTCAGAAGAACACCGACCGCCTTTGCACAAGCAGCTTGTAAAGCGTGTGCTGAATCGTTTCCCGGACCTGGTCCGTGAGGTTGAACATCAGCATCGGGTCGTCCGCGGCCTCCGGCGGATAGCCGTCCGTGGGGATGGGCTCGCCGAACTGGATCGTCCACTTCGTGGGCAGCGGCACCAGCCCCAGCGGCCCCGCCCAGGGCCAGGACGGCGTCAGCGGGAAGTACGGGATGCCCAGCAGCCGCGCGACCGTCTTGGAGTTGCCGAGCATCGGATAGATCTCCTCGGCGCCGACGATCGAGCAGGGCACGATGGGCGCCCCGGCACGCAGTGCCGTCTGGACGAAGCCTCCCCGCCCGAAGCGCTGGAGCTTGTACCGCTCGGAGAACGGCTTCCCGATCCCCTTGAAGCCCTCCGGCATCACCCCCACCACCTCGCCGCGCCCGAGCAGCGTCTGGGCGTCCTCGGCGCAGGCGAGGGTGTGGCCGAGCTTCCGGGAGAGCTCGTTGATCAGCGGCAGCATGAAGACCAGGTCGGCGGCGAGCATCCGGACGTTCCGCCCGGCCGGGTGGTGGTCGTGCACGGCGACCTGGAGCATCAGGCCGTCGATGGGCAGGGTGCCGGAGTGGTTGGCGACGATCAGCGCCGCGCCCTTCTCCGGGATGTTCTCGATGCCCTTCACCTCGACCCGGAAGTACTTCTCCTTGAAGGGCCGCAGCAGCGAGAGGATCACCTGATCGGTGAGCTCCTGGTCGTAACCGAAGTCGTCGACCTCGTACTCGCCGGTGATCCGGCGGCGCAGGAAGTTCAGCCCGTGGGCCAGCTTCCGCTCCCATCCGCCGCCGTCGACTGCCGCCCCGGCCGGGGCCCCGGCGGCGGCACCGTCCCCGGCCTGCTCCGGGCGGCCCTCCTGGCCGGTGCGGGCCCGTTCCTCCTCCCGCTGGGCGGGTACGGGCGAGAGCGCCGCCGGCACCCGGCTCGTCCGGCTGCGGGCCGTGCGGCCCGGCCGCCGCTTGGCCCGGGGCTCCTCGCCGAACGGAATGACCTTCGCATCGGCCATGGTGCGTGCGCTCCTCAGTTCTGGCCGCTGCCGGCAGGCATCAGCGCGGCGATCCGGTCGACGGTACGGGCGAGGGTCTCGGGCGGCAGCAGACCCGGGCCGCGGCTGCGGGCGAAGTCCGCGAAGGCCTCCGGGGTGGAGTACCGGGGGCGGAACCCCAGGGTCTCGCGCATCTGCGTGGTCTCGACGACACGGCCGTGGGTGAGGAGCCGGACCTGCTCGGGCGAGAAGTCCAGGGCGCCGACCGACCGCAGCGCGGAGCCGACCCAGGTGACGGTCGGCAGGAAGAAGGGGAGCGTGGGGCGCCCGAGGCGCCTGGCGGCCTGTGAGAGCAGCAGAACGCCGTCCCCGGCGATATTGAACGTGCCGCTGTTGAGCGTGGACCTGACGGGCTCCCCGGCGGCGATCCGGAGCACCTCGATGGCGTCGTCCTCGTGGACGAACTGGAGCCGGGGGTCGAAGCCCAGCACGGTGGGCAGCACGGGCAGCGAGAAGTACTCCGCCAGCGGCGAGTCGGCACAGGGCCCCAGGACGTTGGCGAAGCGCAGCACGCACACGGCCACGTCCGGCCGACGGCGGGCGAAGCCGCGGACATACCCCTCGACCTCGACGACGTCCTTGGCGAAGCCACCGCTGGGCAGCGACTTGGGCGGCGTGGACTCGGTGAAGACCGCGGGATCCCGGGGGGCGGAACCGTACACGTTCGTGCTGGACTTGATCACCAGCCGTTTGACGGACGGGGTCTTCTGGCAGGCACCGAGCAGCTGCATGGTGCCGATGACATTGGTCTCCTTGACCGAGGCCCGGCTGCCGCGCTTGCCCAGCGGGGTGCCGTTGACGTCCATATGGACGACGGTGTCGACCGACTGCTCCGCCAGGACCCTGCCGATCGTCGGGTGGCGGATGTCCGCCCGTAGGAAATCGGCCCCGCCGAGATGGTGCTCGGGTGGCACCGCGTCCACCCCGATGACGCGGTCGACGTCGGGCTCGCGCTGGATGCGGCGGACGAACCTGCCGCCCAGCTGCCGTGCGACTCCGGTGACGAGCACGACCTTGCCCAAGATCAGCGCCTTCCTTCCCACGTCTGTCCCACGTCTGGAGAGACGAGCGGTGCCCTGTCGCGGCCACCGTAGCGGGTCGTTGTTGCACTGTGATGACCGCCGGTCGGGCCGGGCGTCATTTCAAGCCGTAGCGAAGGCTTTACTCACCGCAACGCACCGCAGCCCTCCCACCGTGACCGGTGGAAGGGCTGCGGGTCGAGCACAGCGGCGCTGCTTACTTCTTGTTGCGACGCTGAACACGCGTGCGCTTGAGCAGCTTGCGGTGCTTCTTCTTGGCCATCCGCTTGCGCCGCTTCTTGATAACAGAGCCCACGACTACCCTCGCTTACATCGATTCACTCGGTGCGGGGCGTCCGAGCCCACACGACCTACATCGGGCCAGCCTACCCGGCACCGGGCGATCAGCGTAATCCAGGGCCCCCGTCAGGCTGTTTCCACCCCCACGTAGGACTCTCGGAGGTACTCGTGCACCGCTTGTTCTGGGACCCGGAACGACCTGCCCACCCGGATCGCCGGCAGATGACCGCTGTGCACCAGCCGGTACACGGTCATCTTGGAGACTCGCATCACCGCGGCCACCTCAGCCACGGTAAGGAACACGACCTCGTTGAGAGGCCTTTCGCCAGCAGCCATGACACACCTGAACCTTCCGCACATGACGCGCACCGGCTTCCCCTCCGGTGACTCCTCGTCGCTGCGCGCTCACTCCCCAGGTTAGGGGCGGGTGATGCGAGTGGGGAAGAGGAGCAGCCATCGGCCGCCTACTGTGACAGACACGCTCGATTGAGTACATAGCGAGTAAGCGGTCGGTAGTAATCAGACCGCACAGTGTCATCAAGCGGAACGGCGACGGACACTCGCCCCTCGGCCTCTCCGACGAACAGCGCGGGGTCGTCCGAGTCCGCCAGCCCGATGGCCTCAATGCCCAGCTGACCTGCCCCGCAGACCCATCCGTGGTCCCCGATGACCAAGGCCGGCAGCGGCCCGCCCGACCCCGCCGCGACGTCAAGCACGGTACGAACCGGGAGAGGTGAATGAGTATGCGCGCCGGGCTCACTTCCGGGACCCCGTGCGCCGGGTTCGCGCACCATCGCGACTCCTTGGGCGTAGTGAAGGTTGTAGGTGCGTACGCCGAACCGGGTCGTTATGTCGACACTTCGACCCTGCGCCGGGGTGAGGACATCGCATCCCGCCGACGACAGGGCAGCGGCCAACGCGGCGTAGAAGCCCAGGAGCGGGTGGGGGTGACCGGTGCCCAGGAGCACGGGAGCGCCCAACGCGGCCGCCGTCGCGAGCCGATCGGCGAAGGCATCGAGTGCCATCAGCGTGCGGTCCGGATCGATCACATCATGCCCGGAAGTGTGCTTGGGATCGGCTGAAACACCACACCTTTGGACCATCAGTTGCAACAACTCGGGGAAATACCAGTCGGATTTAGGCTCCAGACCGATCAGCACCCGTGGGTCCCGGGCGGCGAAGGACCGGTAGCGGCTCAGGCTCCGCTCCCTGGACGTGGCGACGGTCCCCGCCAGCCGGGTGGCGAGGAGATGACCGCGGAGCGCGTGACGGTTCGGCACGTTCGGCACGAGCCCGATGCTCGCGGACGGGAACGGTGGCGGGTGAGGATTCGGGGAGGCGTCCCACGCGAGGGCTAACGGGAGTTGGGCCTGCCGAGGACGGCATGGCCGACGTGGCTAAGCGACCTTGGCGAAGTCCGGTGCGGTTCGGTAGCGCCCCGAAGGGGCGCGGGGAACTGCGCGACCAGCCACAACGCACCCGCGGATGACGTACCGGCCCTCCAGCGGAGCGCTTAGGGCAGCAGCCCGTGGGCCGGGAACACCGCCCTGCGGGTCGCGAGGATCGCCTGGTCCAGACGGTCGGCCGGGTCGTACCCCGACTCCTCGAACGACCGCCACTCCGGCTCACGGCCATCCGTCATCCTCAGCGGCCCCAACTGCCCCGTGCGGCGAAACACTTCACTCCGCCACAGGTCCGGCACGGGCGACGTGGGATCCACCGGCCGGCCGGCGGCGATGGCCACCAGATGCGTCCACGACCGCGGCACCACATCCGCCACGGCGTACCCACCGCCCCCCAGGGCCACCCAGCGGCCGTCGGTGTGACGATGCGCCAACTCATGGCAGGCGGCGGCCACATGACGCTGTGCGTCGAGCGAGACGGCCAGATGCGCCAGCGGATCCTCGAAGTGGGTGTCGGCCCCGTGCTGGGTCACCAGCACCTGCGGCCGGAAGGCCGCCAGGAGCTCCGGTACGACCGCGTGGAAGGCCCGCAGCCACCCGGCGTCCCCCGTGCCCGCCGGCAGCGCCACGTTCACCGCACCGCCCTCGGCGCCCGGGGCCCCGGTCTCCGTCGGCCAGCCGGTCTGCGGGAAGAGGGTCTGGGGGTGCTCGTGGAGGGAGATCGTCAGGACGCGGGGGTCCTCCCAGAAGGCCGCCTGGACGCCGTCACCGTGGTGGACGTCCACATCCACGTAGGCCACCCGCTCGGCCCCCAGCTCGAGCAGCCGGGCGATCGCGAGGGCCGCGTCGTTGTAGACGCAGAATCCGGATGCCGCTCCGGGCATGGCGTGGTGAAGCCCGCCGGCGAAGTTCACGGCGTGCGTCGCCTCCCCGCCCCACACGGCCTCGGCGGCCCCCACGGACTGACCGGCGATGAGCGCCGCGGCATCGTGCATCCCGGCGAACGCCGGGTCGTCGACGGTCCCGAGCCCATAGGACAGGTCGGCGGCCTTGGGGTCGGCCGATGCCTCACGGACGGCGGCGATGTAGTCGGGGCGGTGGACGAGCCGAAGGGTCGACTCGCCGGCGGGCGGCGCGGAGACCACACGGACCGCCCGGTCCAGCTCGAACGCCTCGACCAGTCGCATGGTCAGGGCGAGCCGTACGGGATCCATCGGGTGCCCGGGGCCGAAGTCATAGCCCGTTACCGCTTCGTCCCACATCAGCTGTGCATGGCCGCTCATGGCGGCAACGGTATCCGTAGAGGGAAAATCCGTATAGGCAAACGTGTCTGTACGTGTCCGTAAATGCAAGAAAGCCCTGGCAGGTAATCCCTGCCAGGGCTCTCTCTTAAAAGGAGTTCGGCGGCGTCCTACTCTCCCACAGGGTCCCCCCTGCAGTACCATCGGCGCTGAAA
>NZ_JBIAUP010000029.1:0-5852 GCF_042892945.1 Streptomyces sp. NPDC001678 | reverse complement strand
CAGGGGGGACCCTGTGGGAGAGTAGGACGCCGCCGAACTCCTTTTAAGAGAGAGCCCTGGCAGGGATTACCTGCCGGGGCTTTCTTGCATTTACGCCGTCTACACCGCGACCACTCGCCCCGTGGCCTCACCGTCACCGTTGCCGTTCCCGTTGCCATTCGCGTCGCCGTCCCGCAGCGAGCCGTGCCGTTCCGCCCAGCCGTGGAGCGCGGTGTGCACGGCCCGGTCCATGTGCCGGAGCCCGGTGAGGTCCAGCTCGACGTCGTGGCCGGCCCGGTGGAGAGTGTCGAGCTCGTCCAGGAGCCGGGGCAGCCGCAGGAAGTTGGCGTTGCCGAGCACCCGTGCCCGTACCCGGCCGTCCCTTGGCGTCGTGGTTTCGATATGGACGTGGGAGGTCTCCCAGGCCGCCTTCACGATGGCCAGCAGCAGGCCGACGACCACGCCCTCGAAGAGGTTGGTCACGACGATGGCGACTGTGGTCGTCACCAGGACCGCGACCTCGCCGCGGTGGTCCCGCCAGAGCGGGCCCAGCTCACGGCCCGGCAGGAGTTTCCAGCCCGCGTGGACGAGCACCCCCGCGAGTGCCGCGACGGGGATGAGTTCCAGGGCCCAGGGCAGCAGCGTCGCGAAGACCAGCAGCCATACGCCGTGGAGGACGCGAGAGGCCTTCGTCCGGGCGCCGGCGTACACATTGGCGGAGCTGCGGACGATCACCGCGGTCATGGGGAGGGCACCGAGCACACCGCAGACGGTGTTGCCGGCGCCCTGGGCGATGAGTTCCTTGTTGTAGTCCGTGCGCGCGCCGTCGTGGAGCCGGTCGACGGCGGCCGCGCTGAAGAGGGTTTCGGCCGAGGCGATGAGCGCGAAGGCGAGCACCGTCCCCAGGACCCCGAACTCGGTCAAGCGCGCGAAATCGCCATTCCAGGGTGGCTGAATAGCGTCGAAGAGACCGCGCACCCGGACCCGGTCGACGGGCAGCCGGAGCATCCCGACCGCCGTCGTGGCGAGTGCGACCGCGGCCAGGGGCGCGGGGACGAGGCGTGCGCCCCACTGCCAGCGTGGCCACAGTGCCAGTACGGCCACCGTGCCGACGCCGACGGCGAGTGCGGCGAGCGAGTCGGCCGAGGCGAGGGTGTCGGTGAGCAGGGTGACCAGGCCGCCGAGCTTCTCGAGCGCTCCGGCCGGCGCGTCCGCGTCGGCGAGCGCGTACAGCTGTCCCGCGATCAGGACGACGCCGATGCCCGCGAGCATTCCCTGCACCACCGCGACGGAGATGGCCCGGAACCAACGGCCCAGTTTCAGCAGGCCCATCGCCATCTGGAGCAGCCCGCCGACTATGCCGGTCACGAGGCCCAGCTCCACGGGGACGCCGGACGCGACGGCGATGCCCACGGAGAGCGGCACGGCTATGAGGAAGACGACCAGCGACGCGGCGAAGTCGGCCCGGAGATTGGCGAGAAGGCCAACGCGGGCGACGGCGGTGCGGACACGGCGGAAGAGAGTCTTCTGCATGAGGTTTGCCTCCAGCGCGCTCGAAGCGCGCGCAGCGATGCGATGAGGATCGTTGCCGGACGGGTGGAGTACCAGACAGGTGGAGTAAGGGGCCGATGGGCATCGGGCGTCGCGGGAGAGCGCAGCGACAGGCGGCGCCGGCGCCGTCGTCCCTGCGGCGCCGGGCTGTTAATCACTCGACCATATTTTGGCCAAGTCGTGGTGCTGATCGGTGAGTTGTTTTGTAACCACGATGTAAACGCAGTGTCGGGAAAGGGGAGCTACCGCTTCCGGGCGCCCCTGGGGCGACCGAGGTGGGAGGATGAAGCGAGCCCAGCGGAACCCCGGCGGAATCCCGGCGGAACGAAAGAGGTGAGCCCCCGTGCGGCAGAGAGTCGCCGTCCTCGGCACCGGAAAGATCGGCGAGGCCCTCCTCAGCGGCATGATCCGCGCGGGCTGGTCCACGGACGACCTGATGTGCACGGCCCGCCGCGCCGAGCGCGCCGAGGCGCTCCGCGCCCGTTACGGCGTCGAGGTGGTCAGCAACACCGAGGCCGCCAAGGCCGCCGACACCCTGATCCTGGCCGTCAAGCCGCAGGACATGAGCACCCTCCTCGAGGAGCTCTCCCCGCACCTGCCCGCCGACCGCCTCGTCATCAGCGCCGCGGCCGGCGTGCCCTCCGCCTTCTTCGAGGAGCGGCTGCCGGCGGGCGTCCCCGTCGTACGCGTCATGCCCAACACCCCCGTCCTCGTCGACGAAGGCATGTCCGTCATCTCCGGTGGCTCCCACGCCACCGAGGACCACCTCCTCCGCGCCGAGGCGATCTTCAAGCCGGTCGGCAAGACGCTCCGCGTCCCCGAGTCGCAGCAGGACGCGGCGACGGCCCTCTCCGGCTCCGGTCCGGCCTACTTCTACTACCTCGTCGAAGCCATGACCGATGCCGGCATCCTGCTCGGCCTGCCCCGGGACAAGGCCCACGACCTGATCGTCCAGGCCGCCATCGGCGCCGCGGTCATGCTCCGCGACAGCGGCGAGCACCCGGTGAAGCTCCGCGAGGCGGTCACCTCCCCGGCCGGTACGACCATCAGCGCGATCCGCGAGCTGGAGAAGCACGGCGTACGCGCCGCCCTGATCGCCGCCCTGGAAGCCGCCCGCGACCGCAGCCGCGAACTGGGCTCCGGCCACAGCTGACGGCCGAGAGCTCAGAACTTCAGAACCGAGAGCTGGGAGCTGACAACCGTCAGTTCTCAGCTCCCAGCAGTGCCGCCGTGGAGACGACCCTCGCGAAACCACCCGCGTGCAGATTGGTCGCCGTCGCCCGCGCGAGCTCGGCGGCCGTGAGGACCCGCCCGTCGGGGCCGACGGCGTCGAACGTGTGCGTGGCGTCGAGCGGCACGATCACGTCGTAGCCGAGATTGCCGCCCATCCGGGCGGTCGTCTCCACGCACCAGTTCGTCATGATCCCCACGACGACGATCTGCCGTATCCCCGCCGCGTCCAGCCAGCTCCGCAGATCCGGCGTACCGATGAACGCGGAATTCACGGTCTTGGTGAGCAGCAGCTCCGGACCGGTGCCCCGGCCCCGGCGCTCCTCGACGAAGTCCTGGAAGTCGTTCCCCTCCTGCCCGGGGCGGAGCGGGGAGTCCGCCTTGGGCGAGTCGTGCCGTACGAAGACGACGGGCCGGCCCGCCTCCTGCCAGGCGTCGACGAGCGCGGCGATATTGCCCTCGGCGGCGGGGTTGTCCCGGGGCGGGAAGACCGGGTCGTGCCAGGCCTTCTGCACGTCGATGACGATGAGCGCGGCGTTCCGGTCGAGGTTCTGAGCGAGGTTCTGAGCGAGTTCGTTGATCTCCATGCCCACCATCCTGTTGGCGCGGCACAGGAGCCGACAGTGGCAGAAGAGACCCCGTTCGATGGATTGATGCCAAGGCTGCCGCCACGGTGCACCATGACCGTCATGCAGTCCACCGTCACAGCTCAGCGCATCGCCCTCGTCGCCTTTCCCGGCATACGGGCCTTCGACGTCGCCGTCATCGCCGAGGTCTGGGGCGTCGACCGCACCGGGCGTGGCGCCCCGCCCTTCGAACTCCGCCGCTGCGCACCGGATCGCGCGCCCGTGCCGATGCCGGGCGGCCTGACCCTCACCCCCGACCGGGCCCTGGACTGGACGACCACCGCCGACCTCGTCGTCGTACCCGGCGTCGACGACCAGCTGGCCCCGGTCCCCGAGCCCGTACTGGACGCGCTGCGCTGCGCGCACCGGGCGGGCGTTCCCGTCGCCGCGCTGTGCGGGGGAGCGTTCGTGCTCGCCCAGGCCGGGCTCCTCGACGGACGACGCGCGGTCACCCACTGGAACCTCACCACTCTCCTGTCCGCCACCCACCCGGACATCGAGGTCGTGCCGGACGCCCTCTTCGTCGAGGACGGCGGTGTCTGGACGGCGGCGGGCGTCGCCGCGGGGATCGACCTCTGCCTCCACCTGGTTCGTAGCGCCCATGGCGCCGAGGCGGCGGCCACCATCGCCCGCTCGATGGTCACCGCCCCCTTCCGCACGGGCACCCAGGCCCAGTTCATCGAGCACCCCGCGCCGGCAGCTGCCGGCCGCGAGGCCTCGGACACCCTCGCGGCCGTACGGGAACGAGCGCTCCGCAGGCTGTCCGAACCGCTCACCGTCGCCGACCTCGCGCGCTGGGCCGGCATGTCACCGCGCTCCTTCGCCCGCCACTTCACCGCCACCACGGGGACGACCCCGATCCAGTGGCTCCTCGACCAGCGCGTCGCCGCGGCCCAGCAGCTCCTGGAACGCACGGACCTGCCCATGCCCGAGGTCGCCCGCCGCTGCGGCTTCGGCAGCGAGGTCACCATGCGCCAGCACTTCGCCGCCCGCCTCGCCACCAGCCCGCGCGACTACCGCAGGTCCTTCCGCGCGGCGGGGTGAGACGGTCCGGGTCCTCCCGGTTCTCCGGGTCACCTCGTGGGAGGTCACCTCGCGGGCAGCAGGCCGATGGCCTCGTACGCGGCGTCGACCGTCGGCCGGGCCAGCCCCCGCGCCCGCTCGGCACCGGCCCGCAGCACCTCGTCGACGTATCCGGGGTCGGCACACAGCTTCGCGTGCCGCTCCTGAATCGGCCGCAGCGTCTCGACGACCGCCTCGGCCGTGTCCTTCTTCAACGCTCCGTACGAGCTGTAGCGCGCGGCCAGCTCCGCCGGGCCGACGTCACCCGTGCACGCCGCCAGGATCTCCAGCAGATTCGCGATACCGGGCTGCGCCTCCCGGTCGTGGGTGACCTCGCTTCCGCTGTCGGTCACCGCACGCATGACCTTTCGGCGCACGACACCCGGCTCGTCGAGCAGGTAGACGATGCCGGACGAGTCCGCATGCGACTTCCCCATCTTGGAGGTGGGGTCCTGGAGGTCCATGACACGCGCGGCCACGGCCGGGAGCACGGCCTTCGGCACCGTGAACGTATGCCCGTACCGCTGGTTGAACCGCACGGCCAGGTCGCGGGTGAGCTCGACGTGCTGCGCCTGGTCGTCACCCACCGGCACCTCGTCGGCCCCATAGGCGAGGATGTCCGCCGCCATCAGCACGGGGTAGGTGAGGAGCGACAGCCGAACGCTGCCTCCCGCAGCCCGTTCCTTCGCGGATTTCTCCTTGTACTGGATCATCCGCCGCATCTCCCCGTCGCTCGCCGTGCACTCGAGGACGTACGAGAGCCGTGTGTGCTCGTCGACGTGGCTCTGTACGAAGAGGGTGCAGAGGGCGGGGTCCAGCCCGGCGGCGAGGAACAGGGTCGCCACCTGCCGGCTGAGCCGGCGGACGCGCGCCGGGTCGTGGTCGACGGTGAGGGCGTGGAGGTCGACGACGCAGAAGAGGGCGTCGGCCCGGTGCTGGTCGACGGTGACCCACTGGCGCAGGGCCCCGAGGTAGTTGCCGAGGGTGAGGTGGCCGGTGGGCTTGATGCCGCTGAAGATCCGGGTCATGGGTGTCGTGGCTCCTTGGGTCCGGAGGATCCGGAAGGTGGGGACCACCGCCACAGACAGCAAAAAACGGCCGCCGAGGCGGCGGCCGTTGGATGCATGCGCGGTACGCGCGAGGTCGGGCCGCCGTCAGGCGGCCCACCACTGCTGGGTACAGACATGCTTCGTCACACGGCGACCGTACGCCCGCCAAACCCACTTGCGCCACCGGTTTGATGATGGTTACAGGCTCGTGTAGAGTCCTTCGAGTTGCCACGGAGTCCGCAAGGACGACGGGGCGGCACCTCCAGCCGCATCGGCGGCGATCACCTCTTTGCATGACCCTTGAACGGGATGAATTTCGGCGTGTCCGGAATTCGGAACGGGTGCCGATTAGGCG
>NZ_JBIAUP010000028.1:0-11884 GCF_042892945.1 Streptomyces sp. NPDC001678 | reverse complement strand
TGCGACAACAACAGACTGAGGCTCAGAAGGCACACCAGCATCCTCGCACTGTTACAGCCTCTGCACCCACAGAACTAACGAAAGACTCAGTAAGCTTGCCGTTTATCCGGTGCGGCGTGGTTTGGTGCCGACCTTGTGATGGGTCGGTCGGCGGTGTGGCTCGCCGGTGGCCAGCATGAGGCCCACGTCATAGCGGTCGGCACGATGGCGGTTCTTCGATCCGGGTGGCCGTCCGGGGCCGGGCATGGAGGGTTTCGGCACTTCGGCCGGTGTTGAGGTCTTGGCACGCAGGTGTCGGAACCCGCGGCGGACCCGGGCGGGGGTGAGCTGGTTCGAAGGGACGGGCCGTTCCCAGGGGCGTCGCAGGTCGATGGCCAGGGGACGGGCGAGGCGGAGCTGTGTGTAGGCGACGGTGATCAGCCAGCTCCAGTTGTCCGCTGCATCGGGGCCACGGAGTTTGGGGGTGGTCCAGCCAAGGGTCTGCTTGATCATTCTGAAGAAATGTTCGATGTCGAACCTGCGCAGGAATGTCTGCCAGGCCAGGTCGACCTCCGCGGGGGTGGCTGTGGGGCGTGACCACCACAGCCACAGGGGCTTGGGGTCGCCGCCGCTGGGCAGGTGGTCGACCTGGAGGCGGATCACGGTGCCCTCGATGACAGGGAGCTTGCCGGGGTGGTCCCGCCAGGCGGAGCGTTGCTGCAGTTCGGGGTGGAGCCGGTCCCAGCCCTGGGCGTGGGCGGTGCCGTAGCGGGTGGTGGTGGTCTTCGTCTCGGTGTCGGGTCGGTCCCAGGTCCTGGTGTCCTTGAAGATGAACTCGCTGCCGTGCTTGGGCGGCCGTCCGCCTGTCGGGCTGTAGACGTACGGGGGTGCGGGACGGCGCATCACCCGGTCCGAGCGGAGGCGCCCGAGGAGTTCGACGGGCAGGTCCCGCAGGAGGTAGGCCAGGCGCATCACGTCGTAGCCGGCGTCGACCACGATCCACACCAGCGGGTCGCCCTCGTGCCACTGGCCTGCCGAAATCAGGCGGCTGACCAGGTCTCGTACCTGGTCAGCGGTCACAGCGGCGAGGTCGTCGCCCGGCCGCAGGCGAATCGCGTCCAGCGGCGCGGTCCACGAGGAGCGTCCCGTCTCCAGGGCGACGATCCATGAGTAAAGCCAGCCCGGGATCATCAGGTGCTTGTTCTCTCCGCGGCCATAGGTGTGGCAGAATGAGCGGGCATCACTGGTGGCGGCGTCCGGCCGCAGCCACGGGGAGACGTCCACCGCCAGGACGATCCGGCCGTCCGCGGCCCTGGGCAGCGGGCAGCCGGCCAAGGCATGACGCAGCCGATCAACCTCGATCTGCCCGTGGTTGAGCGCGCCGTACAAGGCGCCGTGCCCGCGACGGTGTTCGGGTGCGAGCGCAAGATCGACCAGAGTCCGCACCGGTCCGTCCGTGCATAGCAAGGCGTCGCACAGTTCGAACAACGCGTCCCCGCGTCCGCGCAGGCAGTCATAGAAGTCGTCACGGAAGCGTGAGAGCGTCGCGAACGCCTCACACTGGTCCGACTGTTGCAGCACACTCATCGATACGGCCTTCGGTTGATCCCATGCCTCTGTGACGGAGCAAAGGATCAGCCGAAGGCCGCTTCCGGATCCGGTGAACAGCGAAATCGCTGATCAAGTTCGACTTGCGTTCGACGCCGGACCGGCGCCCTGATGAGGCCCAGACACAGTGAACCAGCCCGGCCTGACCTCGGTCAGCAGGCCTTTCAGTTCCTCGACCGCTGATCGCAGGTCCTCCGCCGAGGGGTCAACAGACGCAGGCAGACTCCGGCCGTAGAAGCGAAGGCGCCAGAAGTCGAAGATTTCCGCCCCATCCGCGGCGAAGTCCACATCAATGTCGATTCCGTCCAGGCCCGTCAGTCGACAGCCAAAGCCATGTACCGCGTACGAGTAGCCACCGGCTTCACCATGGCGGCTGATCTCGCCCGAATGCGTGAGTGGGAGCAGATCCGCCAGGCGCTTCAGTGAAGGCATGGCCTCCTGAACCGCGGTGCTGGCAGCGCCGAGAGCGCTGACGAAGCCGAGCACCAGGTCGCGTGCCGCCGCTGCCTGGTGTACTGACGCACCCTCGGTCCCAGACTCCCGCAACGTCCCCTCCGGCGACTATCAGATGATCTAGGTCGTGATCCTTCCACGACCCAGCTCGCCGTGCCAGAGCCTGCTCATAGTGACCAACCACGAGAAACATCCCTGCGAAGGAAGAGCAGCGGGGACCACCGGAGCTCGTAGGCGACGATCTCACGGTTAAACGGCAAGCTAAGTCACGCCTCCGCCCTGCCCGGAGGCCGACGCGGTGATCAAAGAGTAAGCGCCGCGCCTGGGTGGGTAGCGCTGCGGACAGTGGCGGCCGCTGTCAGGAGCGTGCGGAGTGCGTCGGCGTACCGGTCCGGGAGCTGGGCGGCTTCAACGTCGCGCAGGGCCCGGGCCCAGTCGAGGTCGTCGCTGGCGACGACCGCGACAATCCGCGCACCGAACGGCTCGGCATCCGGCTGCCCCCCCCGGCGGCCTCTTCCCGGCGCAGGCAGCGGACGATGACCTGTGGCGCAGCCCATGGGCGAGCGCCGCGCCCTGGTGCCCGCCGGGGCCGGTCGTAGCGGTCTGGAGGAGCTGAGGGGCCGGGGCGGGGCCGACGGCGAGGACCGCGTCCAGCCCCGGCGGCGAAGTCGGTGTCCATCAGCAGTCGCCCGTTCGTCAGGGGCTGCCTTCAGCATGCGTCCGGGCACTGACATCGGCCGCAGGACGCCCCATTGGAGGCGACGGCGGGCTACGTGTGGCGCAGCGTGTGCAGCTCGCAGATGTCGGGGTCGGTGGTGAATCGGTAGATGCGGGGCTTTTCGCGGCTGCCGGTGACCCCGAACCAGAACTCGGAGCTCTGGTGATCGAATTGGTGGTCCTGGACCTGCTTGCCGTCCGTGAAGGTCAGCCCGAGGCCGTTGTCTATGATCCCGCTGACCTTGCTCTCCGGTTTCAGCTCCCAGGTCCCTGAGCCGCCGCCGGTGTGCTTCGGCTTGTTCGGGTAGTTGAACTCGGGCCAGTCGCTCGCGCTGAACGTCCCATCAGCGCGGAGCGTGATGGTCCCGAACGGGTCGGCCTTGTACGTGCCGGGCATGTCCTGGCGGGTCAGCCCGGCCGGACGATCGCCCTCGTCGCCACACGCGAAGTAGCGGGCGCACCCGGTGCTCGTGACCGACGTGGCGACTACCAGCGCGCATACCAGCCCAACCGCACGCCAACGCATCCCGGCCTCCTCGAATCGTTCCAAAAGCCGTGCAGGCCAAGCATCTCAGGGCCCGCGCTTCCGCACGTCGCCGGGGGCGCCCATCCGGAATGGCGCTGCGCCCGGCGGAAGGGCCGGGCGCAGCAGGCAGGCAGATCAGCAGGGGGAAGCGTGGTTCCTGCTCAGCGGGTGAGGGGCCACTTGCCGTGCTGGTCGACTGGCCTGTGGTCAGGTCCAGGAACAGGTGGGCGCCGTGGGCAATGGGCGGGTGCGCGCGAGAGCAGTCGCACTGCATGTGAGGGCGCGGTCGCCGAAGTGGCAGCCGCTGTAGGTGCTGATCAGCCGCTGGTGGGCTGAGTTCGTCAAGTGGTAGGCGCGGGGGGCAGTGGGGATTCGTTCAGTGTCGTTTCTCCCGCCAGGGCCCACCGCAGCTCATCGTCCGAGGTTAGATAGGAGGCCCGTGACTTCGAGGCTACGGCTGGACAGCGGTGGGGATCGGCGTGGGCTGGATGAGTTGTCCGTCCTGGTCGGCTCGGACCTCGTAGTCGCGCCATTGCCGGGGGTCGGCGTCAGCCGGCCAGCCGAGGTCGGCATAAGGCCGTACCTCGCGCTGGCCGCGCACGCGCATGAATTCCACTGTGGCCACCGGCCGGCCCACGGCGGCCCCGTCACCGGTGGCGCTGAGGCGGACGGTCAGGTCCCAGCCGAACGGGGTGTCCAGCGGGGCGACAAGCACGCCGCCTGGGCGCAGTTGCCGGAGCCATGCTGGGGGGATGCGGCGCACCGAGGCCATGGAGACGATCCGGTCGTAGGGGGCTCCTGCGGGGTGGCCGAGTTCCCCGTCGCCGGTGATGGTGTGCGCGCGGACGCCGAGGGCATGGTGACGTTGCCGGGCGTGGGCTGCGATGCGGGGGTCGATTTCGATGCTGGTCACCATGCCGGGGCCGGTGCGGTGGGCGAGGAGGGCGGCGGAGTAGCCGGTGCCGGTGCCGATCTCAAGGATGCGTTCGCCTGGGCGTGGTGCGAGGTGGCGCAGCATCTCGATAACCACGGTGATGCAGGAGATGCTGGAGGTGAACCAGCCTTTGGCCGGCCCAGTCGTGGGTACGGCGCCGTCGTCGATTTGTGTGATGAGGGGGGTGCGAAGGCGGTAGACCGCTTTCAGCCAGGCATTGGGAGTCTTGTCCCGGTCGATCAGGTCGTAGAGGCCGTCGTCGCCCGGGCGGGGCCACCAGACCCGGCTGGGCACGAAATGCTCGCGAGGGACGGTCATGAAAGCCTCGCGCAGCCAGGCCAGGCCGCCGAAGTAGTTGCGGGGGTCTGCTTCCATCTGGTCCAGGCACTGCTGACGAAGCGTTGTGGCGTCTGCCATCGCGAGTCGGGCTCTCCTCAGCTGACGGGCTAGTCGTCGTCCTCGGGCTGCGGCTCTTCACGCGGCATCGGATTGCCGGGATCGCCCGGGCTGGAGTACGGGCCGCCGACCTCACCATCACCGGACTGCCGGTCCTGGCCTCCCATCGCGTCCCCTCCCATTCGTTCTCGGCTGTGGCCTCCACGGTATTGCGTGGAGGCAAGGGAGAAGCTGGTGTTCGGTAATTTCTGGTACTGAACCTGAGCATGTTCCAGCCACACGGGTGGGCCTCGGCCGTCGCGTAACCCGCAGCTGCCTGCTCCCGGCCGGCACGGTCTTCTGCGGTGTGTCTGCTTATGGTGAGGACATGACCACCTTGATCGTCTTGCTGCTGTTCCTGACGGGCGCCACGTGGGTCCTCTACAAGTGTGTGCACGAACTGCTGACCTCACTACGGTCAGTCTTCTTCGGACACCAGGCGGACGGCCGCTGCATACGTAGCTATGGCACAGAGGGCTCCGACGGGTTCACGCGCATGCACTACGTCTACGGCTTCACCACTGCCGACGGCCGGGCAGTGGAATTCGAGGAGCCGACCATGCTCATGCAGGAGGGTAAGAAAGTCACCGTTCGCTACCGGCAGGACGACCCGGAGCGGACAGCAACCATTACAGGTTTGCGTACTCTCTCGCCCCTGTTCGGGAGTCTCTTCGGAGTGGTGCTGAGCGGTGCCTTCTTTCTGCTCAGCACGGTGATGCTGTGGATGTATGTGGTGAAGGTCTGGCCCACACCGTAGGGGGAGCCCCCCAGCCCGTCATCTTGATGGGCTCCGCAGGCGGACGGCCCGCCCGGAAATCCCGCAGTGTTCGAGCGGCGTTGGTCAGGCAGCGGATGCCAGGACGCGTAAGGGTCGTCGGCGCAGGGGTGCGGCTCTTGGTGAGTGAGATCGTCGATAGGCCGAGAGATCGTAGCCGCCTCGGCGCCGCCCAGGCTCCACCTGCTGCCGGTGATATCCAGTCTGTCGGCGCTCAAGTGTCGTGCGGCCGGCGGACGGCGGGTTCCGCGTCGTGGACGACGGCCAGGGTGGCCATCCGTTTGCAGCCCGCCTTCTCCCCGGCCGCGAGGCGGATGCGTAAGGTGTGCTTCGCGTGCTCGGCGGCCTTGGCGGTGGCCTCGCGCAGGTGGCCTGGGCGCATCGCGATTCCTTTGCCGTCAAAGCTGAGAACCAGCAGCGTGCTTGGGCCGGCGGGTTCGGGGGTGCGACTGGAGCAGAAGGCGTCGATGTCCACCGCGGCCGCCCGTACCAGTTCGCCGGCCTGCCGCTTGCCCACCATGCGGGCTCCGCAGCGCCGATCGATCGATTGATTGAAGGGCGGTGTTGTAGGAACCGCGGCAGGCTTCAAGGACGGCGCGTTTGCACAGGCCCAGGCTGTGCCGGCCGTGCGGAAGGTTCAGTGCCGCATCGGTCAGATAGGCGTTCGTGCTGCCCGAGGAGCGCATAGCGCACCGGGCCGCGGTCACCGTTCCGGCCACCGTGGTCAGTTGACGTCGGCCTGGTTGGCACCTTCGCCGCTAGGGACGGGAGCCCGATGCCACACCGTCGCGGCGGCGCGGGCCGGTCGGCCCGGTCTGCTCCGGCGCACCCGAACCCGCTGGATCGGTACCCCGCAAAGCGAAGAGTCCCGGTTCGGACTCCACCAGCCAGCCCTGCTCCACCAGCCGTTTCGGCTTCGACCGGAATCCTTCGAACTTGCTCTTGTCCGTCGACAGCCCCAGTGCGGAATACAGCTGATGCGCCCGCATCGGATGTACCGCGTCCTGGAGCACTTCGACGATGTCCTGATACAACCGCGGCAGCGCCGCCGCCGTCATCCCGTCCGATCGCTGAACAACCAGCTTCACCCCGACCGGCGAGCCAGCCCCGAAAGCGCCCTCCGTCTCCGGCACAGCAGATTCCTCCAGCCCGCCAGCCCCCGACTCCGACTCCGACTCCGCGACCGTCGCGTCGCGTCGCGTCGCCTGCCAGGATCTCCGTCATGGTCTCGTCTCCCGGGTGATCTCCAGCCTGGACAGCACCATCTCCTGCTCGGCCAGACTCTCCGACAACTCCGTCACCCAGGCCAGCAGTTCTTCGATTCGCTCCCGCGCAGCAGCCTCCCGCCGCTCGATCTCTTCCAGCCACGACGCCATCGCCGGCACCCCCGGAATCCGGTCACCCGACACCATGACGATCGAGCAACACACCCAGGCCCCCAAGGCCGGGCTCGGAGTAGGGACGCGGAGGGCCCCGCACGGAACCGGGAGGTCGGGGTTCACGCGCGGGGCTTCGCTCACAGGGAGGGGGGCGTCAGACTCCGGTCAGGGTGTACGTACCCGTACCGTCCTGCCTGCCGCTGGAGAACTGGCGGATCAACTCACCGTCCGCGTACCGGTCGTGGCCCATCATGGAGCCGGTGTACTTGTTCTGCACACCGACCTTCGAGCTGCCGGGTACGTCGCGGTAGATGTAGAACCGCTGGAGGTCGTCCTCCGCGCAGTTGGCCGTCGTCAGGTAAGCCTGCTCCCGGTTGGCGATGTCCGCCGGGATGGTCGCGCATCCGCCGTTGCCCCAGTTCCACAGGGACGCCTCGATGACCCCGTTGTTCTCCCTCACGTTGCACAGGCGCCAGTTGTCCAGGTGGGCGCTGAAGATGGTGGATTCGCGAAGGCGGATGCCGTCGTTGGCCAGGAGCGGTGCGCTCCAGTTCAGGGGCTTGCCGGGGACGTCGATCCTGTAGGCGCCGGGTTGGCAGTCAAGGGCGGCCCGCGCGCTACGGCCGGTGGCCTTGGGCTGTCCGGCGGACGTGCCGCTGGTGGGAGCCGGGCGCTGCGCGAGGCGGTCCTGCGTCTGCTTCGCCGTCGGCGCCACCGCACCCGCCGGGTGCTCAGCCTTCGCGGCGGCCGAGCCGCAGTCGAGGAGGTACTTTGCCTTGGCCATGATGCTGTTGGCGGGCACCTTGTCCTCGCAGCGCACCGCGCCTTCCTCAAGGGTGGTGTAGGTGGTGAAGTTGCCGCTTCCGGGCCCCTCGATCCACTTCAACGCCCAACCGCCGTCACCCTGTTGGACGCGGTTGCAGTTGAGGCTTCCGTACGTACCGGTGACCTTCTTGGTGCCCTTGTAGACGCCGTAGTAGCCGGGCCGGTTGAAGTTCCAGGTGACCGAATTCGACTCGCTGCTGGTGGAGGAGTAATCGACTTTTACGTTCAGGCCCAGGCTTGCGCCGACCTTGCTGAGGGCATCGATGCCGAAAGTGCCGTCGATCTTGCCGTCGAGGCCGACGGAGACCGTGATGGTCGTCTGGGTGGTGGTGCTGACGGTGTGGTTGCCGGTTGTGCCCTCGGTGACGAACCAGCCCTTGAAGTGGGTGATCGTCGGGGACACTTCGGTGGTCTTGATGAACGGGTGGCGTGTGCCGAGGTCGGCGGAGGAGCAGGCGTCGCCGAGCTTCGGCTGGTCGGCGGTTGTGACGGGTTTCGGATGCCCTGTCGCGGCGGCGGGGCCGGCCGCGGCAGTTATGGCGGCGAGTGTCGATGCGGCGGTCACGGTGAGGGCGACCAGCCCTCTGGCCCGGCGGCCGGAAGATCTCAAGTGGCTCATCATGCCCTTTCCCTGGCCGGGCGCCATGTCGCCCCAGGCCGGAACCCTGCCAGTTATGTGGTGGGGAGCGGTGGTCGATCGAGGCGAATTTAGCGTCGGCGGCGACGCAGAGACGATGACGGAATCAGCCGGACCGAGGTGAAATCCATGCCCCTTCATGGGCTGTTAGGCAGCCTTGACCTGCCCGGGGCTCATCAGGATTTCATCTGCGGAGCTAGGATCCGCTACCACCGCCGCACAGATGGGCTGTTTCGGTCGTGATTCCGCTGCCGTCACCTCGACGGCCGGCGACTGCCGGACCGGCCGTCCATCATCCGCCGGCATGGCCGACCTCCACCAATCCGTCACGATATTCGGCCAACTTGCACATTCTGAAACCGAGGACCTTCGGCGGCCGTGGCGCCTTGAATGTTCTGCACGCCAGCGTGAACGGCCCTATGAACGATCGGTGGCAGACAATCGTCGGCACGACAGAAGGGAGTCCAGCGAATCGAGCCAGACGGTGTCTGGCGGTGAGCCGGAAGCGGGAACGTCGATCCCCACGGCCGAACCGGCAGCGTCCGCATGAGCCCCGAGCGCGTCCAGTACGGGCACGGAACCCGATCAATCGGAAAACAAGGAGAAAGCGAACATGCCCTTACCAGGTTTACATCCCACCACGGAGGACGGGGCCGAAGACCGAACAGGCGGTACCGTGCCCTGTCAGGGGCGCGGTGGCCGCGGCACCCGCCGCTGTCGCATTCGGCGGCCCAACGACGGCCGCCGCGCCCCGCGCATCCTGCCGACCGCGAGAGGGCCGTGCCGAAGACGGACGGCGGTATGAGGCCTGTACGGACCAAAGAACGATCGTGGAAGATCTTATTTCTGGCTGACGCATACGGGCATTACGCCGGTTCGATCCCGAGTGGATTTACATGCCACCGGGAAAAGAGGAACCACCTTCGAAACGCGTCAGACGACAGCTGGCGACGATAGCCGGACTCGCCCTCGCCGCAGACCTTCTCACCTTGGGCGCCTCACCGTCCGCCGCCGCACCATCGGCGGTCGGCCGGGCGGCCCCCAAGGGCCACGGCACGTGCCCGGCCACCGCCCCCGGCTCCGGGACCGCACGCCAGCGCGCAGCCTGGACCTGCACCAAACAGGGCCCTGCCTCCGCCCGGGAGCCGGCCCGCATCCGCGCCCGCCTCACCGCCGCCCGAGCCCAGTTGGGTGACCCCTGGCACGGGGCCATTCGCCAGCGGGGCCATTCGCCACTGGACGCCAGCCGCCATCTCACAGGGGTCACGACCAACGTGAACGCTCCCGCCGTCCAAGCCGCGTGGCGCACGGAGCGGACGTTCTGAAGCCCCGTGCCAAGCACCTCTCTGGACCCCGTCGACGGCCGACGGCACCTCATCGCGAGCAGAGCCAGACCTGTGCATGGCCCCGCCGCCCTTCCCGTACGGTGCTCGTATGGGAAGGGACGGGGTGCCCCGGCTGCGGCTGGTCGCGGATGACGGTGCCGGGCCGTGGTTGTGCCGTGGGTGCGGAGGTCCGCTGATGCCGAAGGTGAAGGTGACGGCGGTGTTCCGCTCGTCCGCGTGCCACCCCGCCCGCGTGTACCTGGGCGTGCCGGTCCGCAACGTCCCCGCAGCCGCGCTGCTCGGCGACTGTGGATGAAGCACGGAGCGCCGTCTGGTGTCCTCGTCGACGCTGGACGGCTGGTTCTCCGCGCCGCCTGCCGTCGGATTTCCGGGTCAATCATCGAGAAGGGCTGTGACCCCGAGCGCTGCTTCCGCGTTCGCGATCATCCGGGTGATCTCGATCGGAGCGTGCCGGAACTCCTCCATCACCACCGCGTAGGGCTCCACTTGGTGGCGCTCTCCATCAAACCCGACCGCCTCGATCACATACCGGAAGCCCAGTGGGCCGGCCGGGTCATCGGCGACGCTCCAGACTCCCGCGCACCGGTGGATCAAGACACCGGCCAGGTAAGAGGTGAGATCCGTGTGGAGTGTGATCCAGTCGGACTGTTCGAACTTGTGCAGGGGGAGGCGGTCGACGTAGTTCTGGATCGCGACCAGCAGACTCAGCGGGTCCCGCGAGTAGACGGCGGGCGTCACCCCGAGCATCTCGGCCAGGGCGAGCGCGTTGTGGTGAGCTCCCTCGCTCCAGCCAGTGAGATCCGGCTGCTGGGACGTGTCGTTCTGAATGGCGATCCCCTCTCCTTTCCTGTGGCGCCACCGCCGACAATGGCCGTGAGGCAGGTCGATGCCGCCGCCTCGGGCAGGGGCGGCACACTACCCCGGTGACCACTGACCGCCGTGCCCCGGGCCGTGGGTACCAGTCCCCCGTCGCCCCGGCCGGCGGACCGGCCGTCCGCCTCGTCGGTGGCGCGGCGCCCGGTATCGAGGCGCGTGCCGATGCCGTCGCGGAGGCCGCGTACGATCTCGCCGACGTGGGTGTGCCGTCCGGCTGGGGCGCAGCGTCGGCACCCTTATGTGATGGGAGCGGGGAGGCGGGCAACAACACGAGCTACCAAGGCCAACATCTCCCCGAACTACCTCATCTCTGTTTGGCCTGAGCCTCCTTGGCGGACGCCTCCAGCCTGGTCCAGTACTCCTGGTACCAGGTCTCGTCGCCGCCATCCATGTTGCTGTTGGTCTCCCGCATGCCGACCTTGCCGTCGATCAGCTCGCGGACGATGTCGGCGTGACCGGCATGCCGGTTCGTCTCGGCCGTCATATGCAGCATGATCCGCTGAAGCGTCACGTGGCCGTTGTCGCCCCACCACGCGACGTGGCCCATCGCGTCGAGCGGCAGCGCCTCGATCGTCGCGTCCGCGTGCGCCCAGGCGCGGTGGTACAGGCCGAGAACGTCCTCGCGCGACTCGTCGGCGGGTGCCCACATGTCCGAGTTGGGCTCGGCGCCCTCCTCGTGCCAGGGGAGGGATTCGTTGTGCGGGCGGCCGAAGGTCGGGCCGAAGTACCCGAGCTCGACGCTGGCGAGGTGCTTGACGAGGCCGAGGAGGTTGGTGCCAGTCGGCGTCAGGGGGCGACGGATGTCGTACTCGGACAATCCGTCCAACTTCCAGATGATGGCTTCGCGGGCTGCTTTGAGGTAGCGGTGCAGGTCGTCTTTAGGATCATTGGGCTTCATGGGGCCGAGTCTCGCATCACCTGCTGACAGCGGTCGCGCGAGTTTGCCTGCTCACCAAGAAGCACCAGCCGATGGCTGGGCCGGCTACACCATCAATCGACCGGGCCGGGAGCCCCGATGCAGCAGGAATTCGGACAGTTCCAATGCCCGACTCCACCATTACTGACGTTTTTCGCTGTCCTGTCGGGTCGTGCTGGGTGATGGTGAGGCCGGTTTCGACGAGGCAGTCGTCAAGGAGGCCGGGCCGGTGCTGGAGTTTCGGAGGCCGCGGCGAAGAGTGCGGGTGAGGTGGTCGGCGTCGGTGAGGGCCATGTCGGCCAGAGGACGGGGTATCGAGGTTGGTCCAAGACGAGGACCATGGGACCTCCCAGCCGCTGGTGAGCGCAGGCGATCAGGTCCCATTACTGAGTCTTTCGTTAGTTCTGTGGGTGCAGAGGCTGTAACAGTGCGAGGATGCTGGTGTGCCTTCTGAGCCTCAGTCTGTTGTTGTCGCAGC
>NZ_JBIAUP010000027.1:0-24480 GCF_042892945.1 Streptomyces sp. NPDC001678 | reverse complement strand
CTCTCCGTCACCACACGTCATCCTGCATGCGCGTGGCGTGCGTGGAAAATGCCCCAGCGCAGCAGGCCGTCGCGGCAGGCGTCCACCCACAGGGGCAGGTTCTCCATGAGGCCCGCCAGATAGTCGGCGCTGATGACGTCGCCGAGCTCCGTGGCGCGGCGCCGGGTCTCGTCGGTGAGGCGGGTGTAGTGGGTGAGCAGCTGCTCGCTCCGGTCGTCGAAGTCGACGCGCGCCAGCCCGAGCGCGGTGAGCCGGCGGCGGTAGAACGAAGGGGTGGCCAGGGCGTCCACCTCGAGCCGCGCGATCGTCCGGTGCAGCGCCTCCGGAGGGGTGTCCTCGGCCGCCATCAGATCGGTGAAGACCAGGTCGCCGCGGGGTGCCAGCACACGGACCGCCTCGCGGAGCAGCCCCTGGCGGTCGCCGCTGTGGCAGAACGCCTCCTGGGACCACACCACGTCGAAGTGCCCGTCCTCGAAGGGGATGTCCTGGAACGACCCCGTGACGACCTCGATGAGGCCGTCCAGTCCGCGCTCGGCGTTGACGCGGCGGTGGTGCTCGTTCTGGCTCTCGCTGATGTTGAGGGCGACGACGCGGCAGCCGAAGCGTTCGGCCAGATAGCGGGTGGGCCCGCCGTAGCCGGAGCCCAGGTCCAGGATCCGGCACTCGGGGCCGAGCCGGGCGAGGCGTTCCGCGATCTTGTCCGCCGCGCGCTCGATCGTCCGGTGGGAGGCGGCGGCGACCGGCTCCTGCTCGTGGGCGTAGATCCCGGTGTGGATGTCCTCGCCGCCCCAGATCCTGGCGTAGAAGGCGTCGACGTCACTGGTGTCGTAGTAGCGGCGCGCCGCGTCGACGGGGTCTCCGGTGAGCGGCGTGAGCGGCGTGTTCGGCGTGCGGTCGTCGTCAGACATGGTTTTCCTCGGGAGCTGTTTCGCAGAAGTGCTTGTTTCCGGTGGCAGTCCGGCCCGGCTCACTCGTCGGGGAGCAGCTGCCGCAGCAGTTCGTGACAGGCGGCCGTCTCCTCCGAGGCGGGGAACCGCGCCGTCACGGCGTACTCCCCGCGTTCGAAGAGGCCGGTCTCCCACATCCCGGAGCGCAGTCGCAGGAAGTGGAAGTCGGGGAGCGGCGCCGCGGGCTCGTGGACGCCCTCGACGGAGTAGAGGCGGTCGTCCACTCCCGCCGCGCGCAGCGCCGCGCACATCGCCCGCCGGTCCAGCGGTCCGGTCATCCCGTCGTGGCGCTGGTGTCGGCGCGCTTGAGGTAGCCGTTGTCGACGAGCCACTTCACGCTGAGCTTCGGGGTGGGGGCGCCGGGCACGAGGGCCGGGTCGAGCTGGATCTGCCGGCCGCCGCCGGGCTGCTCGAACCACGTCGCGATGCCGCCCTGCCAGACGGTGAAGGGCTTGGCGACGGTGTAGACGTGGTAGTTGCAGGGGTACTTGTCGTCGATGGTCCGGAGGCTGTCCGGCGGCAGCGCGCGCTGGGAGTACGGGGCGCCGGCGGGGGCGAGGAAGGAGCCGCCCTCGTGGCCGAAGCGGTCGAGCTTCTGGCCTGCCTTGAGCTGGGTCTTGTTCTTGTCGAGCTTGCCGCCGTGCTTGGCGAAGCCGTCGTCCGGCGGGTACTTCCAGGTGGGCTTGCCGGTCCAGTAGGCGCTCAGGAACGCGTCGGGCTTGAGGTGCCCGGTTCTGTCGTAGCCCTTGAGCAGCGGTCCGACGGGCTTCTGCGAGGGCCCGGGGAGGGTGTCGGCGGCGGGGCCGAGCTGGGGGTTCTTCGCGTCGAACGCGCCCGTGCACAGCTTGGCCCGGAGGTCGGCGGCCTTCGTCGCGCCGCCCGCTCCGATGGCGGCGGCGGGTACGCGGCCCCGGCCGTCATCCACCGGAGCCGCAGCCGCGGTCGCGGGGCCGGCGAGCAGCGAGCCGGTGAGCGTCGCTCCGCAGACGGCGGCGAGTAAGCGTATTCGGGTGTTCATTCTTCTCTCTTCCCTCCGGAACATGCGAGAGCACGGAGACCTCATGGGTCTCCGTGCTCTCGCATGTTCTCCCGGACCCCGGCCGCACAGGCAGGCCAAGATCAGCCAGATGAAGGGGAAGGAAAGATTCCGGCCGTTCCGGCGGCTTCAGCCGTTCCGGCTCAGCGGCCGGGGACGCTCGCCTTCTTGCCGTTCCGGTCGAGGGCGACCGGGATCGTCCGCGTCTCGACGCTGCGCTTCTGCCGGCCGTCGAGCGGCTTCTGGACGGCGTTGATGTTGAGGGACACGCCCTGGCCGCCGCTGAACTTGCCGCTCGCGAAGGCGCTCACACCGTCCGCCGTGATCTCGTAGCCGGTCACGTCGACGATGCCGTTGGCCCGGCAGTCACGGAGGACCTCCTCGATCGGCACGAACCACAGCCAGTGGTTGTCGCCGTCGTGGTTGAGGTCGACCTTCTCGTTGAACCAGATGGCCACGTTTCCGCTGAGGTTGACGGTGGCGGTCCAGTCGATGTCGTACTTCTGGGTGCCGACCACGAGCGACGCCTCGACGACCGACTTCGCCGGGATCTTCAGCGGGAGGTCGACGCTCCAGTTCTGCGTCTCCTTGTGGGTGTACTCCTGCGTGGAGGAGAGGCTGGCCTCGATCGACGTGGTCTCGCTGACCTTGGCGACGGCGGGGATCTCCGCCGAGACCTCCATGGTCACGCCGATCTTCAGCGACTCGGTGACCGAGATCCGCAGGTCCTGCTCGGTGGTCTTGCTCTGCTTGTACGTGACCAGCTGCTCGACGTCCGTGGCATTGCGGTAGTTGGTGGAGACGGAGCTGACCTGACCCGGCACGGGAGAGGGGGCGTTGGGGTCGTAGACGATGCCGCTGTACTTCGCGGAGACCTGGTACTTGTGGTAGTCGCCGAGGGCGCTCTGCTTGCCGTACTCGGTGGACGCGGTGAAGCGGCAGCCGTTGGACTTGGGGAATCTCTCCCTGGCCATCCACTTCCCCCACTCGTCCGTTATCTCCTGGAGCGAGCGGACGGCGCCCTTGCCCTTGGCGCTCGCCTGCGGACGGGGAGCGGCGCCGGCGGCGCTCGCGGTCGCTACGGACAAGGGGACGGCGGCGGCGACTCCGACAGCGGGAGCGAGCGCGAGGACGCGACGTCGGGAGACATAACTCATTGAATTCCGTACCTTCTTGGGGTCGGTGGCGGAGGGTCGAGCTGCTTGTCGATCATTGGATTCCGCTTATGCCGGTGCCGCCTAGGGACTTTGGTCCCGAAAACCCCGAGGGCGTCGTTAAGTAACTTAAGAATCTCCCGACTTGGTCACGCCGTGCCGTCGCGCGGACGCGGACGGCCACGGTCCGGTGAATTCGCGGCTCAGCGAAGGGCGAAGCGCGCCGCGGGCGCGCACCGGCCCTCGACGACGTCGGCCACGTACTCGCCCCACGCCGGCCCGTGTTTGAAGCC
The DNA here is from genome assembly GCF_042892945.1 of Streptomyces sp. NPDC001678. NCBI lineage: Bacteria > Bacillati > Actinomycetota > Actinomycetes > Kitasatosporales > Streptomycetaceae > Streptomyces > Streptomyces sp. NPDC001678. Next base: position 21,050 of record NZ_JBIAUP010000027.1, on the reverse strand, counting down.
GTGACCGGAGTCGCCGCCCACCAGCCACACGTCCCGGCGGCCTGGATGCCGGGCGAGCAGGAAGTGCTCGTCCGGGGTCAGCGCGTACGAGCAGACCTCGCGGCGCAGGACGGGGGAGTCGGCGAGGTGGGGGAGCCGGGCGCGGAGGTAGTCCCGCAGGGCATGGGGGATCTCCCCGGGGGCCGGGTCCGTGGCGGCGCGCGGGTCGGTCTCCACGTCCGGTACGACCTTGACGCCGAGCTCCCCGACTGCGGGGATCCCGTAGCAGCCGTGCTCCCGGTCCAGCCAGGCTGGCCGGCCCCCGGACTCGACCCCCGTCTCACCCTTCGCCCACGGGCCCCGCGGTCGTACGTACCAGCTGTCCTGGCGGTACGGGCGGACCGAGGTCAGCCCGGGGAAGAGCGCGGGCAGCGCCGGCCCGACCGCCCACACCGTCAGGCCGGCGCGCAGCGGCTCGCCGTCCACGACGGCCGTGCCGCCGTCGGGTACGGCGGCCGCGCGCAGCAGTTCCGCTCCCCGTTCCCGGGCGGACGCGGCGAGCGCGCGCACCGCCGCCCGCGCCAGGAGCACCCCGGCCTCCGGCTCGAAGAGGGCCGTGCCGGTCCCGCCGCCGTCGAAGCCGGGGAAGCGGCGGGTCACGGCGTCGCCGGTCAGGGTCTCAACCGGTGCGCCGAGGCGGCGCAGCCGTGCCGCGCTCGCCCGCTCCCAGTCGTCGCCGTCGCGGGGGCCCAGGGTGAGGACGCCGGTGGGCAGCAGGAGCCGCCGGCCGGACTCCCGTTCCAGCTCCCGCCACAGCGCGGTCGCCCGGTGGGCGAGGCCCGTGTACCAGTCGTCCGTGCCGTGGGCGAGGCGCAGGATGCGGGTCTCCGCGCTGGAAGCGCCTTCCGTCCCGGGTTCGTTGGGGTCGAGGACGCGCACCGACCAGCCGCGGAGGGCGAGCGCGTGGGCGGTGGCCAGGCCGAAGACCCCCGCCCCGACCACCAGGGCCGTACGGGTCACGACGCCATGACCCGCGCTTCGAGGTCGGTGGGCAGCGGGGTGAAGAAGCGGGCGGCGGTGTCGACGCGCAGGCCGGCAGCGGGCGTTCGTACGCCGTCCCAGCGCGGCTCGCCGGTCTCGCCCAGGGCGGTCCACAGCCGGCTCGCGAAGTCCGGCATGACCGGGTGGGCGAGCTGGGCGAGCGTCCGCGCGGCGGCGGCCTCGACGGCGAGCGCGGCGGCGGCCCGGCCGGAGTCCGTGCCCGAGTCCCGGGTGCGGCTCTGGGCGGCCGCGAAGTCCTGCGCGCAGCTGACCAGTTCGCGCAGCAGCCGGGTGGCGCGGCGGGGGGAGAAGTCCGCGGCTGAGTAGGCGCTCAGGCAGTCCTCGGCGATGCGCTCCAGCAGCCGCAGGAACCGCTCCTGGGACGGCAGAAGCTCGCCCGCCGGTATCGCGCCCCCGGCCTGCGTCTCGATGCGGGTGAACAGGCCGGTCAGCCAGGACTGCCAGCGCCCGGCCAGCTCGCCGTCGGCCAGCTCGTGGAAGCGCTCCCAGCCGAACGAGGTCCGCTCGCTCTCGGGGCGGTCGTGGGAGAGGACGAAGCGGGCGGTGTCGGCGGGCACGGCGGCCAGCAGGTCGTTGGCCCAGACGGCGTGGCGGCGGCTGGTGGAGAACTTGGACGAGCCCAGCTGGTAGAACTCGTTGGTCACCAGGGCCCGGGGCAGCTGGAAGTCGGCGTCGTAGGCCATCAGCAGGGCGGGCTGGAGCAGGGCGTGAAAGTAGCCGTTGTCGAAGCCGAAGAACTGGACGATCTCGGTCCGCGGGTCGTTCCACACCGAACGCCACTCGTCCGCGTCCCGGCCCGACGCACGCAGGCCCTCGGCCAGCTCGGCGAAGTAGCCGGGCATCATCTCGGCCCAGACGTAGATCCGCTGGTCCTCGAAGCCGGGGACGGGCATCGGCAGGCCCCAGTCGGTGGGGTGGCTGACGGGGATGTCGGGCAGGCCCCGCTCGATCATGTCCGCGCACAGGGCCTCCAGCTGGGGGCTCATGGCGGTGGCCGCGTGGAAGGCACGCAGCCGGTCGGCGTACTCGCTCAGCGGGAAGACCAGCCGCTCGACGGGGCGCTCCTCGGGCGTGCCGCCGCAGGCGTTGCAGACGGGGGCGACGACGTCGGTGACCCGGTTGGGCAGCGCGCAGTTCTCGCAGGAGTTGCCGTCGCTGGCGCTGCCGCAGTGCGGGCACTTGCCGGTGAGGTGCGCCTCGAAGAGGTAGCGCTCGCAGTCGCCGCAGAACAGGGCCTGCTCAGTGCGGACGCGCAGCGCCCCCCGGTCGTGCAGCCGGGCGAAGAACTCGGCGACGATGCTCCGGTGGAGCTCCGAGCGCCAGGGCCGGACGTAGGCGTCGGGGGTGAAGCGGGCGGAGTCGAAGATCCGGGCGATCTCGTCGGCGAAGCCCTCCGCCATCTCCAGGGGGGCGGTGCCGTCCCGCCGGGCCTTGGTGGGCACATAGCTCTGGTGGAGGTCGGAGCCGGTCACGAACAGGCCCTCGGCGCCGAGCAGGCGGTGGGCGCGGATCCGGATGTCGGCGCCCGAGTAGGGGCCCGACAGATGGCCGAGGTGGAGATCGCCGTTGGGGGTGGGCGGTGCGGCGGTGACCAGGGTGAACGAGGGCATGACGGGGCTCCGGATCGGAAGTCTCGGCGGAGAGGGTGTGCGGACGGCGACGGGACTCAGAGGTCGATGGGGCCGTGGTCCGTGGGCCAGTACACGGAGAGGAAGACCAGCCGCTCGGTGTCGCTGGTGTTGCGCACGTGGTGCCGGCTGCCGGCCGGGAGGAGCGCGGTGACCTCGGGGCCGACCTCGCACTCCTCGCCGTCGACGGTCAGCACGCCGTGGCCGGAGAGGAACACGAACATCTCGTGGTCCTCGTGGTCGTGCGGATCGGTGGTGCCGCCCGGCTCGACGACGGCGCGGCCCACGCCCCAGGGAGCGAGTTCCTCACCGCCGTGCGGGTAGATCTGCTGGAAACGGATGCCGTAGGCGTCGACCAGCTGGTCTTCGCCCGTCTTCCTGATCAGCATGGCTGCTCCGGAGGGTAGGGAAGCGGGAAGAGGGACGGAGGGATCAGCGGCGGGCGGCCGAGCCGGCCGTGTCGCCGACGCCGTCGGCGCCGTCGGCGGACCGTCCGGCGCGCGGGATCCCGAAGGTGGTGAACGCGGTGCGCGAGGGCAGCGGGTGGACCTCACGGCCCGTCAGCGCGTTGAGGATGACGGCCGAGCGCCAGGCGGCGAGCCCCAGGTCGGGGGCGCCGACGCCATGGGTGTGCCGTTCCGCGTTCTGGACGAAGACGGAGCCGGTGACCGGCCCGTCGAGGGCCAGCCGGTAGTCGGCGTCGACCACCGGCCGTCCGGCCGGGTCCCGGACGAGGAAGGGCTCGAGGCCGCGCAGCAGACCCTCGCTGGGGCGCTCGGTGTAGCCGGTGGCGAGGACGACCGCGTCGGTCGTCAGCGTCTCGCGGCCACCTTCCTGGACGTGCTCCAGCTCCAGCTCGATCCGGCCCCCGTGCGCCCGTCCGCCGCGGACGGCGGTGGCGGGGCGCAGGACCGCGTCGGGCCAGCCGCCGGTCAGGGTGCGCCGGTAGAGCTCGTCGTGGATGTCGCCGATGGTGTCGGCGCTGATGCCCTTGTACAGCTGCCACTGCTGGGGGAGCAGCCGGTCGCGGGTCTCCTGGGGCAGCCGGCGGAAGAAGCGGGTGTAGTCCGGGGTGAACTGCTCCAGGCCCAGCTTGGAGTACTCCATGGGCGCGAAGGAGGGGGAGCGGCTGATCCATTGGAGGCCCTCGGCGCCCTCGGGCCGGGCGCGCAGCAGGTCCAGGAAGACCTCGGCGCCGGACTGGCCGGATCCGATCACCGTGACGTGCCGCTCGGTGAGCAGCTCCGCGCGGCGGGACAGATAGTCGGCGGAGTGGACGGCGGTGACGGCCGGGTCGTCCGTCAACGGCCGCAGCACCGACGGAATGGCGGGTTCCGTGCCGATGCCGAGCACCAGGTTGCGGGCGTGGCCCCGGCCGGCCAGGACCTCGTCGCCGTTCTCGTAGGTGTAGTCGACGGTGAAAACCTGATGCCGCTCGTCCCAGGTGATGGCGTCGACCTGGTGGCCGAAGCGGCACTGGGCCAGTCGCTCGCTCACCCAGCGGCAGTACGCGTCGTACTCGGCGCGGTGGATGTGCAACTGCTCGGAGAAGTAGAACGGGAAGAGCCGCCCGATCGCCTTGAGATAGCCGAGGAAGGACCAGGGGCTCGTCGGGTCGACCAGGCTGACCAGGTCTGCCAGGAACGGGACTTGGAGCGTCGTACCGTCGATCATCAGCCCCGGATGCCAGCGGAATTCCTGCGTCCGCTCCAGGAAGGCGGTCCGCAGGCCGGGCACACCGTCGGCCATCGCGGCGAGTGAGAGGTTGAACGGGCCGATCCCCACGCCCAGGAGGTCGAGAGGCTCCGCCGGGGAGTGCATGTCTGTCGTCATTCCCACTCTTTCGTGCCAAGGGGTGCCAGAGGCCGGGGCGAAGATGCGCCACACGGCGGACCGCTCGAACACCTTTGCCCAGGTGGGAGCGAAAGGCAAGTAATCCTTTGGTATTTGAGTGGCCCACGGTGGATTCATCGGTGGTCGTGACCTCCGGGCGAAGAGATCTCTTGCCAAAAGCCCGCAGGGCGGGCAGGCTGACGCATCGTGTTCGAACATGATCCAGATCAGGCCACCGCACTGCCCGATGCCCTCCCCGTGACCGAACGCACCCGTCACCGACGCCTGCGCGAGCAGGGCAGCACGAGCCGGGCCGAACTCGACGCCATCCTCGAGGCCGGATTCCTGTGTCACCTGGGTGTGGTGGTCGACGGCGTCCCCATGGTCGTACCCACCGTCTACGGCACGGACGGCACGACGCTCTACTTCCACGGCTCCGTCGCCAGCCGCAGCCTCGTCGCCTCGCCCGAGGCCACTGTGTGCCTGACGGTCACTCACGTCGACGGACTGGTCCTGGCCCGTTCCGTCTTCGAGCACGGCGTCAACTACCGCAGCGCCATGGTCTACGGCGTGCCGAGGGCCGTGACCGACCCGGAGGAGAAGCTCGCCGGGCTGCGCTGCCTCACCGAGCACGTCACCCCCGGTCAGTGGGACTACGCCCGCCGGCCCAGCCGCAAGGAACTCGCCGCGACCGCCCTGCTCGCGCTGTCGCTGGAGGAGGCCTCGGTGAAGGTCCGCACCGGCCCGCCCGACGACGGCGACGGCCCCGACGCCGAACTGGGCCTCTGGGCGGGCGTCCTGCCCCTCCGGCAGACCTGGGGAGCCCTGGAGGCCGACCCCGCCCTGGCCGAGGGCATAGCCGCCCCCGCCCACCTCGCCGAACGCGCCCACCGCCCCCTCGGCTGAGTCCCCCCACCCTCTTTTTTCGCCCGGCTCCCACGACCGCTCCGCAAGCGTCGGGCCCCACGTCTGCCCGGATCCACTGGAGTTACGCGATGACCCTCGCCACCGGCAACGCCCTCGACGCCAAGGACGCCGTCCTGAGGCGGCAGCACAGCCGCGAGTCCTCCGCCCGCACCTACGCCCGCACCTTCCCGATCGTGCCGGTGCGCGCCGAAGGGATGACGGTGGAGGGCGCGGACGGACGGCGCTACCTGGACTGCCTCTCCGGCGCGGGCACCCTCGCGCTGGGCCACAACCACCCGGTCGTCCTGGAGGCGATCCGGCGCACCCTCGACAGCGGCGCCCCGCTGCACATGCTCGACCTCGCCACCGCGGACAAGGACGATTTCACCAGCGCCCTCTTCGAGAGCCTGCCCAAGGGCTTCGCCGACCGCGCCCGCGTGCACTTCTGCGGCCCCGCCGGCACCGACGCCGTCGAGGCGGCCCTGAAGCTGATGCAGACCGCGACCGGCCGGCGCGGCCTGCTCGCCTTCACCGGCGCCTACCACGGGATGACCGCCGGCGCGCTGGCCGTGACCGGCAACGTCGGCGTGAAGGAGCCGCTGCCCAGCGGCGGCGAAGTGACCCGCCTGCCCTACCCGTACGACTACCGCTGCCCCTTCGGCGTGGGCGGCGAGCGCGGCGCGGAACTGTCGGCCGCCTACGTCGAGCGCCTCCTCGACGACCCCGCGGGCGGGGTGCTGCCGCCCGCCGCGATGATCCTGGAGACCGTCCAGGGCGAGGGCGGCGTGGTCCCGGCCCCCGACACGTGGATGCGCGAGATGCGGCGGATCACCGCAGAGCGCGGCATCCCGCTGATCGTCGACGAGGTGCAGACCGGCGCCGGGCGCACGGGCGCGATGTGGGCCGTGGAGCACAGCGGAATCCTCCCCGACGCGATGGTCCTCTCCAAGGCCATCGGCGGCAGCCTCCCGCTGGCCGTGGTCGTCTACCGCGAGGACTACGACGCCTGGCGGCCCGGCGCCCACACCGGCACCTTCCGCGGCAACACCCTCGCCATGGCCGCCGGCGCGGCCACCCTGCGCCACATAGTCGCCGAAGGCCTCGCCGAGCGCGCCGCGGTCGTCGGCGCGCGGATGACGGCCCGCCTGGAGAGCCTGCGCGCCGCGCTGCCGGTCATCGGCGACGTCCGGGGCCGCGGCCTGATGCTCGGCGTCGAACTCGTCGACCCCGCCGCCGAACCCGACACCTGCGGCGCCCGCCCCGCCGACCCCCACCTCGCCACCCGCGTCCGCGCCACCTGCCTCAGCCGCGGCCTGATCGTCGAACTCGGCGGCCGGCACGACGCCGTGCTGCGCCTGCTGCCGCCGCTGACCATCACGGACGAGCAGGCCGAAGCGGTACTGGACCGGCTGGCCGACGCCATCGAGGAAGCGGCGACGGGCACGGGCACGGGCATCGCGGGAGGCCGGGCATGACGCGCGGCAACTCCTGGGACTGCCCCACCCCCGCCCTCTCCGGCGGCGTCGCCGGCCCCGAGGCCCTGCGGCCACTCCTCGACGCCGTGCTGGCCGGCCTCGCCGACGGCGCGGCGCTTCGCGGCGGACCGCTGCCCGCGGGCGGCCCCGCCGAGGTCGCCTCCTTCGTCACGGCCGCGCTCGGCGGCCAGGACCACCGGGCCGTGAGCGTCACCGGCGAACCGGCCGGCGGACCGGACGCGTCCGGTGAGGACGTGCTCCGCCGGCTCACCACCCTGCTCACCCGGGGCAGTGCCGACCCCGCCGATCCCGCCTGCGCGGCCCATCTGCACTGCCCGCCGCTCGCCCTCGCGGTCGCCGCCGACCTCGCCGTCAGCGCCCTCAACCCCTCCCAGGACTCCTGGGACCAGGCGCCCGCCTCGACCGAGCTCGAGACCGCCCTGGTGCGCGACCTCGCCGCCCTCGTCGGCTACGACCCGGCCACGGCCGCCGGGGTGATCACCTCCGGTGGCACCGAGTCCAACCTCATGGGCCTGATGCTCTCCCGCGACCACACCCTCGGCCGCGCCGGCGGACACGCCACCGAACTCGCCGGGCTGCCCCACGACCTGACACCCCGGATCTTCGCCTCCGAGGCCGCCCACTTCTCCGTCCAGCGCGCGGCCGCCGTCCTCGGCCTGGGGGAACGGGCCGTGACCGCCGTCCCCGTCGACCGCGACCTGCGCATGGACCCCGCCGCCCTGGACGCGCTCCTTGAGGAGTCCGTCGGCCGGGGCGAGACCCCGGTGGCGATCGTCGCCACCGCCGGCACCACCGACACCGGCGGCATCGACCCCCTGCCGCGGATCGCCGACATCGCCGAACGGTACGGCGTCTGGCTCCACGTGGACGCCGCCTACGGCGGCGGGGCGCTGCTCTCCGACCGGCTCGCCCCTCTCCTGGCGGGCGTCGAACGAGCCGATTCCCTCTCCCTCGACTGGCACAAGCTCGGCTGGCAGCCGGCCCCCGCCGGAGTCTTCCTGGTCCGGCTCGCCGAGACCTATGCCCCCCTGGCCCGCCGCGCCGTCTACCTCAACCCGGCCGACGACGAGGAAGCGGGCTACCCCAGCCTCCTGGGCCTCTCCCTGCGCACCACGCGCCGCCCCGACGCCTTCAAGATCGCGGCGACCTTGGCGGCCCTGGGCCGCACCGGACTGGGCCGGCTCGTGGACACCTGCCACGACCTCGCCCACCACGCCGCGGCCACGGTCCGGGCCCACCCGCTGCTGGACCTCCACACGGCCCCGGTCCTCACCACCGTCGTCTTCCGCTACCGGCCCGCCTCCGGGCTCCCCGCCGACGCGGACCGCCTCAACGCCGCGCTGCGCCGCCGTCTGCTGACGGAGGGCCGGGCGGTCGTCGGCCGCACCGAACTCCCCGGCCGGGGCCCGGGCCGCGTACGGCTCAAGCTCACCCTGCTCAACCCGCACACCACCCCCGCCCAGGTGGACGCCCTGCTGTCCGCCGTCGTGGCCGCCGGGCAGGCGGAGGAGCGCGACGAGGCCGAACACGCCGGGGAACCGGAGAGAGCCCTCGACGGGGTACCGGCCTAGCCCCGCCGCACACCCGTCCGGGCCGTCCCACCGTCAGGTGCAGTGCCCCGCGCGCCGTTCGGTGTGCGGGGCGGTGCGGCCGGGGCCAACGAGCCGGCGTGCCGGCCCGGGCGTCGAGGGCCGCCCGTTCCAGCAACTGGGCCCCATGCGGACCTCGGCACGCCAGCTGGCCGCCTTCGTGGACCACGTGCGCGCCGTGCCGCTCCTGCCGCCGCAGCACTGACCGCACCCCGAGGTGCCGGTCACTCCTGGGCGTGGCCGTAGCGCTCGCCGAGGGAGGTGAGATCCGGTTCCCCGAACCGCTCACGGAGGCCGTCGAAGACGCCGACCTTGTCCTCGCCGAAACGCCGCACATGGACGGCGTAGGAGTCGGCGGAGACGAACTTCGGCGGCGTGCTCTTCGTATGGAACTTGTCCGCGTACATCACCAGCTGCTCCTCGCCGGTCTCGGCCAGGTAGTCGGCGACGGGCAGATCGAGTTTCTGGTGGTGGACGTCGTCCCGGGAGATCCCGACCCCGGTGTGGCACGAACAGAACCGGCACAGCCGCTCCGGGAACCCCTCCCGGCGCAGGATCTCGTGCCCGAGCACACCGTGCCGGATGTAGCCCCGCGTATCGAGCCGGCCCGACGCGTCGAAGAGCCGGTAGACACCGATGTCGTGCAACAGCGCCCCCGCGCGCACCAGACCGGCGTCCAGCCGGTCACCGGCATTCGGAAGCAGCTGCTCCGCGATACGGCCGACGATCTCGCAATGGGTGTACACGAGTTCCAGCGCGGCCGGAGTCGGCGCGTACTTCTCGTGCAGCGCGCGTATCTCCCGCGCCGTGGGAACGATCATCCCGGCAGTATATTCAGCATATTCAGCGGCTTCCTTCCCTGCGGACGAACTCGACCAGCCGTGCGTAGCTGTCGTCGCCGTGGCCGGCCGCGACCGCGCGGCCCGTCAGTTCCTTGAGGAATTCCGGCAGACCCGGTTCCACACCGCGCAGTTCGCTCGCGTGGGCGAGGAGGTTCATCATCGAAAGGTGGAGGGTCAGGGGGAATTCGCCCCCCGGATACCGGCCCGCGTCGATCTGCGGGGCGTAGGAGTTCATGAAGGAGCCGACGCTCTTCATCCAGCGGTTGACCACGTCCGTGAAGTCCGTCGCCGTCACCCCGCCGCCCGGGCCCTCGGCGCCGATGAGCGCCACGCTGTGCAGCCAGCCCGTCAGCGTGGACCACAGCAGACCCAGCAGCGCGCTGTCGTAGACGGACGGCAGGGCGGGGTCGGTGCCCAGGTGCACCGGCTGGCCCAGCGCGGCGAGAGTCTCACGGTGCTCGTCGAAGGCGACGCGCGGGCCGCTGTAGAGCTGGAGGAAATCCGGGTCGCCGATGCCCGACGGCGTGCACATGAGCGCGCCGTCGAGATAGGCGATGCCGTGCCGCTCCGCCCAGGCGGCCGTCTCGCGCGCCTGCGGCGGTGAGCCGGAGGTGAGGTTGACGAGCGTACTGCCCGCGAGGCCGGCGGCCAGGGGGCCGACGATCTCGTGGACCGCGTCGTACGCCGACACACAGATCACGATCAGCGGGCTCGCCGCCACGGCCCGGGCGGCCGACGGCGCCTCCACGGCGCCGCGCTCCGTCAGGGCGGCGGCCCTGCCCCCGGTCCGGTTCCAGACGGTCGTGCGGTGGCCGGCCGCCGTAAAGGCCCCGGCCAGTGTCGCGCCCATCGCCCCCAGTCCGAGGACGGTCACCTTCGTTCCCACGATTCCCCCCTATTTCGTGGATTCATATGAGAATTGAGAAAACTACCCCTGCGTAACCACCTTCACCCATTCTCCCCGCGCGGCGATTCATCTACCCGTCATCTCCCCATGCGGAATGACATGACGCAAGGCACCGGGCGGCACACCGGTACCGCCCGGTCCCGTCCTGCTCAGGAATTCTTCCGGGAATTCCTGGACGCCACGTACGCGCCCATGTAATCCGTCCAGATCCGGGCCGGGAAGACACCGCCGTGCCGCGAGTCCGCCCCGCCCACATCCGCCATGGGCAGCAGCTGGGGCTCGTCCGGCTTCGTACGGAACATGGTCACCGCCGTGGACAGCTCCTCCGTGGAGCCGACGAACCACGCGGATCTGAGCCGGTCCTGGTCCCCGGTCCGGCCCGCCGCGAACGGGCCGATGCCGCGGGCGGTGCGCTCGTCGACGCCCTGCGCGTCCCCCACGCTCTGCTCCCCGGCCTCGCGCAGGGCGTCCACGACCTCGGCCGCCACGCTCTCGGGCAGCGCCCGGCGCGCCTTCGCCCTGCTCTCGAAGCCGCCGACGGACCGGCCGTCCTTCACCAGCTTGGTCACCGAGTACGGGTCGTTCTGGAGCCCGCGGCCGACGAAGGTGCCGTAGCCGGCCGCCACGCGGATCGCGCTGGGTGTGGAGGTGCCGATGGCGAAGGTGTCGTCCAGCGGGGCCATGCTGTCCCCCAGCAGCCCGGCGGCGACGGCGGTGTCCCGCACCCGCTCCAGCCCCACCTCCCGGCCGAGCCGGGTGTACGTGGCGTTGCCCCCGGTGACCAGGGCCCGGCGGAGGGTGGGATGCGCGTCGTCGGGTTCCTGGGAGCCGGCTTCACCGGTCGGCCGGACCAGCGTGCCGTCGTCGCCGTAGTGGCTGCCGGACGTGACATCCTGCCGCTCGCCGTCCCGGGAGGAACGGGCGCCGTACCGCAGGGCGGCGGCGAGGACGAACGGCTTGAAGGCGGACCCCGCCGGCACACCGGCGGTGTCGGCGTTGTTGACGAACCGCTTGGTGGCGTCCGGACCCCCGTAGAGCGCGACCAGCGCACCGTCCGTGGGCCGCACCGAGGCGGCGCCGACCTGGACGTGCTCGTCGGCGGACCGCTTCTTCGGGTCGATGTCCCGTTCCAGGACGTTCTCCACCGCCTTCGTCAGCTGACGCGTCCGGTCCTTGTCGAACGTGGTGTGGATCCGGTAGCCGCCGTGGGCGAGGTCCTGGTCGGTGAGGAGCGCGCGTTGCTTGATGTATTTGTTGACGACGTCCACGAGATAGCCGGTCTGCCCGCCCAGGCTGGTGGACGTGGACTTCTTGAGCGGTTCGGGGAACGTCCGGTACTTCTCCCGTTCCTCCCGCGACATCAGGCCGGTCGCGACCTGCCGGTCGAGGATCCACGCCCAGCGCTCCCGAGCCCGTTCGTGGTTCTTCGGCCCCGTGGAGGGGTCGTACAGCTCGGCGCCCTTCAGGAGAGCGGCCAGCAGGGCGCTCTGACTGGGATTCAGCTGCTTCGCGGGAATGCCGTAATAGGCCTGGGCGGCCGCGTCGATTCCATAGGCGCCGCGCCCGAACCAACTGGTGTTGAGATAACCCTGGAGGATCTCCTTCTTGCTCTTCGAGCGGTCCACCTTCAGCGAGATGACGAACTCCTTGACCTTGCGGGAGACGGTCTGCTCCTGCGAGAGATAGGTGTTCTTCACATACTGCTGGGTGATGGTCGAACCGCCCTGGGTCTCCTGCCCCCGGACCGTACTGACCACGGCCCGCGCCAGGCCCTTGAAGGACACGCCGGAATCACGGTAGAAGCTCTCGTTCTCGGCGGCGATCACCGCGTTCTGGGCAGAACCCGGCACGTCCGACAGCCGGACGATGGTCCGGTTGAACGCCCCGAGGCTCACCATCTGCGTACCGTCGGCCCAGTAGTAGATATTGGCCTCCTGGCGGGCCGCCACATTCTCGTCGGGAATGTCGACGCTCACGTACACATAGGCGAACAGCCCGGCCACCCCGCCCGCGCCGAGCACGAACACGGCCGAGGTCTGCCGCCACGACGGCAACCAGCGCCGCACGCCGCGTCTGCCCCGGCGCGGATAGTCGACGAACCGCCGTCCGGCCGCCGCTCCCTCCTTCCTGCGACTGCGCGAACGAGACGTATGCCGGTGCTTGCTCAAGGGCCGGTCGCTCCTCGATGAGTTGGCTCATGCGGACGTCGGTGTGATCGGGGACAGGGCTGTTTGTGATCACTGAGATGCCGCAGAGCGAGACCGGGTTGACCGGGGTTTCATGAGCGTTGTGTGACAGGAGGGGCGGAGGGGCGGCCCCGACGCAGGGGACCGCCCCTACTGGCGCTGCCCGCACGTGGGGCAGAACGCCACACCGTCCGGCAGCGTGGCCCGGCAGCCCGGGCACGACGCCTGCTGCGCCAGCTCGTAGCCGCAGCCGGGGCAGAACCGGCCCCCGTGGCACTCGGCCCGGCACCGGGGGCAGACCAGCTGGCGCGCGGTTCGCCCGTCCTCCGCCTTGCCCTGCCGCTGCCCCTCGTCGTACGCCTGCTGCGTCACCATGTCGTTGACGCCCCGCTGCCGGGCCGCCATCATCTCGCCCGCGGTGTCGGGGGCGCAGGTGAAGCAGAGGCCCTGCTCCTGGTGCCAGCAGCGGCCGCACACGTACGTGGCACAGCGCCCGCAGCGGTTGAAGTGCCCCTGGGCCGCGCCGATCGCCCGCTGGAACGCGGCGTCGCGCGCGTTCCCCCACCCCGAGCCGGCCAGCCCCTCGGCGGCGCTCGTGACCCCCCCACCACGCTCTGCCGAGCAGCCCCGACGCCGTCCCGATCCCCCGGTTGAGCCACCCGGCGAGCCGCCCGCCCCGGTAGGGCTCGAAGGGCGAACGCCAGGTGTCGTGACAGCGCCAGCAGTAGAACTCGAACTGGAATCCCGATGCCGTACCGTGCTGCTCGCACAGATCCCGGTAGTTGTTGGCGAAGTAGATCTCCGTGCTCACCCCGTGCTCCCCCATGGACTGGACGGTGGGTCTTCTAGCCCCACGACGCCGGTCGTGGCGCCACCGGTTCTGTCAACGGGGGCAGCTTGACGGGGAATTGTCGTTCGAGGTGGTCAACCGGTCGCGCGGCCGGGGCCCGGGTTACGCCCGGAACGCCGCCGGCCGTTCCGGGGACGCCTCGGCGAGCGCCTTGGTGACGGCCTCTACGCCCCCGCGCAGGCCGTAGACGGGGGTGTCGGGCTGCTGGCGCCAGGAGTCGTCGATCCCGCCCGAGTCGACGGTGTCGAAGCCCAGTTCGCCGATGAGCGCGCGGACCTTCCGCTTGGCCGCCTCGTCGTCCCCGGCCACCGGGAGCGCGAGCCGCTCCGGGTCGCCCTCGGGGCGCGGCGCGTCGAGGATGTCCTGCGCGTACGTGCCGTTGAACGCCTTGATCACCGCATGGCCCAGCTGCTGCTCGACCCAGCGGCTCTCGGTGAGGCCGTCCTCGATGCCGGCGATGAGGCCGTCACGCTCCTTGGGGTAGTAGTTGTTGGTGTCGATGACCGCGAAGCCCTCCGCGGCCCCGTCGAACAGGCCGGACGGCAGGTCCGGGACGGCCTTCAGCGGAATGGTGACCACCACGACCTCCGCGCCGCGCGCGGCCTCGGTCACGGTGACGGGCGTGGCGCCCGTCTCCTCGGCGAGTCCGGTGAGGGTGTGCGGACCGCGCGAGTTGGCCACGAACACCTCGTGGCCGAGAGCGGTGAGACGCCGTGTGAGGTTGCCGCCGATGTTGCCGGCGCCGATGATGCCGATCTTCATGAAGCGTCCTTCCGGAGTGGGCGACCGTGTGTCGTGTCAGCGGACAACCTCCTGAGCAGGGGGTCTATTCCGTCCCGTGTGTCAGCGATGTTTCGCCGGTGTGTCATCTCCGGCCCGGAGCGCGCGCGTGCGCCCGCCGGGTGCTGGGGTGCGCCGTCCGCGCCTCCTGGCGACCCGAATGCCCGCCGGGGTTGCCTGGGGGCGTCACGTCCCTTCGTGACGTCCCTTCGTGCGCGGTGAGATCCGGCGCAGAGAGCGGAGAGAAAGGAAAGGGGAGACGCGCTCGTGATCCATGTCAGCGAAACACTGATCACCCATTCGGTGGAGGACTTCCTGACCGCCGAGGAGATCGCCCGGCTCAACAAGCTCGTGGACGCCCACCTCGACGAGGTGCCGTGGACGGTCGCGCGGGCGGCGCGCTACGAGGAGCTGTTCCCGGTGCCGGAGGTCCAGGACGTCCTGGCCGAGGCGGCCCGGCGCGCGCTGCCGGCCGTCCGCCGCGTCGCGCCGTCCCTGGCGGGCTGCACGTCGTGGGGGATGTACCAGGGGGCCGTGGGCGACCGGGTCCCGCCTCATCTCCACGGTGTGGACCGGCACGCGTTCGACGGGCCGCGCCGGGTCGCCCGGCTCGCCGTGGTCGTCCGCGCGGCGGACCGGGGCGGCGACTTCTTCGTCGACACCACCAGCTCCGGGAGCGTGTGGTGCGGCGGTGAGGCCGAGCCCCAGGAGACCGACTTCGCCATGGGGATGCACTTCACCCGCCGCCCCGGGCCGGGCCACGGCGTGCAGGAGGCCGACTGGCTGGCCGGCACACCCCGGGCCCGCTGGACGGTCGCCGCGCCCGCCGGTACCGCCGTGGTCTACGGGGCGCAGCTCGTCCACGGAGTGACCCCGGTCGTCCGGGGCACCCTGCGCAAGTTCGTCGCCAGCCTCACCGAGCCGGCCGACCACCGTTGACCCGGCTCCCGCCGGCCGCCCGGGACGGGGCCGGGTGGCCGGCCCGCGCGGCTCTTGTCCCGCTCGCCCTCGGCGCGGCCCTCGCGGCCCCGGCCACCGGAGCCGTCGCGGCCGGCAAGGACCGTACGTTCGAGTTCTCCGTCGCCGATTGGAACCGCGACGGGCGCCCCGACCTGCTGGCGATCAAGAAGAGCGGGACGGGGACGAACAGCACCGAGGTCCACATCCTGAGCTGATGCCGGCCGACGCCCTACCGGAACAGCTGGACCATCCCCGCCGTGCGGCGCGCGCGGCGGGGGTGCGGCACGCCGGCGCGGGGCGGAGCCGGCCGTGGTCACGAGCGTGCCGTCGTACCCGGGCACACGGGGCGGGTGCGGAGCCAGTACGAGCGCGTGGCGACGGCCAGCGCGACGCCGTACACGGCGAAGGCCGTGAGCCCGACCCAGCTCACCAGCAGGGCGTCGTCGGCGGTGGGGAAATCACCGGCCCGTAGGGACAGGAGACCGGCCGTGACGAGGGAGACGTAGCCGACGCCGATGACACCCGTAGGGCAGCAGCGTGCCGACGCCGATGAGCGCCGGGACGAGCGGCAGCCAGCGCGGTACGCGCCGGCCGGCGAGGAGGAGGGTCCAGCGGGGGAAGACCTGGCCCCAGGGCCGGATCAGCCCGAAGAGCAGGAAGACGCCGAGGGCGGCGAGCAGCGCGGTGCCGTCCACGCCCCAGGACTCCAGGGTGAGCCACAGGCCGGAGGCGCCGTTGCGTCTGGCCGCCGCGAGCATGTCGTCGCTGGTGACCCCGGCGAACGTACCGCCTGTGACCCAGGTCGTCTTCATCCACGCGTACGGGACGAACGCCAGGGTCCCGGCCCAGGCGAAGGCGTGCACGCGGCGCGGTGCCGCGGTGGGCGCCGGCCCGGCGACGGTCCCGGCCGTGGCCCCGGCCGTGGACCGTTCCGCGTGCGGGACGCCGCAGCGGGGGCAGCCGGCGGAGGGGTGCGCGCGGGCGGTGGCGGCGAGGAGGACCACGCCCATCAGGCCGAGGGCGTGGAGCACGGCGCGGGCGGTGTTGTCGACGCCCTGGCCGAACAGCAGCCCCACCACGTCCATCAGCAGACTGAACGCCGAGAGCGCTGACAGTCCGCAGGCCGCCCACAGCAGCTTCCGCACGACGGGCCGCTCCGGGTTCCGCAGGGCGGCCATCACCGCGCCGGCCGCCGTCGCGGACACCGCCGTGACGTACCAGGACAGCCAGAGCGTCATCCGGCTTTCGTCGCCGCCGGAAAGCGCGCAGGTCAGCGCGAACACCCCTTGTGCCGCGGCCCATCCCAGGGCTGCCCGCCCCACCCATCGGGGCCAGTCCCGCCACCGCTCGCCGAGCGAGATCCTCTTCGTCGTCCACGTGCTGTCTGTCATGCACCGAACGTCGCACGCGTGGCTTCCGCGTACGTCGCCCGCACGGACGACCGGCCTCCGCCGTGCGACTGAAGCGTTCCGGCCCGCTGTCGGCCTCAAGGCCGGCGGGGGCGGGCCGGGCCCGCTACCAGGCGACCGGGAGGCCGACCGGCCCCCGGATGACGACGTCGGTCTGCCAGCGCACCTCTTCCACCGGCACCCCCAGCCGTAGCCGGGGGAAACGCGTGACCAGGTTCGACAGCAGAAGCTCCGCTTCCATACGGGCGAGCATCGGCGCCACGCAGTAGTGCGGGCCGTGCCCGAAGGCCACGTGCTGCGGTCCTTGGCGCTCGAAGTCGATCCGGTCCGGATCGTCGTACGTCCGCTCGTCGCGGTTGGCGGCGACGTACGAGACATAGACGAACTCGCCCGCCCGGATGAGGACTCCGCCGACCTCCACGTCCTCGGTGGCGACGCGCGGCTGCCCGATCGCGTGCTTGTGGGGCACCCAGCGCAGGAGTTCCTCGACGGCCTGGGGGACGAGGGCGGGCCGCTCGCGCAGCCGGTCGGCCAGCCCTTCGTGGGTGAGCAGGGCGTACACCATGTTGGCGGCGTTGTTGCGGACGGCGTGCCAGCCGTTGAGCTGGAGCAGGGTGGCCAGCGCGAGGAGTTCCTCCTCGTCGATGCGGCCGGCGTCGACGGCGGCCGCCATCACGCTCATCAGGTCGTCCCGGGGCTCGGCCCGGCGCAGGGCCGCGAGCGCGCGGAAGTAGTCGCGCGCGGACTCCTTGACCCGCTCCACCCGTGCCGCGGCGGCCTCGTCGTGGGCCCGGGTGAAGATTACTTGCGTCCACTCGCGCAGGAGCGGCCGGTCCACGGCGGGTACCCCGAGCACCTCGCCGATGATCTCCAGCGGGAACGGCGAGACGACGTGATGGACGAGGTCGGCCGGCGGGCCCGCGCTCTCCAGGTCGTGGATGAGGCGATCCAGCAGTGCCTGGGCGGGGCCCCGCAGCCGGTCGACGGCGCGCTGGCTGAACGCCTGGGCGACCACGGCCCTTACGCGCGCGTGCTCCGGCGGGTCCGCGTAACTGACGGCGCGGTCCAGGGGGATGGTGTGCCGGGTCATCTTGGGGGCGGAGCGGCCCAGGATGTCGCGGCTGAAGCGGGGGTCGGAGGTGACGAACCGGACGTCGTCGTACCGGGTCACCAGCCAGCACTCGCCGTCCCCGTGGGGCACCCGGATGCGCGAGACCGGCGCGCGCAGCAGGGACTCGCGGAGGAAGGGGTCGAAGTCGAGCGCCGGTATGTCGGCACAGTCGTAGATCCGGGAGCTGTCGCGGTCGGCCACGACGGCCTCCTTGCCTGGAGCCGCTTGTGTCAACGCTACGCGGGGAGGGACGAAGGGCAAGGGAGCGGACAAAAGGATGATTGTAGGAGCGGGGATTACTTGACAATTTTAAATGTTGGCATTTACATCTAAGTGGTTGCTTGAGGGCATCAAGCAATGGCCCGGAACCCTCCCCGCCACCCGAGAACGAGGCACCATGCACCAGCTCGCCCCCGAGCCGCCCGCCGACGCCGTCGCCCGGCTCCGCGCCACCTTCCGCACGGGCCGCACCAAGCCCATGAGCTGGCGCGTCACCCAGCTGCGCGGCCTGCGCACCATGCTCACCGAGCACCCCGCGGACCTCGTCGAAGCGCTCCACAAGGATCTGGGCAAGAGCTCCTACGAAGCCTTCCGCACCGAGATCGACTTCACCATCCGCGAGATCGACCACACCCTCGACCACCTCGACACCTGGCTGCGCCCCGAGCCGGCACCGGTCCCGCCGCACCTCACGGGGGCCACGGCATGGACGCAGTACGACCCGCTGGGCGTCGTCCTGGTCATCGCCCCCTGGAACTACCCGGCCCAGCTGCTGCTGACCCCCATGGTGGGCGCGCTGGCCGCGGGCAACGCGGTCGTCGCCAAGCCCAGCGAGCTGGCCCCGGCCACCTCCGCCGTCCTCGCCCGGCTGCTGCCGCGCCACGTCGACCCGGACGCGATCGCCGTCGTCGAGGGCGGGGTCCCCGAGACCACGGCGCTGCTGGCCGAGCGCTTCGACCACATCTTCTACACCGGCAACGGCACCGTCGGCCGCATCGTCATGACCGCCGCCGCCCGGCACCTCACCCCGGTCACCCTCGAACTCGGCGGCAAGTCCCCCGTGTTCGTCGACCGCGACACCGACCTGGAGGCCGTCGCCGCGCGCCTCGCCTCCGGCAAGTTCCTCAACGCCGGCCAGACCTGCGTCGCGCCCGACTACGTCCTCACCGACCCCGACACGGCCCGCGCGCTCGAACCCGCCCTGACCCGGGCCGTCGAGGCGCTGTACGGCACCGATCCGGCCACGTCCGAGCGGTACGGGCGCATAGTCAACGAGCGCCACTTCGACCGCCTGACCGCCCTCCTCGGCTCCGGCCGCGTGGTGACCGGCGGCGACACCGACCGCGCCACGAAGTACCTGGCGCCGACGGTCCTGGCCGACGTCGACCCCGGCTCCCCGGTCATGAGCGAGGAGATCTTCGGCCCTATCCTCCCCGTCGTCACGGTCTCCAGCCTGGACGAGGCCATAGCCTTCATCAACGACCGCGACAAGCCGCTGGCGCTGTACGCCTTCACCGAGTCCGACGAGACGCGGCGGCGCCTGGCGTCCGAGACCTCCTCCGGCGGCCTCGGGTTCGGCCTGCCCGTCGCCCATCTCACGGTCTCCGACCTGCCGTTCGGCGGCGTGGGCGAGAGCGGCATGGGCAATTACCACGGCCGCTACTCGATCGAGACGTTCAGCCACCGGAAAGCGGTGCTGGAGAAGCCGCTGGGCTGAGGAATCCGCTGCCGGAAGGCAGACTTCTCGTCATGAGGGTGATCGGCCTGATGTCGGGTACGTCGTACGACGCCGTCGACGCGGCGGCCGCCGACCTGCGCGTCGAGGCCGGCACCCTGTGACTGACCCCGCTCGGCCTGATCAGCCAGGCGTACGATGCCCGGCTCCGCGACGAACTCGCCGCCGCGCTGCCCCCGGCGGCCACGACGCTGGAGACCGTGTGCCGCCTGGACACCCGGATCGGCCGGGCGTTCGCCGAGCTCGCCGCGCGGGCCGACCGCGAGCTGTGCGACGGCCGCGCGGACCTCGTCGCCTCCCACGGCCAGACCGTCTTCCACTGGACGGACGGCGGACGCGTCCACGGCTCGCTCCAGATCGGGCAGCCCGCCTGGATCGCCGAGCGCACCGGACGCCCCGTCGTCTCGGACTTCCGCCCCCGGGACATCGCGGCCGGCGGGCAGGGCGCCCCGCTGGTCGCCGCCGTGGACGTCATGTGGCTGCGCGACCGGCCGGGACGCCCCGTCGCCCTCAACCTCGGCGGCATCGCCAACATCACCGTCCCCGGCGACGACGGCCGGGATCCCCTCGCGTACGACACCGGGCCCGCCAACGCCCTCGTCGACGCGGCCGTACGGCACCTCACCGGCGGCCGCCGGGACGTCGACGCGGAAGGCGCCATGGCCGCCCGGGGCACCGTCCACCGGCCGCTCCTCGACCGGCTGCTCGCCGAGCCGTACTACGCCCTCCCCGCACCCAAGACCACCGGCAAGGAGCTCTTCCACGAGGGCCACCTCCTGGCCGCCCTCGACGGGCTCGCCCTCCCCGCACCCCTCCCCGCCGACGACGTCGTGGCCACCGTCACCGCGCTCACCGCCCGCACCGTGGCCGACGCCGTCCGCTCCCACGCCGCCACAGAAGTCGTCGCCTCCGGCGGCGGCACCCGCAATCCGACGCTGATGCGGATGCTCGCCGCCGCACTGCCCGACGTCCCCGTACGCACCTCCGACGCACTGGGCCTGCCGACGGCGGCCAAGGAGGCGTACGCCTTCGCTGTCCTCGGCTTCCTGACCCTCCACGGTCTGGCCGGCACGGTGCCCGCCTGCACGGGCGCCCGGCGCGCCGCCGTCCTCGGCTCGCTCACCCCCGGAGCCGGAGCACTACGGCTGCCGCCGCCGGTACCGGGCGGCGCGCCCACCCGACTGCGGGTGACGAGCCGTGACGGCTGCCGACCGGGCCGGGTTGACCGGACAGGACGCCCGGGGGATCAACCGGGCGGCGAGTCCTTGTGCCGGACGACGCACAGGCCCCAGATGACGAAGGCGCAAATGGCGATCACCACGATCGACCAGAGCGGGTAATAGGGAATGGACAGGAAATTGGCGAGGATGAGCAGCGCCGCGACGGCGATGCCGAAGATCCTGGCCCAGAGTGAAACCTTGAACAGCCCGACGCCCACCATGATGGCGAGGATTCCCAGGAGCAGATGAATCCAGCCCCAGCTCGTCATGTTGAATTTGAAGACGTAGTGGGGCGTGGAGACGAAGACACTGTCGTGGACGATTCCCATGAGGCCCCGGAAGAGGTCCAGGAACCCCACGATCAGCATCATCACGGCGGCGAAGAGGGTCAGCCCTTCGGCCGCGGCCTGGGATCTGTCGGTACGGGGGTCGAGGGGGGATGACATGAGTCCACCTCCTTCTTCTCCATCCTCGGCCGGGTGTGGAGGGACCGCTACACGGGGTGGGAAGGCCCGCTCACGTGCTGTGTGAAGGTGATCGCGGTGGGTGGGTGAATC
>NZ_JBIAUP010000026.1:3909-38482 GCF_042892945.1 Streptomyces sp. NPDC001678 | reverse complement strand
GCTGCGACAACAACAGACTGAGGCTCAGAAGGCACACCAGCATCCTCGCACTGTTACAGCCTCTGCACCCACAGAACTAACGAAAGACTCAGTAGAACCTAAGTCGCGGTCGGGGGCCGGTTGGTTCAGCGGCGGGTTTGTGCGCCGTCGGCGGTGGCGTACGGGCCGGTGGGGTTCGTGCGGGGGCGGTTGCTGGCCCAGGAGGTGCGGGCCCAGGTGGCGGCGCGGGCGGCGGTGATGCGGGCCTGCTGCCAGGCGCTGAGCTGGGAGGGCAGCACGGAGACGGACGTGGTGCGGATACGGAGGGTCGGCGGGATGTGTCCGCGTGGTCGCATCACCGGCTGCGGGTCGGACAGGGCCGTGGTGAACGCCTGGACCAGGTGCATCGGGGTGGTCGGGGTGAACACGGCGTTCCATGCCGGGCCGTGTTCAGTCTGGGCCGCGGCCCACCAATACGCCTGTCCCTGCTCGCCCTGGTGGAACTGGACGAAGGCGTTGCCATCGGGGCTCATCGCAGTGACGTGCTGCCCCTGCTCCGTGTCCCATCCATGCTGCTGGAGCGGTTCCCACACGTTGGAGGCGTGCGCGGACCGGGGGCGGGTGAGGGCATCGGTGAATCCGGCGACGATCTCGACCGGGACCTGCTTGCCGAGGGTGGCGTGCCAGGCTTCCTGCTGGCCGGTCGCCGTGCCCCGGATCGTCCAGCCGCCCGGCTGGGTGTGCGGGTCGTAGCCGATGCGGACCGTGCGGTCGGGGCTGTCGAAGATGACCGGCACGCCGGCCCTGGGCGAGCGGTCCTGCCAGCCGGAGGCGCGCAGGAACTCGGTGACGTGGCCCAGGTCGCCGCCGCCGGCCAGGTGCCGCGGTTCGACGAGGTAGTGCTGCTCGGCCTGCTGGCCGGCCTGCCCCCAGCCGGCCGGTGCCTTCTTCACCGGTGCCGCCGTGCCACGAACGCCGAGGCGACCGGTGCCGGCGGCCGGGCCGTGGCGTTGGCTCGGGTCGGTTGGGCTAGGCGCTGGAAATCCTCGGCGTGATCATAGAGGTCCGCGCACACGATGTTCAGATCGTTCGCGGCACGGCCGAGGGCCAGCCACACCTCAGGCGGGAAAGTTCCTTGCTCGGCGTGAGTCCCGGTGGAACGGGAGCCGGTTTCGACCAGGGGCGGTGACTTGGCCGAGGATGCCGTTCTTGACGTCGAGGGCGCGGCCGAGGATCTGAGCCGTCTGCTCCGGTGGGGCCTGGGCAAGGTGCTGGGCGAGAAGACCGAGCTGGCGGGCGATGTTGTCAGCGAGGAGTACGGGGTAGGGCGTCGGATCGGGCATGGCACTCCGGTGATGCGAGGGGCGTGGTCAGGGGCGTCGCCCGAGGCGGCGGGTTTCGTCGAGGGCCCCGTACGGTCCGGTGGCCAGGGGGATGCCGCGTGTGCTGCTGCCCAGGGCGCAGGCGTGCACGTAGCAGCGGAAGAGGAAGGTGGCCAGGCGGGGTGGCCGTTCAGCGGTGATCGGCGGCGGGGTGGTGCGGTCGCGCTCGGGGATGGCTCGGGCTCCGGATGTGTGCGGGGTGGGTGGCCGCCGGCCCCGGCTCTGTGGCGGGGGCCGGCTGGTGGTTCAGGTACGACGGCGCGTTGTGGTCGTGGCCGGGGGCCGGGCGGTGGTGCGGGCCGTTGTCGGCGTGGCGCGTGGCTTGGGAAGTTCGGCTACGGCGTTGCGGTAGGTGGCTTCGTCGAAGAGGTTGGGGTGGATGTTGACGCGGTATCCGGCGGTGAGGAGCGTGGGGATGGCGCGGGTGGCGAGCTTCTTCTGCTCTGCGACGGGCAGGTGCTCGGGGACTTCGTGCCAGACGTAGATCGCCGCGGTGCGGCGCTCGAAGCCGAGGTCGTCCAGCCGGGCAAGCAGTGCCTCGGTCGGTGCGCTGCCGCTGTCGACGTAGATCGTCTCGTCGAAGGGACGGCGGTAGATCTCGACGTCGTTGCCGGTTTCGTCAGCAAGGCTTCCCAACGTGATCCTCCTGTTCAGTGAAGAGACTTGGCGCGCCTTCCCGTGCCCCGTGCCCCGTGCCCCGGAGCCCGGCCGGGAGGGTGGTCGGCGCACAGGCCGGAGCCTGCTGTGTGGGTCGGGTCGCGGCCTGGTCGCGGATCGTCTCGATGACCCGGGCGTGGCTCGAGAGCCTGCTCGTGGCGTGCATCAGCTGTTCCGCGAGGGCGGGGTTCTGCCCGGTGGCCTCCAGGCGCTGTGTCCAGGGTGCCCAGGTGGCGATGAGCGTCTGGGTGAGGCGGTGCAGCAGGCCGTCGTGGGGTGCGGCGATCTCGGTCAGGACGGCCGCGACCTCGCGGTCGTCGGTTGCCTGCCGGGCGCGCTCGGCGAGCTCGTCGAGGTAGCGCCGGGCTGCTCGCCGGTCGCCGCCCGGGGTGGCGAGGGTGTTCAGCGACGGGTCGAGGTGGATGCTGAACCCGGCCAGCAGCAGGCCGTGAGCGGCCGCGGTGACGCCGCGACGCTGCTGGTCGACGGGCAGGTCATGGGGCTGGCGGTGGTAGGGGCCGCGTGGCCCGGGCGCGGAAACGAAGTCGCCCAGCGTCTGCAGGATGCCCGCTGCCTTGTCGTCCCCGCCGATGGCGACGACGAGCTGGGTGCCGTTCTGTATGGCTACTGCTTCGTAGCCGTGTGTGCCGGTCGTGTTGTGCCTGGCCAGCGAGGTAGAGATGTGGGCGGTTCTGTGCGACAGGTGTCGTGCACGTATCCGGCTTTCCGGGCCGAGCTCAGGCTGTGGGCATCACGCGTGCTGCCAACTCCCGCGTGTCACCAGTTGCCGTGCCAAGGCAGGTCCCCCAGGATGTGGGATACGGGCCTCCGAAAGGGGATGTCATGGCTCGCTCAATTCGCATCCTGTACCGCGGTCAACAGGGAACAATTCGCAAGAACTGGAACTGGGATGCTATCGGTCTGGATACCACGGTGGTCATTACGGCCGCAGAATTCACTCCTGAGTTCGGCGGGCTTGGTGGTGGGCCTAAGACTCTCGGCCGTCCACTGCTTGGCGCCGCAAACGTCTATGTAACAAATATCGGCCCCCATGGCGTCGAAGGGATTGAAGCCGGCGGCGTCGAGTTCCTTCTCCATGTCGACTGGGATAGCCCTCTCGATGTGGTTGTGACCATCACGGCGCTAGAAGACATCGAGGCATTCGAACAGGCGTAGCGGCGGCGCATTGCGAATGCCGCCTGAGGTCAGTCAGACGTTGGGGACGCGAAGCCTGTCCCAACTGGTCTTGCCGGGGACGTTGTTGGTTCAGTGCCTGAGAAGTCGAGCTTCCGCTGCCAGGCGGCGTAGGACTTCACATCGCCCGTGCCACACACGTCAGTGTCCCCGCTGGACTCGTATCGATTGCAGCCTTCAGCGACAAGCGATCGTGCATCGCGGCGATGATCGGCGATCTCTGTCCGGTGTGGAAGAACGATGCACCGGGGGAACTGCTCGAACTGCGGCTTGGCCGTCGGCTGCTCCCCCGTCTCGGTGCTCGGCCCGTCCACGCCCGGCCAGAAATCCGCCACCACCGACCTGTCAAATCCAGGGGTGTTACTTCTAGATTCAGAGAGAGGGCGTGAGCACATGTCCGAGACCGAGGCCACATCGATTTCCCGCAAAGCAGCCGAATACTTCGGCGACGCGGCGAGTTTCATCGCCGAGGACGCGAGGATTGAGAGGTTCCGCTACCACCTCATTCGACTCAGGGCTTCTGCCGGTCTCACCGACAAGGACGTCGAGGAACTTGGTGAGCTCGGCCGTCTCGTGTTCCAGGAGGACAAAGCGACCGATCAGGCAGCCAAAATCGTGAACCGGGCTGATGCCAGTCCGCTCGCCGTCACCATCGCCACGGTTGTGGGAGAAGGTGCGCCCTGGCCGGCCGACCCCAAAGCCGCGATGCTGGGCGCTGTGCTGGGTGCTTACATGTCGCTGAGCGCATTTTCAGGCTCGAGCACTGAGGTGTCCCTTTTCGCGACGCTGGGAGCAGTCGCTGGTGCGCTCGCCACCAGCGCGAGCACATTCGTCATGGAAAACATCAAACAGATTCCGCTGGGCGACTACCTCAACATGCAGGAGGGATAGACGCCCGTCTGGCACGCAGTTGTACGTCGCGCCCCGCCGTAGCGCGGCTGATCAGGGCTTTTGCCCACCTCAGCGTCCCGGGCGTGATCCCAGCTTGTGGGTCTACGACTGCTGTACTTGATCTTCTGCCCGGGGTGCTGGGCTGGATCGTCCTGCTGGGCCGCTCTTCCGCCGCGAACAAGGCCGGGATTCTCGCCCTGCGCCACGAGGTCGCCGCACTCCGCCGCCAGGTCGGGCAGCCGCGCATGTCGTGGGCAGTGCGCGCCGTACTCTCCGCTCCCGCGCGCCATCTGCCGTCCGCCTTGCGTCGACACCGGGTGGTCACTCCGGGCGCACTGCCGGCCTGGCACCGACGTACAGAGCGGTGGCACCCGCGTAGGCCTCCGACGTGGACTCCGCGCTGTCCCGGGCGAACCGCAGATGGCGCAGGAACTCGTCCGCCGAGTCGACAACCCGCAGGTCGCCGTCCAACACCGTCCAATACGCGGCGCCGGAGGGCAGCTGCACTCGGAACGACCGGAAGATCGAGGGGACTTGTGTGTTCATGCGAAATGAACGACGGATCCGAGGTGCACGACACCCCTACAGATGCCGTCTCACTCGGGCGAGTGGCCGCGCGAACTGCGACAGTGCACGACGCCCTTCGCACCCCAACAGAAGTGCGCGGGTCCCGGGTGATGGTGATGTAGTCCAGGACGAAGAACCGCGGCTCCCCGTCGGCGGTGGGAGTGCTCACAGGGCGCGGGTGGTCGGCTTGGCGGGCTGCGCGGGCGGGGGAGCCGTGGTCTCCAGCGCCGGCCGACTGGGCGGGTGGCGCAGGATGACGCCGATGCCGTGTGCGGCCAGCTGGGCCCCGGCGGCGCGTACGGCCTGGGCCTGGAGGACGGTGTCGTCGCCGGCCAGGACGAATGCCTGCTCGCGCGGGTCATAGACGAAGCCGTTGTCGTGCAGGGCCTTGGCGGCCTGTGGGCTGTCGGGCTTGGCGGCCAGCATGCCGTCGCCGAACCAGGTCATCACCACGAGCTCCGGGGCCGGGGACGGAGCGGGGGCCGGCTGTCGGGGGTGGGCGGCGTTGTGCTGGACCTGGGCGACGGCCTTGTCGTACCGCGGCAGCAGGCCGGTGGCGATGTCGTCCGCCGCACGGAACGGGTCGTCGGGCACGGCGATGCCGTCCGGCTCGCGGACACCTCGGAACGCCTTCGGGTCGAAGCCGGGCGGGGCCATGGCGCCGACGAGGTACTCGTCCGGGTGGCCCGGACGGCCGGTGACGTAGAGGCGGGCGCCGTCGTCGCGGGTGAGGACGGCGTCATGCCCCAGGACGTACTTGGCGATGGCGCCGGAGACCAGGTTCATGTCCCACACGTCCTCGGTGACGGGGAACTGGTCGGAGTACTCGGCGTGACGGTGGTACTCGCTGGTCCAGTTGCCGGGCAGTTCGTCGGCGAGGATGTGGGCGAACGGCTCAAGGTCGTGGGTGTCGGTGGGGTCGGGCATGTTCTCCTCGGGACGGAGGCGGGAATCTTCAGCGCCGGCGTCCACCGGCCACTACGGACGGCAGGGAGGGGACGCGGGATGGCGGGGGAGGGCAGGCGCACACGGCGGACGCCTCCCGCTCAGTACTCGGCATTTCACTGACCCAGGCGGCCCGCTGAGGGTGGGGTACGTGGCGGTCGGCGAGGTCGTTGCGGATGCCGCGCAGGTCGGAGGCGATGACGCCGAGGCTCTCGGCGGCGAGGAAGCGAAGACGCTTGGCAAGGTGCGGGTCGGCGCTCGGGCCGAGGTCCTGGTAGAAGTCGGCGGTGGCGGTGAGGACTTCGTGCAGTGCGTCGAGGATGCCGCCGTGGGTGGCGGTCAGTTCCGTCAGGGCGTCGGCGGCGTCCTCGGTGCTCTCCGCTCGACGGATACGGTCGGCGATGGCCACGACCTGGGTGCCAAGGGTGAGATGGTGAGGCTCGCGGCGCTCGGTGTCGAAGGCCGGGTCGCAGTCGATGTAGTAGCCGACGGCCTTGAGCCGGGCGACGGCCCGGGTGGCGAGGCGGGCTTCCTCGGCCGTATCGAGCCCGGTGGGCAGACGGTGGTAGCGCTCGTGCAGGCGGACGACGGGCACGAAGCCGGTGCGCTCGAGGACGCTGTGCGCCTCCGGATCGCCGCCCCGGGCGAGGACTTCACCCGAGTGCACGTCGCGCCGCAGGGTGAGCAAACGGTCGGCGAGAGCCAAGAAGGGGGTCTTTCTGAAGGGGAGGTCAGCGGGAATGGTGGGCCGGGGCGGCTGGTGCTGTCACCGGAACCGGAGGGGCGGCCAGCTGGTGTTGGGCGCTTTGGTCCAAGCCGGAGGCAAGTCGCCTGGAGATCCTCCTGCACGGCGTACAGTCGCCGGGCGACCCACTCCAGGCGACGGCCGGTATCGCCGCCCTGGCCGTCGAGAAGGCCGGCGACCTGGTACGCCGCCTGTTCGACGAGCCGCCCGACATTCGCGATCGCGCCGATGGGCGCCGCGTACATCGGGTTGCAGCACGAGGAGATCCCCGATGCCGGCATCATCACCCGCGTCGCCCAGCAGCTCGGCGGCGCGGTGGGCGTCGCCGTCCTCGCCGTCGTCCTCCAGCACAGCACCGGCGACGCCCACACCCCGGAGGTCCTGGCCGACGGCTTCGGCACCGCCTTCTGGTGGTCGGTGGTCCTCACCGCCGCCGCCGTCCCGCTGTGCCTGCTCCTGCCCAGCCTCCCCAAACCACCCGCCAAGGCCTGATACGCGAGCACTCGGCCCAACTGCGTGAAACACGAGCACTCGGCCCAACTGCGCACCCGGGGCGGCAAGTAACGACCTTGGGACCGGAAAACGTTCCAGCGGGCCGCCGGTCAGTGGCTCGGCGATCCGGGAATCCCAGCCGCCCCCAACCCACATCTCAAGGAGTGCATATGACGATCACGCTCCGCCCGGGAACCACCGTGATGTTCACCGGGGATTCGATCACCGACGGCCAGCGGCTGGAGAGCGAAGACGGCCTCGGGTTCGGCTACCCGCTGCGCGTCGCGGGCGGGTGGGGCTTCAGGCACCCGGACCGGCCCGTGACCTGGCTGAACACCGGGATCGCGGGCCACAAGGTGATGGATCTGGAGGCCCGATGGCAGGCGGACGTGCTCGACGCACGCCCGGACGTGGTGTCGATCCTCGTCGGCGTCAATGACATGGGCTGGCACACCTTCGATCCGGACGGCCACGTGATCCCCGCGGAGGACTTCGCGGAGGGTTACGACCGCCTGCTCGCGCCGCTCGCCGCGGCGGGCACGGAACTGATCCTCATCGAGCCGTTCCTCCTGCCGATCAGCGGCAGCGTCGAGGCTGGTGACACGCGCGTCGACGATGAGATCCGGAAGGAGTGGCGGGCCGACCTGGACCCGAAGATCCAGGTCGTGCGCGAGCTCGCCCGCGCATACGACGCGCACCTGCTTGCCGCGGACAGCATGTTCGCCGCGCTCACCGCGACCACCGGACCGGAACACTGGGCCGCGGACGGCGTGCACCCGACGCCGGCCGGCCACGCCGCACTCGCGTCGGCCTGGCTGCGCCTGGTCGCGTGACCGCGTCCGTCCGCCTTGGTCCCCGAGGGCCTTCGGCGACCAAACCCATCGAGCTCACCCCCGACGCGCCGGCCTGCGGCCCTGGAGCGGAGAATGAACCCATGAACCGTCCGCTGCACCTCGACCGCACACTCGACGAACTGGATCCGCCCTGTTGGACGGCTTCAGCCGCCGACGCGACCCACCTGGTCCGCAAAGTGCACGAGCTGCGACGCCGGCCACTGAGGGAACTCCGCCCGGAGGATCTGCGCACGCTCGTCTCGCAGCGGGTGGCTCTGCCGTACGTCCTGCCACTCGCGGTTCACCTGCTGATGGAGGAGCCTCTGCTCGACGCGTGCTTCTACGAGGGGGACCTGTTGCTCACGGCCGCGGAAGCCCCGGTCCCGGCCTGGGCCGTGCTGCCGGACCTCGCAGCGCAACTGCGCGCCGTGATCACGACGCTGCCGGAGGCGGCGATCGCCGACTTGCCGCAGGGCGCCGCCGAGGTCCTCGCCCGGTTCGCTACGGGGTCTGGTTCAGCCTGATTCCTCAAGCGGCCTTGGCGAAGTCCGGTGCGGTGCGAGCGCCCCGAAGGGGCTCGGGACAGTATCGATATGCGGCTGCCGCCGCGTGGGCGCGACCAGCCACGACGCACCAGCAGATGACTTACCAGCAGATGACGTACCGGACTTCCAGTGGAGTGCTAGCGCCAACGCTGGTAGTCGCCGCCGTTGCACTTCATGGCATAAACCTCTCCCCAGCCGTTTCCGTTGCCGCTGTCAAGGCACATGCCGGTCTGCCGGTTCACCAGATTGAATTTCTTGCCGTCCCACTTTTCGTACCACTGCTGGTAGTAGTTCACGGGGCTGGAACACGGCTCTATGTAGACGTGCCCCTGCTGGGGGCTGTCCGGCCACATGGCAAGGCAGAAACCCTTGTTCGCCATGGGGCGCTGAGCCCAGGCGTCGTCGAAGTTCTCCAGATTGTCCTGCGTGTCGGCCCACAGCTTCGGTGTGTTGGAAGGGCTGAGGCCACACTCTGGACCAATTCATGTTCTGCTTCGGAATCTAACGCGGCGTTCAGATGGCGCCGAAGTTCCTTCCTGCATGGTGAAGCCGCCCTTCGGGTTCCGGACTGCACAGTGAGCCGGGTGGCCTCCCGGGGTTCTGGGCGCGGGCCGGCTTCCGGAGTCGCGGGCGGCGAGATCAGTGAGGCTCTTGTCGATCCGGCCGTGACGATCGACGGCGCGGCGTCGTTCAGCGCGGAATCACCCACCGCGAGTCACTCAGCGCGAATCACCCACCGCGGCACCCAGGTCCCGGCGGCGTTGTGGTCGGTCGCTGTTGCGGCGAGGTGGGCACGGAGGCCGGCCAGTGCCGGGTGGGGGTTGTCGCGGTGCCAGAGGAGCGAGTGCGGGTAGACGGGTGTCGGGTCGGTCACCGGGATGCGGCGCAGGCCGTGGCCGGCGGGCCAGACGAGTCGGGTCTGCTCGCTCATGAAGGTGGCCAGGGCCGGGGTGTCGGCAATGGTGTCGAGGAGCGCGTCGGAGCCGAAGTTGGGGCCGGTCGCCTCGATGGTGAGGCCGAACTCGGCGACGAGATCGTCGTAGTAGGCGGCCCACTCGGTGCCGGGGACGATGCCGGGCATCCAGATCCGGTGCCCGACCAGTTCGGCGATGGTCACCGACCGGGCGCCCGCCAGCGCATGGGCGGGGCCGGTGAGGAGCTGGAGCGGCTCGTCGAGCACCCGGACGGACTCGATGTCCTCGGGCAGGGGCCGGCCGGGCGCGGCGACGGCGCGGAAGGACGCGTCGATCGCGCCCGAGCGGATGGCGGTGACGGCCGTCTCGATGTCGAACAGCATCAGCACGTCGAGGTCGATCTCGGGGTGGGCGCGGTGGAAGCCGCGCATCAGGCCCGAGGCCGCGCCGCGCGAGTTGATCACGTCCACGCGCAGCGGGCGGTGGCCGGTGCGCACGGACGCGACCGCGCGCTCGGCGGCGCGCAGCAGCTCGCGTGCGTGGGGAAGGAACGCCTGCCCGTCGATGGTGAGTTCGGCGCCGCGCGGGGTGCGGGTGAACAGCCGCACGCCGAGGGCGCGCTCCAGCGCGGCGACGCGCTTGGAGACGGCCTGCTGGGTGACCGACAGGTCGGCGGCGGCCTTCTGGAACTGGCCGGCCTCCGCGATGGCGGCGAAGGTGCGTACTGCTTCGAGATCCACGCCGACCCACCCTAGTGAACAACCCATGGTTGTGCATGGCTGGCCAGATGGTTGTTTGACCTGCTTCTGTGCCGCCCGATTAGCTCTCCTCGGTCAACGCCGGTTTGTTCGATCGGGACATCGATTCGATCGGGACATCGAGGGGAGCGCGCCGAGCATGGTGGGCAGGAGACGGCTGGGCCGGCAGTTCGGCTGGCTGTGGGCGGCGTACGCGGTGAGCGCGTACGGGTCCGGGCTGGGGTTCGGGGCGTTGCCGCTGATCGCCGTACTGGTGCTGCACGCCGGTCCCACGGAGGTGTCCGCGCTGTCCGCGGTGGGGCCCGCGGTGGGTGCGCTGATCGCGGTGCCACTCGCGCCGTGGGTGGAGTTCCGGCGCAAGCGCCCGGTCATGATCGCGACGGACCTCACCCGGTTCGCGGCCATGGCGACGATCCCGGTCGCCTACGCCTTCGGCCGGCTCGGCTTCGTCCAGCTGCTCGTGGTCTCGATCGTGGTCGCCGCGGCCAAGATCGCGTTCGGCGCGGCCGGCGGCGCCTACCTCAAGGCCCTCGTCCGGCCGGAGGACCTGCTCGTGGCCAATGCGCGGTTCGAGTCCACGAACTGGAGCTCCATCGCGGTCGGGCCACCGCTGGGCGGGGCGGCGATCGGGCTGTTCGGGCCGGTCACCACCGTGGTGGCCGACGCGCTCAGCTATCTGCTCTCCGCGCTGGGCATCACCGCGATCGGCGGCCGGGAAGAAGCACCGCGACCGACCGGCAAGAACCCGGTCCGGACGGGCACGGTGCTCGACGGCTGGAGACACATCATGAGCGAGCCCGGTTTGCGGAGGCTCTACCTCAACAACATGCTTGTCTCCGGTCTGATCATGGCCACCGAGCCGCTGCTGGCCGTGCTCCTCCTCCGCCGGCTGGGGTTCCCTCCCTGGCAGTACGGCCTCGCCTTCGCCGCCCCCTGCCTCGGCGGACTCATCGGTTCCCGGCTGGCCCAGCGGGTCGTGGCCCGTTACGGCCGGGACCGGGTCTTCCGGACCGTCGGCACCTTGCGCGCCGTCTGGCTGATCGGCCTGGCCTTCGTCCGTCCCGGCGTCGTCGGCCTCGTCACCGTGATGGCCGTCGAGCTGGCGATCATCATCAACATGAGCCTGTACACCCCGGTGCTCGCCACCTACCGGCTCGAACGCACCCCCAAGCACCTCGTCGCCCGCACCCTGTCGGCCTGGTCGGTCGGCCAGCAGGCGTCCATCGCCGTCTTCACCGCGCTCGGCGGACTGCTCGCCGACGTCACCAGCCCACGCACCGCTCTCACAGCCGCGGGGCTGCTCATCCTGGCCACCCCGCTCCTGCTTCCCCGACGCGACCAGACGACGCGGCACGAGCCGGACCTGCCCCGTGGCCACGTATGACGCACCGCAACTCATGGCCGAGGCCCGAGGCCCGAGGCCCGAAGCCTGAAACCCGAAGCCTGCAACCCGCACGCCACAGTCGAACCACCGGCGCACGACGGCGTCGGCCAGGCACATCACCAGCAAGGAGGACGCTCGCGTGAGCACCGCACCCGCACTCGACCCCGCGCACACCGCTCTTCTCGTCACGGACTGCCAGCCCGCGATCCTGGCAGCGCTGCCCGAAGGCGGGGACCGCGAAGCCCTGCTCGCTCGCGTGGAAGAGGCCATCGCCGACGTTCGCGCCCAGGGTGGCACCATCGCCTACGTACGCGCCGGCTTCACCGAGGCCGACTGGGACGCGACCCCGGCCGTCAACAAGTCCTTCGCCCCACTGGCCCAACACCGTGTCATGCACCACGAGGACCCTGCCACCGCCATCCACGAGCGCCTGGCTCCCCAGGGCGGCGACGTCGTCGTGCGCAAGACCCGCTACGGCGGCATGTCCGCCACCGACCTCGACCAGCAACTGCGCGAGCGCGGCATCACCACTCTGGTCGTCTCCGGCATCAGTACCGGCGGCGCCGTCCTGTCCACCGTCGTCGACGCGGCCGACCGCGACTACCAGCTCTACGTCCTGTCCGACGGCGTCGCCGACCCGGACATCGAAGTCCACAACCTCCTGCTCCACCGGGTTCTCCCGTCACGGGCCCACATCATCGACACCGCCGAGCTGCACACCCTGCTCCGGGCAGACCGGGCCAGTGGTTGATCCAGGCCCGCAGGGGGCAGGTCCGGGCGTGCCGATCGAGGCCACCGCCTCCGGGCCGTCGCCGTACTCGGCTGAGACCGGTCAGTCCTGGCCGGCGGAGGAGGCCGGGTGAGACGCCACGACCCTCCCCGCGTAGCTCGCCAGCTGAGCCCGTAGCCGCTCGCGCGGTACGCCTTCCTGGCCGGTCAGGCGCTCGACGAGGTCGGCCCGGGTGGCGGCGAGCAGGGCGTGGGCGGTGAAGTCGGGGTCGGTCAGGCCCGGGACCTGTTCCAGCACGGACCGGAGCAGGTCGTGCCAGCGTGCGTAGTGCTCCGCCTGGTACAGGCTGCTGCTTCCGCTCTCCTCCAGGGCCAGCGCCAGGCGGCGGTTGTCGAGTTTGAAGCACAGGACGGCGTCGAGGAGGGCGGGTACGCGCTCCTGCGGCGGGGTGGTGGGCCCGAGGGGTGACGGGCCGGATTCCACAGCCTCCCGGACCGGTTCGAGCCGGGCCTCGTAGAGCGCGCGCAGCAGGCCGGCGCGGTCGCCGAAGGCGCGGAAGAGGGTGCCCTTGCCGACGCCGGCCGCCGCCGCGATGTCGGCCATCGTGAGGTCTTCGGGGCTCTCGGAGCGGGCGAAGAGGGCGTCGGCGGCTTCCAGGACGGCCTGCCGGTTACGGGCGGCGTCCTTGCGGGTCCTGCGCTCGGGATCGGGCACGCGGTTCCTCCAATTGAAAAACGGACCCCAGGTCCGTATCGTCGAACCGGACCCAAGGTCCGCATTCTTTGAGACGGAGGATACCCATGTCCCTACCCGTACCGATGCCCGTACCGATCTCTCCGGCGGAGCTGTACCGCCACGGCCTGCGGCTCCTGCTCGCCAAGGACATCCCCGGCTGGCTCGGCCTGTGGGCCGAGGACGGAGTGATGGAGTTCCCGTTCGCACCCCCGGGCCGGCCGTCGCGGCTGGAGGGGCGGGAGGCGATCGCCGACTACATGCGCCCCTACCCCGACCACATCGACCTGCACGACTTCCCCGAGGCCGACCTGCGGATCCACCAGACCCTCGACCCGCGGACCGTCGTGGCCGAGATGCGCGGAGTCGGCCGGCTGGTGCGGACCGGCCAACCCTTCGATATGACGTACATCGCGGTCGTCACCGTCGAGGACGGACGTTTCACCTCCTACCGCGACTACTGGAACCCCCTCGCCGTCCCCGAACCGGGCGTCGACTTCGCCGGGAGCAGCCGCTGATGACCACTGCCCGCGCCTCTTCCGCCGTCGGCACTTCTTCACCCACCGACACTTCTTCACCCACCGACACTTCTTCACCCACCGACACTTCTCCCGCCACCGGCACCACGCTGGTCATCGGTGCCACCGGAACCACCGGCAGCCGCGTCGCCGTGCAACTGACGGCGGCCGGTCACATGGTCAAGGCGGCCGGCCGCAAGGCCGCACCGGTGGCCGGGGCCGAGCCGGTCCGCTTCGACTGGTACGACCCCGGCACCCATGCCACCGCCCTCGACGGCGTCGATCGCGTCTACGTGGTCCCACCCGTGGGCGATCCCGACCCCGCGGCCGTCGTCCTGCCCTTCCTGCGCCGAGCCCGCGCCGTCGGCGTGCGACGCGCGGTGCTCCTGAGCGCCTCCTCCATCCCGGAGGGCGGCCCGGCCGTGGGGCTGGTGCACCAGGCGCTGCCGGGCATCTTCGACGAGTGGGCGGTGCTGCGGCCGTCCTGGTTCATGCAGAACTTCACCGGCAGCCACATGCATGCCCAGAGCATCCGGACCGACGGCATCATCCTGACCGCCACCGGGACCGGCCGGATCGGGTTCGTCGACGCCGAGGACATCGCCGCCGTGGCCGTCCATGCCCTGACCGACGTACGCGCCCCCAACACCGACCTCGTTCTCACCGGACCAGAGGTCCTCGGCTACGACGACATCGCCACGGTCGTCACAGAGGTCACCGGCCGGCCCGTGATCCACCATCCGCTGTCCTACGAGGAACTGCGCGACCGGCTCACTGCGCTGATGCCCGAAGAGTTCGCCGCGATGCTGGCCGGCATGGACCAGGCCATCGCCGAAGGGGCGGAGAACCGCGTCACCGACTCCGTCCAGCGCGTCACCGGGCGCCCCGCGCGCGGCTTCCGCGCCGTCCTGAAGCGGGAGCTGCGCCACGGGAACTGACACCCGGGCAGGCCAAGCGAGCGGACGGCGTTGCGAGGCAGGAGGCCGGCCCGGGTTGCCGGCCCGGGCCATGCCGCACCACTGCTCGTGGCTGGAGTGCGACATGGCGGGTGGTGGGCAGATAGGGTCAGAGCTTCAGAAAGGGCTTCTCTCCCGCGATGTTGATGCGGTGCATCAGGCGCTCGTGCGGGAAGTAGTCCGCGACCGCGAGGTGCTGGGTGCAGCGGTTGTCCCAGATCACCAGGTCGCCCTGGGTCCAACGGTGCCGGTAGATCAGCTCGTTGGTCTCGATGTGGCGGCGGAGGAAGTCCAGCAGCGCCCGGCTCTCGGATTCGGTCACGCCGTTGATCCGCGTCACGTACGGGTTGGAGATGTACAGCGCCCGGCGCCCCGTCTCGGGGTGCGTACGGATCAGCGGGTGCTCCACGGGGTCCTGGCCCGCGAACTGCTGGTCCGGGTCGATGCCCTTCTTGCGCAGCGACTTCTGAAGGTTGCCATAGTCCGGGCCGAACGCCTTGCGTACGTCGTGCGTCGCGGTCAGCTGGAGCAGCAGCTCCTGCATGGGCGCCGACAGCGTCTCGTACGCCAGGTACATGTTGCCGTAGAGGGTGTCCCCGCCGACCTTGGGCGTGACCTTGGCGTAGAGGGCGGTGCCGAGCGGGGGCTCGGGCCAGCCGCTGTTGTCGGTGTGCCAGTCGTTCAGCCCCGGCGGCTTCTGCTCGTTGTTGTGGAGGACCATCACCTCGGGGTGGCCCTCGATGGTCATCGGCAGCAAGTGGCTGTGCGTCAGCAGCGGCCCGAAGCGCGCGGTGAACGTCTTCTGCTGCTCGACCGAGATGTCCTGTCCCGGAAAGACCAGCACGTTGTACTGGTGGAAGGCGTCCTGGACCGTCTTCCACGCCTCGTCCGAAACCTCCTGCGACAAATCGAGACCCGTGACCCGGGCCCCGATGGCGGGGCTTACCGGTTCGATGACGGGCAGGGTTTCGCTCATAGTGACATTGCTCCTCTAATAAGGCTCAAAGCTAAGAAATGGGTGTGGTGAGCGGCTGACCGATGGTGGTCAGGGTGTGCAGCAGGACGTCGGGATCGATGACGCCGCCGCTGACGACGGCTACGGGGTTGCGCCAGCCGTATGAGGAGGAGTGCTTCAGCGCGGCTGCGTACGCCGCGGCTCCTGCGCCTTCACAGACGATCTTGTCGGCGAACGCCAGCGACGACAGAGCCTCCGCGATCTCCTGCGGAGTCACCGTGAAAACCCCGGCCAACTTGTCCTTCAGCCGCTCGAACTGAGCTGGAATCACGAAACTCGCGCCGATGCCGTCCACGAACGAACGCTCGTACGTCACATCCGTGGGGCGGCCCGCGCGCAGCGACGCGGACAGTGGGGCTCCGGTGCTGATCTCCACGGCGTAGACGGGGACCTTCAAATAGGTCGCCAGGCTGTAGGCGAGGTTCCCACCGCCGTACGGCACCAGCACCGCGTCCACGTCCGGCAGATCGTCCTGGATCTCCATCCCGATCGTGGCGATGCCCAGCGAGACGTACGGATCACTCTCCGAGGAAAGGAAGAAACCCGGCAGATCGGGGAAGGAGGAGGAAACCATGGTGCGGCGCCAGATCGGGTACGGTACCCGAACGATCCGCGTCCTGGGGTTGTGCGCCAGGATCTGCGACCGCTTCGCCTCCGGAATCGAATCCGGCACCACCACCGTGTACGCCAGATCCAGCTCCGACGTCACGTGCGCCAGGCCCTGCGCGAAATTGCCCGAGCTGCCCGTCACGACGCCGTCGCGGACGATACGGTCCCATGTCTCCGGACGGAACCGCCGGTACGCGTGCAGCGCGCTGAGCGCACCTCGGGCCTTGAACGAATTGGTGACCTGAAGGTTCTCGCACTTCAGGTGAATGTCCACCGGGCTCGGTGCCTTCGCCCGCAGCAACGGCGTACGGCGAATGTGCGGGTCGATGAGTTCGCGCACGCGCCGTACCGAGACGGGAGAAATCACCTCGGATAACTCGGGCAACTCGGTTAACGGGGGTTTCAGCATGTGGCTTTCGCTATCGGGTAGGAAAATTCCTCGGTCAGACCGAGCTTCCGGGCCAGCGCGATGCTCGGCCTCTTGTCCGTGTGACACGTCATGACGGAGCGCAGGCCCTGTCCGCTGCCCCAGCGGCTGACCGCGGCGAGTACCACGAACGCCAGGCCCTTGCGGCGGTGGTCGGGATGGGTGTGAATACCGATCTCGATCAGCCCGCCGCCGATGACACCGTGTGCGTCCGCCGCCACCCGGCCGTCCTTGACCAGGGCGAAGCCGACCGCATGTTCGGTGTACTGGGCGCCATCCG
This sequence comes from Streptomyces sp. NPDC001678, assembly GCF_042892945.1. NCBI lineage: Bacteria > Bacillati > Actinomycetota > Actinomycetes > Kitasatosporales > Streptomycetaceae > Streptomyces > Streptomyces sp. NPDC001678. Next base: position 21,929 of record NZ_JBIAUP010000026.1, on the reverse strand, counting down.
TACCGAAAATACTCCGCGCCATCGGGGAATCGAGGCCGGAAAAGGTATCCGTGTCAATCCGCGCCAGCGCGTAGCCGTCGGGAACGGCCGGCGAAGGAGCGACGAATCCGAAATCGGTGTGGGTGAAGTGGAGCCGCCGCCCCGCGCTGAAGCCGGCCTGCTTGGCCCAGACATCGGCGCCATGGTCCGGCGGGTGGACGAGCTGTACGTCACCGTGCCCGGCGAGCAGCGCCTTGGCCTCGGCGAAGAAGGCGGGGCTCATGGCCCCGGCGGCAAGACAGAACGGCGCGGTGGTGGCGACCAGACAGGCCACAGGAGCGCCATTCTGAAAATGTGCCCAGGCCCTGCCCGGGATGGCTCCGTCGATGACCGCGTGGACGAAGGCCAGGTTGGGGTAGTCGGTGTCGAACAGAGAGACAAGACGTGGTAGGTCGGCTGCGGCCACCTCGACCAACTGCGCCCGGTCCGTAGTGGGGACTGGAGGGGCAGCGCTCATTGGTTCTCCATCGGGGGGCTCTCCATAGGGTTCGGAAACGGGGCGGGCGGGCCGTACGCACGCGGATTCGCTCCTAGGGGCCTGCAAGATTCTAGAGTTGAGCTGTAATCGGCGAGTAACTGCGCCGTTCGCGGCCCCCGCCGACACGCGGTGGATGTCCGAGTTCACCGAGGCCACGGTCACCGTCGCGGTCGTCCACGTTGGCCCTGGGCTTGACGCGCGCCGTCGAGTCGGCCGGGGAGCTGCCGGCCGCCCCCGGGGCGGACGGCAAGCCGATCCACGAGTGGCTGGAGATGCGCCCGTTCCTGGACGATCCGGGCGTTGCCGTGGGGTGGCATGACAGAAATCCTCGTAATCGGCGCGAGCGGCAAGACCGGCAGCCTTGTTGTCCCGCGCCTCAAGGCGTCGGGGCACAGCGTCCGTTCCGCGTCCCGTTCCGGCACCGTCCCCTTCGAGTGGACCCGCCACTCCACCTGGAAGCCGGCCCTGTCGGGAGCGGAAGCGGTATACCTGGTGCGCACCGAAACGCTCGGGCTGCCTGACCTGGCCGCGTTCGTGGACGAGGCCAGGAAGGCCCGAGCGCGTCGCAGCGTCCAGCTGTCCGTGCGCGGCCTCGACGCCGACGACAGGGTGGCCACGACGGAGACGGGGGACGTCCTCGGCCGCGCACCCCGCACCTTCGAGGACTACGTGAAAACGGCAGCGGCGATGAGTCTGGAACTGAAAGGACCGCTCGCCTGCGCCGTTGCCGCTCTCTCCGCAGCGAGCACCGCACCAGCAGAGCCCAGGCGGCCACCCCGGCGTGACTCGTCCGCGAAGGCCGAGGTGTCGAAGCCGGAATTCGGCAGGTGGCCCCGAAGTGCCGCAGAGAGCCGTCCGGGCCGCGGACCAGGGCCGTACAGCCTGACCTGCCACGAACTGACCAGGGGCCGGATACCTCGCCCGTCCCTTTTGCCTGTCAGCCGACAGTCCCGCCCGCGTTGCGGATCAGCCGCTGGAGCACTTTCACCGTGGTGACGTAGTCCGCGTCGTCGATGCCCTGGTGGAGGGCGGCGCGGATCGCGGGGGCGTTGCGCGCGAGGTCGACGCGGGCCTGTTCCCCCTCCTCGGTGAGCCACAGCCGGTCCTCGGGGTCCCGGGTCAGCCAGCCGCGCTCCAGGAGCGCCTCCGCCTCCGCCGCGAGATCGTCCTCGGGCCGGATGTAGGAGGCCATGGCATCCCGCAGCTCGGGCAGCGTCATCCCCTCGCCGTCGGGTGAGATGTCGTTCTCCGACAGATTGCGCAGCAGCCAGAACTGGGGCTGGGTATAGCCCTTCGCGGCCTGCCGGGCCCGGGTGTACGCGATGAGCGCCTCGTAGGCGACACCGGTCCAGTACGCGGCGGGCTGTCCGGCAAGTTCGACGTCGGAGAGCTGCTGGGCCGTCATAGGGTGTCGCCTCCCGGTGCTTCGGTCGTGAGCCTGCACGCCGGGCAGGCCATGCGGAGACCGTAGGACCTCAAGTGCGGTTGAGGGCAAGTGCGTGATCTTCCGGACATCAGCGGCGTAAAACGGCGTAACCCAGAAATCCCTGCTGCGACGCTCGGTGACGGAGCATGTTGCTGCGGCCGGTCGCTCTTGGCCAGAGCAACCGACAGATGACCAGGGAGATGTGGAAAGCCCCGAACCCGCCCTCGCCGATTCCGGGTCTGCACGTGGTGATGTGCTGTGCGTTGTGCACCATTACCTGTACGCGATGCTGAGCTGCACTGTCGGTGGGGAGTCGAACCCCGGCGTTGCTCATCACGCACCACAAGTGGGCCGGAAAACCGCCGACCCTCGGTTGTGCACGCCCCCGGAACGGCTACCTGCTCCACATCTCCGGCCTCGCGGATACTTCAGTCCAGCAGGTCGACTTCCCAGTTCGTGCGCTGGATGCGCATGTCGATCTCGCGGATCTCCCGCGCGAGCACATCAGCCTGACCACGCAGTTCCGCGACCGGAAGCGCGGAGAGCACCATCAGCTCGGACCGCAGTTGCCGGCCATATCCACGGTCGCCCGTACCGGCTGCCGCGTCCGCCGCCGCAACGATCAGCGAGTGGCGCAGTCGCAGGACATCACGGCGCGCGAGTGCGTCGGTGAGAGTGCCGTCCGGCCCCATCGTCACTGTGGCGTTGGTCCGGTTGATCCGCCGGATCAGGTCTTGCAGAGTGCTCAGCACCTCGTCGGCCTCGGCCAGAAGCTGGGCTGCGTTCTCGGCGGGCGTCTCGCCTTCCTGGTACCGCGCGTTACTGATGACGCGCGCCCGCAGCTGCTCCACACGGCGCGTCGCCTCCGCACGTTCTGCCAGTGCCTCAGCAAGCTTCACTGTCTGCGCCTCCCGCCTTTCATGAACTCGCGCAAGCATACATGCGTAAATCGGCTCATATTCAACGGGGTTTTGGTCCGCAGGGCCGTCGGTCGGCCGCAGAACGAGCGGTGTCCTGGCTCAGAAGACGATGTGGATGCCGACTGGACGGCGGCGCGCTCCCTTCGCAGCAGTGGTTTGGAGCGCCCGCGAACGTAGCAGCGACGCCTGTAGTGATGGGAAGCTCGGCCGGAATACGGATGGGCGCGAGGCGTCCACGTGGACCTGGAGAGCGTTCACGGCTGGTGGGGGAGTGACAGTCGATCGGCCGGCCACCTGGCCCCAGTCATCCGAGCAGGGCACCCCTTGGAGACACGGGACCGGCGCCGAGGTGGGCCGTGACGCGCGTGATTGCCCGAGCGTTGTCCTCAAACAGATGCGCTTGCATGCCCGCCACCCTGGCAGCCTCAACGTTGATTGCGACATCATCGATAAAGAGACAGCTATCCGGGCACACCCCCAAGCCGGCGAAAGCAGCTTCGAAGGCGCGCAGGTCTGGTTTCTCGACGCCGATCTCGTGTGAGTAGACGACCTGCTCCACCAGTTCGTCGAAGTGGTAAAGCACCGCTTCCCGCTCCCGCGCACCGACGAAGCTGTTGCTCAGAATGCCCAGCCTGCATCTTCCTCGCAGCCCTCGCACATAAGCGATGAGCTCCTCGTTCGGCGCCCCCAGATACTCCGCCCACAGATCGGCCATGAAGGCCTCGACCTGGGGTGTGTCGAGACCCAAGCGAGCTGCCACCTGCTTGTGCACCTCTGCCTCGCTGACGCTCCCGACGCTGCCGGCCCGCCATACGTCGCGCATTCGCTCATTCACAGCGCCTGGCGGCAGCTCCAGCCGCTCTTCCCACTGCTGCGTCCACCCCGTCTCCGGCGTGATCTCCAGAATGCCGCCGATATCGAGAATGACGCAAGGCATAGTCATACGGACCCCCTCTTCGACCTGGTCCGACCAGCGAGCACCCGGTGCCGCTCCTGCGCCCGATGGGAGACCCCGATGGGAGACACTGTCACCCTTCACTCCCAGGCAAGGTCAAGTGATCCCGGAGTCCTGTGACCGCCCTGTCACGACCCGATGCCCCGGCTGACGGAGGCCAAGTCGGCTGCCTCAGCGCCCGTGGCGCTCTGTGCGGCCTCGGCTGGACGTTGACGCCAGGACAAGCCACAAACGCTGTTGCACGAAGCGATCCAAGCTGCCGAGCGGTCCGGCCGTTGCCCTCGGCTTTCGCCGTGGGCCTTGGACGGGTCGCCCCTTCGGCCGGGCGGCACGAGCGGCTGTGCCATAGTCCTGGTCGGCATCCCACCCATTCCACCCTGGCGTACGGCAGGGTGTTCACCAACGCGTCAAGCCGTCCGCAGCACGTGGTCGCGGCCTGCGCTCGATCTGGGGGCTGACCCGATGAAGGAGAAACGACGTATGAAGTCCGTTAGCGAGGTCGCCGTCCTTGCCGGCCGCGCGCACGCCGGGCAGGTCGACAAGGTCGGCGTGCCCTACATCGAGCACGTCCACGCGGTGGCCGCCGGCCTCGCCCCCTTCGGCGACGAGCTCGTCATGGCAGGCCTGCTCCACGACATCCTGGAAGACACCGACTGGACCGCCGAGCAGCTGCTGGAAACCGGTGTCCCTGCCCGGGTCGTGGAGATCGTCCAGGCAGTGACAAACCAGGCGGGCATGCCGTATGAAGAGAAGGTCCGCCGGATCACCGCCGACCCGCAGGCCACTCTCGTGAAGATCGCCGACAACGCGCACAACTCCCACCCGGACCGTGCCGCACAACTGCCGGCGGACAAGCGGGAACGCCTCGCCACGAAGTACCACGCCGCGCGCGCCGCCCTGTGGCCGGCGGCCGACCGGCGGGACATCGAGACGATCGTGCGCATCGTCAACCCGGCACTGCTTGTGGAGCTGGAGGAATGCCCCGGCACGCCCTCGGTCGGCGTGGGAGAGCCAGAATGACCTGTCGTTCCGGCAAGGGGCGGTGATCACCCGCGTCGACCCGGTAGCCCACAGGGCACAAGGGGACAGGGCCGGCCAGGCGGAGCAGGGCCGGGCGCGTGCGGGGCGCAGCGCGACGGCCTCGCAGACGGTTCCGGCGGCGGCCCAGGAACCGTCGTGCCTCCGGTGCGTATCGGTCGGCTGGTGCACGGCGGCCCGGTGCCGGGCCGGGGCAGGAGGGCGCGAGGGCAGGAGCACGGCGACCGGGACGCCTGGGACAGCGCCTGGGACAGCGTCCCCCTCGCTTGTCCGGAGTGAGGAGTGAGGAGTGAGGGGGACGTCGTGGAGATCCAGGGAATCGGTTCCCCTGGAGCCCTTACTTCACCTTGTACTCGCACATCTTGTCGGACTTGCCATCTTGGTTGTCCGCCACCTTCTTGCCGTCGACGGTGATGACGCAGGGCGCCGCATGCAGCATGCCGTCGGAGCCGGTGACGGAGCCGGGGACGACAGACACCCCGAGGCCGACCTTCTTCTCGGCGTCCGTCGTCAAGGTGATGGTCGAGGTCTTCTTCCAGGGCAGCTGGACCTGTTCCATCTTGTTGGTGTCGAGGTTGTAGTAGACCGACGTGGTGCCGGTGCCGAGGACTTCGAGGGTGACCTCGTGCTTGACCTCGCCGCCTCCGTCGCCTGCCTTGGCCTTCGGCTGTGCGGACGTAGCGGGTTTGTCGGCGGGCGCGGTCGCCGCCGGGCTGTCGTCGCTGCCGCATCCCGTCAGCAGGGCCGTGGTCAGGACCAGAGCCGCACCCGTGATGATCTTGCGCAAGTTTTCCCCCTGTGGATCGGTGAATGATCCTAACCCTGGTCACGGTCACCGAGCGCGCGGCATCCGGCCCGGCGGCATCGCGAGCGCCCTCTGGCCCGTGCCGAACCAGGCCTCGGCCAAGGCGGGCAGCGTCCCTTCGACGGGCACGGGCAGTTCCCGCAGATACCGGGGGAGATTGCTGTACACGTGCAGCAAGGTGTAGGCGAGCAGTTCGTCCGGGGCGAACGCGCGGCCGTACGCCGTGGCGAGCCGGGCCAGTAGCGCGGGTTCGCCCGGGGTGACGAACAGGCCGACGGCGACGAAGTCGTAGGCCCGGTCACCGATCATGGCCGGTTCGAAGTCGAAGAGGCCGGTCAGTCGCCAGCCGTCCGGATCGACGAGGACGTGCTGGCGCATGACCTCGGTGTGCAGCAGGGAACGGTGCGGGGCCCGTGGCAGCGGGACCGAGTCCAGGAACTCCGGGATCTGCTCCAGCCAGGCCGCCGGCAGCCCGTGTGCGCGCTGCTGTTCCACGGCGCGTTCGCGCCGGCGGTCCAGGAAGGTGCCCCAGTCCCCGGGGCCGAGCACGTCCTCCAAGGGGCCGGGATCGAGGGAGTGGAGCACGGCGAGCGCCTCGCCGATCCCGGCGACGAGCCGTTCGCGATCGGCTGGCGGTATGCGGTCCCAGCAGTGGGCCAGGCTCGCGCCGGGCAGCCGGGACATCAGGACGTACCGCCAGCCGTTCTCGTACGGGCCGCAGGCGCGCACCCGCGGCGTCGCGACGGGCAACCGCCCTTCCACGTGCGACAGCACCCGCCCTTCGGCGACGCCGCCCCGGGCGGCGGCTCCGGGGAACAGCTTGAGGACGTGCTCGTCACCCACCGCGTAGACCGGCTGCGTCCCTTCCGGGAACCGGACGAGCGGCACGCCGGCCAGACCGAGGCGCCCGCAGAGATCCTCCACCGCGGGCCGCATCGCCGACTCGTCCGGCACGACCGCATCCCACTGTTCGTCTGTCTCGACCGGCGGCAGCATGGCCAGGACCGTACGATATGCAGCCGCGCGCACTCAACAGCGTTTCGCGGCCCGACCACGCGAATGTGGCGACCACGCGAATGCGGTGCTTCACCCAGCGAGGCACCGCACCATTTGCCGCATGACCCTGGCCGGCAGCGACGGATTGGCCGCCGCGGTCTCGGCGGCCTCGCCGTCGCGCAGAAGCCGGCACAGGACGCGCGCGGGCAGGCGGGGGTGCAGCGTCGCCGCCCGGCGTACGGGCTCGCACGGGTCGTCGAGGAGCCACACCGCCGAAGCCGCGGTCAGGCGCGGATCCTCCGTCGCCCGCAGCCGCACCTCCTCGTTCCCGTCACGGCTGAACCGCTCCACGAGCTCAGCGCTCGACGCGGGGTCGTCGAGCGCCAGCCGGCGCATGCGCGGATCCGGGTCGTCGGCATACCGGAGGAGCCCGTGACGGGGGAAGTTGGAGTGGCTGTGGGGCCGGTCGGGATGGCTGAGGCTGCCGGTCCACCAGCGCCACACGCGCAGCAGCATGTCGGCGGGGGCGTCGTCGCAGGATTCGGCGAGGAAGAGCTGGACGACGCGGTCCTCGTCCCGGGCGAGCAGCGTCACGACGTCCTCGGGGAGCCGCTCGGCGCGGGCCACGCTTCTGCGCACGAGCGGGTGGGAGGAGGCCGCCAGGCGCCGCATGGCCTCGGGATCGTGGTGAAGCGCCACCACCCAGTCGAGGGCGTGGAACCGGGCACGTGGGTCGAATTCGATGCGGATGTCCGCCCGCTGCGCTTCGGTGAGGTCGGGCCGTAGGGACACGCGGTACCGGACGTCGTCGTCGGGATCGCGGGCGAGCAGGGCGGTGAGGTCCGGGTCCAGATGCGGGTTGCCCGCGAGCATACGGCGCTCGTCCGCGTGGCCCCGGCGGGCCAGAGTCTCGGCAAGGTACCGGTCGAGGCGGCAGCGCCGCAGCGCCTCGGCACCGAGGCCTGGGAGCTCTTCGCTTTCGAAGGCGTTTCGGGACAGCGGGTGTTCTTCATGGTGCCTCAGCAGGGCTGCGGTGCGGACCTCGGGGTCCGTGTCGTTCAGCAGCCTCTGCCGGGCGGGGGCGTTGAGGTACGGCCAGGCCGGCCGGCAGGCCGATGCCCGTACGGCGGGCTCGGGGTCTGTGGCCAGGGCCGCCCGCAGGTGGGTGGGCAGGCCCCTGAGGCGGGCGGCTTCCGCGCGGGTCCGCGCGGCGGGGTCCGCGGCGAGCCGCTCGTAGGCGGGGCCGGTGAGCTCTTCACGGCGGTCCACCGCGAGTGTCGCGAGGATCCAGCGCTGCCTGGGGTCCTGTTCGGCGAGGATGAGGCGCGCCCACTGCTCGGGTGTGACGGTGGGCCGGGCCTCCGCGAACAGGCCGCGCACCCGCCACTGCGGGTGCGCGAGCCCGGCGTCCACGACCGCCGGCGGCAGTTCCCGGCGCCAGGGCAGGTGGTGCGAGTGGCCGAGCAGGCCCAGCAGAACGTCCTCGGCGGCCGCCGGGTTGCGGGAAAGCCCCAGCGCCCACAGCTCCGCAAGGCGCTTCACGGGGCCGGGGCCGCGGAAGAGCGACGCCCAGGCCGCGTCCCGTTCCTGCGGAGTCTCCCGGGCCGCGGCCTCCGCGGCTGCCAGGCGCCGCCGGCCGAGCCCGTCCACGGCGACGAGCCAGACCTCGTACTCCTCGGTCGTCACCCCCAGCAGGGTGTCCCCGTCGGCCGAGAGCGTGACGAACTCCGGCTGCCCGGGACGTTCGCCCAGCACTCCGGCCAGGTCCCACCGCGCGGCGAGCCGCACGCGGGCCCAGCCGCGGGCGGCGGGCCCTCGCCGACTCCCCGCGACGTCGACCAGGAACGCGCCGTCGGCGCCGATGACGCCCCGCTCGGTCGCGAGCCGATGCCACTGGGCGTTGAGCTCCGCGATCAGGCTGGGGCTGTCCCGCCGGACGGCGACGGTGGGGCGAGCGTCCGCCGCGATGACGGTCCGCCAGGCGGCCGAGGGCCTCGGGACGGCATCGACGGGCTTCGCCTCCTCTGCTGCTTCCAGCCCGGCGCGGGCGAGCAACTGTGCGAAGTCGGTATTGTCTGTTCCCCCTGGCATGGGAGGCCATTCTGCTCCGAGGCCCGTGCAAGGCCCGCATCCGCGCACGGAATCTCGTACGGACCGTGCGCCGCTGGGGGACAAGATCTCGCGCATGTCCGGGATATCCACAGCCTCCAAGCTGCCGCCGACCGCCGACCGCCGACCGCCGATCCGGCAGCCCCCGATCCGGCAGCCTCGACCCGGATGACGCCGTGGTCGGACTGCACAAGGCGCAGCAGGACCACCTGTCGGAGACCACGCTCGCCGCCCTGCGCTGGGCCCGCGCCAACGACCCGGACTTCGTGGTGCGCCGCCATCACACCGGTTTTCCTGGGCGCGCGCGCCGTCTTCCATCGCCATCGCGCCCTCCGCGGCCTTCGCTGCCCAGCGCTCGTGCGCCGGACACTCCCTCGTCACCTCATGCGCCCCGGGCGCGCCCTCTCGTGCTGCGGCCGGGGAGTCGCCAGACTGGCCCCTCGCCCTTTCCCGCTTTCGGAGGGCGGGCCGTACACGACCTACCCCAGGGGAGGACCGGTGAAGGTTGGTTCCTGGAACGAGTGGGATCCGCTGAGGCACGTCGTCGTCGGCCGGGCGGACGGCACCATGGTGCAGGCGCCCGAGCCGGCGGTCGTCCGGGACTGGCCCGAACACGGGTTTCCGCGTGGAACGCATGGGCCGTTGCCCGAGGAGATGACGGCGGCCGCCAACGAGCAGCTGGACAACTTCGCGCGCGTCCTCGAAGAGCGCGGCATCCGGGTCGACCGGCCCCGGCCGCTGGACTTCGGTCAGCCGGTCGGCACTCCTGAGTGGTCGCAGCAGAGCATGTTCGGTGCCATGCCGGTGCGTGACGTCCTGGTGGTGATCGGGAACGAGCTGCTCGAGGCGACCATGTCGTTCCGCAGCCGCTGGTTCGAGTTCCTGGCCCACCGGCCGCTGATCGAGAGCTACTTCCTCGCCGACCCGGACATGAGGTGGGAGGCGGCCCCCAAGCCGCGGCTGACCGAGGCCTCGTACCGGCCGGGCTTCTGGGAGGTGTACGACGCCTTGCCGTTCGAGGAGCAGATCGCCCGGGCCAGGGCCGGGGAGCTGTTGCTGACCGAGACCGAGCCGCTCTTCGACGCTGCTGACATCGCCCGCTGCGGCAAGGACCTATTCGTCCAGCAATCCCTTGCCACCAACGCGGCCGGGATCCGCTGGCTCCGGCAGCATCTGCCGGAGCACCGCGTGCACGGGGTGACGTTCGGGAACGCGCACCCCATGCACATCGACGCCACCTGGGTGCCGCTCCGCCCCGGCCTCGTCCTGCACTGCGGGGAACGCCCAGCCGAGGAGGAGCTGCTGTACCACCTCAAGATCAACGACTGGCAGGTCGTTGAGGCCGCCGCCCCTGGGCGGCAGACCCCGCCGCCACTGTCCGCGTGCAGCCGTTGGCTGTCGATGAACGTGCTGGTGCTGGACCCCGCGACGGTTTGTGTGGAAGCGAGCGAGACCGCGCAGATGGAGCAGCTCGACCGGCTGGGCTTCGAGGTCGTCCCGGTGCCGTTCTGGGACGTGGCTCCCTTCGGCGGCGGACTGCACTGCGCCACGCTCGACGTCCACCGCGAAGGCGTGCTGGAGGACTACTTCCCCAAGCGATCCGGCAGGTTCTGAGGCTTCTGCGGTCGGGGATCAGTGCCCCCCGTGATGGACGTCCTCGGCGACGCGGGTGGTGTCGCTCAATACGGCGAGGTCGGGTGTGCCGCAGCTGTTGCCGTGCCCGGTCGCGTTTCATGCGGCAACGTTGGACAGCAGCCCGCTGTCCACCCGTCGGCGAAGACTCTGCCCTCCGATAGGGCGAGGGCGCCGAGCTGGTGGACAGCGGAAAGAACGGCACCTCGAGGTTCGCGTCGCGATCTTCGAGGGTGACGATGGCCCACTGGTTGCCCTGCTTGGTCTTCTTGTTGATCTTCTTGCGACGACGCCGGGGATGAGCCCGGCGAGCTTGATGTCATGCCCCCTACGGCCGGACGCCACGAGCCCGGCGATGGAGACGCTCCCGGTCGACGGGCGAGGATGTGCCCCTATGTGCCCCTACGGTGTCGTACCCGTCGAGACGGCCCGGCCCTGGCCTGCCGCTTTCCGGTCCCGTAGCCAGCGGCTGCGCGAGGCCACGATCCCCAGTCCGAGGGCCACCAGATGGCCGGCGTCGGCCAGCTCGTGGTCGATCACCCAGGCGAGGGTGAGGAGGGTGGTGAGTGCCGAGAGGCCGTAGAGGCGGGTGCGGTGGCCGGAGAGGGCCAGCAGGCAGGCGGTGGTGGCGACCAGTCCGTAGCTGATCCCCACGTCACGGGCCCGGGTGAGGGCTCCCGGTACATGGGCGAGCCGCATCAGCCACATCACGCCCTCCGTCAGCAGGGTCGCCACGACATGGCCGAAGAGGAACGTACCCATGCCGCGCAGCGTGCCCCAGCGCCACTCGGCTATGCCGAGCGCCGCGGTCACTGCCGCGATGCCGAGTGGCACTGGCACACCGTCCACGACGAGCCCACTGGTGAGGAGGGTCCACCACTTGCCGACCTCGAGGTGGTGGACGTTGCTGCTGTTGTGCCGGATGAAGCGGGCCTGCTCCCGCAGCGGCTGGCTTGCCAGCCAGGCCGCCGTCGCCAGGAGCAGCGTCACATACGTCGTCGTCGCCGGGAGCCGCCGGACCAGGGCCACGGACCGGTCCACAGTCCGCTGAGCCGCCATCTTCACCTTGTACGTCGCCATCTGCTCGTATGCCGTCGCCCGCCCCTGGGGCGGGTGCGCTCCAAGACGTTCGTCCTGGAGGGTGACGACCCTAACCCGGGTGGCTGTCATGCCGGGATAAACGAGCTCAGGATGGACTCTATCCCCGACGCTGTCGGCGCGCGGCTGCTGCTCCTTCTGGAGGAGACCAACGCCACGATGCGGTAGCCGACGCGCTACTGGGAGAGGACCCGCGTCAGCGGCGACCCGAAGACCCTCCTCGCGGTCGACGCGCTCATGGAGATCCTCTGCATGGGCCGAAGAGCACGAAGCACGCCGACCGCGCCAAGGTCGTCATCGGTGGCACTGCCCGCGAGACGCAGACCTTGTCTGCCTATCCGTCGTGTAGTTGGTAAACGGAGGCGAACGGGCCCGGACGGGCGTCGAGCCTGGCCCGCACCGACGCCTGGTGCACCAGCACCCCGCTATCCCGCACCGTGCCTCCGGCTTGCCGGTATCCGACCAGCCTGTGAGTGAATGCGCCAACGATGTCGAGTGCTACTGGGGCCTAAGCCTGTGGCAGTGGTCTTGGCGGAGAATCGCCGACCGCCTGCGGGGCGGCAGGGGATGTCCCTTGACAGCCGGGCAGGCTGCCACGACGGTTGTCGCGCCCCAAAGGCCCGTGCTCCTTCGGAATCCGCAGGAGGAAGAATGATGAAACGTTCATGGTGTGCTGCCGCCCTGGCCCTGGTGCTCGTGTCCTCCGCAGGGGTGGCGACGGCGTCCGCGTCCGCGTCCGTGGCCACGGCCCCGGACGCGGCGTCGCACAGCTCGACGGCGAAGCCGCAGAGAGACAGACCTGATCTGAACGGCCTGCGCATCAAAGCCGTCAACAGCCCGGCCATCTACCTGGTCCTCGACGGCAAGCGTCACTGGATACCCAACCCGGCCACCTACAACAACCTGTTCCGTGACTGGAATGGCGTCGTATCGGTCCTCGACGTCGGAGACATCACGGCGGGCAGCGCACTCAGCGACGGCGCGTTCCTCGGCAAGGCATCGGGCTGGCCCGAGGTCTACCTGTTCAGCAACGGCGTCAAACGCTGGATCACCAGCCCGGCGGCGATGGACAAGTACTACTTCGCCTGGAACAGGATCCAGAACCTGCCCGCCGAGGCGGTGAACTCGGTCCCGAACGGCGCAGACATCTCTTGACACACCGCGCTCCGCACACGGGGCCCACTGCGACCCGCGGCGGGCCCTTTTGCCTGCCCGGAACCGGATGCCCTGTGGCTCGTCATCTCCTGGAATGACCTGGCGGTCGTGTAGGGATCCCCCCGCCGCGATGCCGCGGCCATGACGACCCCAGCACCGTTTTCCCACGTCAAAACCCGCACGGGAGCCCTGCTGTTTTTGCGGCACCGACGTGGCCCTGGCCCACAGCGCCCCCTTCAGCTCTGTCCGCTGTCTGGTCGGTATCCATGTCCGACGCCACCGATAGTGCGGTACGTACGCCCGCTGTCACTGCGGCGCGTACCGTACGGAACGCGCCGCCGCATCCGTAAACCCTGCCGTGTCTGGTTGGTGGGCGCTGCACAGGCGGGGGTGCGGGATCGGCGAGGGCCGCCGGGACCCGGGAGGGGATTTGCGGGGCGTCAGTTCATGAGGAGCAGGCGTGTGTTGGTGACGAGTTTGCGGTTGACGCTGGTGCTCTGTACGAAGATGGTGAAGTCGTCGTTGTGGTCCGGCTTGACGCGGGCCTCTGCGTCCGGGAGGCCGAGCAGGGCCCGGGCCTCGGGCCCGGTGTACACCTGGTCCGTCTTCTTCTCCAGTACCGCGATCTGCTTCCGTGCCTGGATCTTTTCCGGCTTGCTCAGCTGGTAGAAGGCGCCGCCGGTGCGGTAGGTGTGCCCGCTTTCGGTGACCCAGTCCCGGATCGCCACGTCGCGAGTCACTGCGATCAGCTGGTATTTCGACGGATCCACGGGGGTGAGGCCGGCCGCCGTGATGGTGTCCTTGTTGACGGCTTCCGCGCCTGTGGAGAACACTGCCCGCGATCCCCGGATGCCCTGGGTGCGGCCCACCATGAATTTCTCGGTGGCCTGCTGGATGACCTGCCCGGCTTCCTCCAGGCCCTGTGTGCTCGTGGCGTCCCAGATGGCGATGTTGTCCTTCGGGAAACCGAACCGCATGGCCTCGCGCTTGCCCATCTGGTCCGGCACGAGGACGGCCAGCGTCCAGTGGTCCTCCTGCGTCCCGATCATCTCGGCCACGGCCTCGACCAGTTCACGCGGATCCCCGGCAGGGGCGTCCGGGCAGCGGTGACTGGCGTTCTCCTGCCCGTCGGTGAGGACGAATGTCAGGAAGCTGTGGTCGCCGTACAACTGAGCTGTCTGCGCCAGCTCCCGCTGTGACTTCAGTGCGGCCGCCAGCAGAGCCGTCATCCCACCGGCCCGGTACAGCTGCTTCAGCGACGGCATCCGCAGCACGTCTTTGTCGTAAATGACGCACTCGACCTTGTCGGCGAAGACGTACACCGTGACACGGGTTTCCTGGTCCAGCTCCCGCGACCGGCGGGCGAGATACGCGATCTGCTGGTCGGCGACGTCGACGACCTTGCGGCTCAGGTGCGACATGGACGAACTGGCATCCAGCACAAGGGCAACGTGATTGATGTAGTTCTGGTTTCCGGACATGACAAGTCCCCCTCTTTCCGGCTTCCGGCTTGATGCTCCTACCGTCTCACCCACCACTGACAATCGACCCTGGATCCCGGCCTGGATGAAGAGCCCTCCTGGCCGAGGAGAGAACCTGGACGCGGCACGAGCCCCCGGCGTGGCGTCCGTCCGGGCGGCTGCCGTGCGCGGGTACGGTCACAGCCCCGAGCCTTGGGCACGCACGGGTGCGCCCGGCAGGTTCACCGGTCGGCCGGTCGGCCGTGACCCGTACCTGATGCGTGCCCGGCTCCCGTAGTGCGTCCGGCTGCTCCTGGCGGGGGTTTGTCCTCTCTCGAGTCTCGAGAGGGTGTCCGATACTCCGTACATCCGGTCTGAGGATCATTGGCGTTCTCCTGGCCCTCGGTCGTGACTGCCTCGCTGTGGCCTCGAGGCGCGGGTTGGTGGGATCCCTCTGGCAGCCCCTTGCACGAGGGTTGCGAGGCCGTGCTGGAATGCCTGCCGGGCCTTGCCCGGACGGCGTGGCCGCCGGAACGGGGCCGGTGTTTCCAGCGGTTGCGCGCCCGGGTGTGTGAGCCCGCTGTTGCATTTTCGGGCGGCAACTGTGCGCGGGTGCTGGGCTTCTTCTGCTGCTTCAGCCATCGTCCGATGTCATCACCGTCGACGAGCACGCCAGGGCGCTATTGGCAGCATGACGCTGGCTTCGGCGCAGGCAAGGATGCGGTGGTGCCGCTGCCATTCCAGTGGCCATGGGCAGGGCACGCCAGCCCCGTGAAGGCCCGAACGGGCGGCTCTGGGTCTTCGAGCTGCGGCGAGTCCGAGAAGGGCGGGGTAGTTGCGGGGGTAGCACTGGGCGATGCTCCTGCGGCCGTACGCCCTCGTACCCCGCCCGGAGCCGGTAGGAAGCGCTCGCGGACCACGTCGCCCACGTCACCCACGTCAACACCCGACTCAGCCCCAGGGGTGGGGCGGACGGCGCTCCTGCTGGTCGCTTGTGCAGCTGCCCGAGGTGACCCATCTGACGGGTGCGTCATCTCTCGCCCACCGGGCCACCGGGCTCTTGGTCGGATTCGGCGACGCAGCCACGCTGATGGTCGGTGCCCAGCGCTTCATCGCCCTCCAGCCGAATGTGATCAGCTGATTGCAGGGCCTTCCGGCCGTCACCCCAACGCGTCCCCTGCGTTCTCCAGGTGCCCGGCTCCCGGAGGCCCCGATGCGCACTGCCACCGTCCGATGGGCGGCTCCACTGCTCGCCCCTGCTCAGATCCTGGTGAGCGCCGCCCCCGCGTCGTCCGACAGCAAGCCCTGGCGTGGCCTTAGGGGCTGGTTCGCCTGGAGCTGGACTCCTGGCTTCGCCAAGACGAGCTTCTCCTACTCGAAGCGTTGCACAGTGGCACACAAGACCCAGATCTATCGGAATTCCGCCACCGAGATCCCGGAGAGGATCGGTGAAGGGATGCACGAAGAGATCGACGTGGAGCATGCTCAACCACGAGGTGCGCTCCGTGGAAGACTTCGGCCCAGCGTGACAGCAGCGGCCGCCGTAGTCAGTGGCGCCCTATAGTCTCCGTCTCGAGTCATGGGGAGGCGCAGCCGCCT
Source organism: Streptomyces sp. NPDC001678 (assembly GCF_042892945.1). Classification (NCBI taxonomy): domain Bacteria; kingdom Bacillati; phylum Actinomycetota; class Actinomycetes; order Kitasatosporales; family Streptomycetaceae; genus Streptomyces; species Streptomyces sp. NPDC001678. Next base: position 6,219 of record NZ_JBIAUP010000026.1, on the reverse strand, counting down.
CCGATGGAAACCCGCCGAGCGGCAGGCGGCAGGTGGCCGTCGGCCTGGGACCGCACGACGTCATGGCGCTCGTGAGCACGCCAGGGCCGAGTTCGGCCGCTCCTTCGATCCCCGCGTCTCTCAGGGACACCCGCCACGCCGCTCGCAGGCCTGCTGATGGAAGACGATGGACACGGCCCCGTCCGATCAGCAATCCACGCTCGAGCCCGCCACGACATGCTCACCGCCAGGGCCCCAACGCGGCCCAAGCGGATCCTGTACGGCCTCATTGATGACGTGATGGCCGAACTGGCACGGGCTGCTGCGGGAGTACCGCGAAGACCCACGGGCTCGCGGGAACGTGGCCAACGACGCCTACCAGGACCGCAAGCTCGCCGAGGTGGGGTGTGGACGGTACTCCGGTTCTGGGAATCGGACCTGATCCGCGACCTGTCCGCGTACACCGACCGGCTACGCGAGGCCCTCGCCGAGGGCATTGGAAGGGACCAGCCACCGGGGGAACTACGGCGACCCGGGCCCGGCACATGAGTTTCAGCGGCCGAGTTCACCGCAATCGGGTGCCCTCTTCGACGCCCAGCAGGCGAGTGCCCTGAGCCTGCGCAAAGCATTCCTCCACGACGGCTGTGGCTCTCCGGGCGGAGTACGGGCCGGGGCGGCACGCCCGTCAGACGTTGAATGCTTTCAGCTGGACCCGCGCCGAGTTGCCGTGCTGGTAGCGGACCTCCAACTGCACGATCGCGGCCTTGCCGGAGGGCTTGCTGTCCTCGTGGCTGTTGCTGAAGCAGGTGTCCCACTCACATCCGGCGACGGAGCAGGTGTTGCCCGAGCATTCGGTCACGTGATGCCTGACCCGGGGGAAGGCCTCCTGGATCGTGGCCACGAGGTCTTCGCGCGGCATCGTGAATTCCGCCGAGTACACGCGGTCGAGCCATCCGCCTTCGTCGACGCACTTCTTGCCGGTGGCCTGCTGGGGCATGCGGGCTCCGGCGAAGTCCATGACTTCGGAGCACGACGTCGCATGAGGCGCGAGCAGAGCATCCACCAACACATAGCGGACGAGACCCGCAGCAGCCGCGACGACGACCATGGTTCCCACGAGGGGAACCAGCCACCCCCAGCGTCTCCTGGAACGGGAGACAGGCCGGTCACCGGGCGCTGGCGGGTGACCGGGCCCGGAGGAAGAAGCGAGGTCCGGTGAAGTCATGGGATTCCATCTCTTGAGGTGATTGATCTGCTTCCTCCGGACGCGCCGCTCCCCGGCGACGGTTCCGGAACGTGATCAACACGGCACGCGCGGGTCGGCCGGGCAGCCCTGGAGAGCCGCCGCTGACCGGGGGATCCGCCCGCGGCGGCCCGGCGTGTCGGAGCGAGTGCGGTGCCGGGCAAGGGGCACCTATCGGTGCCGGTCCTCACGGAGACCGTGCCCAGACGCTTCCCCCGGCTCCAGGAGCGCAAGCCGGGGCAGAAGCGGGCACTGCCTGCGTCGGCACGATCCCATCAGATGCCTTGTGGATCCTCCCGCGCGCTGGAGTCGGGACAGTTCGCAGGGCCAAGGAGCCCTCATGGCCAAGACCGCCCTGACCCGCGACGCCAAACTGCTCGCCCACTACACCGGCCGCCCTGACCAGAAAGCCCTCGGTATCGCGGGAGACACCCGCCGACGCGAGCCGCTGATCCCCCGCTCCTCGCCCTGGCAGGAGTTGCTGGAGCGGTGGCTGCTGCGTCGGCTCGCCTGGCCGTCGAACGACCCGATCCGTCCCTGGGGCATCGAGTACGTGCAACCGCAGCGTGACCGGCTCATCGTTCACGAGGAGGAAGCCCGCGAAGCCGGCTGGGTCTCGTGCCACCGGCTGTCGCCGACCTCCTGGACCGAAGAGGAACGCGTGTACGTCGAGAGCACGGGAGCCCTGCTGAGGGCCCGCTCGGAATGGACCGCGAGCACGGCGTGGCTGGCCAGCGGACTCCTGCGCCGGGTGGGATTGTGGCGCGCCGTCGGCGTGCAGCTGTCCACCACTTCTTGGACGAACCCTGCAGGCACCGGCGAGCAACGGATCGTCGACCACATCCACGAGCCGCGGGAAGCGCCCGGAGACCACGATCGCTTCGTCCGTCTGCTGACCGCCCCGCAGTGGGGGATGCCCCTGCGGCTCGATGACCGCTGGTGCACCTGCCACCAGCACCACACGGAACAGTGCACGCTCACGATGACCGGCACCGGCACCGGCACCGGCACCGGCACCGGCACCGGCACCGGCACCGGCACCGGCACCGGCACCGGCACCGGCACCGGCACCGGCACCGGCACCGGCG
>NZ_JBIAUP010000026.1:0-3811 GCF_042892945.1 Streptomyces sp. NPDC001678 | reverse complement strand
CGGCCTGGCGGGAGAGCTCCAGCTCCGTCTCCCGTGCCGTCACGGACGGCACTACTGGGGCCAGCACGCTCTGGAGGACTACCGGGCCAAGATGCGAGTCCCCGTGCCAGTACGGCCGTGGATGCTCGCCGCCCTCGCCCCGTAGACCACTGCGATGCCTCCGGCCAGACTTGGGCTGTGTCCACCGAGAACGGGCCAGAGGCTCACAGCTGCCTGAGGCGCCAGGGTCTGGCGCTGTTCGATTGCAGCGCGGCCACTGCATAGATCACGGATTGGGTATCGGCACCTTGGCCTGCGGTTAGAAGAGGCCAGCCGATCTGTGCTGAGGGAGGTTGTCGAGTATGTTGCGCAGCCATGGCCTGCGGACGGCTGGTAGCCGGACCAATGTGTGCTTGAACGTGCTTGGGTCGGTACGGAACAGGTAATTGGGGCGTGGTGGAAGCGGGTCGTCGTGGAGGACGTCGCGGGGTATGGCGCCCGATGCGGGATTGGGCAAGTGTGGAGGGGCGGCGGCCATCCAGGCCCATACTCCCAGCGGCAGTGGCACCGGGTACGCCGTTGTGGCGGGGCCTGCGGGGGGCCAGGTCTGTCCTGTCTGCGGATGCACTGGCACAAGGAGGATGTCCGCGCCTGCGTCGGGGGCAGGCCGTCCGGGCCCGGCGAGGACGGCACGCCGTTGCAGCGGCCCCACGGGCAGCAGGGTATCGAGGGCGCGTTGGAAGACCTCCGCGGCCATGCCGTCCGGGACCGTCACCGGCTGTCCTTCGGAGGCCGCCAGCAGGTGGGCGAGCGCCCGGCCGGCTGCCGCCTCCCACTGCGGACTCCATGACCAGTAATGGTTCGCCCTAAGCCTTGACCAGCCTGTGGTGGCGATCGGTTCGAACGGGGGTGTGTTCCTTCCCTCCTCGATCAGCTCCTCCCAGGGGAGCGGTGCCGCGTCGGCACCGCCCACTGGAAGGCGGCGCACGGCGTCCGGGACGAGCCACACCGCCTGCCAGAGCGAGCAGTCGTCGATCCTGATCGCCACGGCCAGGCCGCAGCCCAAGCAGGCCATGTTGGGGCCGCCGCTCCCGTCAAGGCCGCAACAGCCGCCGCTGCCACTCTTCTCAGGAACCAGGCGGGTACCCCGGATGTCTCCGGGTGCGATCACGATCGCGCCGGGTACGCCGTCGGACAGGGCATGGACCGGCGCGTAGATGCCGCGGGCCTCCGCCTCATCCGGGCCGATCTCGTCCCACAGCCGCCACGGCGGTCCCCAGGGTTCCGGGTCCACGGCGAATGTCCCCGACTCCATGAGCACGGGCAACTGGGCCCCGTTCCCGTAACTCTGATGGGCATGTGCTGGAAGAGCGACCTGGGACAACGGGGTGGTCAGCTCGGCCTCACATCCTGCACAAACGAAAACGAACAAAAGCCCTCCGGGTGGAAAACGATCATCGTCGCACCTCGGCGGCAGCCAGCCAACGTCTTTTCTCATCCGCTGCGGGGTCGGAGCGTCGCCACAGTCATTCGAGATGATGTTTACGGCGCTTCGCGCGCCTCAGAGCTGCACTTGCAGCTCTTGTGTTGCAGATTCGTGCGTGGCATGGCAGGAGTAGCCGGCGATACGGGCATCCCTTGGAATGAGGCAGGCCCTGGAGGGTGAGACTGGCGATGCGGACTCCTGGTGAGTCGCAGTGGTCACGCTGGCACTCCAGAACCCCAGAAGCCGCCTCTCGGTATTAGGGCGTATCTGAATCAAACGGGCATCATCGATGCAAGCGACTCCCAGCTTGTTATCTAACCTCTGCTCCTGCCTGGTGCTCTCCTTTAACGGGGTAATCACGGCGGCCTGATCAGAGACACTGGTTCGGTGCAGCATGATGAAGAACAGCCGTTGTCCGGCGGCAACGTCAGCGATGGTGTCGTTCGAGTCGGAGATACGGTCCGTCGTCCGGCCGGACCGTGGACTCCCGCAGTGCATGCCTTGCTCACCCACTTGAACGAGGTGGGATTCCGGGCGGCGCCTCGTCCTCTGGGCATTGACGGCCAGGGGCGCGAGGTCCTGACCTTTATGCCGGGACATGTGGTCTGGCCCGACCGGTTCTCTCTGCTGGAACCCGCCCGGCAACTGGCCCGCGTCGCACGACTGATCCGGGACTTCCACGATGCGGTGCAGGACTTCACACCGCCACCTGACGCGCACTGGCAGATGCTGATCCCCGCCGAGGGCAGCGACATTATCGCCCATCACGATCTGGCCCCATGGAACCTTGTGGTCGGAGACGAGTCCCGGTGGGCCTTCATCGACTGGGACACCGCCGGTCCTGGCTCCCGCCTGTGGGACGTCGCGTATGCCATACACGGGTTCATCCCGTTGTCCGCGCATCCTGACCGGCAACGCCGCGACGCGGGGGAGCGACTGCGAGTCTTTGCCGACGCCTACGGCCTCGATGAAGCCGAACGCCGTCGGCTGATCCCTCTGCTGGGTCGTCGTACGCGTTCCATGCACGACTTCCTGCGCGACCAGGCAGCCCGGGGTGTCCAGCCTTGGGCAACTCTGTGGGCCGCAGGCCACGGCGACGTCTGGCGAAGCGACGCCGAATACATCGAACAGCGCGAAGGTCAGTGGGCGCACGCCCTGCTCGTCGGCTGAGGCACTTCCGCCCGTGCCTCGCTCCTGGCGTCGAACGACGTAACGACGTAACGACGTAACGACGTCTCGAACTGGACCCCTCGCTTGGGCATGCATCGGACGCTGAGGCGGCCTCCGTCTGATCTTGTGCTCCGACCAAGGTGCACCGATCAGGGCGAGGGCCGTGAGGATGAGTCTGCCGCTTGAAGCTGTCACGGGGAATGTGTTCGCGAAAGCGTCACGCTCTCGGAACCCAACCAGCGTTTCGGCGTCATCCGTGCTTTCACCGGCCAGCAGGGCAAGACAGTTTCTGAGGTTTTCGGCTTGTTGTCGACCATGACGGTGGTTGTTGCTCGCAGTACGCCGGTTAGACGCGATATGCGGAAGGGGGCGAGCTGACCACTGAGCGGCAAGCGTTCAGAGAGCGCCTCCGGATGGAGGCGGGGGAGCGGTTCATCCAGGGTGAGAAGACCGCGGAGATCGCCCGGGAGCTGCGGGTGAGCGTGCGGTCGGTGGAGCGACATCGCCGTGCCTGGCGTGAGGGCGGGATACCAGCCCTGGAGCCCGGGGAGTGGGCGGCCGGGCGGCCGAAACTGACTGGCGAGCAGTTCGCCGGGCTGGAGGAACTGCTGGCCCAGGCCCGCCGTGCATGGCTGGGCGGACCAGCGGTGGTCCCTGGCCTGGGTGAAGATGGTTATCGGTAGACGTTTTCATCTGACTGTGTCGGTGGCGGGTGTGTGGCGTCTGCTGCATCACAACGGGCTGGCCCTGGCACTGCCCGGCTCGCCGTGCCCTGGAACGCGACGAGCAGGCGGTGGCGCTGTGGAAGAAAGGCGTATGGCCACAGGCAGAAGCACCGCAGCGGCGCCCGGGGCCTGGATCGTCTTCGAGGACGAGGTCGGGTCCTCGACGACGCCGCCACGCGCTCACACCTGGGGCCGACACGGGCACACCCCGGTGGTGCGGGTCAGAGGCCGTTCCTTCCGACGTATCTTGATCGCGGCCCTGGTCTGCTACCGGCCCGGCGAGCGCTCCCGCCTGATCTACCGCCCCCGCGTCTACAACAAACGCAACATGAACGGACGAGCTTCGCCTGGACCGACTACTGAGGTTTTCGTTAGTTCTGTGGTTGTTGGGGGTGGATGGTCAGTCCGGTGTGGGTGAGGAAGGACCAGGGGAGTTGTTCGTCGGAGCAGA
>NZ_JBIAUP010000025.1:0-47674 GCF_042892945.1 Streptomyces sp. NPDC001678 | reverse complement strand
CGGGGCGGGGGGGGGGGGGGCGCGGCGGGGGGGGGGGGGGGGGGGGCGGGGGGGGGCCGGGGGGCGCCCCCCCCCCCCCCCCCCGGGGGCCGCCGGGGGGCCCGGGGCGCCCCGGGCCGTGGGGCCGTGACCGGCGGGAGACCGCCGGGCACGGCCCCACGTGCGTGGGCGGTTCGGGGGCACCCACCCCCACGGCCCGCCCTGCCGGGCGGGGTCCGCCCCGTCCTGGCCCACCCCGCCGGACCGGTACGTCAATCTGCGGGCGCGTCGTGGCTGGTCGCGCAGTTCCCCGCGCCCCTTCGGGGCGCCGGCCGGGAATCAGCCCACCCCCGCCGTCCCCTCGCGGCGCCGCAGGTAGCCCACGAGCACCCCGCCCAGGAACCCCGCCACCAGTCCCCACAGCAACCCCAGTCCCACCAGCGGCAACAGCCGCGCGTCGAGGGACACCTCGCCGCCGAAGTCGCCCAGGTCGCCGATGCCGAGCAGCGACAGTCCGTAGCGGGCCGAGATCCGGGTGAGCAGCCCCACCATCAGCAAGGCCAGCGCCAGCGTCATCGCGAGGCGGATCGCCAGTCGCCAGGGGCTCGTTCCGGCGGGGGAGCGGGCGGCCGCGACGAAGCCGGTCGCCAGGAGGGCGAGGGCGGCCAGCAGGGCCAGCAGCCAGGCCCGTCCGTCATGGGCGGAGAGCGAGGACAGGTCCACCGTCGCGGTCCCCTGCCCGCCCTCCCGCAGGACCGCCGCGAGCGCCTGCGGCATCGGCAGCCCGATCCCGTCCGGGACCCGCCCCTCCCACGCGCCGCCCAGCCCGATCCCGAGCCCCATCCAGGCGAGATTGGGCAGCCCCAGCAGCAGGACCGCGAACGTCCGGTCGGCGTGGCCGCGCGTGGCGGCCACCACCAGACCCGCGAGCAGCCCGAGCACCACATAGCCCAGCAGCAGCACCAGCACCGCGAACGCCGCCGGGCGGATGGAGTCCTGGAAACGCAGCAGCCGCGAGGGCAGCGGCGTCCTGCGGGAGGCGGCCGTCGCCACGACCAGCAGGACCAGCAGCCACAGCAGCCCGTAGCCGACCGTCGGCCCGGTCGCGGCGCGGAAGCCGACCGTGGGTGTCACGCCCAGCGCCGCGCCGAGCTCGTCGAGGACGTCCTCGTCCAGGCGGATACGGAACGTGTGCCGGGCCGCCCGCGCGACGAGCAGCAGCGCCACCAGCCACACCACGGCCGTACGGGCGGCCCGGCCGAGGAACGCGGCGCCGCTCGCCACCGCGTGATGGCGCATCGGGAGCAGGAAGACCACCGCGAGCGCCAGGGCCCCGGCGAGGGTCACCGACAGCGGTACGACGGCCAGCCCCGCGCCCGTACGGCCGAGGAAGCCGGCGCCGCCCGACAGCTCGACGGTGCCGCCGACGGCGCTGACGACGGTGGCCGCGACCACGGGGGCCAGCGCGTCGGCCCCCAGCGCCCCCGCCCCGGCGGCCCACAGGCCGAGCGCGGCGACCGCGACCATGGCGGCCACTGCGGCCGCCACGGCCGCGAGGGCGTCCCCCCAGGCACGCAGCTCGCTCATGTCGCCAACGTAAGCCAGCGGCGATCACACCACCCGTCCGGGCGCGCGGGCGGGGGAACGAGGGGCGACGGCAACTTGCGGGGCCCATGGGTCTGGTACACACAATGTGCGCAGGGGCGGCGAAAAGGAATAAAAACCTCCACCGAGGAGTCAGGGCCGTGTCGTCCGAGCCACCGTCAGCCAACCGCCCCTCCGGCCCACCGTCCGGCCCCCTGTCGGGCCGGGGCTCCCAGCCGCCGGACCGCCCGGCGGGCGAGCCGGAGCCGACCCGGCCCGACTGGTCGGCACCCCGCCCCGAGGCCCCCGGCGGCCCCGCCGGACCGGGCGGTCCCGGCGGCCCGCCCGCCCCGCCGGCCGGCGGGCGGGGCACCCCGGGCGAGGGCCCCGGTGAGGGCCCGGGCGGCGGCGCACGGTGGTGGCGGTCGAAGAAGGCGCTCGTCTCGCTCGCCGCCGTGGTCGTCGCCGCCGCGCTCGCGGTCTTCTTCCTCCGCCAGAACTCCGGCGGCTCCGCCGAGGTCTACCTCCAGGCCGCGACGGCCAACGGCAGGGACCCCTTCACCCAGTCGACGGCCAAGGACTACGGCGCGTCGGCGTCCTCCCACCCCGTCGTCCCGGTCGGCACGGGCGGCGACGGCGGCACCCGCAGCGTCAAGGGCGACACCCGGGGCCTCTACGGCGGCTCCCGGCACAACGCCAGCTGCGACGTCGAGCGCCAGATCGGCTATCTGACCCAGGACCAGGCCCGGGGCCGCGCCTTCGCGGGCGCCGCCGGCATCGAGCAGAACGGCCTCGCCGCCTATCTGCGCGGCCTGACCCCCCTGCAACTGCGCGCCGACACCCGGGTCACCAACCACGGCTACCAGGACGGCTCCGTCACCAGCTACCAGTCCGTCCTCCAGGCCGGCACGGCCGTGCTCGTCGACGACCGGGGCATGCCCCGGGTGCGCTGCGCCTGCGGGAACCCGCTCGGCCCGCCGGTGGCCGCCAAGGGCACCCCGACCGCCAAGGGCGACTCCTGGCCCCTCTACAAGGCGTCCGACGTCGTGGCGGTCACCCCGGCCGACTCCGTCCTCGAGTACTTCGTCGTCTGGGACCCCGACACCGGCGAGTGGTTCGAACGGCCCGTGGGCACCGACGGCGAGGACGACCGCTCCACCTCGGCCCCCAAGGGCGGGGTGACGATGAGCCCCAAGCCGAATCCGTCGCAGGGCGGCGGGCAGCAGTCCCCGCCGGCACCCCCGCCCCCGCCCAAGTCGCCGCCGCGCACCACGCCCCCGCCCGCTCCCACCACGCCCTACGGCACCACGCCGCCCACCCAGCCGCCGGCGCCCCCGGCGTACGGCCCGCCCCCGGTCCGCCCGCGCTGATGCCCCGTCCGACGTGTGACCCGCACACCGCGCGAGCGGTGTGGGCACCGCCGCTGCTGACCACGGCGGCCGTGGTCTACAACGACTGGGTGCTGGAGTTCCTCCTGCCCACGGGCCTGGACCCCCGGCACTCCTACGTCAGCGAGCTCTACGCCGCCGACCAGCGCTTCCACGGGCTCTTCGGGGGCATCGAGCTCGTGGCCGCCGCCCTGGTGGTCGCGGGGGCGCTCCTCGCGCGCGGCCGGTCGCGGGACCGGGCGCCGGGCAGGCCGCCGAGCCGCTTGGAGGAGGCCGGCTGGTGGTCGCTGGTGGCCTTCGGCGCGGCCTCCGTGGCCGACGTCGCCGTCCCGATGCGCTGCGCCCCCTCGGTGGAGAGCCTCTGCGAGGCCGTCAACCCCTGGCACACGACCACCAGCGCGCTGGTGCACCTCGCGCTGTTCGCCTCGATGGCCCTGCTGGTGACCGCGGCGGCGCTCGGCGCCCCGCGTCGCCCCGTCCTCCGCCGCTGGGGTCCGTGGGTGCTGGGCGCCGCGCTGACGACGGCGCTGGCTACGGTGGGCCCGCTGCTCGGGCGGCCGGGCTGGCACGGGGTGCCCCAGCGGGCGCATCTGCTGCTCGTGGGGGTGTGGTTCGTCCTGCTCGCCGCCGCCCTGCGCGCGGAGGCCCGGCGGCCGCCGCGCGCGGCACGGGTGCCCGAGCCCCCGGACCCCCGGGTCGGCGCCGCTCAGCCCGTCGGCCCGTACACGTGCAGCGCGCCGGAGAACGACGGCAGGTAGACACGGCCGTTGGCCACGGTCGGCGGAACGAACTTGGCGAACTTCCCGACGTCGTCCCGGGCTGCGTTCATCCTGCTGTGCCACACCTCGTCGGTCAGGTCGTGCGCCCGGTAGGCCCGCAGGACGCCGTCCACCACGGCCTGGTTGGCGTTCTCCCGCCAGGGGTGGGAGGCCCACACCAGGCCCGACCGGGGGTCCCGGCCGGCGGCGGAGACGGACAGCATCCCGCCGGGCATGCCGGGGGAGCCGCCCGGCACGCCCGTGGGGTCGGTGGTGGTGCTCGTCGACACCGGGGACGGGTCCAGGCGTCCGCCGGCGAAGCGGTAGGCGCGCAGGAAGGCGTTCTCCGGCCAGATGTAGCACCAGGGGCCGCCGGGGACGTCCCACCAGACCGGGCCGCCGTGGATGTGGTGGGTGTTCGCGTCGGGCGTCACCACGAAGAAGCTCTGCGGTATCTGGCTGTCGGAACCGGCGTGGAAGTGCCCCATCGCGGCCGTGTCGAGCAGATAGAACTTGCCCTCCTTGCCCCCGCCCAGCAGTAGCCGGGTGCCCGGGAGCAGCAGCGGCCCGGCCGAGCCGAGGTCGGCGTCGGCGGCGTCCAGCCCGGCGTTGTTGAACGGCGAGAACCAGTCGGCGGGCGTCAGGTCCGGACGGAGCTTGACGACGCTGTCGCCGAGCTCCGAGCCGTCGGGGCGGAAGCCGCCGTTGCCGGTCATGAAGTACAGGCACCCCGCCTCGTCCACGGCGAGCCCCTGCCCGGCCTGCCAGATGCCGCCCAGCCCGGTGCCGGGCGTGGTGACGTACACCCCCGTCCGGCGCAGCGTGGTCGCGTCGAAGCCGAACACCCAGCCGTGATACGGGCTGCGGTCGCCGTAGGCGGCGAAGGCGGCGTACACCGTGCCGTTCGCCAGGGTCAGCGCCGAGCGCTGGATCTGCCGCTTGCTGGTGAACGTGAGCCGCCCGCCCACGCTGCCGTCACCCGTCCCCGGCACGGTCGCCTCGACGCGCACGGCGCCGCCGAGGACCGGCTGCCCGGTGCGGGTGTCGAGCGCGTGGAGGGTGTGGTGGTGGCCGTCCGCCTCCTTGGTGAAGGCCAGCACGTAGATCACGTGGCGCGCGGCGTCGATGACGGGGGTGCTCACCACGCCCACCTCGACCGCGATGTCGCGGTAGTGCGACGGGCCGATCTCGGGGTCGGGCAGCGGGCAGGACGGGCCCAGCGAGGTGCGCCACAGCGGGGCCGAGGCGGTGGGGTCGACGGCGTCGTAGGCGTAGACGCTGTTGTGCATCGTCGCCACGTAGACCACGTCGCGCGGGCCCGGGCCCGGCAGCTCCACCCCGGGGAGGACCAGCGGCTGGGCGTAGACGTGGCCGTCGACCGCGCGGCTGAAGAGCCGGCCGAAGGAGGCGGGGGTGACGTTGCCCGGATGGAGCGTCGTCTCGCACGCGTTGAGGCCGGTGCGCCTGTTGTCATTGTGCTGCGTGGTGACCGCCACCCGACCGTTCGGTGCCTTTGGACCGTTCGGTGTGCGCGGCATGGCGCTCCCTCCTCCGTTCCCCCCCCGGCGGTTCCGGGATTCAGGGTGGGCGGCAACACCAGGTCACCGTCACCGGAATGGGTGAAAGCGCACTGATGTCGCCTCTATCGGCAGGTTTGTTTGCCGTTGACGGTCGCGGGTACCCGACGCCGGTGATGAAGAGAAACCAGCCGAGCGTCGTCGTGGTGACCGGGGCGAGCGGCGGCGTGGGCCGGGCCACCGCCCGGGCCTTCGCCGAGCAGGGCGCGAGCGTGGCGTTGCTCGCCCGCGGCCGCAAGGGGCTGGACGCCGCCGCGGACGAGGTCCTGCGGGCCGGCGGCGCCGCGCTGCCGCTGTCCGTGGACATGGCCGACCACCGGGCCGTCACCGAGGCCGCCGACCGGATCGAGGAGGTCTTCGGCCCGGTCGACGTCTGGGTCAACAACGCCTTCACCGGCGTCTTCGCCCCGTTCGTCGAGATCGAACCCGACGAGTTCCGGCGCGTCACCGAAGTCACCTATCTGGGCTATGTGTACGGCACCCACGCCGCGCTGTCCCGGATGCTCCCGCGCGACCACGGCACCATCGTCCAGGTCGGCTCGGCGCTGGCCTACCGGGGCATCCCGCTCCAGTCCGCCTACTGCGGAGCCAAGCACGCCATCCAGGGCTGGAACGAGTCCCTGCGCTGCGAACTCCTCCACCAGGGCAGCAAGGTCCGCACCACCATGGTCCAGCTGCCCGCCCTGAACACCCCGCAGTTCGGCTGGGTGCTCAACCGGATGCCCCACCGCCCCCGGCCCGTGCCGCCCGTCTACGAGCCCGAGCTCGCCGCCCGCGCCATCCTCTTCGCCGCCGCCCACCCGCGCCGCCGCGAGTACTGGGTGGGCGCGAGCACCGTCGCGACCCTCCTCGCCAACGCCGTCGCCCCCGGCCTGCTCGACCGCTACCTCGCCCGGACCGCCTACGACAGGCAGCAGACGCCCGATCCGCCGCCGCCGCTTCCCGCGGTGAACCTGTGGCACCCCGTCGACGGCGACGGCGGCCACGACCACGGCGCCCACGGCGACTTCGGCATGGGCGCCCGGACCCACGGCCCGCAGCTGTGGCTCTCCGAGCACCGGGGCGCCCTGGCCGCCGGAGCGGCGTTCGTCGCCGCCGCGTTCGCCGCGACCCGCATGCGGGCGGACCATGGGTGGCATGAGCGCTGACACGCCCCCGACCGAATCGCGCCGCAGGACCGTGCGCGCCCGGCACGCGGAGGCACTCGACCTCTTCACCGACCGGGTCCGCGCCGTCCGCCCCGACCAGTGGCAGGCGCCCACCCCGTGCACCGAGTGGACCGTCCGCGACCTCGTCAACCACCTCACCGTCGAACAGCTGTGGGTGCCACCGCTGCTGGACGGCGCGGGCATCGCGGACGTGGGCGACTCCTTCGACGGCGACCAGTTGGGCGACGACCCCGTCGCCGCCTGGGAACGGGCGGCCGAGGCCGCCCGCGAGGCGTTCGCCGCCCGGGGTGCCCTCACCGGCACGGTGGAACTGTCCTACGGGCGCACCGCCGCCCACGCCTACTGCGCCCAGATGATCGCCGACCTGGTCGTCCACGCGTGGGACCTCTCCCGGGCCATCGGCGCGGAGGAACACCCCTCGAAGGCCCTGGTGGACTTCACCCGCCATGAGGTGGAGCCCTACGCCGACGCGCTCTCCGGCTCGGAGCTGTTCGCCCCAGCGGTCGAACCGCCGCCGGGCGCCGACTCCTGGCAGCGGCTGCTGGCGCAACTGGGGCGGCGGCCCTGAGCCCTGACCCCGTGACCGGACGCGGGATCGGTACTCTTCGGCACTGAGTGACACCTGGTGACGGGGAGCGAGGAGGGGGCCGAGTGAGCGGGATAGTCGTCCATCTGCCGCGGGGGAGCGGCGGTGAAGTGCCGGGCGGCAGCCACGACACCGGCGCGGTGACGTTACGGCTCGGCCCGGGGGAGGTGGCGCGCTTCGGCCGGGGGTCCGCGACGACCCCCGTCGAGCTCCGTCTCGTCGACGAGGCGATCTCCCGGCTGGCCGGGGAGATCCGGGTGACCGACGACCACTGGCAGCTCAGCAATCACAGCGCGACCCAGAGCTATCTGGTGGAGAACCCGGAAGGGGCCGGGGAGTACTTAAGAGTGCCACCGCGACGGGCCGGGGCGCCGATTCCCTTCGAGTTCTCCAGGGTCGTGCTGCCCACCCGCGGCGACGCCACGGTCGCCTTCCAGGTGTTCGCGCCCGACCACGTCTATCTGGACCCGGACGGCGTGGGCGGGCCCTGGGAAGGCCGCACGGTCACCGCGTACTCCCTGGACGAGACCGCCACCTACTTCCTGGTGCTGGTCGCCCTCTGCGAACCGCGGCTGCGCGACGAGTCGCCCGTGGCGGTGCCGACCACCCCGCAGATCGTCGAGCGGCTGCGGGGCCACGCCGCCTGCGGCCGGCTGACGGCACGGGCCGTCAGCTCGCACATCGACTACCTCGCCGGGGAGAAGATACGGATCGCCTTCCCCACCGGGGGCGAATCCGGCCGGGAAGCCCGCCGCAACGGCAAGCGCGAGGCGATCGTCGGGCTCGCGCTGCGGTTCGGGCTCGTCAGGGAGGAGCACCTCGCGCTGCTGCCGCCCCGCCCCGGGGCGGGCGCCGGGGTGACCGCGTGACACCGCTCCCGCCCGGCCACCGCATCGGCGACTGGGAGGTCACCGAGCCCATCGGGACCGGCAGCTGGGCCACGGTCTACGCCGGACGACCGGCGGGCCGGAGCGAAGACGAGACCGACGACGGCACCCACGACGTCGTCGCGCTCAAGATCCTGCCCACCGAGGGGCTCGCACCGAGCCAGGCCCGCAAGGTCGCGGAGACGGCCCGGCGCGAGGTCGAACTCGGGAGCCGGGCCCGCCACCCCCGGCTCATCCGCCTGCTGGGCTCCGTCGTGCTCAGCGAGCCGGGCCATCCGTTCCTGGACGGCGCGATCGTGCTGGTCATGGAGCGGGCCGCGCGCAGTCTGCGGGACGTGCTCGACAGCGGGGTGACCGAGGCCGAGGCCGGACGGATCGTCGCCGAGATCTGCGAGGGCCTGGCGCATCTGCACGCCACCGGCTGGGTGCACGGCGACCTCAAACCGGAGAACGTCCTGCTCATGGCGGACGGTTCGGTCAGGCTCTCGGACTTCGGGCTCGCCACGGAACTGACCGGCGACCAGGGCACCCACGGCTACGCGCCCCCGATGGGCACCTTCGACTACCTCCCGCCCGAGCGCTGGAAGGCCCCGCTCGGCGAGCACGGCGTACGGGTCCGGCCCAGCGCCGACATCTGGGCCCTGGGCGTCATCGTCCACCAGGTGTTCGCGTCCGGCGCCTCCCCCTTCCCCGGCGCCACACCGGTGTCGCGCGCCGCCTCGACGCAGGAGTACGCCGAGGGGCGGGCACCGCTGCGCATGGACAACGCGGTGCCCCCGTTCTGGCGCGCCCTGGCCGCCGACTGCCTGGCCCCGACGCACTCCGCGCGCGCCGCCCACACCGCCGAGAGCCTGCTGGCCCGCATCACCGCCCGGCAGGACGACCGGCAGGACGCCCGGCCGGAGCCGGCGGGCCCCGGCGGGGAGCCGGGACGCCGCCGACGTCGTCGTACGCGTGCCGCCGTCGTGGCCGTCGCGGTGTGCGCCGTGGTGGCGGGCTGGGCGTCCGTCCTCCACGATCCCGGATCCGCCCCGCCCGACGGCCCCGGGTCCGCGCCGAACGGCCGGATCCGGGTGTTCAACGTCGAGCGGTCCTGCCAGGACCGCCAGGACCGGAACGCCGAGTGCAGTCTCGGCCTGGCGATCGATCCCTTGCGGCCCTACACCATCGACAACGTCGTTCCGGCACGGGTGTGGCACGACGACGTCCTCGCCGTCGACTGCCAGTTGTCCAGGGGCGTGCCCATCGTCGACGAGACGGGGACGTGGTCCGCCGACTGGTTCCGCGTCCGGCTCCCACGCGGCTCCGCGCGGCCCACCGCCTGGCTGCCCGCCGTGCGCACCAAGGATCGCCCCGCGCTTCCCGTCTGCCCGCGCCCCACACCTTCCTATCGGTGACCGCCGGGCGCCGTCACTCCGGATCGTTCCGGGTGCCGCGCCCCGGCGCACCGCCGCTACCTTGCGGCCCGCACGTCTCTCTTCGTTCGACTCGTTCGACGGCATTCGACGACATTCGACGACCAGGAGGTCATCGTGAGTGAGCACCGGCCCACCCGCAGAAGTCTTCTGAAGGCCGCAGGCGGCCTCTCCGCCGCGGCGGCGCTCGGCGCCGGTGGGGTCCTCGCGGCGGCGTCCACGGCCCACGCGGTCGGTGACGGCTTCGGGCTGCGCGTCGCGGAGCGCGGCGAGAACGACCCCCGTATGTGGTACTACCGGTTCGAGACCGCCGAGATCGGCTGGAAGCCCGCCGTCAACGTCCTGCTCCCCGACGACTACCACACCAGTGGACGCACCTACCCCGTCCTCTACATGCTCCACGGCGGCGGGGGCGACTTCATCGAGTTCGACCGCGCGGGCATCCGCGAGCTGACCGCCGGCAAGCCGATCATCGTCGTGATGCCCGACGGCGGGAAGACGGGCTGGTACTCCAACCCGGTCCGCTCCAACGTGGGTCCCCGCAACTGGGAGAACTTCCACATCAACCAGCTCATCCCGTGGATCGACGCGAACTTCCGGACGTACGCCGAGTACGACGGCCGCGCCATCGGCGGATTCTCGATGGGCGGTTTCGGCGCCCTGAAGTACACGGCCAAGTACTACGGCCACTTCGCGTCGGTGAGCTCCTACTCCGGACCCGCGAGCCTGCGCCGCGACGGCGGCCTGGTCGTCCACTGGGCGAACCTGACGTCCGCCCTGGACCTGGGCGGCGCCACCGTCTACGGCACCCCGTGGGACCAGAACCGGGTCAGCATGGACAACCCGGTCGAGCACATCGAGAGCTACCGGAACAAGCGGATCTTCATGGTCGCCGGTACGGCCCCCAAGACCGCCTTCGACTGGCTCAACGAGCCCGAGGTCCTGGCCGGCCAGCGGGAGTTCCGCGGTCTCCTCGACCGGGCCGGCATCCCGTACGAGGCGCACGAGGACGGCGGCGGCCACTTCTTCCGCAAGGAGTTCTTCCGCGGCGACCTCGACGGCATCATCGGCCGCCTCCGCAAGGCGTAGGCGCAGGCGCGGGCGCAGGCGACGGGACGGGCGGCGTGCCGCTAGGAATCCGGGCACACGGGAGCGGACGGCAGGTCGCGCAGGTACGAGGAGCGCTCGCTGTCGGTGAAATCACGGTGGAGGGCCCGGCAGAGCGTCCTCGCGGCTTCCTCCGCGTCGGGCATTCCCACGGCCCACAGCCGTACGGTCCTGTCGTCGCCTCCGGTGGCGAGAGTGCCGCTGTCGGGGCTGAACGCCACCGACCGCACGATGCCGCTGCGGCCGGGGAGGGTGGTGCGGGTCTCACCGCCGGTGACGTTCCGGAGCCGCACGGTCCTGTCGGCGCCGCTGGTGGCGAGGGTCCTCCCGTCCGGGCTGAACGCGACCGACTCGACCGAATCCGTGTGCTCGGTCAGGTTGTCGCGGGGGATCTCCTTGGCCACGTCCCAGAGCCGTACGGTCTTGTCCGCGCTGCCCGTGGCGAGGGTCTTGCCGTCCGGGCTGAACGCCACCGAATTGACCTGGCCGGAGTGGCCGGTGAGGTAGTTCCGGGCTTTGCCCCCGGCCGGATCCCACAGCCATACCGTCCTGTCCTGGCCGCCGGAGGCGAGGGTCCTGCCGTCGGGGCTGAAGGCCAGGGACAGCACTTTGCCTGTATGAACGGGGAGGCTGTTCTTCATCTCCGCGCGGGGCATATCCCACAATCGCACGGTCCCGTCGGTGTTTCCGGCGGCCAGGGTCCTGCCGTCGGGGCTGAACGCCACCGATAGCACCTCTCTGTCGGGGTCGGTGTAGGTGCCGCGGGGGTCGCCGCCGGCCGTGTCCCAGAGCCGTACGACTCTGCCGCCACCGGCGGTGGCGAGGGTCCTGCCGTCCGGGCTGAACGCCAATGAACTCACGGGATCCGTGAGCACGGTGAGGGCTTGGCGTGGTGTGCCGCCGGTCAGGTCCCAGAGCCGTACGGTCCTGTCCTCGCTGCCCATGGCGAGCGTTCTGCCGTCGGGGCTGAAGGCCACCGCGCTCACCGTTCCCGTGGGGCCCGTGAGGGTGTTGCGGGCGCCCCCGCCGGCGATGTTCCAGAGCCGTACGGTCTTGTCGGTGCCGCCGCTGGCGAGACTCCTGCCGTCGGGGCTGAAGGCCACGGACAGCACCGTGTCGCGATGGCCCGTCAAAGTGCCGCTGAATTCCCGCTCGGGAATGTTCCAGAGCCGTACGGTCTCGTCGCCGCCGCCGATGGCGAGGGTCCTGCCGTCCGGGCTGAACGCCACGGACCGCACACGACCGGTGTTGGCGGTGATGGTCTCCCGGGAATCGCCGCTGCTCGTGTCCCACAATCGCGCGCTTCCGTCGTCCTCACCGGTGGCGAGGTTTTTTCCGTCGGGGCTGAAAGCCACCGTCCGCACCGCGTGGATCGGGTCGATTTTCCGCTGGATTTCTCCACTGGACGTGTTCCAGATCAATACGGACTTGTCGGTGCTGCCGGTGGCGAGGGTTTTTCCGTCCGCGCTGAATGCCACCGATCTCACGGTGTCGGTATGGCCGGTGAGGACACGCCGGACCTTCGCGCCGGGCACGTCCCACAATCGGACCGCCCCGTCCAGGCTTCCGGTGGCGAGGGTCCGGCCGTCACGGCTGAACGCCACGGATTCCACGGCGCCGGCCGGGCCGGCGAGAGAACTCCGGAGCCTTCCGCCCGGCACGTCCCACAACCGCACGGACCCGTCGACACCGCCGGTGGCGAGCGTTCTGCCGTCGGGACCGAAAGCCACCGACGACACGATGTCCGTATGCCCCTTGAGGGTTTTCCGGACCTTCCCGGTGGCCGTGTCCCAGAGCCGTACGGTCCTGTCGTCGCCTCCGGTGGCGAGGGTCCTGCCGTCGGGGCTGAAGGCCACCGAGTTCACCCGGGCCGTGTGGTCGGTGAGGCGGTGCCGCAGCGGGAGGGCGACGGCCCGGTAGAGGCCGGCGACGGCTTCGTCGGTCGGGCTGGTCCGGTAGGCCTGGACGGCCAGCAGCGAGGCGAGGTCGGGCTGGGTGTCGATCAGGGCACCGGACTGGGTGGCGAGCTGCCGGGACTGGGACTTGTACTGCTCGGCGAGGGTCTTCTGCCGGGCGTCGACGGCTCTCCGAGTCTCCCAGAAGGCCATTCCCGTGGCGATCAGGGCGAGAACGAGCAGAACGGCCAGGACGGTGTTGACGAGCAGGCCGCGCCGGACCGTGGCCTGATGGCGCTCCCGGCTGGTGGACAGGAATTCGGCGATCTCCGTGGGGAGGGGGCGCCGGCGGGCCCAGTCGGTGCCCTCGTCGAGGGCGGTTCCGTGCAGCAGGTCCCCGGGGAGACCGCTGCCGGCGTGACGTGCGTGCTGTTCGGCCGTACGGTGCAGCCAGACCTGGAAGCGGTGGTCCTGGGCCACCCAGTCGCGAAGATCGCCCCAGTCGCGGACGAGCGCGTCGTGGATGAGCTCGGCCGTGGGCTCGCCCGGCAGTCCGCCGCGCCTGGTGGCGGTGCGCGTGGTGACGATGCGGTAGCGGGTCAGGGCCGCGAGGACCGTGTCGAAGACGCGACCGTGCTGGGGGTGCACGGCCTCGGTGGCCAGCGCGCGCAGGCGGGTGAGGGGCACCTGCTGGCGTGTCGCGGGAATGGCGTGGCCCTCGTCGGCGGGGCGTACCAACGCCGTGAGGATGCGTCTGGCGATGGGGCGGTGGTCGGCCGGCAGCTGATGCAGGGCGGTGTTGCACCAGGTCGCGAGGTTGCCGGAGATCTCGCCGAGCTGCTGGTACGCCTGGTGGGTGAGCCGGCCGTCGGAGCGTCGCTCCCACAACTGGCTCAGCGTCAGCTCCAGGGGCGGCAGCAGGGTGGTGGACGCCTGTCCGGTGGGGCTCGCGGCGAGGACGTCGGTGATGATGCGTTCCGGCAGCCCGTCCTCGAAACGCGCTCCCGCCGCCCGGGCGGGCCGGGTGATGATCTCCCGGAGCTCCGGGACGGTGAGCGTGGCGGGAACGTTGAGCAGCCCGGGGGCCGCGGCCGCCAGCAGCTCGGGCGCGAGGGCCGCCAGTTGGGGATAGAAGTCGTCCCGCATGATCAGGACGACACCGAGCTCGGTGCCGGGGGCCGTGAGCGACCGGGCGGCGGTCGCGCATCTGCCCGGTACCGGGCCGTCCGTAGGGGCCGGCTGGGCGAGGACCTCCTCGAACTGGTCGATGACGAGGAGCGCGCGGTCGTAGCCCGGTTCGGCGGCCAGGCGGCGTCGCACCGCCGGCATGATTCCGTCGGTGGCGGCCCCGGGCAGACCCGCGCGTTCGAGCTCGGCCAGGAGATCCTGTCCGGGCCGTGCCAGCAGCGGCAGCCAGCGGTCGCTCCCCGGCAGGACGCCCGAGGCGAGGGCGGGCAGCAGCCCCGCCTGGACGAGGGACGACTTCCCCGCGCCGGACGGCCCCAGGAGCAGCAGGAGCCGTCGTTGCGTACCCAGCGCCTCCAGCAGGCCGTGCACCGCGGAGTCCCGGCCGTGGAACCATTCGGCGTGCTCGGCGGTGAACGGTTCCAGCCCCCGGTACGGGCACACCTCCTGCTCGACGAGTTCGTTCCAGGCCTCCCGCAGGACCTGTGTGGGTGTGGCGTAGGCCAGGGAGAGGCCTTTGAGATGCCGGTCGGGGGCGGCGATGGAGGTGACCATGCCGATGACCAGTCCGGTCATCTCGTCGATCACCGGTCCGCCGCTGAAGCCCGTGGTGATGTCGTTCGCGTCGGTCAGCTGCAGCAGTGTGCTGGATCCGTTGCCGCTCGCCAGCAGATCGCCGGCCTCCGCGTACCCGAAATGACCCCCGGGTGGTGCCTGGGCCGGAAACCCGAAGGTGCGCACCCGATGCCCCCGGCAGCCCTCCGCCGACCCCAGGGACAGCACGCCCATCTCCGGCGGAGCGCTCTTGAGACGCAGAACGGCGATGTCCTGCGCACCGGGAGGCCGCCATGGGCCGGGCAGGACATGGGCCTCGACGTGTCCGGCGACGTCCGTGTGCGGGAAGGCCACCCACACCGTGGCGCCGGGGCCGTGGCCGGCGGCGTGGACGACGTGCGCGCAGGTGATGACGGTGTCCGCGGCGACCGCGAACCCCGTTCCCGCCACGCCGCCGTCCGCGTCGAGTATCTGGGCGACCGCTTTGGAGATCTTCTCGCTCACTCGCGCGGTTCTCACCGGAATCAGTTCCCCCGTATCTTCCAGTGGAATTGACGCCATATCCTCGCCCGCAGTGCCATTGCCCTGGAGGCGAAGGCGGCGTCCTGGCAAGGTAGCAACCTCCCCCGGTGTCACGGGCCGATTTTCCGGGTCGCCGGGCAACGGTATCCGGACAACGTGAATCGGCCGCGATTGTCCGGCCGGGGGAGGAAGTGGAAGAAACGCTTCGGACGATTCCTTCGTCTTGCCAAGAAGTGTGCGGTGCAATTCCTCGCCCCGGAAGGGAGACCGGATGGACCACGCGGAAAAACTGCTCGCCGTGATCTGGGAGGAATCGGGTGACCTCCGAGATCATCTGGACGACGACCAGTACCGGTCGCTGCTGGCTCTCGCGCGACACCTCGTCGACGTGGCGGACGATCCCGCCGTCGCGCTGAGAGCCGTCCACGACATCCGGCACCTCCTGAGGGCACTGCCCGGCGGCCATCCGGTGTGGCCGGCGCTCAACGCCCTGCTGGTCCCCTCTTCCCAGGCGCCCGGGGGGCCGGTGCCCGCTACAAGTGCCCTGCTGACCAGGCCGTCGGCGTGCGCCGGTGCACGAGCCGTCGAGAGGGGCGGAGAAGGAGAGGGACCCGTGAAACCGACGAGCATTCCGGAACCCGAGCCCGGCACCGACGCCATCGTCGCCGAGGTGCAGCGCCGATTGCTGACGGCACCCTCGCTCTCCGCCCACGAGGCGCGGCACCGCTGCGCGGGCGGGCCTCCTCCCGAGCTGATCCGGCTGGACGACCCGCTGCGGGGCGAACGGTATCCGGCCTTTCAGTTCGCCATCGGTTCCGGCGGACCGCCGATCCCCGTGGTGCGCCGGGTCAACCGGCTGCTCATGGCGCACGTCGACCCCTGGGGCGCCGCGGACTGGTGGCTCAGCGGCAACACCTGGCTGGGCGGGCCCCCCGTCTCGTTCCTCGGGATGCTTCCGGACGAGGCGCTGACGGGAGTGGCCCGGGCCTTGGTGGAGGGGGACTGATGACGGGCAACGTCTCACCCGCCTTGTACGCGATGCGACCCAACCCGTATCTGCTTCCCGCGGGGACGGAATGGTGGCGCGTGCACAACAAGGCCCGCTCGGCTGCGCAGTTCAACCCCGTCTCCGTCGACGCCCACTTCGGCGGCAACCGCTTCGACGGCACGTCGTACGACCCGTACCCCTACCTCTATCTGGCCAGTGACCCGGCCACCGCGCTGGCCGAGACGCTGCTGCGCTCACTCGACTTCGACACCGAGTCGGGCATGCGGCTCATCCCGTACGCCGCGGTCGCGCACAAGGCGCTGAGCGTGCTGCGGACGCGGTTCGACCGGAAACTCATCTCGCTGATCAGCGAGGAGGACCTCGCGGCCGTCTGCCAGGACTCCTGGCTGCTGGAGACCGAGGGCGACGGATACGCGAAGACACGGCGGTGGGCGAGCGAGATGCGCGCGCAGGACCCCGAAGCCGCCGGCCTGGTCTGGCAGTCCCGCAGACACCGGCCCCGCCTGGCCTCCGTCCTCTTCCAGGACCGGTGCGGAAAGGAACCATTGACCGTGTCGGCCGCCGTGGCCGAATTCCAGGATCTCGGATCCCCCGCCGGTGTCGCCGCCGTGAACCGGATCCTGGCCCCGCTGCGCGCGGCTGTCGTCGACCCATGGCGCTGACACGACTTGTCCGCCCGCGGCGCACGGTGCCATGGTGCCTGACGTGCCGACAAACGATGCGGACTACACGTCAATGCTGGGAGAATTGAAGGAAATCAGAAGAGCCGGGCTCGTAAAGCTCCGCGCGCTGCGCGTTCCGGTGCTGCAACGGACGGCGGTCGCGCGGACGTCGAACGGTTCCGTCGAGGAACTGCTCCGGACCGCCGTCTGCCGGCTCGACGAGGGGACCCTGCGCACGGCGGCCGAGTACACGCTGGGTCTGGCCCAGGGCACACGCGACTGGCCGGGCGCCGACCGGCGAAGACGCGCGGCCGAGATCTACGGAGTGAGCATCGAGCGGTTCCGCAAGGACCAGGAGCTGATGCTGCTCGGCCAGGTCGTCGAGGCCATAGACCACCTCGGGGAGGAGACCGCCGCGGACCGGTGGGACATCGGCACCACGCACCGCGCCGTCACCGTCGCCGTCCGCGGCCGGGCCGTTCCCATGACCGTCCACGTCCACCCGGTCGACCTTCTGCGGGACGTCGATGTCGTGGTGGCACCGACCAATGTCTTCTTCGCGCTGCCCGAGCCGTACAAGTCGTCGGTCTCGGCGTCGCTGCGCCGGGCCGGGGCCGTCCGTGGGGTGACCGGCGACGTCCTGGAGGACCGGATCCAGGACGACCTGCGGGCCTGGGCGGCGCGACAGGGCGCCCTGGGCCGTCCCGTGCCGCCCGGCACGGTGGCCGCCACCGGCTCCGGCGCCCTGACCGGCCAGGGAATACGCCGGATCTACCACGCCGCCGTCGCCGTCCCCCGGGGCGGCACCAACGACTACGACGTCCAGCCCGCCGACGTCACCCGGGCCGCGACCCGGGCACTCGCGATCCTGGCGGAGGAACAGCACGAATTCCGCCCGCCGCTGCGCTCGGTGTGCTTCACCCTGCTCGGCGCCGGCCGGGGCGGTCTGCCCTACGGGACCAGCGTCGGCGCGCTGTGGGCGGCGGTGGAGGCCGAGCTGGCACGAGGCGCGCGATGGGATGTCCACTTCGTGGTCCGCAACCCTTCGGCGGCGGCGCTGCTGTCCCGGCTGGCCACCCGGATCCGCCCGGAGGCCGACCCGTCCCCGACCGGCTGACCGGCTTCACTGGAGTCGTGCGGCCGGGCCGAGGACGGGGTTGTGGAGTACGGGGGTCTTCACGCCCGTACGAGGTCGTTGTGCGGCGCAGCGAGCGAGGGGGCGGCATCAGCAACTGATGCCGCCCCCTCGGTGATTCACACGCGCTGTGCCGATCGCCGGTTAAAAGCGGAAGGTCCAGAACTGCTGCTTCACATTGGCGAAGTCCCACTGCTGAACGCGGGCGCCGTTCCTGGAGCTGGAGTCCTCCACCTCCAGGCACTTGCCGGACCTGTCGTTCTTGATCGTGGTGCCGTCGAAGTGGACGGGCTTCGCGGAGACGGCGTCGGACCGAACGGCGTTGGCGGTCGAGCCGGAGCAGCCCAGCGCGACCAGGGCCAGCGCGCCGGCCATGGCGGCCTTGAGGGAGATGTTCCTCATGAGACTTCCCTTCGCTCGGTGAACCTCGGCATTCCCAGCTAACGGGAGGAGCTGGTCGTGGAACGGTCGCCGGAAGGGCGGATCCTGGCGCTCCCGCGGACGGCACCGCGCCGACTGATTCGAAGCGCAACCAAGCGGCCTCCCCGTGTGTCATACGGGCATGACAAGCGCAGCAGCGAGCAGAGCGAACGTACGCGCACGCGGAAGACTCGGTGTTCTCCTCGGCGCGGCCGTGCTGGCCGTGCCGCTCTCCGTGGCGGCGGGGGCGGGGAGCGCGCAGGCGGCCACGGCCTCCTGCACCGCCGGGGCCGGGCCGTACCAGAAGCAGGCCGAGCGGTTCCTGGGGCGGCCCGTCGACGGGCGGCAGTCGGCCGCCGACTGCCGGGCGATCCGGGACTTCCAGCTCGACCACGCCATCAGCCCCGCCATCGGCTACGCCGGGCCCGTCACCTGGGGCGTGATGGACCTCGTGGCCAAGCAGCGCGCCGCGGGGAGCGATCCCAACGCCGAGCGCAAATGCCCGGTGGACAAGGGACGGATCGCCTGCGTCGACCTGACCCGTCAGCTGAGCTGGATACAGGACGGCTCACGGCTGGCGTTCGGGCCGGTGCCGATACGGTCCGGCCGGGACGGGTACGGGACACGGACCGGGCTCAAACGGATCTACTGGCGCAGCGTCGACCACTGGTCGACGATCTACAAGGTGCGGATGCCCTACAGCCAGTTCTTCGACGGCGGGCAGGCGTTCCACGCCATCGACGGCAACGTCTGGTCGGCGCCGGGCTCCCACGGCTGCGTCAACATGCGGCGCGGGGACGCCAAGACGTACTGGTCGATGCTGAAGAACGGCGACGACGTCTACGTCTACGGGCGCAAGCCCGGCACCTGAGCCGACGCCCCGGCCGGGCCCTGTCCATGGCCCGGCCCCCGGCTCGTTCGGCGCTCCGGTCTGCGGATACGGTGGTCCCCGGGTGGGCTGGTCGTCCGTCCGTGAAGGTTCGGACGCGCCTACGAGGAGGCACGGCACGGTGGTGCGGTTACCCCAACTCAGACTGGACGAGCTGCTGGAGGAGCTCCAGGCCCGGATCGACGCCGCGCGGGGCACCCGGGACCGGGTGCACAGCCTCCTGGAGGCCGTGATGTCGGTCGGGCGCGAGCTCGACCTGGAGCATGTGCTGCGCCGGATCGTCGAGGCCGCGGTGGTGCTCGTGGACGCCCGGTACGGCGCGCTGGGCGTCATCGGGCCGGACGGGCGCACCCTGTCGCAGTTCCTCACCGTCGGGCTGGCGGAGGAGCACATCCGGGCCATCGGGCCGTACCCGTCGGGCCACGGCATCCTCGGCGAGCTCATCCGCCACCCCGAGCCGCTGCGGCTGTCGCGGATCTCCGCGCACCCGGCCTCGTACGGCTTCCCGGCGGAGCACCCGCCGATGGCCAGCTTCATGGGCGTGCCCATCCGGGTGCGCGAACAGGTCTTCGGCAATCTCTACCTGGCCGAGAAGCAGGGCGGCGCGGACTTCGAGGACGAGGACGAGGAAGTGCTGTCCACGCTCGCCGTGGCCGCGGGCGTCGCCATCGACAACGCCCGGCTGTACGAGGAGTCCACCCGCCGCGAGCGCTGGCTGCGGGCGGGCGCCGAGGTGACGAACCGTCTGATGTCCGGCAGCCGGCCGGCCGACGTCGTCGGCCTGATCGCCGAGCGGGCGAAGGAGATCACCTGCTCCGACCTGGTCACCGTCTCCCTGCCGCTGCCGGAGGGGGAGCCCGCGCTGACCGTCGAGGCCGCCCTGGGGGAGGGGAGCGAGGAGCTGCGCGGCACGGTGCTGCCGGCCGAGGGCACCCTCGCCGGGAGCGCGTACGTCTCGGGCCGGCCGGTCCTGAGCGCGGGCCTCGCCGCGGACCCGGCGAACTCCGCGGGGCCCTGCCGCGCCACCGGCCCCGCCGTGGCCGTGCCGCTCACCTCCGGTGACGCGGTGCGCGGCGTGCTGCTGCTGGCCCGGGCCAAGGGCCGCGCGCCGTTCACCCGGGAGGAGACGGAGCCCCTCCTCGCCTTCGCCGGGCAGGTAGCCGTGGCCATGGAGCTCTCCGAACGCCGCGCGGACGCCGCGCAGATCGCCGTGCTGGAGGACCGCGACCGCATCGCCCGCGACCTCCACGACCTGGCCATCCAGCGGCTCTTCGCCACCGGGATGACGCTCCAGAGCGCCGACCGTTTCATCGACCACCCCGAGGCCGCCGAGCGCGTCCAGCGGGCGGTCGACGACCTCGACGAGACCATCAAGATCATCAGATCGACGATCTTCGGCCTGCGGTCCCGGGAGACCGCCCCCCAGCACGGGCTGCGCACCCGGGTCGTCCAGACCGTCGGCGAGGGCGGCGCGCTCCTCGGCTTCGCCCCGAGCCTGCGAATGGAGGGGCTGCTGGACACCCAGGTGCCGCGCGAGGTCACCGAGGACGTCGCCGCCGTCCTGGGAGAGGCCCTGGCCAATGTGGCCCGCCACGCCCGCGCCCGGTCGGTGGACGTCGCCGTCGTCAACGACGGCCGCCGGCTGACGCTGACCGTCACCGACAACGGTGCCGGGATGCCGGAGGGCGAGGACGGCCGTCGCAGCGGTCTGCGCAACCTCGGCGAGCGGGCCGACCGCCACGGCGGCCGGCTGCTGCTCACAGCGCCACCGGGCGGCGGGACGACCCTGACGTGGAGCATTCCGCTGCCGGACCAGCCGGCCGGGTAGTGAGGGCCGGGGGCCGACGGCCGGGAGTCGCGGGCTACGGGGCTCAGGACGGCCGGGCGACGCTCGACGCGAGCACGGCCGCCTGGATCCGGCGCTCCACGCCGAGCTTGGCGAGCATCCGCGAGATGTGGTTCTTGACCGTCTTCTCCGACAGGTAGAGCCGCTCCGCGATCTGACGGTTCGTCATGCCGTCGCCGATGAGGCCGAGGATCTCCCGCTCGCGCGGCGACAGCCCGGCCAGGCGCTCGTCCTCCGGCTCGGGCCGCTCGTCCTCGCCGCGCAGGCTGTTCATCAGACGTGTGGTCGTCGCCGGGTCCAGCATCGACTGGCCGGAGGCGACCGTGCGGATCGCGGCCACCAGATCGGAGCCCTTGATCTGCTTCAGGACATATCCGGACGCCCCCGCCATGATCGCGTCCAGCAGCGCGTCGTCGTCGTCGAACGAGGTGAGCATCAGACAGGTCAGCCCCGGCATCCGGGACCGCAGCTCACGGCAGACCGTGATGCCGTCGCCGTCGGGCAGCCGGACGTCCAGCACCGCCACATCGGGCCGGAGCGCCGGCCCCCGCGTGAGCGCCTGGGCGATGCTGCCGGCCTCGCCGACGACCGAGATGTCGTCCTCACCGTCGAGCAGATCGTGGATGCCCCGCCGTACGACCTCGTGATCGTCCAGGAGGAACACCCGGATCGGCCGCTCCGCGGAGAACGCCCCTCCTCGCGCTGACTGCTGCTCCACCGCTCCGGCTCCTCATCGCTTTCGTCGGCATGTCGTCCTGTTTGGATCATGATCCAACATTTGTCGGACCGCCATGGGCCGAACGGCCCCGATCCGGCCAGGGACGCGGCCGGGGATGCGTGGCCGGGGGCCGGTTCACTCCTCCGCGATGAGCACCGCAACGCCCGTGACCCGGTCTCCCGCCAGGTCCGCGAGCGCCTCGTCGGCACGGCTCATCGGATACGGCTGTACGTGCACCACCGGCCGGTGCCGGGCGACCTCCGACAGATACGCGCGCCCGTCGGCCCGCGTGTTGGCGGTGACGCTGCGCAGCGTCCGCTCCTGGAAGAGATGCCGTTGATAGCCGAGCACCGGGATGTCGGTGAGATGGATTCCGGCCACGGCCAGCGTCCCGCCCCGGTCCAGGGCCGCCAGCGCCACCGGCACGAGATCCCCGACGGGAGCGAAGAGGATCGCCGCGTCGAGCGGCACGGGCGGATCGTCGTACGTGCCGCCCGCTGACGCCGCGCCCAGCTCCAGCGCCAGCCGGCGGGCCGGCTCGGCACGCGTGAGGACGTGCACGGAGGCGCCCTGGGCGATCGCCAGCTGCGCGGTCAGATGGGCGGACGCGCCGAAACCGTAGATGCCGAGCGCGCCGCCGGGCGGCAGCTCGGCCCGCCGCAGCGCGCGATAGCCGATGATGCCCGCGCAGAGCAGCGGCGCGAGCTCCTCGTCCGGCGGGCCCTCCGGCAGCCGGTAGGTGAAACGGGAGTCCGTGACCACGTGCTCGGCGTACCCGCCGTGGATGTCCCAGCCGGTGTAGCGGGAGTCCGGGCAGAGGTTCTCCCGGCCGCCGGTGCAGTAACGGCACGTCCCGCATGTGCCCGCCAGCCAGGCGGCGCCGACGCGGTCGCCGGGGGCGAAGCCCTCCGCGGCCGGCCCGGCGGCCAGCACCCGGCCGACGATCTCGTGGCCGGGCGTACGGCGGGACGCGCGCGGCGGCAGATCGCCCTCCGCCAGATGCAGATCGGTACGGCACACCCCGCACGCCCGCACCTTGATCAGCAGATCGTACGGGCCGGGTTCCGCCAGCGCTCTGCGCTCCCGGCGCAGCGGGCGTTCGGCGGCGGGCGCGGTGCGGTCGACGACCCAGGCCGTGGTCTCCGCCACGGCCGCCATGGCAGCCCCGGGCCCGGGGGATTGCGGATCCTGCGGTTCCGGGACCGTCATCGTGCTCACCTCCGGCCGTCGTCCCCGGCAGCGCCCCCGTCGGGCCCTCGCTCCTTCCACCGTGCGCCGGACCGGGAAGGACGGCAAGGCCCGGGTGTCCCCGCGAGGGGCCCGTTCGGCCCCTGCGCGCCGCGGCGCCACGACGGCATGCTGGTCACAGCCCGGACGGGATGTCGTCCCCGCCCGGTCCCCCGGGCGCGTGCCGGGGCCGGAAGCCGATGGCCGGCCCCGGCACGCCGCCCCGGCGGGCACGCACCGCCGGGCACCGTCCGGCCCGGCCCCCGACCGCTCTCCCGGGTGGGGAACCGGACCGGACGCCCCCGATGCGAGCAGTGGCGCAACGGCGCCCGGTATCCCGCGTAAGTCGCGGAAGGGCTCAGTGGTGCCAGCGCGGGCGGCCGCCGTCGCCACCGCAGGTGATGAGGAGGCCGCCGGCGTCGTGGGTACTGGCGCCCACGTCGCCGTTGCGGCAGTACTGGCCCGCCTTGTAGCAGTTCCCGGCGCTGGAGCGGATCTCACAGGACGACTTCGACACGGACGCCCCGTTCGCGCCCGCCGTGCGCTCCGCGCCGGGTGCCGGGGGCTCGGTCTGCGGCCCGCGCGTCTTGGGCGGCGCCTTCGGCGCGTGGGTCGACGGCTCGGAGGTGGGCGCGGGGGTGTGCGTCGAGCTCTCCGTGTGGTCCGGCGCCGTCGGCACGGACGTGGACACGGCCGGTGAGGCGGACGGGCGCGTCGACGACTTGTCGTCCCCCGTGCACCCGGTGAGGGTCAGCGCGGTCGCGAGGGCGAGCCCGCACGCGGCGGCGAGGCGCCGGCGGAAGGCGGGGCGGGACACGGTGGCTATGGCCAAGGCGGAGCTCCACGATCGGTACGGACGGGCAGACGGCATCGCCGCCGAACGTGGGGGGACCGGCAACGCTCACCCTAACGCCCCGCACGGTGATCCGCCCCGTCAGCGCCGCAGGGCCCATTTCTGCACCGACTCCAGCGGGCCGTGCGCGAACTTCCGCAGCCACAGCGTCGATCCGGCCACGAGCACCAGGCCCACCGCCGCCCAGAGCCCCATGACCCACCACGGCCCGGTGCCCGCGAACCGGTCCGCGAGCCCCAGACCGATGCCGTAACAGGCCAGGACGCACAGCACGTTCTGGGCGACGTAGCAGGTCAGTGCCATCCGCCCCACCGATCCCAGCCCCGCCGCCACCCGGCCGCGTCCGGGGTCGCGTCCGTGGCCACGGCCCCGCCGTCGGTCCAGCAGCACACCGATCAGGCCGAGGTACCCGATGGCCACCACGGGGGCGGCGGCATAGCGGCCCAGCAGGAAGAAGTCCGTACCGCCGAGCGACATCGCCGCGTTGAACGGCAGCCCGGCGCCCAGGCCCCAGCGGAGCATACGGACCCGCAGCCGCCGCCCCGCCTCGTCGTCGGCGAAGGCTCCCGCGCGGAACAGCCGTACGCCGAGGAGGAAGAGGAAGACCAGCAGCCCGAAGGAGATCACGGGCTCCATGCGCAGCGCGATCGCGTTCTGGAGCCGGAAGACGACCTGGTCGAGGTAGTCGCCGTGGGCGTAGAGGCCGACGACGCGGGGGTCGGGGCCGTCGCCACCGCCGCCCGTGCCCGCCGTCGCCATGCCGAGGGTGAGCAGCGCCATCACGGACAGGTGCAGCCCGCCCGCCACCCACATCGCCGTGCGGCGGACGCGTTCGGAGCGGGCGAGCAGCCGGGCCACGAGCAGGGCGGTGACCGCGTACCCCATGAGCACGTCCCAGGCGAAGACCAGTACGAAGTGCACGGTTCCCTCGGCGAAGAGGAACAGCGCGCGCCGGTGGTAGCGGCCGGGCCAGGGCTGTCCCCGCTCGGACGCGGAGGCGAACTGGATGGCCAGCCCCACGCCGAACAGCATCGTCAGCATGGACAGGAACTTGCCGTCGGCGAGGAAACGGAAGACGCTCTCGGCCGCCGCCGGCAAGGACGGCTCGGAGAGCAGCCCGCGCAGCGTGCCCCTGTCACCGCCCGTGCCGCCGCTGACGACGCCCCACTCCGCCCCGGGCCCGGAGAACAGCCACACGTTGGTCATCAGCGTGCCCAGGACGGCCGCGCCGCGCAGCACGTCGAGGAGCGGCAGCCGCCCCGGAGGCCCGCCGTCGGCACCGGCGCGGCCGGAGGCGGGCGCCGGTGCGGGCGCGGTGGATCGTACGGTCTCCGTCATGGAAGCCCCCGGAATCGTCGTTCTCCTCATCCTCGGCGCGCGCCGGACGACGGACCTCGTAGGCAGTGATGAATCCTCGCTACATCCTTCGATGTAGCGCCGCTCCTCCCGGTCCGAAGAACGGTCCGAAGAACGGACCGGGACCGAGTCGG
The DNA here is from genome assembly GCF_042892945.1 of Streptomyces sp. NPDC001678. NCBI lineage: Bacteria > Bacillati > Actinomycetota > Actinomycetes > Kitasatosporales > Streptomycetaceae > Streptomyces > Streptomyces sp. NPDC001678. Next base: position 22,818 of record NZ_JBIAUP010000025.1, on the reverse strand, counting down.
TGCGGGTTTATAGCACCTCCGCACATGTGCCGAGGGAAAATGCCAAAACCCTCACCCTCCACCACCGTTATCGGTTACCTTCCGTCGCATGGGTCACGTCCCCTGGTGATCACCCCCCTTGTACCGAGACGCGGCGCTCCTCGTTGCCGCCGCGCGGCTGGAGAGGATCGTGTGACCGGAATAGACGGGTGCCTGACGGAGGCCATGGCCATACCCGGGGCGCGGGGCGCGAGCCTGGTGGACTGGACGAGCGGGCTCACCCTGGGGGCGGTGGGCGACGGACCGGACGGCGATCCCGAGGCGTCGGCGGCGGAGGCCGCCGAACTGGCCCGGCTCGCCGTCGAGAACGGTGTGTTCACGGGCGGTGGTGCGCGCCGTGACGGCCCGGTCGAGGAGCTGATCGTCACGGCCCGGGGGAGCTACCACCTGTTCCGGTACGTGGCGACCTCGTTCGACAGCAGCGTCTTCCTCTACGTCCGGCTGGACCGTACGGAGGCCAATCTCGCCGTGGCGCTGTTCCGGATGAAGGACCTGGCCACCCGGCTGGTGTCGGCATGACGGCGTTCGCGGGAGCGGAGAGGGTGGAGAAGGCGGAGAGGGCGGCGGTCATGGACCCGGGCTCGCGGGCGGGCGGGGCCGTCGTGACGGCCACGCTGGACCGGCTGGTCCGGGAGCGGGCGACGGGGGCGCTGCACGGCCGGGCCGGGGCGCTCTATCTCGCCGACGGCGCCCTGGTGCACGCCGAGAGCCCGGTCGTGCCGGACGTGGGATGGCGGCTGACGGCGGGCGGCCGGCTGTCGAGGTCGAGCTGGGAGGAGGCGGTGGCCGAGGGCGGCCCGGGCCACCGCGCGGGGAACCTGCTGGTCGAACGGGGCCGGCTGAGCCGGGGCGAGCTCGAACTGTGCCATCTCAGCGCCCTGTTCGACGCGGCCTATTTCGTGCTGTTCCCGCTCGACGGCTCCCAGCGGGCCCCCGACCGGTTCCTGCGGGAGGCCCGGCACTGGTTCGGGCCCGTCCGTCCCGTCCCCGTGGCGGCCGTGCAGCGCGAAGCGCGCCGCAGGCGGGGCCTGCTGGAGCGGGCCTGGCCCTGCCCGGAGGTCGATGTGTCCCCGGTCGTCCCCGTCCCCGGCGCCGTCCGCCGCGCCCACCCCGGCGCGGTGCTGGCCGCGGCCGACGGGGTGCGGACGCCGACGCAGATCGCCGGGGCGCTGGGCCGCTCCGCCTTCGCCACCCTCCTCGACGTCCGGCGGCTGGCGGCGGCGGGGCTGGTACGGACCCCGGCGCCGGGTACGCCGGCGCCCCGCCCGGCACCGGCCGCGCGGGTCCCCGCCGACGCCCCGGAGATCTCCCTGCTCAGGCGGATCCGTGACGCATTGGAGGCCTTGTGACCCCGAGACGCTCCGCGACCGTGCCGGGTGCCGACCGGGTCCCGACGATCCCATGATGAGGCGCGCGTTGAGGCAATTCGTCGTAAGGAGGCAGCAGATGACCGCCGCACCCGAGGTGCTCGCCGAGCTCCAGGGGTTACGTGTCCGGGTACCGCATCTGACCGGTGCCATGGTGGCGAGCACGGACGGGCTGGTGATCGCGCACCTCGTCACCGGTGCCGAACCGGACGGGCTGGCCGCGCTGACCGCGGCGGCCCTGGGAGTCGGCGCGCGGCTCTCGGACGCCGTGGGCCACGGGGGGTTCCGCGAGCTCGTCGTCAGCGGCGAGCTCGGCTACGTGGCCACGTACGCGGCCGGCACCACGAGCGTACTGACCCTGCTGGCCTCGGCCGACGCCAACGTGGGGCGGCTGAATCTGGAGGCCCGCAGGACGGGCGCCCGTATCGCGGAGCTCGTCGACGGCGCACCGGAGCGGCAGCGCCAGACGTAGCCGATTGCGTATTTGTCAATAAATTTCCCCGCGCGTGCCCGATGCGCGTATATCCCATCACCGGTAATTCATCGACAAGGAAACGGATTTCCCATGGCGAACACCGAAATGGCCCTCAAGGACGCGATGAACTCGATCGACGGCGCGCTGGGCGTGGCCCTCGTCGACTACGGCAGCGGTATGGCGCTGGGCACCCTGGGCGGCTCCGCGACGCTCGACCTCAACGTCGCGGCCGCGGGCAACACGGACGTCGTCCGGGCCAAGCTGCGCGCGATGGAGATGCTCAACATCCAGGACGCCATCGAGGACATCCTCATCACCCTCGGTACGCAGTACCACTTGATCAGGCTGCTGACGGGCCGGGGCGGCAGCGGTCTGTTCCTGTACCTGGTACTCGACGGCAAGCGCGCCAACCTCGCGATGGCCCGCCACCAGCTCCGGCGCATCGAGTCCGAGCTGGAGGTCTGAGGCGTTTTGGCGACATGACGACCACACCGCGCCGGTGCCGCCGCTCCTGGCATCCCCCGGCGCGGCATGTCAACGGCGCCACGCCCGAAGTGCACCATCCGGCCGGGCGGTTGCTGGGCTGTTAGGGGTGGCCCGATTTGCGGGGGCGGCGCACCCGGCGCAGGGTCTTCGTGAAGATCCCCTTCTGTTCGAAGGAGTTACCTCCATGGGTGTCCCCCGAAGATCCGGCCTGCTGGTGTCCGCCACCGTGTGCGGTGCGCTCCTCCTCGGCACCGCGGCCCCCACCACGGCCGGCACGGTGTCCGCGCCGGCCGGCGCGTCCGGCGCCACCGCCCACGTCCAGGCCCCCTCGCCCGACGCCCTGCGCAAGGCCGCGGGCCAGGCGATGCGGGCCATCGACGAGAACGCCGTCGGCAAGGAGGCGGCCGAGGAGGCCGCGGGCTGCGCGGCCCTCGGCCCGGAGCGGTCCCGCGCCGGGCACTGCGGAGTGATCCGGGAGAACCTCGACGCGCTCGGCCGGGCCCGGGCCGGCCTGGAGCGGCAGGCGGGCTCCGGACGTCCCGAGCTCCGCGCGGTCACGTTCGCCACGACCGACGCGGTCGCGGCGACCGTACGGCTCGCGAAGGAGCGGGCCGCGCGCGACGGCGGCCGGGTCGACGGCGCCGGGCTGGTCCCCGCCGTGCAGGGCCTGCTGAGCGGCGTCGTCAACGCGCTCGGCGGCGTGGTGGGCGGCCTCAACGACCTGATCAGCGGGGTGGTACGGGGCCTGCTGATCTGACGCGAGGTCCGGGCCGCGGCACGAGGCGCGGCACGGGCGCCGGTGCGGGCGACCGCGCCGGCGCCCGACCGTCACCACGGACCGAACGGGACGAGGTCCGGGCCCACGCCGTGCCAGTCGTCGCCTCCGTGGGCGACACGGTGGAAGAGGTGCGCGGCGTACCAGACGACCAGGTCCTGCCCGTCGGTGCTCTCGTCGTTCAGATAGGCGCCGAGCCCGTCGTCGGCCGCGCCGCCCTGCCGTCCGTAGCGGTCCTCGCTCGCGCGGTAGCGCAGCAGCCACAGGTCGGAGGCGGAGAAGGCGTCCGCGGTGCCGTCGTTCGGCCCGGGCAGCACGTGGTAGCCGCGGTGGCTGTCCAGGTCGACGACGGCCCAGCTGCGGCGCGAGGGCGGGTTCTTCAGCCGCTTGGTCTCGGTGCGGAAGGGGTGCCAGCCGACGCCCCAGCCCTCCTCGCCCGTATAGGTGTTGTATTCCAGCGCCAGATCCCGCCGCGCGCCGTCGATGTCGAAGTCCAGCCGCCAGTAGACGTGGTGGCGGTGGTCGAAGGGGCACTGGATGCCCGCGCTGAAGAGCCGGGGCATGACCACGCCGTTCTCCCAGAACACCCAGCGGTGGGTGAGCCGGTAGGCGCTGATGGTGTGGTACGACTCCACGCTCAGGGCGCGCAGGCCCCCGCTGGTGTAGGCGTAGACGCACACCCTGCTCCCCGGGCAGCGGGAGGTGGGGTGCGAGTTGTTGTAGTTGAGCGGGTCCTTGTACGGGCCGCACGGCCCGTCGTACTGCACCCGCAGGGACGGCAGGCTGGCCTTGGCGAAGACCTGGTGCCCCCGGTAGGCGGCGTCGAGGATGACGATGCCCTCCTCGTCGGGGGCGTCCGCCAGCCGCCAGTCGAAGGTCCACACCGGCTGCTGGGCGGGCCAGCTGATCCGGCCGGACTCACTCATCGTCCTCCCTCCTTCCCGTCTCGACCACCCGCTCCTCCCCGAGGTCGACCAGGACGCGCACCTGGGGCATGCGCCGGTCGGGGGAGCCGAAGGCGACATAGGCGCGCCGCCGGCCGTGGTGCTCGTCCCCCCCGCGCTCGTCGCTGGTGAGCAGCACCATGGGCACGGCGTCGGCCGGTGCCCGGCCGACGGCCTCGGACTGGGCGCGGGCGATCGCGACCGCCCGCTCGATCTCGGCGTCCGAGAGGGCGGGCTGCGCGGGGCCCGCGGTCACGCCGGTGAGCACCGGCGGCTCGCCGTCGTCGAGGGTGAACTCCAGCGTGCGGTCGTCGGTGTAGTCGTAGACGAGTACCAGGATCGCGGGCGTCGTACGGTCCTTGTCATCGGAGAGCAGGCCGGCGCCCAGGAAGGCGTAGCGGTGTCCTTCGAGCGCGGCCCGCGCCCGGGGGTCCGCGAGCACCGCCGGGGCGGCGCGCTCGAGCAGCTCCTCGCCGGAGGGGGTCGCGGTACGCTCCCAGGCCACCGGCTCGGCGGGGCCGGGGGCCGGCGGCGGAGCGGGAATGTCACGGAGGGCGGGCTCCACGACGGCTGGGAATTCCGGGAGGCCCGGTCGGTCCGGCGGTGGTTCGAGGCGGATTTCTGGCATGGGCCACCCTTTCCTCGCGTCCGCGCAGACGGGCGGCACCCGGCGGCGGCCGGATGCGGAATGCTGCGCGCCACGATGATTTCACCGTGCTTTCCGGCCGTCACCGGTGATTCACAGGTGACGGCCCATGGGCCGAAGCGCGGCCGTCCGGCCGTGCTCCGGCGTGCGGAGAGGGCGCGCGGACGGGTGGTTCGCCCCGTCCGGCCGGACCCGGCGGCACAGCCCTCGTACGGCATCCGGAAATGGGTTTCTCGGCCGAACGGAGCAATCAGGAATTTCCCGGGCGCCCCGCCCGGATGAACCCGGAATAAACTCGGCGGCCGGAGAGACACGAATTCCGAGGAGTGCCCCCATGGCCGAAGTGAAGCTTGCCGCCACGCCGCGTACCGACTTCGGCAAGGGTGCCGCCCGGCGTATCCGCCGCGACAACAGGGTCCCCGCCGTCGTCTACGGCCACGGCGCCGACCCGAAGCACGTCGCGCTCGACGGCCACGCGCTGTGGATGGCCCTGAAGACGCCGAACGTGCTCATCCGGCTCGACATCCAGGGGGGCAAGAGCGAGCTGGTGCTCCCCAAGGCCGTCCAACGCGATCCGCTCAAGGGATTCCTGATCCACGTGGACCTCCTCGCCGTGAAGAAGGGCGAGAAGGTCACCGTGGACGTCCCGGTGCTCACCGAGGGCGAACTGGCCCCCGGCGGAAACCTGCTGGAGCACATGCTGGACGCGCTGCCGGTCGAGGCCGAGGCCACCCACATCCCGGAGTCGTTCACCGTCTCCATCGAGGGCCTGGAGGCCGGTCACACCATTCGCGCCGAGGACATCGACCTGCCGCGCGGCTGCTCCCTGGCCGTCGACGGGAGCACGGCCCTGCTCCAGGTCGTCGCCGCGCAGGCGGAGGAACTCCCCGAGGAGGAAGAGGAAGAGGAGGAGGGCGCCGAGGCCGCCGCCCCGGCCGAGGGGGCCGAGGCGGAGCAGCCCGCGGAGGGCGGCGAGGGCTGACCCGCGCATGGCACTGCACAAGGGCAGGGGCGACGACCGGCACCCCGGCCGCCGCTACGCGGTCAACCCCTTCTACGGGGAGGCGGACCCCGTCTCCTCGATGGCGCTGGAACCGCCCCTGCACCGGCTGCCCGACGGGCCGATGACCCCGAGCGCCGCCTATCAGTTCGTCCACGACGAACTGATGCTCGACGGCAACTCCCGGCTCAACCTGGCCACCTTCGTCACCACCTGGATGGAGCCCCAGGCCGGGGTGCTGCTGGCGGAGTGCCGCGACAAGAACATGATCGACAAGGACGAGTACCCGCGCACCGCCGAGCTGGAGCGGCGCTGTGTGGCCATGCTCGCCGACCTGTGGCACGCCCCCGACCCGGCCGCCACCGTCGGCTGCTCCACCACCGGCTCCAGCGAGGCGTGCATGCTCGCCGGCCTCGCCCTCAAACGCCGCTGGGCCCTCGCCCACGGCGACCGCTACCCGGGCGGCGGGGCCCGGCCCAATCTGGTGATGGGCTCCAACGTCCAGGTCTGCTGGGACAAGTTCTGCAACTTCTGGGAGGTCGAGGCCCGCCAGGTGCCCATGGAGGGCGACCGCTTCCACATCGACCCGGACGCCGCCGCCGGGCTGTGCGACGAGAACACCATCGGCGTCGTCGCCGTGCTCGGCTCCACCTTCGACGGCTCCTACGAGCCGGTCGCCGAGGTCTGCGCCGCGCTGGACGCCCTGCGGGAACGCACGGGCCTGGACGTTCCGGTCCACGTCGACGGCGCGTCCGGCGCGATGATCGCCCCCTTCCTCGACGAGGACCTGGTGTGGGACTTCCGGCTGCCGCGCGTGGCGTCCATCAACACCTCCGGCCACAAGTACGGCCTGGTCTACCCCGGTGTCGGCTGGGCCCTGTGGCGCGACCGGGAGGCGCTCCCCGAGGACCTGGTCTTCCGCGTCAACTACCTGGGCGGCGACATGCCCACCTTCGCCCTCAACTTCTCCCGCCCGGGCGCGCAGGTCGCCGCGCAGTACTACACGTTCCTGCGGCTGGGCCGCGAGGGCTACCGGGCCGTCCAGCGCAACTCCCGCACCGTCGCGAGCGGCCTCGCCCGCCGCGTCGGCGAACTGGGCGACTTCCGCCTGTTGACGCACGGCGACCAGCTGCCGGTCTTCGCCTTCACCACGGCCGACGGCATCACCAACTTCGACGTCTTCGACGTCTCGCGCCGGCTCCGCGAGCGCGGCTGGCTCGTCCCCGCGTATACGTTTCCGCCCGACCGCCAGGACCTGTCGGTGCTGCGCGTCGTGTGCCGCAACGGCTTCTCGCAGGACCTCGCGGACGTCTTCCTCGACGACCTGAACGCCCTCCTGCCCGAACTGCGCCGGCAGGACGCACCGCTGGACCGGCCGGAGCGGGTGGCGACGGCGTTCCACCACTAGGCGCCCCGAAGGGGCGCGGGGAACTGCGCGACCAGCCACGACGCACCCGCGGACGACGTACACCGCTACGGCAGCAGCCGCTGCTCCTTCGCCACCGCCACCGCGCCCGCCCGCGTGTCCACGCCCAGCTTGGCGTAGATGCGGCCCAGGTGGGTCTTGACCGTGGCCTCGCTGATGAACAGCGCCCGGGCGATGTCGCGGTTGCCGAGGCCGCGCGCGAGCTGGCCGAGGATGTCGCGCTCGCGGTCGGTGAGCGTGCCGGTGGCGGGCCGGGCGCCGCGCAGCCGGGCCATGACCCGGCCGGCCACCGGCGGGGAGAGCGCCGTACGGCCCTGGGCGGCGGCCCGGACGGCCGCGAACAGCTCCTCGGGCCGCTCGGCCTTCAGCAGATAGCCGGTCGCCCCGGCCTCCAGGGCGCGGGTGACGTCGGCGTCCGTGTCGTAGGTGGTGAGCACCAGCACCCGTACCCCGTCCGGCCCGTCCGTGATCCGGCGCGTGGCCTCCACCCCGCCGATGCCCGGGCCCAGCTGGAGGTCCATCAGGACGACGTCCGGCCGTAGCTTCGCCGCCATGGCGACGGCCTCCTCGCCGGTGCCCGCCTCGCCGACGACCTCGATGCCGGACTCGCTGGCGAAGAGAGCGCGCAGCCCGGCGCGGACGACGGCGTGGTCGTCGCACAGCAGCAGACGGACGGGCGTGGCGGCGGTCATGGCAGCTCCGGGGAGTCGGGGGAGACGAGGGGGAGGGCGACGGAGACGACCGTGCCCTCGCCGGGCACCGACTCCACGCTCAGCCGGCCGCCCAGCCGGCCCGCGCGGGCCCGCATCGCGGGCAGCCCGTGGCCGCGCCCCGGGCCGGCCGCCGGGGCGGCGGAGGCGTCGAAGCCCCGCCCGTCGTCGGCGACGTCGAGGACGACCTGGTCGTCGAGCCAGGTGAGGGTGAGGGCGGCGGTGGTCGCCCCCGCGTGCTCGCGGACGTTGGCGAGCGCGCCCTGCGCGATGCGCAGCAGCGCCGACTCCGCGCTCTCCGGCAGGGGCACGGGCGTCCCCTCCAGGTGGAAGCGCACGGTGAGCCCGGGCTCCGGTTCCCGCTCGGCCAGGGCGCGCAGCGCCTCCGCCAGGGGCACCCCGTCCGCCAGGTCGGCGGGGGCCAGGTCCGCGACGAAGCGGCGGGCCTCGGCCAGCCCGCGGGCGGCGACGTCGGCCGCGGCGCGGACGTGGTGACGGGCCGTGCCCGGGTCGTCCGCCCAGATCCGGTCGGCGGCCTGGAGCAGCATCTGCTGGCTGGACAGGCCCTGCGCCAGGGTGTCGTGGATCTCCATCGACAGTCGCTGCCGCTCGGCGAGCGCGCCCTCCCGGCGCTCGGTGGCGGCCAGCTCGCGGCGCGTGCGCAGCAGATCGCCGATCAGGGCGTCCTGCCGGGCCCGCTGCCGCTCCATGTGGACGAAGGCGGCGGTGGCCAGCGCGGCGACGGTGGGCGGGGCGACGACGAGGTTGGGGTCGAAGCCGAAGAGGCTGATCTGGGCGGCCACGACGAAGACCGTCAGCCCCGTGATCAGCGCGAGGGAGGCGCGGACGGGCAGGGTGCGCAGGGCGGTGTAGACGAGCGGGACGGCGCACCAGGCGAAGCTCGGGGCCGCGACGACCAGCACCACCCACACGCCGACGACCGCGCCGAGCCACAGCCGCCGCTGTGTCGGGGCGGCGTCGTCGAGGCCCGCGCCGAGCACGTAGAGGATGCCGAGCAGGGTGCTCAGGGCGATGATCCAGGGCGTGTCGGGCTGGCCGGGGTGGCGGATCAGGAAGCGGACGAGGGACGCGCCGAGGAGGAGGAAGAAGGCGGAGTGCCGGACGACGGCGAACCACCGCGCGTCGGGGTCGCGGTCCGGGGGCGGTGGGGCGGTGCCTGTCACGTACGTGTTCACGTCTCTTGTCCTAACCCCTGGTGATCGCCCTCGCATCATCCGATCGGTCGACCCCGGGTCGTCCGAACCGCTCGCCGATGCCCACCGGACCGACGACCGGTAGGGGCCGTGATCGCTTCGAGGATGGTGATGTCCCGATCGGCTCCGATCACTTCAGTAGGAGTTCCCCATGAAGAGCCAGAAGTTCTCCGTCCGCGCCCGTGTCATCACCGGCAGCGTGGCGGTGGCCGTCGCCGGTGCCGCCACCTTCGGCGCCGTCGCCGCCACGGCGGCCCCCGCCCCCGCCGCCGCCCCGGCCCCGTCCGCCAAGGGCCTGGTCCAGGTGAACCGCCTGTCGGTGGACGCGGCGGCCAAGGCCGCGCAGGCCGCGCTCGCCGCCGCGAAGAAGGACGGGCAGAAGGTGTCCGTCGCCGTCGTCGACCGCGACGGCAACACCGTGGTGACCCTGCGCGGCGATGGCGCGGGCCCGCAGTCCTACGAGTCCGCCGGGCGCAAGGCGTTCACCGCCGTCTCCTGGAACGCCCCGACCTCGGAGCTGGTCAAGCGGCTCCAGCAGACGCCGAACCTCAAGGACATCCCCGGCACCCTCTTCCTGCCCGGCGGCGCCCCCGTCCAGGACAAGGGCGCCCCGGTCGCGGGCGTCGGCGTGGCGGGCGCGCCCAGCGGCGACCTCGACGAGAAGTACGCGAAGGCGGGCGTCGCCGCCCTCGCGGACTGATCCCGGCGGTCCGACCGCACGCCGAAGGGCCCGCCCCGGTGATCCGGAACGGGCCCCACAGGTGTCATATCGCTCAGGCCGAGGCGACCAGCGCGTCGCGGACCTCGCGGAACGCGGCGACCGTGCGCAGCACGTCCTCGCGGGAGTGCGCGGCGGACAGCTGGACGCGGATGCGCGCCTTGCCGTTGGGCACGACGGGGTAGGAGAAGGCGATCACATAGATGCCCTTCTCCAGCAGCGCCGCGGCCATCCGGCCGGCCAGCGCGGCGTCACCGATCATCACCGGGGCGATCGGGTGCTCGCCCGGCAGGATGTCGAAGCCCGCGGCGGTCATCTCCGTGCGGAAGAGCTTGGTGTTCTCCCGCAGCCGCGCCCGGCGGTCACCGGACTCGGTCAGCAGGTCGAGCACCCGCAGCGAGGCGCCGACGATGGACGGCGCGAGGGAGTTCGAGAAGAGGTACGGGCGCGAGCGCTGGCGCAGCAGCTCCACGATCTCGGCGCGCGCGGCGACGTAGCCGCCGCTGGCCCCGCCGAGGGCCTTGCCGAGGGTGCCGGTGATGATGTCGACCCGCTCGGTCACCCCGAACAGCTCGGGGGTGCCGCGGCCCTCCTCGCCGACGAAGCCGACGGCGTGCGAGTCGTCGACCATGACCAGGGCGCCGTAGCGGTCGGCCAGGTCGCAGATCTCGTCCAGGGGGGCGATGTAGCCGTCCATGGAGAAGACGCCGTCGGTGACGATCAGCTTGTGGCGGGCGCCCTCGGCCTCCTTGAGGCAGCGCTCGAGGTCGGCCATGTCGCGGTTGCGGTAGCGGAAGCGGGCCGCCTTCGACAGGCGGATGCCGTCGATGATGCTCGCGTGGTTGAGCTCGTCGGAGATCACCGCGTCCTCGGCCGTCAGCAGCGTCTCGAAGACACCGCCGTTGGCGTCGAAGCAGGAGCTGTAGAGGATCGTGTCCTCCATGCCGAGGAACCCGGAGATCTTCTCCTCGAGCTCCTTGTGCGGCGCCTGGGTGCCGCAGATGAACCGGACGGAGGCCATGCCGAAGCCCCAGTCGTCCAGGGCCGTCTTCGCGGCGGCGATGACCTCGGGGTGGTCGGCGAGGTCGAGGTAGTTGTTGGCGCAGAAGTTCAGGACCTTGCCGTCGCCCACGCTGATGGCCGCGGACTGCGGGCTGGTGATCACGCGCTCGGACTTGTACAGCCCGGCGTCACGGATGCCCTGAAGCTCCTTGCGCAGGTGCTCGCGCATGTTGTCGAACACGGGGGGACTCCTCGTGGTGTGGTCGTACGCCAGGGGATGACCGGCGTCGGGGGCGGGACCGGGTCAGGGCAGGGTCGGCCGGGTCCAGTCGAGGACGATCTTTCCGCACTGGCCGGAGCGGGCCGTGGCGAACGCCTCGGCGTACTGCTCGAAACCGAAGCGGTGCGTTATCACCGGCGAGATGTCGAGGCCGCTGCGCAGCAGCACGGACATCGCGTACCAGGTCTCGAACATCTCGCGGCCGTAGATGCCGCGCAGCGTCAGCATACGGGTGACGACGGTGGCCATGTCGATGCTCACATCGCCGGTGGGCAGGCCCAGGGCGGCGATCCGGCCGCCGGGGGACATGGTCGCGATCATGTCCTGGAGGGCGTCGGCGCGGCCGGACATCTCCATGCCGACGTCGAAGCCCTCGGTCATGCCGAGCTCCGGCATGACGTCGGCGATGCGCCGCTCGCTGACGTCGAGGGCGACGGTGGCGCCCATCTTCTCCGCCAGGGCCAGCCGGTAGGGGCTCACATCGGTGATCACGGTCGAGCGCGCCCCGGCGTGGTTCGCCACGGCCGCGGCCATCATGCCGATCGGGCCGGCGCCGGTGATGAGGACGTCCTCGTTGAGCACCGGGAAGGACAGCGCGGTGTGCACGGCGTTGCCGAACGGGTCGAAGATCGCGGCGACGTCGATGTCGATCTCGTGCCGGTGGACCCAGACGTTCGACTCGGGCAGGACCACGTACTCGGCGAACGCGCCGTCGGTGTGGACGCCCAGGCCGATGGTGCGGATGCACAGGTGGCGGCGGCCGGCCATGCAGTTGCGGCAGGTGCCGCAGACGAGGTGGCCCTCGCCGCTGACGATGTCGCCGACGCTCACGGTGGTCACGCCGGGGCCGGTCTCGACGACCTCGCCCGCGAACTCGTGACCGACGACGAGGGGCGCGCGGACCACTCGGGCCGCCCAGTCGTCCCAGCTGTCGATGTGCAGGTCCGTGCCGCAGATGCCGGTGCGCAGCACCTTGATCAGTACCTGCCCGGGACCGGCCTCGGGGGTCGGTACCTCGGTCAGTTCGAGACCCGGCCCCGCCGTGGTCTTCACCAATGCCCTCATGAGGGATCACTGTGGCGGCTGTGGACTGTGAAGTCCATCAACGTTATGCGGTGACACCTGTGAAGCTGAGCTTCACAGGTGCGATAGTGGACAAATGATCGACCCCCGCCGGCTCAGGGTGCTGAGCGCCCTCGCCGACCACGGCACCGTGACCGCGGCGGCCCACGCCCTGTACCTCTCGCCCTCGGCGGTCTCCCAGCAGCTCGCCGCCCTGGAGGCGGAGACCGGGCACGCCCTGCTGGAGCGGCGCGGCCGTACGGTGCGGCTCACGGCGGCCGGCAGCGTCCTGGCCGGGCACGCGGTGGAGATCGCCGCCCAGCTGGAGCGGGCCGAGGCCGATCTGGCCGGGTGCTCCACGGGCCTGGTGGGCGAGGTGACCGTCGCGGCGTTCGCCACGTCCATCACCGAGGTCGTCGCCCCCGCCCTGGCCGGCCTCGGCCGGCGGGCGCCCCAGGTCCGGGTGCGGGTCAAGGACGCCGAGGGGCACGCCAGCGTCCGGCTGCTGCTGGACGGCGAGGCCGACATCGCCGTGGCCGTCGAGCATCGCGACGCCCTGGCGTCCGACGCCGGGCGGCTGCTGCACGCCCCGCTCTACGAGGAGCCCTTCGACGCCGTCCTGCCGCCCGGCCACCGCCTGGCCGACAAGCCGGAGGTGGACCTCACGGACCTGCGGGACGACCCGTGGATCACCCCCTGGCCGGGCAACCCCGTCCACGAGGCCGTGGTGCGGGCCTGCGAGGAGGCCCGGTTCCGGCCCCGCGTGGAGTGTCTCTCGGACGACTTCTCGGCGGTCTGCGCGCTGGTGGCCGTCGGGGCGGGCGTCGCGCTCGTACCGCGCTCGGCCCTCCACGGCATCCGCCCGGCGCTCACCCCCGCCGTCCGCCCGTTGCGCGGCCCGGGCCCCACGCGCCGGGTGTTCACCGCCGTCCGCCGGGGCAGCGAGGGGCACCCCCTGCTGAGGCTGGCGCTGGCGGAGCTGCGCGACCGGGCGGCCACCCTCACGGCGTGAGCCCGCACCCGCGCATGGGGTGGGCGGCCCGTTTTCCGGCAGGGCCGGAATCGGCGGCAACGGCGTTCGCGGGCCGCGCCGGGCCGGGGCACGATGGTGTTCGATTCAGCCGACCGCATCCCCCGGGAGCACGCATGATCTTCATCGCCGTCAAGTTCACCATCCGCCCCGAGCGCAGCGCCGAGTGGCTGGACCTGGTCAAGGACTTCACCGAGGCCACCCGCGCGGAGGAGGGCAACGTCTTCTACGAGTGGTCCAAGAGCGTCGACAACCCCCACCAGTTCGTCCTGCTGGAGGCGTTCAAGGACGGCGCGGCCGGTGAGGTGCACGTCGCCTCCGAGCACTTCAAGACCGCCATGGCCTGGATGCCCGACGTCGTCGCGAGCACGCCGGAGATCATCCACGTCGAGACGCCGGGCACCGGCTGGTCGGCGATGGCCGAGGTGTCGCCGCGTCAGTAAGGCCCTGGTGAGGGAGTGAGGCCGTAGTGGGGCCGTCCGGCTGAGCGCGCCGGGGGACGGGGCTGTTCGGGTCACGACCCGGCGCGTCGGAATATCCGAAGAGATGGTCAAAGCCATAGTCGGGATCGTGTGACGAAAACGTCGACAAAGCGATTAGACCAGGCGGAGACACAGTGAACGCAGCCACGGCCAGGCCCCCCGACCATCCCCGGACCCGCTTGCGCGCCCGGTGCGCGGCATGGCTGCGGCGCACGGCCGCGGGCGCCGCCACCGCGGCCGCGGCACTCGGCGGCCTGGCCCTGCCCGCCCTGGCGGCCCCGCTGCCCGGCGGCCTCGGCCCCTGTCTGCCGGGCAGCTGCCCCCGGACCTACCCCGCCCTCAACAACAGGCCGTTCGCGGGCCGCGACGACAACATCAACGTCTTCACCGGCGGCGACTTCCGCGTACGCGGCGGCGCCGTCGGGGCCGAGGGCCGGGTGGTGACCCTCGGCGACTTCGATGTGAACAAGTCCTCCGGCGGCGCCCTCTACAACGTGGGCGTCCTCGGCGTCGGCTCCCGCGTCCCCCCGTCCGACGGCGCCGACTTCCTGACCACCGACGGGGACGTCCTCGTCGCCCCCGGCCAGCGGCTGGACGCCGAGCGCGGCGTCGTCCGGCACGCGGGCGACGTCTCCGGCCTGCTCATCGGCGGCGACGCCGCGGCCTCGGACGCCGCCCGGCCGTACACCGGGCTGCGCGAGCAACTGGGCGTCGCCAGCCGCTGCTACGCCGGCGGCGCGGACGGGCGGGCCCGCCCGGCCACCGGCACCGCACGCAACACCGGCACGGAGACCGTGTTCACCGGCGACGGCACCTCCCGGCTCCAGGTGTTCCACGTCGGCTTCGACCTCGTCGGCCGCGACGGCGGCCAGCAGGCCATCCGCTTCACCGGCATCCCCGCCGGCGCCACCGTCCTCGTCAACCTCGAAGGCCGCTCCCGCGTCGTCAACACCTTCAGCGGCGGCAGCACCGACGACAACCCCCTCAACCGGCTGCGCGAGCGCCTGCTGTGGAACCTCCCCGACGCCCGGCGCGCCGACTTCCTGGGCACCGGCCAGTTCCAGGGCAGCGTCCTCGTCGGCGACCCCACCAGCGAGACCACCGTCACCCTGCCGGGCATGAACGGCCGCTTCTTCACCGCCGGTTCGCTCACCCACACCTCCGCCACGGGCGGCGCCGGCGGCCAGGAGTTCCACGCCTACCCCTTCACCGGCGACCTTCCCGACTGCGCGCCCCCGCCCCGGCCCACCGGAGAGGTGACGGTGGTGCAGCGGGACGCCCAGGACGGCCGGCCCCTGCAAGGCGCCCGGTTCCAGCTCTGGCGGGAGACCAACGGCGTCCAGGGCCTCCAGACCTCCGGCGACCGGCCCGACACCCGCTCCGCCGACGTCTGCGTCACCGACCCCCACGGCGAGTGCCGCAGCACCGTGGAACCCGGCGCCTACTACTGGCAGGAGCTCCAGCCCCCACCCGGCTACCGGCTGCCCGAACGCACGGTGTTCGGGCCGCTCGTGCTCAGCGCCGCCAACGCGCCCGAGGGCGTCTCCCTCACCGTCGGCAACACCCCGGCACCGGACTCCTACGGCTCGATCCACCTGGTGACCAAGGACGCCGGGACCGGCCGGCCGCTGCCGGGGGCCCGCTTCGAGCTGTGGCGGGAGACCAACGGCCGCCCGGGGCTCCAGATCGCGGGCGCCGCCCCCGACCGCCGGGCCGACCCCGGCTGCGTCACCGACCGGGCGGGCCGCTGCGCCTTCCGGGGCCTGCCGCCGGGCGCGTACTACCTGCGCGAGACCGTCGTGCCCGACGGCTATCTCCCGCCCCTGGAACGGGTCTTCGGACCGTACGCGGTGACCGCCGCCAACGCGCGGTCCGGCATCACCGTGACGCTGAAGAACACTCCGCGCGAACGGGGCGGGCGCGCCTGACGTGACGCACGGGTCAGTCGACCCGCACCTCCTCCACGCCCAGGTACATCACCTCCGGCCGGGCCGGGTTGAAGGCGATCGCGGAGACGCCGTCGTAGGCGTTGTGCGTCGCCGTCACCCGGCCCGTCGAGGCGTCGTAGCGGAACAGGTCGGTGCCGTAGTTCTGGAAGTACGTGCCGTACGCGAAGTGGAGGACCTTCGGGTCGACCGGACTGGGCGCCAGCAGCGTGCCGTTGGTGAGCTTGACCGCGGCGGAGTCGTCGACTGCCTTGGTGTACGTCAGACCGCCGTCGGCCGACCGGTACAGATGCCGCCCCTCGGAGGACGAGCCCGGCGCGGCCTCCACCAGGTCGATGCCCAGGGCGTAGACGACTTCGGGGTCGGCGGGGGAGACGACGGCGTCGAAGAGGTTCGCCCGCCCCCCGTCCGCCGACAGCCCGCGCGCCGCCCGCCAGGTGACGCCCCCGTCGGTGGTCACGGCGCCACCGGCCGCCATGCCGCCCGCGACGGCGTGATCGGGGTCGGCCGGGTCGAAGGCCACGCCGTAGACGCTCGCGGTGCCGCCGAACGCCGGGGTGCCGACGCGGCGCCAGGTGGCCCCGCCGTCCACGGAGTCGTAGAGCCGCCCGTCGTCCCCGGCCAGGCGCACATGGCCGGGCCGCGCCCGGTCGGTGCCCAGACCGCTGACGCGCGCGGTCGGCGCCTTCAGGGGCGTGACGGTGGTGCCGTCCACCCGGGCGAGGTAACGGCCGTTCTTCTGCCAGGCGAAGGCCCGGCCGCCGGGCGCCGCGGCCAGCCGCACGGACGCGGCTCCGAGTGTGGCGACGCGCTGCCAGCCGCAGCCGGCGTCGGTGGAGCGCAGCAGGGCGTCGTTGTGGGTGGCGAGCAGGGTGCCGGGGGTGTCCAGCGTGACCAGGCCATGGGTGTAGCCGGTGGCCTTGAGGGTGCCCGTGGTGGGCGTGACGGTCCTGCCGTCGTCGGTGGTGAAGGTGACGGAGCCGTCACCGGTGACGCGGGAGCAGGACGGTGCCGTCCAGGCCGCCGGTCCGCTCGCCGCGGTGGTGGGCGGCTGTGCGGGGGCGGGCGGCTGGACGAGCGCGAGGGCGGCGGCCGCCGCGGTGGCGGCGATACCGATCCGCTGCATGGGAACTCCTGAAGTAGGCAAGGGGTGGAGCCAACCGGGCGATCATGCCCCTGGGGCGAGGAGGGCAACCATGGGCCGATGGCACCAAGCACGTCATCCGATCGGGTAGTATTCCTTTCGCGCCGCTAGCTCAGTTGGTTAGAGCGGCTGACTCTTAATCAGCAGGTCCGGGGTTCGAGTCCCTGGTGGCGCACTGGATGCAAAGGCGGAGGCCCTCACCGTACGGTGAGGGCCTCCGCCGTTTCCACAGGGCGTCAGCTCCGCAGGAGGGTCGCGATCCGGGCGCCCGAGGTGCCGATGCCGGCGGGGCCGCCCAGGGGCGTCTCCACGGGCGGGGCGGCGGACGCGGCAGGGGCGCCCGCGGCGTAGCGGCGGACCAGGTCGGTCTCGCCGTAGCGCCGGCACTCGCGGTGCCAGGTGAGGATGGCCGCCAGCCAGTCCTTGAGCTCCTGGACGTAGCCGTCCAGGGCGATACGGGCCTTCGCGTCGAGCCCGAGCTCCTGGCAGAGGGCGGGCAGTTGCGTGGCGACGATGTGGAGGAACTCCCGCATCCGGGACCTCAGCAGGTCGGCGACGACGCCCAGGGCCTGCTCGCGTCCGCAGTCGAAGAAGTTCTGGACGACGAGGACGGCGTTGTGGACCTCGCCCTCGAACTCGATCTCCTTCTGGTAGGAGAAGACGTCGTTCATGAGCGTGGCGTAGTCCGAGGCGGCGTTCTCCAGCGCCTGGACGGGCCGTGACGCGAGGACTTCCGGGGGCAGCGCCCTGCCGTGACGGAGCCGGGAGAGCGTCATGGTGAGCGGGGAGCCGAAGGTGTTGCGGCGCATCTCGATGTAGTCGACCGGCTCGGGGATCTTGTTCATGCGCTGGTTGGTCAGCTCCCACTGCCAGCTGTCCAGCATCCCCTCGACCGCCCGCCGGAACGCCTCGCGGCCGGCGGGGGACATGGGCGTCACCGTCCGGACCCAGATGTCGGCCAGGCTCCGCTCCAGGCAGTTCAGCGGTGTCTCGGTGACGACGGCGTCCAGCGGCATGAACAGCCGGAGCCGGTCGGTGCAGTGCTTGGCCGCCGCCAGGCCGTCGGGGCGCCTTCCGAAGTGCGCGGGATAGACGTCGTCCCCGTAGGTGCCCCAGATGAGCCAGTCCGTGGCGAGGTCCAGCTCGTCCGGGCCCGCCTCCGGGTTGATGCCGGCGGCGCACAGGCCCAGGTCGAAGTCGCGGAGGTGCTCGTCGTCCCAGTGGCCCGCGAGGGGGTCGGTGGGGCTGGGGACGCTGATGCCCATGCGCCGGGCCCAGTCGGCGCCGTGCCGCCGGGTGTCCTCGAGATGGGGGTTGTGCCGGGTCTGGAAGGGCATCTCGAAGTCGGGGAGCGGCAGGGGGCCCGTCTTCTCGAACGGGACGTGTGCGAACCCGCGCAGCCGCGCGGGCAGCGCCGCCAGGATCGAGGGCACCAGCAGGGCCGCCGAGGTGCCGAGCCCGAGCGGCCCGCCCAGCAGGGCCTCGGGCACCCGGGGGGTGCCGGTGGTGCTCTTCATATAGCGGCTGGAACGCAGATGCCACTCGTGGCCGCCGGCCTGCCAGTCCTGAAGTCCCTTGACGTAGGCGAAGACGTCGGCGTGAGCCTGCGCGTCCAGCCCGTGCTCCGCCAGGACGGGGCCGACCTCGGTGAGGGCGGTGTGCTCGAACTGCTGGAGGCGCGAGGTGAGGAGCTCGCCCACGGCGTCGGCGGCCCGCTGGGTGTCGCAGCCCAGGAAGTGCTCGAAGACGAGGACGGCGTTGGCGAGTTCGCCCTCGCTCTCGGTCTCGCGCTGGTAGGAGAAGAGGTCGTTGCGCAGGTGGACCCCGTCGGCGAAGGTGTCCTTCAGGACGCGCAGGGGCCGGGTCGCCGCCACCGCGTCGGGGACCTCGGCGCCCGCCGCGTACTCGACGAGGTGGGCGGACCAGGGCGCTCCGCCGACCTTGCGGCGCATCTCGATGTACTCGACGGGGTTGGCGACACGGCCCTCGTTGATGTTCGACAGCTCCCACATCGACTCCTCGAGCAGATGCCGGGTGCTCTCCCGGAAGCGCCGCCGCCACTCCGGCGACATGTCCGGGACCGTACGCGCCCACAGGTCGGCCAGGCCCGCCTCGACCTGGTTGGTGGGCTCCGGGGCCGGTTCGTCCGGGCCCAGCGGCATAAAGGCCGGGAGGCGGTCGAGATAGGCGCGGGCACCATGGGTGTCGCCCGTGCGCTTGAACCTCGCCAGGAAGTCGTCGTCGAAGAAGAACACCCACACGTACCAGTCGGTGACCAGGTCCAGCTCGGGGCCGGAGGCGTCCGGATGGGTGTAGGAGCACAACAGGGCGTAGTCGTGGGAGTCGAGATCCTCCTCGTCCCAGATTCCCGATCCCTCGATCATGCCCATGCGCCGCGCCCAGGCCTTCGAATGCCGCCGCGCGCCCTCGAGATGGGGATTGAGGCGGGCCGGGTGCGGTGTGTAGAAGCGGGGCAGCTCGAAGGGGTTGGGCATCGCGTGCGCGGCCTTTCGGTGCGGGTGCCGGTGCGGACGGTCCGATCGGGGGCACGCTATGACGGGGAGTGGGCGAGGAGTTCAGGGAAAGTAGGATTTCCGCCCAATGTGGTGAATAAATGAAGGGTTGAGATTAACGATCTTGCTGTCGATGGCGCCTTTCCCCTACAGTCCCTCCGTTTTAACTCGTTTGATCTTGGGGGAATCGATGACCGTCGCGTCATCCGCGCCGTCCCGGCGCTTCGGGCCCGGCGCCATGCTGAGCTGGGCCGTGTCCATCGGCTGCAATGTGGTACTGCCGTTCGTCACCTACAACCAGCTCACCGGCGCCGGCTGGAGCGACTTCTCCGCCCTGGTGGCCTCCGGCGTCTGGCCGGTCGTGGACATGGTGATCTATCTGATCTGGCACCGGCGCGTCGACGAGTTCGCCGTGATGACCATGATCTTCCTGGTGCTGACCCTCGCCGTCACCGGTGTCGGGCCGCACTCGGCCCGGCTGCTGCTGGTCAAGGACTCCCTGATCACCGGCCTCTTCGGGGTGGTCTGCCTGATCAGCCTGGCCACCCCGCGCCCGCTGATGTTCTATCTGGGCCGGAAATTCGGCACCGACGGTTCCGCGAACGGCGTCGCCCACTGGAACGGCCTCTGGCAGTACGAGGGATTCCGGCGGACGATGACCCGGATCACCATGACCTGGGGCCTCGGATACGTCCTCGAGGCCATCGCGCGCGTCGGACTGTCCTACGCGCTGCCGACCGGCACCATGGTCGCCGTGAATTCCGTGCTGGCCTATGGCGTTCCCGCCCTTCTGATCGCCTGGACGATCACCTATTCCAAGCGCGCCCGCGCCAAGGGCCGCGGCGCCCAGGCCGCTGCCGCGGGACAGGCGGCCGCTGCCGCCGTCAATTAGCGGACAGGAAACGGCGCAGCTTTTGCAGCGGCCAGGTGTTGATGACGTCGTCCTTGGTCAGCCAGCCCCGCTGCGCCGTTCCCACGCCATAGCGCATATACGGAAGATGCGTGATGGAGTGCGCGTCCGTGTTCACCGCGAACTTCACCCCGTGGCGCCTGGCCCGCAGAACGTCCTCGTCGCACAGGTCGATCCGCTCCGGATGGGCGTTGATCTCCAGAGCGGTGCCGGTCCGCGCGCACGCCTCGAACACGGCGTCGAAGTCGGCGTCGATTCCGGGCCGTTTGCCCAGCAGCCGCATCCGCCGGTGCTTCCCGTCGAGCTCCCGCACCCGCTCGCGCTGCGCGAGGATCTTGGCGTCCGTCATCCGCTGCATAGACGAGTTCGGGCAGCTCGTCGCGCAGCCCCGCCGCGACCTCGCCGCGGTCCTCGCGCAGGGTGGGCGGGATCCAGGGCAGGCCCAGCCGGGCGCAGACGTCCTCCTCCGTCGCCGAGGTGATCCGCCGCCCGCTCTTGGCGTGGAACAGCCCGTACTCGGACAGCTTGTACCCGTGGCGGACGGCGAGTTCACGGACGCGGATGTTGTGCGCCTTGGTCGCGGAAACACTCCGACACCTAGGATAGCCGCAGGTCAGGCGCTGTGCCCCACCCGGCGGACCGGGCGAGGGCTCTGCCCGGCTCGCACCGGGGTCTGACACTTCCCCCCCGCCGCCTCGCCCCGCGACCGCTCCGGTGGCACGCTGAAACCATGGCCCGGCCCAACGAAGAGGTCGCGGCGGTGCTCCAGGAGTACGCCGATCTCGTCGCCATCACGGGCGGCGACGCCTTCAAGGCGCGCGCCTACGAGAAGGCCGCCCGCGCCATCGGCGGCCACCCCTCCGACGTCTCCAAGCTGGATCTCCAGGGCCTGCGCGAGATCCCCAACGTCGGGAAGTCGATCGCCGAGAAGGTCGTCGAGTTCCTGGGCACCGGCCGGGTCGCCGCCTTCGAGGAGACCCGCACGTCCGTCCCTGCGGGCGTCCGCGAGCTGCTCACCATCCCGACCCTGGGCCCCCACAAGGCCCTCGTTCTCTACGAGGAGCTGGGCGTCTCCTCCGTCGACGGACTCCTCGACGCGATCCACGAGGAACGGCTACGGGACCTCAAGGGGTTCGGCGAGAAGACCGAGCAGAACATCCTCCACGGCATCGAGCTGATGAAGAAGGCCGGCGGCCGAATCCTGCTGTCCGCCGCCACGGACGCCGCCGAGCGGATCGTCGCCGACCTCTCGCGGGTCGAGGGCTGCGAACGCTGCGCCTTCGCCGGGTCGCTGCGCCGCATGCGGGAGACCATCGGGGATGTCGACGTCCTCGTGGCGGCCGACCGCGCCGAGCCGTTCATGGAGGCGATCAGCACCCTCCCGTACACCGCGGAGGTCATCGCCCGCGGCCCGAAGAAGACGTCGGTCCGCACCGTCGACGGGCTCCAGATCGACCTGCGGGTGCTGCCGCCCGACGCGTGGGGCGCGGGGCTGCTGTACTTCACAGGCTCAAAGCCCCACAACATTCGGATACGAGAAATCGCCGTCAGGCAGGGCTGGAAGCTCTCGGAGTACGGCCTGTTCTACGGCAAGAGCGGCAAGAAGATCACTTCCGAGACCGAAGAGGCAATCTACGCCAAGCTCGGCCTCCCGTGGATACCGCCCACCCTGCGCGAGGACCGTGGGGAGGTAGCGGCCGGCCTCCGGGACGGGCTGCCGACGTTGATCGAAGAGGCCGATATTCGGGGCGACCTGCACACCCACACAGATCTCACAGACGGACTGGCATCCCTGGAAGACATGATCGCGGCCGCTGCTGAGCGGGGTTACACGTACTACGCGATCACGGATCACGCGCCCAACCTGTACATGCAGCGGATGACCGATGCGAAGATGCTCGCTCAGCGGGAACAGGTACGGAAGCTGGACGGCAAGCACCGCAAGATGCGGCTCCTGCACGGCACGGAGCTGAACATTGGTCCGGATGGTGATGTGGACTGGCCGGAAGAGTTCCTAGTGGGGTTCGACCTGTGCGTTGCCTCGGTGCATGACCACTTCAAGCAGAACCGCGCAGAGCAGACCCGCCGGCTCGTCCGGGCCTGTGAGAACCCGGCCGTGAGCATCATCGGGCACCCCACTACCCGGTTGCTGGGCAAGCGCCCAGGGATTGACGCTGATTTCGACGAGGTGTTCGCCGCCTGCGCGCGGACGGGCACCGCGTTGGAGATCAACGCGCACCCGGAACGGCTGGACCTAGGTGACGAGGAGATCCTTCGGGCCAGGCGCCACGGAGTGAAGTTCTCGATCAACACCGATGCCCACTCGGTGATGCACCTGCCTTACATGCGGTACGGGATCGGGACGGCACAGCGCGGATGGTTGACCAAGGACGACGTGATCAACACGTGGCCGTTGCAGAAGCTGCGCCGGTTCCTCCGTACCAGCCGCTGACCCTGCCCCGAGCGGGCCCGTTCGCTCAGCTGTGGGCCAGGTGGTAGACGCCTCCCGCGACACCGGCCCCCGCCACCAGGGCGGGCAAGTTACTACTGAGGTTTTCGTTAGTTCTGTGGGTGCAGAGGCTGTAACAGTGCGAGGATGCTGGTGTGCCTTCTGAGCCTCAGTCTGTTGTTGTCGCAGCGTCTGTTCCG
>NZ_JBIAUP010000024.1:50576-58710 GCF_042892945.1 Streptomyces sp. NPDC001678 | reverse complement strand
GCGACAACAACAGACTGAGGCTCAGAAGGCACACCAGCATCCTCGCACTGTTACAGCCTCTGCACCCACAGAACTAACGAAAGACTCAGTAAGCGCTCGGCGAATTCGTGTTGGGTATCCAGCGACTCTGCGCGTTGAATGGCCAAGGGTAGGTCTCCTCTGCGGTGATCCCACAAAGCCTCCTCCCGGAGGGCGGGTGGATCCGGCGGGTGATGAGCGCAGCGCTGAAGGGCAGGTGTCGTCGCATACGCTTCAGCTCACTATGAGGTTCGAGTGGGGGCTCTGAGTAACGTAGGTTGCGATTGCCCTGTTCAGAGGCGTGGTCTGGCTGGCCTGGTGTAGTGCTGGATGGCCTTTGGGAGCAGGTCGGCTCCCAAACGGCTCCCAGCAGGAGGGCTGTCGACTGCTCCGGGAAGTTCGACGACAGCACGCTCGCGCTCTGCAATCGGTGCGTGTGGGGGGCTGAGCCGCTCGCGAGGGCTGAAACCTACGCATTACGAGGCCTGCAAGATCGTGACGGTGGTGCCGAGTGGCGCCAATAAGTCCCATTTTACCTGGCCAGAGACTTGCACCCCGGACCCGCGTGAGGCCGAGTCCAGCCTGTGCAAGCCGTCCTCAGGACCCAGGGCTGAGCTGCTTCTGCATCTTCTCGATCAGGACGGACTTCTGCACCACCCCCTGGCAGGCATCGACCAGGTGCGAAGGCTGCCGGCGGCCAGAGTTGAAGGGCTCAGGAGACGATTTGGGCGAGAGCACCGGTCAGGGCGGCTGCAAGGGTGAGTGCAGCAGCGAACGTGGTGGCGGCTCGCATGAGGGCAGCGGGATAAGTGGCGCCGTCCAGCCGGGCGAGTAGACCCGCAGCGGCGGCAGCCAGAAGAGCGAACATGATGACCAGCGCAGTGACGAGGAGGACAACGACGAGACGGGTCACGGCAGGCTCCTTGTAAAGGTGAGACGTTGACGTGACGAAGGTCGCGGAAACGATGTCCGCCGGGGTCCGGCTGGACAATGATGAACACCGGCGAACACATCGAGCCTGGCGGGACGAATGCACGACGAACCTAGCGAGCTGACGGCGCTCATCGAGCTGCGCAAGAGGCTCGCCGACGGCCTGGCTCGTGCCGGGCTGAACAAGACTCAGCTAGCCACCCGAGCAGAACTGGGCCGTACCACCGTGCAGGAGGCGTTCCAGGCGGGCAAGCCCGCTCCATCGGCCGAGACGGTTGTCGCGCTGGCCCGCGTGCTACGCCTGCCAGACCAGCGACTGCTGGATCTGCGGCGAATCGCCGCCGGAGATATCGACCCTGCCCTTGGAAAGAACTATGGCCCGGGTAGACCGATCACGGAGTGGGACCCTCACGACTTGGAGGTCCATCCCGCCGGGATCGGCTCTGGGGTTGTGCCCCAGCGGACGCTGTCCGGCTACGTCCCGCGTGGCCATGACCGGATCCTCACCGATGCTGCACTGGAGGCCGCACAGGGCAACAGCCGGATGCTGGTCCTGGTCGGAACGTCCTCCACGGGCAAGACACGAGCCTGCTGGGAGGCCATTCAGCCGCTCGCCACCCGCGGGTGGCGGCTGTGGCACCCGTTCGACCCGACTCGAGCCGAAGCCGCCCTCGACGACCTCGAACGCGTCGCGCCTCGCACAGTGGTATGGCTCAACGAAGCCCAGCACTACCTCGGCAACCCCCAGCTCGGCGAGCGGATCGCGGCCGCCGTCCATAACCTCCTCACCCACCCCAAGCGCCGACCGGTCCTCGTTCTGGGCACCCTCTGGCCTGAGTACGCCGACCAGTACACAGTCCTGCCCCCAGCTGGCTCACCAGATCCGCACAGCCGGGTTCGGGAGATACTCGCCGGACGCACTCTCACCATCCCCGACACCTTCGACCAGGACGCACTGCGGACCGCAGCTGTCCTGGCGCAGGACGGCGACCAACTGCTCGGCGACGCTCTCACCCGCGCCCATGACCACGGACGAGTCACCCAGGACCTCGCCGGCGCCCCCGAACTGCTACGCCGCTACGAGCACGGCGCACCGACGACCAAGGCCGTACTGCACGCGGCTATGGACGCACGCCGTCTTGGCGTGGGGCTCCACCTTCCACAAACCTTCCTCACGGATGCCGCGATCGACTACCTCAGCGAACAGGACTACGACGAACTCACCGACGACTGGGCAGAGGCGGCCTTCGCCGACCTCGCCCGCCCCGTCCACGGCAAGCAGGCGCCCCTGCGTCGCACCGGAGCCCGGCCCAGGCGCCGCCCACCCGGCGGCCCGATATCGACGCCCGCGCCTTCCTCCGTGACAGGACCAGCGTTCCGGCTCGCCGACTACCTCGAACAGCACGGCCGCACCGCCCGGTTGAGACTGTGCCCACCCGCATCGTTTTGGGCCGCCGCGTACGCCCACCTCACCCACTCCGACGACCTCGGTAACCTTGCACTCGCCGCTGAACGAAGGCACCGCCTGCAGTGGGCACACCACCTCCGGCTCCGCGCCGCCGACGCAGGCCACCCCTACTCCCTCAATTGCCTGGCACGGATATGGGAGGAAGCTGGGGACATGGAAGGCGCCGAAGCTCTCTACCAGCGAGCCGTAGACGCCGGCGGCGCCAGCGATCTCACTGAACTGGCGGACCAAAGGAGAGAGGCCGGGGATCCGGAGGGCGCCGAAGCCCTCTATCGTCGGGCAGCCGACGCTGGCGACGCAGACGCCTTGTTCCTCGTGGCCAGGCGCCGGAAGGCAGCCGGAGACCGCGAGGGCGCCGAAGCCTTCTACCAGCGAGCCGCAGACGCAGGCCGTGCTGACGCCCTTGTCGATCTAGTGGAGCTGAAGGAAGAGACTGGGGACTGGGAGGGGGTCAAATCCCTCTACCGACGGGCCGCCGCCACCGGCGACACCTACGCCATTGCCCGTCTGGCAGACATGATGGAGGAAGCCGGGGACCAGGAAGGTGCCGAAGCCCTCTACCAACAGGTCGTCGATGCCGACGACACCGACGCCCTGATCAACCTGGCCGAACTGAAGGAGGAAGCCGGAGACCTCGACGGTGCCGAAGCTCTGTACCAGCGGGTCGCCGACGCTGGCGACACCCATGCCCTGATCTTCCTGGCCCAGATGAAGGAAGAAGCCGAGGACTGGGAGGGGGTCAAAGTCCTGTACCAGCGGGCCGCCGACGCTGGTGACACCCATGCCCTGAAATACCTGGCCCAGATGAAGGAGAAAGCCGGAGACCTCGAGGGTGCCGAAGCCCTCTACCAGCGGGCCGCCGACACCGGCGACACCTACACCGTGGTCCACCTGGCTGAGCTGAAGGAGGAAGCCGGAGACCTCGAGGGTGCCGAGACCCTCTACCAGCAGGCTGCTACCGATCCCACAGCCCTGACAGTTTTGGCGCAAATACGGGAACAGGCCGGGGACTGGGAGGGTGCCAAAGCAGTCTACGAGCGAGCCGCAGACGCAGGCCACGCTAGCGCCATGGTTCGCCTGGCAGAGCTGCGGGAGTGGGCCGGGGACCAGAAGGGCGCTGAGACCTTCTACCAGCGGGCCGCCGACACCGGCGACCCCGACGCCCTGATCCACGTAGCACGGATGCGAGACGAGGCCGGGGACCAGGAGGACGCTGAGACCTTCTACCAGCAAGCCGCCAATACCGGCGAGCTTCCCGACGACGAGGCCAAGATGAGGTGGCCGTACGGACTTGACCCGGACGGCTCGCCTACGCCCCCTTGGCCGTAAGCTGAGGGCGCCACGCGAGAGGGCAGTACACGACTCGGTGACTACCACGACGTCGTGAGAAAGATTTACAACTGGGATTGGCCCTGTGACGGTGGGTGCTTGATCGTGCCGCGTGGTGCTGGTCTGCCTGGTCAGCGCCACGCGGCACGATCGTTGGTCCTACGCATGACGGCAGATGCATCGCCGTCCGCTCCCGCGTCGCTCCCGCGCGTCACCTCGCCGGTCAAGTGGTGCGGGAGGCTGTGCTGTGCTCAGCCGAAAGCGTTGCGGGTGGAGGTGGGTGGGTGGCCTGGCTCGCTACCAGGGTTTTGTGGGGGTACCGTCTGGATCCAGCCCGTACGGCCACCAACCCCCCAGGTCCTGCTGCTCGTGTAGCCAGTCGACGCCGATGTCGGCGGCTTGCAGGGCGAGTGCTTTGGCCTCAGCCCGATCCCCGGTTTCCTCGCGCATCAGCGCTAGGAGGAACAGAGCCCTTGCATTGCCTGCGCCAGCGGCTCGTAGGGCGAGGGCCTCGGCCCTGGCTTGATCGCCAGCCTTCGCTCGCATTAGCGCCAGCTCGACCAGCGTTTCGAGGTGGCCTGCGTCGGCAGCTCGTAGGGCGAGGGCTTCGGCGCCGTCCCGGTCCCCGTCCTCCTCTCGCATCGATGCCAAGTCGATCAATGCGTCGACATTGCCTGCTTCGGCGGCTTGCAAGGCGAAGGCTTCGGCCTCTCCCCTTTGTCCGGCTTCCTCCCGCATCAGCGCCTGGTCGAACAGAGCGCGGGGACTGCCTTCATCTGCGGCTTGTCGGACGAGAGCCTCGGCCTCAGCCCGATCCCCGGCTTTTGCCCGCATCCACGCTAGATCGGTGAGAGCGCGGCTGTCGCCTGCATCAGCGGCCCTTCGATACATGGCTTCGGCACCATCCTCGTCCCCGACCTCTTCCCTCACCCGCGCCAGCTCGACCAAGCCGTTCGTGTCGCCTGCTTCGGCGGCCTGCAGGACGAGGGCTTCGGCGCCGTCCCGGTCCCCGTCGCTCTCCCGCATCAGCGCGACGTCGACAAGAGCGTCAGGGCGGCCCGCTTCGGCGGCCTGTAGGGCAAAGGCTTCAGCGCCGTCCCGGTCCCCGCCTTCTTCCCGCATCAGTGCCAGAACGACTAGGGCGAAGACCTTGCCTGCGTCGGCGGCCTTCCGATAAAAGGCTTCGGCGCCATCCCGATCGCCGGCATCTGCCCGCATGCGCGCCAGGAAGAACAGGGCACTGGCGTTGCCTGCCTCGGCAGCTTGCAAAGCAAGGGCTTCAGCTCCCCCCTGGTCCCCAGCTTTCGCCCGCATCCGCGCCAGTTCCACGAGGGCATCCAGACGGCCCGAATCGGCAACCTGGTGGCGCAGGTGGTACGCCCATTGGAGGCGAAACCGGGATTCGGCGGCGCGGGCGAGGCTGCTGAGCTCATCAGGGTTGCTGAGGTGGGTGTAGGCGGCGTGCCAAAAGGAGGCCGGTGGGCACTTTGCCCGGCGGGTGCTCCGGCCGTGTTGTTCGAGGTAGTCAGCGAGTCGGAAGGCGGGCCCTGCTGACTGGGCGACGGGAGGGGTGGCTGGCGTCGGGCTGCCCGGAGGGCGGCGTTCGGGACGAGTACTCGTACGACGCAGGGGTGCCTGCTTACCGTGGACGGGGCGGGCTAGATCAGCAAAGGCTGTCTCTGCCCAGCCTTCAGCGAGTTGGTTGTAGTCCCAGTCGCTGAGGTAGTCGATCGCAGCGTCGATGAGGAAGGCCTGTGGGAGATGGAGGCCCACACCAAGGCGGCGTGCATCCATCGCGGCCTCCATTACAGCCCTGACGGCTGGCGTGCCCTGCTCGTAACGACGCAACAATTCCGGGGCCCCAGCGAGATCCTGGGTCACTCGTCCATCTGTGCTCGTCCGGGTGAGGGCGTCGGCCAGCAACTCGTCGCCACCCTGTGCAAGGGCGGCTGTCGCGCGCAGTGCCTTTTGGTCAAAGGACTCGGGGACTGTGAGGGTCCGTCCGGCCAGCAATTCGCGTACCCGGCTGTGTGGGTCCGGTTTGCCAGGTGCAGGCAAGGCTGTGTACTCGTCGGCGTACTCGGGCCACAGGGTTCCCAGGATGAGAACGGGCCCGCGGCCTGAGTCGGTAAGCAGACGATGCACTGCTGCTGCGAGCTGCTCACCCACCCGGGGCTCACCGAGGTAATGCTGGGCCTCGTTGAGCCACACCACCGTGCATGGCTCCACACGTCGCAAGTCGTCGAGGGCAGCCTGGGCTCTGGTCGGGTCGAAGGGGTGCCACAGCCCCCACCCCTTGTGGGTGAGTGGTTGGACGGATTCCCAGCAGGCTCTGGTCTTGCCGGTCGATGACGACCCGACCAAGATCACCATCCGGCTTCGTCCCGCGCTGGCATCCTGCACCGCCTCCGTGAGCACCTGATCGTGGAGCCGCGGAACATAA
Source organism: Streptomyces sp. NPDC001678 (assembly GCF_042892945.1). Lineage (NCBI taxonomy): Bacteria > Bacillati > Actinomycetota > Actinomycetes > Kitasatosporales > Streptomycetaceae > Streptomyces > Streptomyces sp. NPDC001678. The sequence goes on along the minus strand of NZ_JBIAUP010000024.1, from coordinate 52,522 downwards.
CCGGGCAGTACTGCGATTGGCACGGTTCCAGACTCGTATCCTTTGAGGACAGGGCCAGCAGGGTGGATCTCCAAGTCGTGAGGGTTCCAGTCGCTGATCGGCTTGCCCAGGCTTCGCTCGTTCCGGCCAACGGGGCTGGCTTCTCCAGCAGCAACCCGTCGAAGGGCCAGCAACTCTTTGCTCGGCAAGCGCAGCTCGCGGGCCAAGGCCGCAACCGTCTCGGCAGAAGGCGGAGTCGATGTATCAGTCTGGAAGGCCAGTTGCACAGTTGTGCGGCTCAGCTCTGCTCGGGCAGCGAGCTGCGTTTTGGTCAGCCGGGCCCGGGCCAGCCCATCCGTCAGCCGCTTGCGCAGATCGGTGAGCGCCATATCGCGCTTCTGCTGCTTCTCGTGCACCTACCTGCACCTAACTCGTGTGTTCGCCGGTGTTCATTATCGTCTGGCCGCACACTGGCGTACACCGTTTCCGCGACCTTCAGGCACGTCAACGTCTCAACGAATACCGGAGTTTGCCGTGCCCAGTCTCACTGTTGTCCTGCTTACCGCTGCACTCGTGGTCGTCGTGGGCGACGCTGGCTGCTGCTGCCGCGGGCAAGCTCGCCCGCCTGGACGGCGCAACTTACCCCGCTGCCCTCATGCAGGCTGCTGCTGCGTTCGCTAGGGTACTCACCCTTGCGGCTGCCTTGACCGGCGCCCTCGCCGGTCCTCTCCTGAGTAAGACGCATCTCGCTCAACATTCTCGACAACCGCCTCGGCGTCAAAGGGCGTGGGGCTGCTCAGCCATGCAGGGTGGTGCTTCGAATCGGAATGGAGGTTTGTGATACGCCGCCGTCCGCTCAGGCGTTGCTCACACGCGGATGACATTCGCAGATCTTCAGCCACCAGGTCGCAGTATGGCGCGGAGCTTTTCGGCCTCTTCCGTACCGCCGAACTCGATGAGCACCGTGCAGAGCCGGTCGGCGATGAACTGCTTGGCATCTGGTTTGAGCTCGACGGTGAGGTTCCTGAGTAACTGCGCGACAGCAACAGTCTTCGCGCCAGGTGCGTAGGCAGCAACGTGGCAGGCGATGCTCTCCATTGAAGCCGCCTCGTGCGGTCAGCCGAGCCCGGCGGTGACATGGTCGCCCTCGGGCTGCTGCTGATCATCGTGTACACCTGTGGCATCCGACCCACAACACACCCGGTGAGATGTCACAACCACCCACTCCGGATCCCCGAGCCGCCCACTAGCCAGCTGGGGAACCGGAAAGGTTGACCGTCCAAGTGTCAGACGGTCACGACGAGCGACAACCGCCCACGAACAGCACGCGCCCCCGCCACCTCAACCGCTGGTGCTCAGGGGCAGGTTTCCTCTGAAACTGGGGGGTTCGTCCGCGCATCCTGATGGAGGGCGATCGCCTCTCGGCACCACAGGGGTACGCGGAGCCGTGGGAGTACCGAGGCCGGGAACCAGTGGAGCATGATGCCCTCAGTGAGGGGGAGGGCGTGGGCGTCGCCGTCCCAGTGGCCGGTGTAGATGGCGATCGGGCCCTTGCCGAGGTGTTCGGCGTTCCTCTGTTGGACGGTGGTGAACTCCTCGAGCGGGATGGTGAGTCCGGTCTCCTCCGCTACCTCGCGTGCGACGGTGTCGGCCAGCGATTCGCCCGGTTCGGGACGTCCGCCGACAGGTGTCCAGTAGCCGGGCCAGCAGATGCCTTCGATGTCGTCGCGGAGGTGGAGCAGGTATTCGCCCTGGCTGTTTGTGATCAGCGCGGATACCCCCGTACCGGACTTGATCGCTTCCGCTTCGAGCTCGGTGTCGGTCATCCCGCCATCGTCCACCCAGGGGGTGGGGGCGAAGCGTCTACGACACGGACCGGCGGGGGGGGGGCCCGGGGGGGGGGCCCCCCCCGGCCGGGGGGGGGGCGGGGGGGGGCGGGCCCGAAACCCGGACGGCGCCCCCCCCGC
>NZ_JBIAUP010000024.1:0-50566 GCF_042892945.1 Streptomyces sp. NPDC001678 | reverse complement strand
TGGCGAGGCGCCCCGGTGCCGGGGGGTGCGCGCCCCCCCCCCCCCCCCCCCCGGGGGGGGGGGGGCCCCCCCCCCCCCCCCCCGGGGGGGGGGCCGCCCCGGGGGGGCCCCCCCCCCCCGGCGTGGGGATGGGGGAGTGGTCAGGCGGCGACAGCGGCTTCGCGGCCCCTGCGGGTACGGCGGTGGAAGATCTCCTCGAAGGACGCGCGGGCGCCGTCGGGGTCGATGTAGTGCATGGCCAGCAGGGCTGCAATGACAGCGCCGACGAGGTCGTTCTGGACCTCGGACCAGCCGTGGGCGTCGCCGCAGGTGGTGAGGCCCTTCAGGCCGTGGAGGGCGTGCATGGCCTCGCCTGCCTCCTCGGCGACCTTGCCCACCTGGAGGGCCTTGAGTTCCTCGTCGGGGAGGTGTTCACCGGCCTTGCGGCAGACGGTGGAGAGCTTGGTGATGTCGTCCCACAGGTCGTCCATGTCGGATCTCCCATCCGTGTGTCCCGGCCCCGGGACGGGGCCTGGGGTCCTATGGCTGTGCGGGTCGGCCGAGCTGGCGTACGGTCCATCCAGCTGTGCGCCAGGTGTCGGCGTTCAGGAGGTTGCGGAGGTCCACGAGGACCGGTTGCTCGGCCAGGGCGGCCAGGGCCCTGGGGTCGGTGTCGCGGAACTGGGGCCACTCGGTGGCCAGGACGATCAGTTCCGCGCCCTTGACCGATTCCTCCAGGCCTTCCGCGTAGTCGAGTTCGGGGTGGCGTACGAGTGCGGTGGGCACGGCGTGGGGGTCGTGGACCGTGACGGTCGCGCCGCGCTGGTGCATGAGGGCGGCGACGGCGAGGGCTGGCGACTCGCGCACGTCGTCGGTGCCGGCCTTGAAGGAGGCGCCCCACACGGTGACGCGTGTTCCTGCCACTGGTCGGTCGAGGGTCTGTTCGATGAGGGCGAGGGCGGCGGTGGGGCGGGACTCGTTGACCTGCTCGGCGGCTCGCAGCAGGGTTGCCGCGTCGAGGGCGCCGAGGCTCTGGGCGGAGGCGGTGAACGCGCGTACGTCCTTGGGCAGGCAGCCTCCGCCGTAGCCGGGTCCGGCGTTCAGGCCGCCGCGGCCGATGCGCGGGTCGAGGCCGATGGCCTCCGTGAGCTGGTGGACATCGGCGCCGGCGGCAGTACACATGTCGGCGACGCCGTTGATGAAGGAGATCTTCATACCGAGGTAGGCGTTGGCGGCGCCCTTGATCAGTTCGGCGGTGGCGGGGTCGGTGACGAACAGAGGGATCTGGTTGTGCAGCAGTGGGGCGTAGACCTGGCGGACGACGTCCTCGGCATGCAGGGAAGGGACGCCTGCGACGATCCGGTCGGGGCGGAGGGTGTCCTCGATGGCGTGGCCTTCACGCAGGAACTCGGGGTTCCAGACGACCTCGACGTCGGTGCCCGCGGGGGCGAGGCGGGCAAGGAGGGCGGCCAGGTCGCGGGTGGTGCCGACGGTGACAGTGGACTTGCCGATGATCACGCATGGGCGGGTCAGGTGCGGGGCGAGTGCGCGGGCCGCGCCGAAGACCTGGCCGGTGTCGTAGCTGCGGCCGTCGGCGTCGATGGGTGTGCCGACGGCGAGGAAGTGGACGTCGGCGAAGGCCGCGGCCTCGGCCAGGTCGGTGGTGAAGCGCAGTCGGCCGGTGGCGGTGTGGGTGGCCAGCAGGTCTGGCAGGCCCTCTTCGTAGATGGGGCATTCGCCGGCGTTGAGCCGGTCGATCTTCGTCTGGTCGAGGTCCACGCCGATGACCTCGTGGCCGATCTCGGCCATGGCCGCGGCGTGCGGGATGCCCAGGTGGCCGCAGCCGATGACGGATACGCGCATGGTGCGGGCGCTCCTTTCCCTGTCTCGCCTGCCCGGTGGTCCGGGCCGGTCAGGGGCGACACGCTAGCGCCGCTGTCCGGCCCGGACCTGATCGTGCAGGTAGGTCAGTCGGTGGACGTGGCGAGGAGGTTGACGAGTTCCGGCAGGCCCTCCGCGGCTGGCTTCCGGCAGACCAGGTCGTCGTCCTGGGGACCTTCCAGCGGGTAGGGCTTGAACTGGCCGTCGTGCCAGAAGCCCTCGGGGTCGAGGTAGACGACCTTCAGACCGCGCTCGCGGGCGCGGGCCTGGACCTTGCGCCGGTCGGCGTGCAGACCGACGACGAGCAGGGCCTTCGCGCCGTCCACCCACTCGACGTCCGGTACGGCCTGGTCGTAGCGGCGCATGAAGCACTCCTCCAGGCCGGCGCGGGCCGCCAGCACGTCGAAGTTGTTGGTGATCACGGGCCCGACCAGGTGTCCGGCGTCGTGAAGCTCCTTCAGTGCGCGCATGGCGGGCGTTGGCTCGGCCAGGAAGCACGCCTTGAACATCTCGGTAAACTCGGCCGTCTTCTCCTCCGGCTCGGTGAGCACTTCGTGCAGAAGCGGGTCGGAGGTGGGGGAGAGGGTGAAGCGGTGTTCGCGCGGGTCGTCGCCCTGGCGGTCGGTGACGCGGTAGATCTCGTGGAGGCGGTGCAGGGGCGGGATGCCGGCCTCCACGGAGGTGCCGCAGCCGATCTCGACCTGGAAGGGGAGGTGATCGGCGAGGACGGACAGGTCCGGGACGAGGGTGGGTGTGCCGCGCTGGTCCTTGATCCGGATGCCGGAGGCCAGCACGTCCCAGGGCCGTTGCCGCACGGCCGGTGGTGGGGCGTACTGGGCGGAGGTGATTTGGACGTCGAGGCTGCGGTAGTTCTGCGGGAGCTTGCGGCGGGCCACGGCGTCCTGGGGGTGCAGTGTGAACTGCGTGATCTTGCACTTGAGGTCCTGGCGCATCCACGAGGCACCGCCGGGGGTGCGCTTCCATCCCCCGACCGCGAGCGAGGCCCTCACCGCGTCCTCGTGCGCGGTGATCTCGCCGGCGGGCGCGGTCACGGAGTGGTACAGGTATAGGTCGGTCAGGCCGATCGCCGGGGCGGCCGTGGTCGGCACCAGGCCGTACCGGTAGCGGTAGTGAATGAGTCGGCGACGGGCGTCGTCGCCCCCGCTCCAGCCCGACTGGCCGGCGGTGGCTTCCTCCTGGGTGCGACGCCAAATGCCCTCCTCGATGTAGCGGGGGCGGTCGGCGTCGCCGAAGTATGTGCTCCACACCTGCTGCTGCGACGGGGTGAGCTGGTCGACGACGATGTACGGGGTCTCCACGGGCTTCCCTCCCTGGTGATGGTCCGCCCGCCCACAGCGATGGGCGGCCGATCTGATGCCGTACGACATGTGCCGGGTCGAGCGCCGTTCCGCCCGGCGGAGCCGAGCCGCTGGCTTGCACCGGGCGGTACGGGTTGTGCTGCGGGGCAGCCCGCCGTAGCGAGGGCGGCTCCTCACCGCACCTCCTCCAGGGCGGTGTCCGGTGCTCCGGCACCCGGGGGCAGGCCCCAGGCCGGGGCCGGAGCGGTCTAGGGGTCCGGCTCGGTGATGTCCGGCATGGAGACGGCCGTGGGCCGCTCGGCGGGGAGAAGATCGGCAGCCTGGCCGCGCAGAACCCACGCGGGCCCGGCTAGGCCGAGCAGAGCCAGGACAGTCAGGGCGATGCCGCCGGATTCGCGGTGAGTCGGGCTGCTCGGACCGTGGTCCGGCGCGCGGTGCCGTCCCTGGGGCATCACGGCGCCCCGCCGCGAGAGTGCTCGTGGTCGGCGAGTATGCGTCCGGTCTGGGCGTGCAGGCGCTCAAGGTCGGTCGGCGTGAGGATCAGCGCGGCCTCGCTGCGGCCGCCATCTTCGTGGTGCACGAGGATGGCCACCGAGCCTTGCTTGGCACGAGGGTCGTAGACCGCGTCGGTGATGAGCAGGGTCGCGTATGTCGGCCTGGCGGGCACCGGCTCCAACGTGCTGGCGTCGGCCGGCGCGGACCATGCCGGACCACCGCCCGGTGGGCGCAGGTGGTACGTCGCGGCGCCTTCGCCGGGGAGGGCGACGACGACGCCGACTCGGCCGTTCCGGGCGGTGTCGGCGGCGAGGTCGCCGAGCTGGGGAGAGAACGGGGCCGTTGTGCCTAACTCGGCTCCCTGCGAAGGAAGATGGAGAGTTCGTCGTCCGCTCATGCCCCTGACGCTAGGAACGGTTCAGGGGCCTAATATGAGCCCGAGGAATACGACCCTCATCCGTCCAGGTGGAAGCGGTCGGACATGTGCCGCAACTTCTCGCGTGTGACCGCTCGCTCGGCGTAGACGATGCTGCGAAGGGTGGAGCGGGCGATGGGGTGGTTACGGATGAGCTGCGGTGCGATTCGCTCCGCCGTCTCCAGTTCGCCCAGTGCCTTGTCGCGGCGCCCATCCCATAGCCAGGCTCGCGCGAGGTCCATGTGGTGGTGCCCCTGACGCGAGTTGGGCATGGAAGCGACCAGCTCCGGGCTGGTGCGGTGGTTTATCGTCAGGGCCTTCCGCTGCTGTCCCATCTCCAGAGCCACGCTGATGGCGTGGATCTGGACGTTGCCGGGCGAGAACGTCAGCGAGTGCCTGTCGTACACCGGAGGCCCGGTGTACTCGTCCATGCGGTCGGCCGCCGTCCTGGCTAGACCTATGCGGTCTTCCGCCTCCGCTGCCCGGCCGCCTCGTGCTGCGGAGACCGCGGCACGGAGCTGGAGCGTCCCCCATGCCCGCAGGGCCAACGGCTCGCCACGCTCGTAGTCCTGCTGAAGAGTGCTGATGGCCTTGTCGGACAGGACGATGGCGTCTTCCCAGTCCGCGCTCGCCCACATGTCCCAGACCCGCATCCAGTCGGCGACCGCGGGCAGGACCGGGTCGCCGGACAGCCGTGCGGACCAGGCGGCCCGCTCGCAGGCCATGGCGACCAGCTCGGGGTGGCCCAGAGCGTGGGCGGCGGTGTGTGCGAACTTGCAACACACCGCGTAGATCGAGTAAGCCTCCTCCCGCTCGTGGCCGGTGGTCACCTCGGCGAGTGCGCGTGACTCGCGGAGCAGGTCCGGCAGGACGCGCAGGATGGCCACGTTCGCGGCGGCGTCCCGCAGTCGGTGCAGCCGCGTCATCTCCCGCCAAAGCTTCGCCGCTGGACGCGGGGTGCCGTCGAACACGGGGGCGAGGTCGTAGCGACGCAGTTCCCGCAGGATCGAGGAAGCGGCAACCTGCCACTGGTTCTCGTCGGGGGAGCTGGTGTACGGGCGGCCGATCAGATCATTGGGGTGGACGTGCAACTCGGCGGCCAGCAGGTTCAGAACGCCGACCCTGTCCAGCTCGATCAGGCCGCGCTCCATCTTCGAGACCCAGCCCTGCGACTTGCCCAGAGCAGCGGCAAGGTCGGCCTGGGGCATGCCCAGGCGGAGGCGGGCACGACGGGCTCGGCGACCGATCTCCTCGGCTTCCTCCAGCATCACTGCACCCCCGACCTGCTGATGGGCCGGCTTGGCTCAGTCGTTCGGCAGGGCATGGTGCCTCCGTCCGTTCAGGCGTCTCCATCAGAACGGTACCTATGCCGGCGCATTCCTCGCTGATGGCCTCGCTTCCGCGAGGCCATAGCGCTGGGATCATCGGTGTCGGGCAGGCGCCGTAAGGTCGGACTGCGAGGGGATCTGTGTGGCATGGCCGGGCTGTGCCGGTCGTGCTGTCGCGGTCGTGCGGGCTTGGGCGGCTCGTGCTCGGTCGCCGGGGGCTCGCCTGGCGGCGAGGCGTTGGATGCGCCAGGTGAGGGTCCCGGCGGTGGAGTGGGCGTCGCCCAGGGTGCGCAGGCGTGCGGCGTGCTGGAGGAGTTGCTCGGGGTCGTGGCCGGCGTTCTCGGCCTCGGTCAGGGCGGCGGCCAGTGCCGGCCAGGCGGGGTCGTCGAGGATCTGCTGGGCGTAGTCGGGCACGGCCACGAGGATGCGCTGAGCGTGCCGTTCCACGGTGCGGGCCGGTGGTTTGCGCTGGGCCAGGGCGGCCAGCGGCTGAGTGGCGGCTTGCTGGTAGGCGGCCTGGAGATGGGCCAGGGCCTGGTGCGCGGCGGCGACCTGCTGGTCGTGCCGGCGGGCCTGGTGCCAGCGGGCTGTGGCGATGACGATGAGGACGGCGATGTCGAGGAACATCGCCAGCCCGGAACCGTCCCCGGTGACCGGCGCGGTGCGCAGGGCCCGGACGGCGCCGCGCAGGGCACGGGCTTGGTCTTGCTGGGCGTGGATGCGGGAGCGGGTGGCGCGTTCGAAGGCGACGGCAGCCTGCTGCAGCCGTGGCCGCAGGTGGCTGGGGGCGAGCAGCGGCAGGACGTCGATGGCCTCGCCGAAGGCCGCGACGTGAGCCTGGGAGGTTTCGTCGTCGCCGTGGTCGAGGTGGTGGGGGATGCGCTCGGCCGCGGCGGTGGCCTGGTGCCAGGGGTTGGGCTTGCGCTGGCTGCCTGGCTCGGTAGCGGGCGGGCTCTCGATGGCGGTGAGGCGCTCGCGGATCTTGGGGAAGGACAGGTCGGGGGCGAGTTTGGCGCCGGAGAACCAGACGGGCTCGCCAGCGGCATTGGTGTCGCCTTCGACGGCGACCTTGTACCCGCGTACATCGCCGGAGGGGAAGTGCTGGACGTCGACGAGCACGCCCTCGATGCCGTCGAGCAGGCGGAGGAAGTCCTCTGGGCTGGTGGCGATGGCGACCAGCTGTCGGACGGTGGTGCGCAGGTGTTCGCGGGAGGTTTTGCCCTTGCCTGCGCGGCGGGCCTTCTCGGTCTCGGCGCGGGTGGGGCGCTTGGCTGCGGTGCGGTCACCTCGTACGACTTGCTGGAGGCCGTATTCCTTCTCGATGGCGGCGAGTTCCTTGTCGGCCTTCAGGTAGTCGTTCCAGTGGCGGGCGGTGCGTAGGTCGCCGCGGACCCTGGTGGCAGCGATGTGGATGTGGTCGTCGGCGTGGCGTATGGCGACCCACCGGCACCCGTCGGGGTCACCTTGTGGCGCGATGCCGGTGGCCGCCACAATGCGGCGCGCGAGGTCCGCCCACTCGGCGTCGGTGAGGTGCCGGTCGCCGGGAGCGGCCCGTACCGAGCAGTGCCACACGTGTCGCTCGGGGGCACGGCCCAGCCGCCTGGCCTGCTTGAGACGCAGGTCGAGGTCCGCCACGAGGAGCTTCTTCGTGGCCTCGAAGTCGTCGGCGCGGCCGGGGTCGGGCGCGAAGCCGTCCCAGGACGCGACCAGGTGCGGGTCGGTGTGGTCCTTGGCCGTCTTCGTGTCGAACAAGTACCGGATCAAGCCGGCAGTGCTCTTGCCGCTGCCGATCTTGGCGATCATCAGGCGGCCTTCGTGGAGACGGCGTGGTTCATGACCTGCGCGATGTCGCTGATGGAGGCGCGGACGGTGTGCAGGGTGCGCTCGGCCTGAGCGAGGACGGCGGTGTCCATGGGGTGTGGATCGCCTCCGGTGTTGAGGCGGTGGGCGATCTGGTTGACGTTGTTGCCGATGCGGGCGACTTCGGTCCGTAGGGCGTCGAGCTTGTCGAGGTAGTCATCGAGCTGGGTACGTTGGTCGGCCAGGCCCACGGTGAGATCGCCGTCGAGGTACGCCGTGATCACGGCGCCGACGAGGTGGGCGCCGGCGATGCCCATCTCACCGGCGCGGGTGAGGATCCGGGTCTTCTCGTCGACGCTGTAGCGGACGTCGACACGCTCTTTGCGCTGGACGTCTTCGCGGGTACGGCGGCGAGCGATGCGGCGCAGCGTGACTTCATCGACGGGCGTCTCCTCCTCGGGCACCCCCTGGTGCCCGAGACCCTCCGCCACTCCTGGGGCGGAGGTGTTCGCGTTGGACCGGCCGGTGGACGGTCCAACGTCATACCTTGCTCCGCCCGGGGCTGGGTGAGCAGGCGTCTCCGGTCGGGTGGTGGGGGAGAGGGCGGAGCTGTGCTGTTTGGGCATCGTCGGGCCTTCTGGCGGTGGGCTGGGGGGGAGGGGAAGCGGAGTTCGCCCCAGGAGTCCCTGGGGCGAACGGTGGAGCCTGCGGACCGGGCCGGGCCTATGCGGCGTCGGCCCGGGCTCGGTCGAGTTCGTCCTGCAGGAAGTCCTTGGCCTCGTCCAGGCGTTCACGGCCGATGCGGAGGCCCTGGTCGCGGATGGCCTTCTCGATGTGACGACGGGATGCGCGGCCGCCACGTCCCAGCGGTGCGGTGCGGCCGATCTCGATGGCCTGCTCCAACGTGGTGCTCGGCTGCCGGCCGGGCCGTCCGGCGGGCCGCCTTTCGGGCTGAGTCACTTGAGCGGTGGCGTCTGCAGCTACGTCGCTGACCGGCATCGGCTCTGGGGTAGTTGTGACGCCACTTGCTGGGACGGGGACGGGGACGGGGACGGTGGCGGTGTGGCTGGGCTCTTCGTGCGGCTCCATCTCCATCTGGGCGGGGCGGCGCTGGACGAGTAGGTAGAGGTGGACGGCGCCGGCTAGGGCGAGTGGGGCGATGGCGGAGATGACGCCGACGGTGATGTCGTCGAGCGCGAGCCCGCTCCGGCGGGTCTGTTCGTTGAGACGGACGGCGTGCAGGACGTTGGCCCAGATGCTCGTGCCGGTGGCGATGCCGACCAGCACCGAGACGTACAGGCGAGGCCGCAGGGGTGAGGTGCGCAGGACGAGCAGGGCACCGATGCCGATGGCGATGAAGCCGTCGATCACGAGGGGGAAGGCGTAGGTGAGCACCTGGTGGATATGGCTGGCGGTGGCCATCTGACGCAGGGCGTCGTAGGAGAGGGCGAAGGCGGCCAGGGCCAGCAGGGCCACACCGGTGCGGATCGAGGTGGCGAGGGCCGCCGGTACGGAGACGGAGGTGAGAGTGGTGGTGGGTGCGGGCAAGGGTGAGGGTGCTCCAGGAGTGGGGGCGGAGGTGTGTCCGTGGCGGGTGGGGACCCGTTGCGACTCGTCGCGTGCCTGGTCAGAGCAGGTACGGGACAGGCGTTGATGTCGGGTCGACTCGTTGCGGGCTGGTGAGTCGTCCCGGCTCTGACCTGCGTGGCGACGGGTGGGGACGGGTGGTGTCGGGTCAGGCGCCGGTCGTGGGTTCTGGCTCGGCCGTCGGCTCGGGGTCGGGGCAGTAGCGGGCCCAGGCGTCGGTGAATTGCAGGCGGGTGAAGCCCTTGGCCTGGTGGCCGTCGGGGAAGCGGCGGTTGGCCGAGCCGATGCCGTAGTCCTTCAGCAGGAGCTGCAGCCCGCGTGCGGTCAGGCCCTTGTCGCTGTACCCCGGCCAGGGGGACTCGGCGTCCTCGTTCAGGGAGTCGATCAGGCGGCTGGTGCGGATGATCGCCGGGTTACCCTCGGCGGCGAAGACGCGGCGGATGTCAGCGAGGAGGCGGATGTTCAGGGCGCTGTTGTCCTGGTCCTGCTCGGCCTCGTGCTTCGTCATCGCCAGGCAGGCGGCGCGGGCGGCCTCGGGCCAGGGACCTCCGGCGAGGTCGGCGACGGCGATGAGCGGCTCCCAAGTGTCGGCGGCGCGGTCCTCCACCGGCATCGGCGGAGTGAGGTCCATCGCGGTGGCGTGGAGCGGGGCAAGCCAGGCCATGAGGCGATCACGCAGGGCATGCAGGGCGGGGGTGTCGCGGACGGTGCGGAACTCCGCGACCTTCTCGCCCGGCCTGCGGCGGCGCATCCGGATGACGACCGAGCGGTCCATGATCGTGTCGGGTAGGTCACCGATGCCGGCGAGGGCGGCCATGGCGAAGGTGGGGAACTTCGACACCTCGTGGTTGGGGCCGGAGACTCGCAGAGTGGGCCGGTTGCGCTGGTGGCCGGCGTTGAGCAGGCCGCGCATCTCCTCGTTCTTCTCCGCGACCTTCGCCGAGCCGAAGAGGGTGTCGGCCTCATCCACCAGCAGGGTGGGCGGGTTCTCGGTGATCGACCGGAAGACGGCCGCCGGGGAGGCGTTGACTGTGATCAGCGGGTCGTGCACGGTCTCGGTGACCACGTCCAGCAGACGCGACTTGCCGCATCGCTTGGCCGGGCCGACGACCGCGAGGCGTGGGGCATGCTGCCACGCCGTCTGCAGGTGAGTAGCCGCCACCCACAGCGTCACCGCGGTGAGCGCGTCCTCGTTCGGCAGCACCACGTACCGCCGGAACTGTGCCCGCAGGTCGGACAGCACCTGCTCACCCTCGGAGGGGTGGGCGGGCTCGGGCTGGGGGACAGCCGGTTCGCCGGGGACGGCGATCGGCGGCCAGGACGGCTGAGCGTCTTCGGGGGAGGGTATTGGGGCGGCGGCTTCCAAGGCGGCTCCTTCACTGGTGGTCCCATCGAGAGACCACCTCGGGGATTGGGTGGGGCATCCGGCGTTGTCGGGGTGCGTGGACAACACAGCCACACCCGGTGCGTGAAAGTCCAGCCTTGGCACTGGAATTCGCGACAGCTCGTTTCGCCGGTCTATTGACTGTAAGACCGGGATCCCGGTTGGCGAAATAGCCCCGGAAATTCGCCGGCGGTCGGCGCATCGCTCACAGCAGACAGAGAAACGTTCCCAGGCGGCCGGCGCGCAAGCTACAACACACCGATGCCGCCACGCCCACTCGAAATCGGACCCGCCGGACGAGCCGCCGCCCGTGCCATCGAACGCGCCCGCATCGCCCGCGGCCACTCGCAGCGCCAGCTCGCCGCCCGCGTCACCGCACTCGGTCGGCCCATGACCTTCACCGCGCTTTCCCGCATCGAACGCACAGTCCGCCGTTGCGACATCGACGACCTCGTCGCCATCGCAGCCGCCCTCGGAATCCCGCCCCAGACCCTCCTCGCCGGCCCTGAGCCGGTCGGAGCGGGCGCAATGTAGCCGACGATCTCCGGTTTCCCTAACCGGGGACTCTCCGGACCATTGATCGTCCTGGCGCTCTTCCGGCAGTCGAGGTGCGCTGCTCCTTTCTGCCCGCCGATTTAAGGAATCCCGCTTGTCTGTCGTCACCCCCATTTCCTCTCGTTCTACCCCCGAAGCCGGAGGCGACCCCACCATCGGTCGTGCATTTCTCGGGGTGAAGGACGCGGCCGCATACCTCGGGCTTTCGCCCCGCACGTTGTACGTCTGGCGCCACCGTCGGCAGGGGCCGCCGAGCTTCCGAATGGGAGCCCACGGGCGAGTGACATACCGGCTCGATGCCCTCGACGCGTGGATACGCGAGCAGGAGCAGGCGGACTCTCGCTCGAACCCCGCCTTGAACCCCGTGAGCGCGGCCCCGCAGCGCCGCGTCGGTTACTCGGCCACGGCCTGACGCCCCAGCGCCAACGGCACTCCCACCCCCGATCCTGAGGAAGTACTTGGCCGGCTACATCGAAGACCGCTGGATCAACAAGAAGAAGGACCCCACCAGCGGCAAGCGGGAGCGCACCACTCGCTATGGGAAGGGCTCGCGGTATCGCGTCGCCGGGATCCCCGGCGTACGGAACATGTCGTTCGACACGCTGGAGGACGCCAAGGCGTGGCTGCGCAGGGCCGGAACCGACAGCGAACGTGGCGAGTTCGTCGACCCGCGCGACGGCTCCATCCCGCTGACTGACTACGTCACCCGCTTCTGGAAGGAGGGCGTACGGGGCGCGCCCGGCACGATCAAGCGTGTCGACGAGCGCGTACGCCTCCACATCCTTCCGCACCTCGGCACGGTGGGACTGAGAGACATCTCCGCGACCGTCCTGCGCGGCTACATCGCCACGCTGGAAGGAGAATGCGCGCCGCGCTACGCCCGGCAGATCCTGACCACCCTCTCGAACATCTTCGAGACGGCCATCGACGACAAGCGCCTGGTACGCAACCCGATGCGCGCCAAGTCGGTGCGCTGGCCCAAGGTGCCGGAGGACCAGCGGGAAGCATGGCCGCTGGAGACCGCGCAGCGCGTGCGGGACGCGATCAAAGCGCGGTACCGCATTGCCGTCGTGGTCGCGCTCGGCTGCGGGCTTCGGCAGGGAGAGGTCTTCGGCCTATCGCCGGAGGACATCGACTTCCAGCGCGGGATCATACGCGTGCGAAGGCAGGTCCAACTACTCAATGGCCGCTTGTACTTCACCCTGCCTAAGGGCGGGAAGACGCGCATCGTCGATATGCCCCGGTCCGTCGCCGCCGAACTGGCCACTCACTTCCTCCAGCACCCAGCCGTCGAGGTGGAGCTGCCCTGGGGCGGCCCGGAGCTGGAGCGGGAGAAACGATCGTTCCCGCTCGTCCTGACGACGACGTACGGCAACGCGCTGCGGGCCAACATCTTCAACGACGAGGTCTGGAAGCCCGCCCTCGCGGCGGCCGGGGTCATCCCCATGCGGGAGAAGGGGAAGCGCTGGAAGGCTTCCCGCAAGGACGGCTTCCACGTCCTCCGGCACACCTACGCCTCGATCATCCTCGAAGCCGGCGAATCCGTCGTCACCCTCGCCCGATGGCTCGGCCACTCCAGCCCGACCATCACCCTCGACCACTACGCCCACTTCATGCCGGAGGCCGGCGGCAAGGGGCGCGCTGCGCTCGATGCGCTGCTCGGCCCGGTCCCCGAGCATGTCCCGGAGAACCTAGTCGCGGTCTGAGCAACGGGTGGCACAGCACACGCTGTGCCACCCGTTCTCGTTGGTGCGTCGCGGCGCGCGGGTCATGCCGCTCGACGCCACGGCAAGCGGGAGCCTCCCGTGGGCAGCGCGAGCAGTTCGTGCAGGGGCCTGCCCTTGTGGGCCCAACGGTCCAGCTGGTCGCGGTCCACCCACCGCACGCCGTGGCGGTCGCCCCAAGCCGTGGCGTCGCGGGTGAACGAGCCGTTGGTGACGACGACCGCGTGGTCCGCCTTGTGCACGGGACCCGCTGTGCCCTTCACCTGGTACATCACCGACGAGCCGACCTTGCCTCCGACGCGTGTGTGTTTGGCCTGCACTACGATCCGCCCGAGGGAGGTCCGGACGCCGATCACGTCGGCGGCCTGGTCCCCGGCCTTGCCCACCTTCCTGGCCGCCCAGCCGTCGCGGACGAGGAGGTCGCGCAGTGCGTACTCGAACTGCCCGTCGTCCATCGCATCGAACTCCGCCAGGGTGATGCGCAGGCGAGCCAGCCGTTCCCTGTCCGCGCGATCCCGACGGTGGCCCCATACGCGGGGGCCGGCCACGGCGACGGCCAAGGCGAAGGCGACCAGGACCAGCAGGGGCCAGGCCGCAGCGGCCCTCGTCATCAGGTTCGATGCGGCCTGCGCCAGGGCGACCATGACCGCGAGGGCCACGGCTGTCGCACCCAGGGCGTCCAGGGTGCTGCGCGGTCGCCACTGGAGCCTTCGCCGCGGTCGGGCTGTCATCGCCCGTCCGCCGGCGCGGAGACGGCCGGCTTCGGGGCGGGCTGCTGCTCGGTGTCGTTGTCGCCGAACCCGAAGATCTGGCCCCAGAGCCATACCACCGCACACAAGCCGGCCACGGCCCAGACGCTGAGCCCCTTGGCGGACTTGGGCCCCGGCTTGCGGCGGAGGTGGCTTCGTACGCGCACGTATCCGTCCGGAACCTTCGGCATGCTGCATCCCCTCCCTAGCGGTCCGCGCTGCGCGGACCTCCAGTTCGGTTGTAGCGGTGACCACTGACAGAAACTGATGCCCCGTCATGATCGTGCGGGTGCCAAGGGTGCAAGTCGGCCGCGCCTTCGCGACTGCCTACCGACCCTTGCGACCCTCTGGCCTGCGCCGAGACTCTTCGGCTGGGTGCCGTGGGCGGATACGCAAGTCGTTCCGAATGGCCTGTTCCTGCGGAGTGCGGTGAGCAGTGACCGCGCCGGGCGCCGCCCCTCGATGAGGTGGAGGCTCTGAGCCCGGTCGGCCCGCTGCTGCGCATTCTCCCCAGATTCTCCCCAGAGGGTCGGGAGTCGCCCTCAGCGTCGTTCGCGTACGCGAAGTCGATCAAGGGATCGCATCCTCGTCGCTACAGCCAGTCCCGCCGCTTGAAGATGAAGTACAGGCTCGTGCACACCGCCGCCATCAGCAGAATTGCGAACGGGTATCCACCGGCCCAGTGCAGCTCCGGCATGTTGTCGAAGTTCATGCCGTAGATCGTTCCCACCAACGTGGGAGCAAACAAAATAGCGGCCCACGACGAGATCTTCTTGATCTCCTCGTTCTGCTCGAAACCTGCCTCCGCCAGAGCGCGCATTTCCGCGTTCTGTTGCTGGGTGACGAGTGTGGCGTTGACCTGGAGGATGTCGGTGAGGGCGGAGCGGAAGCCGTCGACGCGTTCGCTGGTGTGGGTGACGTGGTCGGCGACGTCGCGGAGGTAGCGCTGGAGTTCGTCGTCCGTGCCGTATTTGGCGAAGCCCGCCATCAGGCCGTGGAGCATGCCGACCAGGGGGCGGGTCGCGCGCTGGAACTCCACCATTTCGCGGGCGAGTTCGTAGATGCGGCGGGAGACGGCCGGGTCGCCGCCGAAGACCTCGGTCTCGATCTCGTCGAGGTCGTTCTGGACGCCCGCCACGACCGGGGCGTAGCCGTCGACGACGGCGTCGAGGATCGCGTAGAGCACGGCCTCCGGGCCGAGGGCGAGGAGCTCCGGGGTGGCCTCCATGCGGCGGCGGACGGCCGGGAGGTCCGGGGCGGCGCCGTGCCGGACGGTGATGACGAAGTCGGGGCCGACGAAGACGTGGAGCTCGCCGAAGTCGACCTCCTCGGGGGCGTCGAGGTAGCGGGCGGCGCGCAGGACCACGAAGAGGGTGTCGCCGTAACGTTCCAGCTTGGGCCGCTGGTGGGCCTCCAGGGCGTCCTCGACCGCGAGCTGGTGGAGGTCGAACTCCCCGGCGAGCGAGAGGAGTTCCTCCTCGGAGGGGCGGTGGAGGCCGATCCAGGCCATGCCGTCGGGCTGCTCGCGCAGTCGTCGGTAGGTGTCCGCGAGCGAGGTCGGGGTGGCCACGCGGTGGCCGTCGCGGTAGACGGCGGCGTGGACGACGCTCGTCCCGTCGACGGCCTTGCCGTCGGTGGCGCGGTCGGCCGACGGGCCGGTGGCGGGGTCCGGGCCGGGTGCCGGGGGAGCGGTCGTGCGGCCGTTTGCCGGGCGCAGCCATGAGTGCTTCCGTGGGACGGGTCGGTGGCGTGGAGGGCGCTCGGGCATGGTTCGTCTCCCTCTCGCCCGTCGCGGGCCGCGGAACAGGGTACGCGGAACAGGATATACATCCCCATTTGCAGTGCCCGAGGGGCTGCTCCGGTGGCGTCAGGTGGCGTCAGCCGCCGTCGCCCCGCAGTGATCGCAGGTGCAGTCGCAGTACCCGGCGCATGTCGTCGGCGGGGACCCGGTCCGGGTGGAGGACGGCCGTGAGGGTCAGTCCGTCGATGAGCGCGAGCGTCCGCAGCGCCTCCGTGGGGACGTCGAGGTCCTCGGGGAGGCCGCCGGCGCTCCGCGTCTCGCGCAGGACGCGCTCGACCAGCTCGCGCATGCCCGTGTGGAGGCTGTCGGCGCTGGGTCGCAGCTCGGGGCGGACCCGGGCCGCCGTGCCGAAGGCCAGCCACAGGACGGCCTCGTCGTGGCGGTCCTGGTCGAGGGGGAGGAACTCCGCGAGGAGCTCCTCGACGAGCGCGGCGCGCTCCGGGGCGGGCGGCGTGGCCAGCAGCCGCTCGGCGTGGCCGCGCACGCGGTCCTCGACGCGGCGGGCGAGCTCCCGCATGGCGAAGAGCATCAGGTCGGAGTGGTCGGCGAAGTAGTGCCGCACGGAACCGACGGCGAGCCCCGCCTCCTGGGCGACGTTGCGCAGTGACGCGTTCTCCAGGCCGTCGCGGCGGGCCACCCGGAACACGGCGTCGGCGACCGCCCGGCGGCGGGCCTCGGGGTCGACGATCTTAGGCATGTTGCCGTTATAGCACGACCGGGTTAAATTCTTATTTGGCACGAGTGGGTTATGAAAAGGAGCTGCGCGAGCAATGAGCCGCGCGAGCAAGGAGTCGGTGTGAACGTCTGGCTGTTGACCGCCCTCATCGCCGCGGGTGCCGTGGCCGTCGTGGTCAAACGGCTGCGAGGGGAACCCCTCAACGCCCGCGACCTGTTCGCGGCCCCGCTGATCCTCACCGGCCTCGGCGCGTGGACCCTGTGGAAGGCCGAGGGCATCGGCGTCGCGGACACCGTCTGGGTGGCGGCCGGCGCCCTGCTGGGCGTCTCGCTGGGGGCGGTACGCGGGCTGACCATCCAGGTCTTCGAGAAGGAGGGGGTGCTCTGGCAGCGCTACACCGGCCGGACGTTCGCGGTGATGGCTGTGTCGGCGCTGCTCTCGCTCGGCTTCGGGCTCCTCGCGAGCCGGATGGGCATGCACCCGCAGGCCCGCCCCGTCCAGCTCTCCATCGGCATCGGCTTCCTGGGCGAGGCCCTGGCGGTGGGCGCGCGCGGCCTGATGACCGGGGTCCCCTTCGCGCCGGAGTCCCGGGACGGGCGCCGCCGCTGAACGGCGGCGCCCGCCCAGGCACGGGGGTGGACGGTCAGTCCGGCAGCTCCCGGCTCCACAGGTCCGCCGGCGTCTCCCGGCGGACCAGCAGGCGCGCGCGGCCGTCCGCGACGGCGGCCACCGGGGGGCGGCCGACGAGGTTGTACGCCGAGGCCATCGACAGGTGGTACGCACCCGACGCCGGGACGGCGAGGACGTCCCCGGGGCGGACGTCGGCCGGCAGCGGGACGTCCTCCGCCAGCACGTCGCCCGCCTCGCAGTGCCGGCCCACCACCGTCATCGGCCGGGCCGGCGCCGCCGAGGCGCGGCCCGCCAGCCGGACCGTGTAGCGCACCCCGTACAGCGCCGGGCGGGGGTTGTCGCTCATCCCGCCGTCCACGGCGACGAACGTCCGTCCGCCCGAGACCTTCACCGCCAGCACCCGGTACAGCGCCACACCCGCCGGGCCCGCTATCCAGCGGCCCGGCTCGACGGCCAGCCTGGGCGCCGGGAGGTCCGCGTGGGCGCAGCGCAGCGCCAGCTCGGCGGGGACGCGCGCCGCGTACTCGGCGGGGTCGAAGACCGGTTCGCCGTCGCGGTAGGCGATGCCGAAGCCACCGCCCAGGTCGAGTTCGGGGAACGTCACTCCGTGCACGTCGCGCAGACCGGACAGGAAGGCCACCAGCTTGCGGACGGCCGCGAGATAGGGGTCGACCGAGGTGATCTGGGAGCCGAGGTGGCAGTGCAGGCCCACGAGTTCCAGCCGGGGCTGCCCCAGGACGCGCGCCACGGCGTCCGCCGCCTCGCCGCCGTCGAGGGACAGCCCGAACTTCTGCCCCTCGACCCCCGTCCGCACCGCCGCGTGGGCGCCGGCCTCGATCCCGGGCACCACGCGCACCAGCACCTTCTGCCGGGCGCCGGGCGGCACCAGCGCCGCGAGCCGGGCGATCTCACCGGTGTTGTCGAGGACCACGCGCCCCACGCCCAGGCGCAGCGCGGTCCGCAGGTCGTCGGGGCTCTTGGCGTTGCCGTGGAGGATGACGCGCTCGCCGGGGAAGCCCGCGTGCGCGGCGAGTTCGAGCTCGCCGGCCGAGCAGACGTCGAGGTGGAGCCCTTCCTCCTCGACCCACCGGATCATCGCCCGGGTGAGGAACGCCTTGCCGGCGTAGGCCACGTCGGCGTCCGGGAGCGCGGCGCGCCACGCGCGGGCACGCGCCCGGACCTCGTCCTCGTCGACGACGTAGGAGGGGGTGCCGAAACGGTCGGCGAGCTCGGCGAGGGGCACCCCGCCGACGGCCAGCCCGCCCGAGGGCAGGGCCCGGGCGGACGCGGGCCACACGGGACCCGGCCATGCCGGGTCCGGGTGGGCGGACCCGGTCGGCACGGGGGCCGGCACGGGCTCCCCGGGCCGCGGGGACAGGGCGGCGGGGGAGAGGGGGAGGGACACGGATGATCTCCTTCGGGGGAAATCGGTGGGGCGCGAGGAGTCAGCCGGAAGTGTCAGCCGGGGAACGACGGGAAGGGGGGAAGCGCGGGCGCGGCCTCCTCGGCCACCGGCAGCACGGGGCGGGCCGTCAGCTGCGGGTCGACCGAGACCAGCCCGACGCCGAGCGGCGCGGCCAGGGCCCGTACGGCGGGCAGGGCGAGACGGACCGAGGGGACACCCGCCCCCAGACAGTCGGAAAGCCGCCGCCTACTGGTGAAGGCGACGGCCGTCCGGTCGCCGAGCGGGGTGCGGAAGACACGCAGGGCGAAACCCACGGAGCAGGGGCGTACGGGGACGTACAGCGGCCGCTCCGGGCCCGGGTGGGCCGGCTGGACCGGCCGGCCGGGATGGGAAGGCTCGCCGTCGTCGGCGGGGCGGCTCCCGGCGGTCTCGGGGGACATCGCCGCGGCGACGGCCGCGGCCTCGGCGGGAGTACGGCTCAGATGCATGACGGTCCTTGGGAGGTGTCGGTGAGGTGCGTCGGTCACGCTATGCCCGGCCCCGGCCCGGGCGACCGCCTCCTTGACAGCACATTGACCCCACCCGGGAGTCCCTTGACGGCTCGTTTACGCGCCGGGAACCACCCTCGCGCCCCCACGCGCCCTTGCGCCGGCCGGGTCCGAGGACGCGCCGCCGTACCACCGTCGTACGACCGCCGCCCCTCGTCCGCCCCCGGAAGCGCCGCCCCCGGCCCCCGGAAATCTTTGGAACAATCCGCCCCGCGCGCACCGGCACCGGCCCCGCGTCCCGCCCCGCGCGCACCGGACCCCTCCGGGGCTGGTCAGACGTGGATCATTGCCGCACGATGCTTACCGGCGGGGGCGGCACGGCCCCGGGCACTTACGGAGGACAAGTGACGGCGATGACGAACGTGACCGCGAAACCCGGCCCGGCGGACGGCTTCCGGGCGGCCCGGGACTTCCTGCTCGACCACCGCGAGGACTACGCGGCGGCCCGCGAGGGCTTCTCCTGGCCCCGGCCCGCCGCCTTCAACTGGGCGCTGGACTGGTTCGACACGATCGCCCGGGACAACGACCGCACCGCCCTGTGGATCGTGGAGGAGGACGGCGGTGAGGAGAAGCTCTCCTTCGACATGATGCGCCGCCGCTCCGACCGGGTCGCCAACTGGCTGCGCGCGCGGGGCGTACGGGCCGGCGACCGGATCGTCGTGATGCTCGGCAACCAGCGCGAGCTGTGGGAGACCGCCCTGGCGGCCATGAAGCTGCGCGCCGTCGTCATCCCCGCCACCCCGCTGCTGGGCCCGGCCGACCTCGCCGACCGCATCGAGCGCGGCCGGGCCCGCCATGTGCTCGTACGGGCCGAGGACACCGGCAAGTTCGCGGACGTCCCCGGCGACTACACCCGTATCGCCGTCGGTGGGGCTCCGGAAGGCGGCGGCTGGCTGGCTTACGAGGACGCCGACCACGCCGAGGAGGCGTTCACCCCCGACGGGCCCACTCACGCCGACGACACCCTGCTCCTCTACTTCACCTCGGGCACCACAGCTCGCCCCAAACTCGTCGAGCACACCCACATCTCGTACCCCATCGGTCACTTGACCACCATGTACTGGATCGGTCTGCGTCCCGGCGACGTCCACCTCAACATCTCCTCGCCCGGCTGGGCCAAGCACGCCTGGTCCAATCTCTTCGCCCCCTGGAACGCCGAGGCCACCGTCTTCGTCCACAACTACACCCGCTTCGACGCGGCCCGCCTCCTGGCGGAGCTGGACCGCTGCGGCGTCACCAGCTTCTGCGCCCCGCCCACGGTGTGGCGGATGCTCATCCAGGCCGACCTGGGCGCGCTGCGCGAGCCGCCGCGCGAGGTCGTGGCCGCGGGCGAGCCCCTCAACCCCGAGGTCATCGAGGCCGTCCGGCGCTCCTGGGGCCGTACCATCCGCGACGGCTTCGGGCAGACCGAGACCTCCGTCCAGATCGCCAACCCGCCCGGCCAGCCGCTGAAACCCGGGTCCATGGGCCGCCCCAGCCCCGGCTTCACCGTCGTCCTCCTCGACCCGCGCACCGGGGAGCCCGCCGACGAGGGCGAGATCGCCCTCGACCTGCGCGACCGCCCCGTCGGCCTGATGACCGGCTACGCGGGCGACCCCGAACGCACCGCCGAGGCGATGGCGGACGGCTACTACCGCACCGGCGACATCGCCGCACGCGACGAAGAGGGGTATCTGACCTACATCGGGCGCGCCGACGACGTCTTCAAGTCCAGCGACTACAAGATCAGTCCCTTCGAGCTGGAGAGCGCCCTCCTGGAGCACGAGGCCGTCGTCGAGGCGGCCGTCGTCCCCGCCCCCGACCCGCTGCGGCTGTCCGTGCCCAAGGCCTACGTCGTCCTCGCCGCCGGCTGGGAGCCCGGCCCGGACACCGCCAAGGCCCTCTTCGCCCACTCGCGCGCCGTACTCGCCCCCTACAAGCGCGTCCGCCGGCTGGAGTTCGCCGAGCTGCCCAAGACCGTGTCCGGCAAGATCCGCCGCATCGAGCTGCGCGAACGCACCGCGCGGGGCGGCGGGACCGAGTACCGAGAGGAAGACCACCGGTGACCACACCCTCCCCCTCCCACACGGCAGGCCCCGTCGACACCCCGTTGCTCGACGACACCATCGGCGCCAACCTGGCCCGTACCGTCGCGCTCTTCGGCGACCGCGAAGCGCTCGTCGACGTCCAGGGCGGCCGCCGCTGGACCTACGAGGAGTTCGGCAGGGCGGTGGAGGAGGTCGCCCTGGGGCTGCTCGCCAAGGGCGTGGCCAAGGGCGACCGCGTGGGCATCTGGGCCGTCAACTGCCCCGAGTGGGTCATGCTCCAGTACGCCACCGCCCGGATCGGCGCGGTCATGGTCAACATCAACCCGGCCTACCGCGTCCACGAACTGGCCTACGTCCTGCGCCAGGCGGGGATCGGCATCCTCGTCTCCTCCGTCGAGTACAGGACGAGCGACTACCGCCGCATGGTCGAACAGGTCCGCGGCCGCTGCCCGGCGCTGCGCGACGTCGTCTACATCGACGACCCCACCTGGACCGGCCTCGTCAGCCTCGGCCGGAACGTCGACCCCGCCCGCCTCACCGCCCGCGAGAAACTGCTCGGCCCCGACGACCCCGTCAACATCCAGTACACCTCGGGCACCACCGGCTTCGCCAAGGGCGCCACCCTCTCCCACCGCAACATCCTCAACAACGGCTATTTCGTGGGCGAGGGCCTCGGCTACACCGAGGCGGACCGCATCGCCCTCCCCGTGCCCTTCTACCACTGCTTCGGCATGGTCATGGGCAACCTCGCCGCCACCACCCACGGCGCCTGCGTCGTCATCCCGGCCCCCACCTTCGACGCCACCGCCACCCTCCACGCCGTCGAACGCGAGCGCTGCACCTCGCTCTACGGCGTCCCCACCATGTTCATCGCCGAGCTCGGCCTGCCCGACTTCGCCACCTACGACCTCGGCTCGCTGCGCACCGGCATCATGGCGGGCTCGCCCTGCCCGGAGGAGGTGATGAAGCGCGTCGTCACGGAGATGCACATGTCCGAGGTCGCCATCTGCTACGGGATGACGGAGACCTCCCCGGTCTCCACCCAGACCCGGCGCGACGACCCCCTGGAGTGCCGCACCGGCACGGTCGGGCGGGTGCTGCCGCACATCGAAGTGAAGATCACCGACCCGGCCGACGGCTCCACCGTCCCGCGCGGCGAGCCCGGTGAACTGTGCACCCGCGGCTATTCGGTGATGCTCGGCTACTGGGACGACCCCGAGCGCACCGCGGAGGTCGTCGACGCCGAACGGTGGATGCACACCGGCGATCTCGCGGTGATGGACGAGGACGGCTACGTCCGGATCGTCGGCCGCATCAAGGACATGATCATCAGGGGTGGGGAGAACGTCTACCCGCGCGAGATCGAGGAGTTCCTCTACACCCACCCCAAGATCTCCGACGTCCAGGTCATCGGCGTCCCCGACGAGAAGTTCGGCGAGGAGATCATGGCCTGCGTCATTCTGCGCGACCCCGCCGACACCCTCACGCGCGACGAGCTCGCCCGCTACTGCCGGGGCCGGCTCGCGCACTACAAGGTGCCCCGCCATCTGCGGCTGATGGACGCCTTCCCCATGACCGTCAGCGGCAAGGTGCGGAAGGTGGAGCTGAGGGAGGAGGCCGCCGCGCTGCTCGCGGGGGCGGGCGTCGCCGTGCGGGGCTGACAGCGGACGGAGCCGGCGGCGGATGGTGCTGACGGCAGACGGACGGGGCGGGCCGCGTACGGCCCGCCCCGTCGTCTTCCCCCGTTCCCCCCGTATCCCCCGTTCCCCCGTGAACGGTCTCTTTCTCCCCCGTGCCCCCCGTGGCCGGGCCCGCAGTCCCCCGTGTCTCGCGGGCCCTGCGCTCAGTCTCCGCCCCGGCGCACCCAAGTGGCCATGATGGGGCGTCAGTTCAGAGGAAGAATTGAGCTTCGCGTCACCTCCTGCCGCGCCGCACCAGCTCGTCGGCCCACTCGTTGAGGGCCTGCGGAGTGCCCGTCAGGTCCATCACGAACAGGGGGAGCCGCAGGTCGTCCGCCCGGCAGCGGGCGTCCCGGGCGTAACCCGCCAGCGAGAAGCAGACGCTCGTCGCGGAGTCCAGCAGGCCGTACAGCCACAGGCACTCGATGTCGCGCAGGGTGGTGGGGAGGGTCGTGGGGTCGACACGGGCGACGACGCCGGTGGCGCACAGGTCCACGCCGCTCGCCGCGGGCGCCGGGCAGTTGCCGGGGCGGCGTACGTCCGGGAAGCCCAGCCACCGCAGATAGCGCTCGGCCGACATCACCGCGTCGCGCTCGGTACGGATGGCCACCGGCCGGAACGGTGGCTTGGAGATGGCGCGGGGGCGCGGGGCGGTGTCGGAGGGCGCCTCGGGCGCTGCCTCCTCCAAGCCCTTCGCGCCCTTGGTCTCCTGGGGGTTCTCCACGGCGTCGCGCGGCGGCAGGACGGGCAGCCGGACGACCGTCCCGCAGGAACAGCCCAGTTCGGGCCGGGGCCACTGGCCCTGCCGGTCGCAGGACGGGCAGCGCACCGCCACCCAGGAGTCGCGCCAGGTGCGGTGGGCGAGTAACTCGGGGGTGGCGTCGGGCGGTACCGGCAGGGTCAGTGGGGTGCCGCAGGCGCAGGGAAAGGTCGGCGGGGTGAAGGAGTGTTCCCGGTGACACGTGGGGCAGTGCACCGGCACGCTCTTGGCCATCTTCGGCTCCAGCGTAGGGTCCGTAGGGGATATGGGACCCCATCGTCCACGATGCGGGCGTGGTGGGGGAGCGAATCGGCAAGGCGGGCGCGGGAGAGTGCTCCGGGCGGCGCCGCCGGGGCGCGAACAGGATGGATGCCGGCGCCGCCGCCCGGAGGTCAGGGGAGTGGCTCGAATTCCTCCACGGCGTCGATGTTCGCGCCGTGCGGGGTGTTGGCCTCCCGCTCGATCATGATCTCGACGAGGACGGGCCGGGAGGTGGCGACCGCCTCCTTACGGGCCCATTCGATCGCCGGACGGATGTCCGCCGGCTCGACGACCCGCCGCCCCGAACAGCCGTAGGCCTCCATCAGCTTGACGTTGTCGGTGCCCGTCTCGTCGTAGTGGACGTCGACCTGGTAGTTCATCCCGTAGCCGATGGACGCCTGCCGGATGAGGCCCAGATACTCGTTGTTCAGCATGATCAGGACGAACGGGACGTCGTACTGCGCCGCGACCGCCAGCTCCTCCGCCGTGTACTGGAAGCCGTAGTCGCCCACGATTCCCACCACCTCGGTGGCGCCCCGGCCCATTCCCTCCAGCGCCTTCTTCGCCCCGATCGCCGCCGGGACCTCCCAGCCCAGCGGGCCCGCCTGGCCGCACACCTGGTAGTGGCGGGGCAGGTGGGCCCTCTGATGCTGGCCGCCCCAGATCTGGTACAGGCCGATGGCGGTGAGGAAGTAGGTGTCCTCGCCGAAGATCTCGTTGATCTCCTTGTAGACGCGGGGGGCCTTCACCGGGACGGAAGCGAAGTCCTCCCGCCGGACGAGGGTCCGCTTGAGCAGCCGGCAGCGCTCCCGCCACGACTGCCACGACCGGCACGGCCCCGTGTCCGCCCGGGCCCCGCGCCGCCGGGCGGCGGCCAGCAGGGCCGCGAGGAACTCCTTCGCGTCCGAGACGACGCCCAGGTCCGGCGCGATCACCTTGCCCAGCTGGGTGGGCTCGACGTCCACCTGGACGAACGTCCGCCCGCCCCGGTAGACGTCCGTGTCCGCCCCCGTGTGCCGGTCGCCGAATCGCGCGCCCACGGCGAGCACGAAATCCGCCTCCAGGAACGAGGCGTTGGCGTACCGCTGCGAGGTCTGGATACCGGTGGTGCCCATGTGGAGCTCGTGGTCGTCCTCGACGGCCCCCTTGCCCATCAGCGTCACCTGGAACGGCACGCCCAGCAGCTCCACCAGCGCGCGCAGTCCGTCCGCCGCCCCGGCCAGGATCACCCCGCCACCCGCGAGCACCAGCGGACGCTCGGCCGCCAGCAGCAGATCCAGGGCGGCCTCGACGCTGGGCGGGTGCGGAACCGGGACGCGGACGGGCAGCCGGGCGTCGGTGGCGGCGTCGTAGCGGATCTCGCGCCGGGCGATGTCGACCGGGATGTCGATCAGTACCGGCCCCGGCCGCCCCTCGCGCGCGACCCGGAAAGCCTCCCGGAACACCCAGGGAATCTGCGCCGCCTCCGTGACCCGTACCGCCCACTTGGTGACGGGACGGACGATCCCCACGATGTCGACCGCCTGGAAAGCCTCCTGGTGGAGCTTGGTGGAGACCGCCTGGCCGGTGACGCAGACCATGGGGATCGAGTCGGCGAAGGCGGTGTACAGCCCGGTGACGAGATTGGTGCCCCCGGGCCCGGAGGTGGCCAGCGCCACCCCGACCCGGCCGTTGGTACGGGCCCACCCGTCGGCCATGTGCGCGGCGCCCGCTTCATGACGGACGATCAGGTGCTCGATGCCGCCGACGGTCTCCAGCGCCTTGTACAGCGGCAGGATCGCGGCGCCGGGGCAGCCGAAGACGGTGTCGACGCCCTCGTCCTTGAGGATCCGCACGACGGCGTGCATGGCGGGGACGGTGGTCACGTGGTGCCCCCCGACAGCCGTTCGACGCCCCGGAGCAGGGCCGAGTGGTCGAGCGCGCCGTCGCCCTGCGCCCGGGCGGCGGCCACGAGCGTGGCCACGACGGTCCCCAGCGGCAGCACGGCGCCGACCTCGCGGGCGGCGGTGGTGACGATGCCCATGTCCTTGTGGTGGAGGTCGATCCGGAACCCCGGCGGATACTCGCGGCCCAGGAAGTTCTCCCGCTTCCGGGCGAGCACGGCGGAGGCGGCGAGCCCGCCGCCGAGGACGTCCAGCGCGGCGGCGAGGTCCACGCCGGACTTCTGAAGGAAGACGACGGCCTCGGCGCACGCCTGGATGTTGGCGGCGACGATCAGCTGGTTGGCGGCCTTCACGGTCTGCCCGGCGCCGTGGGGGCCGCAGTGCACGACCGTCGTGCCGAGCGTGCGCAGCAGGGGCGCGGCTTCTTCGAAGTCGGCCCGCTCGCCGCCGGCCATCACGGACAGCGTGCCCTCGATCGCCCCGGCCTCACCGCCGGAGACGGGTGCGTCGAGTGCGCGGACGTTGTGGGCCGCCGCGGATTCCGCGAGTGCGGCGGAGGTGCGGGGGCTGATCGAGGACATGTCGATGAAGAGCGTGCCCGGGCGGGCGTTGGCGAGCACGCCGTCGTCGCCGTGGGCGACGGCGGTGACCTCGGGGTCGGCGGGCAGCATGGTGACGACGACGTCGGCGCGGGCGACGGCCTCGCGGACGGAGCCGGCGGGGGTGCCGCCGGCGGCGGCGAGACGGTCGAGCTTGTGGGGTTCGAGGGTGTGACCGGTGAGGGGGTACCCGGCCTTGAGGAGGTTCTCGGCCATGGGGGAGCCCATGACGCCTAGGCCTATCCAGGCGATGTGGGGGAGGGTTGGCATGGGGCGTTTCCCTTCGGGGTGGTTGTGGGTGCCCCGGTCCCGCCCTTTCACCGTTTCCGACGGGGCTGCGCCCCCTCGAACCCCCGGACCGGGCTTCGCCCGGTGTCCTCAAGCGCCGGACGGGCTGAAATCAGCCCGTCCGGCGCTTGAGGACCGGGGTCTGGGGCGGAGCCCCAGGAAACGGGAAGGGGCGGGGCCGGGGAGGAATCAACGTCCGGCGAGCCAGCCGAAAGCGTCCGCGCTCGCGTCCGCGACCCGGTACTCGAGCCCGACCGCCCCGCCGTACCCGGCCGCGTCCAGGCGGGAGAACAGCTCCGCGAAGTCCAAGGCCCCCGTCCCCGGCGCCCCCCGCCCCGGCACGTCCGCGATCTGGACGTGCCCCGCGCGCCGCGCGTAGCGGTCGATGGCCTCGCGCGGGTCCGCCCCGCCCATGGCCACGTGGTAAAGATCCAGCAGCAGCCGCGCGTTCCCCAGCCCCGTCGCCGCGTCGACCTTGTCGACCACCTCGACGGCCGACGCCACGTCCGTCAGCGGATATCTCGGTGACTCCACGGCGTTGAGCGCCTCGATCAGCAGGATCGCCCCCACCCGGTCCGCCGCCCGCGCCGCGTACGCGAGGTTCTCCAGCGCGAGCGCGTCCTGGGCTCCCGGGGCCACCCCGTCGACGCGGTTGCCGTACAGCGCGTTGAGCGCCCGGCAGCCCACCGACGCGGCGAAGCCGGCCGCGACGTCGACGTTCGCGCGGAAGCGCGCGGACTCCTCGCCCGGCACGGAGAGCGCGCCCCGGTCCGGGCCGGGCAGGCGGCCCGCGTAGAAGTTGAGGGCGATCAGCTGGGTGTCGGCGACGGCCAACGCGTCCTGCAGGGAGGCGAGTTCGGACTCGGGTGGTTCGGGATCCTCCGGCCAGGGCCACCACAGCTCCACCTCCGTGAACCCGGCGGCCGCCGCCGCGGCGGGCCGTGCCGTCAGTGGCAGGTCGGTGATGAGGATCGAGAGGTTCGCATCGAAGCGGCGCAATCCCAACACCCGCCCCTCTCTTCCGTATTACGGAAACCAACTTCCATCAAAAGGAAAGGCTGCTCCCGTCCGGACGGCCCTGTCAAGGGCCCGGTACGTTGACCGTGTGCGATTGAGAGTGGAGTTCACGACCGAACCGTTCGATCTCGACGAGCCCCCGCCCCACGCCGTCGCGGCCCGGGACGTCGTCCAGGCGGCGGAGCTGGACGCCGTCGACGTCGGCCCGTTCGGCAACACCGTCGAGGGGCGGGCCGACACCGTACTCGCGACGGTGGACACCCTGCTGCGCGCCTCCCTGGAGGCGGGCGCCACGCGGGTGTCGCTCCAGGTCAACGTGGTGGGCGCGGACGGTGTGACGAGCGGCGGCGGGACGGGAGGGGACGGCGCGTGAGCGAGGACGCCTTTCGCGCCGCCGTCCGGCCGCTCGTGGACGCCATGGGCGGCCGGCTGCTCGAACCCGAGCAGGCCGAGGGCGATGACGTCGTCCTCCGCTGGGAGGGCCGCCCGGTCGTGGCCGTACGCCTCCCGCACCTGGCGGAGTCGCTGGAGGGCATCCTCGCCGACCTGGAGCGCCGGCACGGCATGCCGCTCGCCCGGCTGGACCGCAGGGCCAAGCAGTCGGTCGTACGGAACCTGGAGGCGCGCGGCGCGTTCGCCCTGCGGCACGGCGTGGAGACGGTCGCCGCCGCGCTCGGCGTCAGCCGGTTCACCGTCTACAACTACCTCAACCGCCAGCGGGACGCGGACGATCGCGTCCACCCCCGGTCGGACGACGGCTCAGCCGGACGGTGACCACGACGGCACCCCGGGTGGACGTGCGCCGTGGCGGACGCGGCGAGTCTTGAGGTGACGCCCACGCCGCCCAGGAGACGGACATGACCCTCACGACACCGCTGCCCATCGACGCGAAGCCCGACACCAGTGCCCCCGCCTTCCCTCCCGTGCCGCGCTGGCTGGACCGGACGGCGCGCGCCGTGCCGCTGGCCGTCCTGCCGTCGGGGCTGTGGCGGATGGCCATGGCCGTGGGGATCCCCGTCGGCTTCAGCGGGCAGCTGGCGGAGGACTGGCGGCCCGGCCCGGAGAACTTCTCCTACATCACCCTGCTGACCCTCGTCGTCGAACTGCTGGCCTTCCTGACGATCGGCCTGGTACGGCCGTGGGGCGAGCGGACGCCGCGCTGGATCCCGTTCCTGGGCGGCCGTCACGTCCCGGTGTGGGCGGCGGTCGTGCCGGCGGCGCTGGGGGCGCTCGTCGTCACGGCTGTGATGACGCTGATGTTCTGGGGCGTCCTGCCCGGCTCCGCGGGCGGTTCCGAAGGCCCTCAGGGCGCCGCCGCGTGGATCATGAACGCCTGCTATCTGCCCCTTCTGCTCTGGGGGCCGCTGCTCGCCGTCGTCACGGTCGCCTACGCCCGCCGGCGCCTGCGCGCGGCCCGGCCGAACGGCTGACCGATCGGCCGACCGGTGCCGTGAGGGACGCGAACGGTTCTTCAACAAACTGTTGACGCACGTTCTCCGGAGGCGTTAGCTATGCGCAGCTCATCCGAGAGCGGCGAGAAGCGCCACGGAGGTTCCCGTGACTTCGAGTTCGACACCGGGGCTCACCCGGTTCAACGCGGCCGAGGACGACACCGCGCGGGCCGCGCTGCACGAGATCTGTGCCAGTACCACGTGGCGCGAGGAGCTCCTCGCCCGGCGCCCCTACGGTGACGCCGAGGAACTGCTGGCCGCCAGCGACACGGCCGTCGCCCGGCTCTCGCCGGACGACCTGGCCGAGGCCATGGCGGCGCACCCGCCCATCGGCCGCCCCCGGCCCGGCGATCCGGTC
This sequence comes from Streptomyces sp. NPDC001678, assembly GCF_042892945.1. Taxonomy (NCBI): domain Bacteria; kingdom Bacillati; phylum Actinomycetota; class Actinomycetes; order Kitasatosporales; family Streptomycetaceae; genus Streptomyces; species Streptomyces sp. NPDC001678. Next base: position 21,967 of record NZ_JBIAUP010000024.1, on the reverse strand, counting down.
TCCGCCCGGGAACAGCGCGGCATGGCGGGCGCCTCCGACCGGCTCAAGGCCGAGATGCTCGAACTCAACCTCGCCTACCAGGAGAAGTTCGGGCACGTCTTCCTGATCTGCGCCACCGGCCTCACCGCCGAGCAGATGCGGGACTCCGTCCGTAACCGGATCGACAACTCCCCGGAACGCGAGCGCGAGATCGTCCGGGGGGAGCTGGGCCGGATCAACCGCATCCGGCTGGCCCGGCTCGCCGTCCGGCCCGAGACCGAAGGAGCGCCCCGGCCATGAGCGACAGCACGGTCTCGACCCACGTCCTCGACACCGGCACCGGCTGCCCCGCCGCCGGTATCGGCGTGGAACTGGCCGTACGCGGCGGCCCGGACGGTGAATGGGCCGTGCTCGGCGCGGCGCGCACCGACGCGGACGGGCGCTGCGCGGCCTTTCCCGCGCTGCCGCCGGCCGCCGCGCACGTCCGGCTGCGCTTCGACGTCGGGCCGTATCTGTCCGCCGGGTCAGGCGGGTCAGGCGGGTCCGCCGGGCCAGGCGCCGGCACGGCGTTCTTCCCCGAGGTGACGGTCGCCTTCGCGCTGTCGCCCGGCGAGCACCATCACGTACCACTGCTGTTCAGCCCGTTCGGATACTCCGTATACCGAGGGAGTTAGCCCGTGATCCTGGGTCAGAACCAGTACGGCAAGGCCGAGAACCGCATCGTACGGATCACCCGCGAGGGAAGCACCCACCACATCAAGGACCTCAACGTCTCGGTCGCGCTCACCGGCGATATGACGGACGTCCACCTCTCCGGCTCCAACGCCAACGTCCTGACCACCGACACCACCAAGAACACCGTCTTCGCCTTCGCCAAGGAGCACGGCATAGCGTCGGCCGAGGCGTTCGGCATCCTCCTCGCCCGTCACTTCGTCACCAAGCAGCCCACGATCCACAGTGCCCGGATCCGTATCGAGGAGTACGCGTGGGAACGGATCGAGACCCCCGGCCCCAAGCGGCACTCCTTCGTCCGTGAGGGCCGGGAGACCCGCACCGCCCAGATCCGTTTCGACGGCACCACCTGGGAGATCGTCTCCGGGCTCAAGGACCTGACCGTGCTGAACTCCACCGACTCCGAGTTCACCGGCTACGTCAAGGACCGCTACACCACCCTCCCCGAGACCCGCGACCGCGTCCTCGCCACCCAGGTGCACGCCCGCTGGCGCCACTCCACCCACGAAGCGGACTGGGACGGCTCGTACCGGCAGTCCCGCGAGGACCTCCTCACGGCCTTCGCCGACACGTACTCGCTCTCCCTCCAGCAGACCCTCCACCGCATGGGCTCCCGCGTCCTGGAGAACGGCCCCGGCATCGAGGAGATCCGGCTGTCCCTCCCCAACCGGCACCACTTCCTCGTCGACCTCGAACCCTTCGGCCTGAAGAACGACAACGAGGTCTACTACGCGGCCGACCGCCCGTACGGCCTCATCGAGGCGACCATCCTGCGCGACGGCGCCGAGCCCCGCATACCGGTGGACATGACGAACCTCTAGATCCTCCAGCGATCTCCAGGACCTCTAAGGACACACGCTCATGGCGGAACCCCCACCCCCCGTACCCGAGGCACGGATCGTCATCGAGAACTGCGCCGTCGCGACCGTCGACGCCGACGACACCGCCTACGCCTCCGGCCACATCGTCGTCGCCGGCAACCTCATCGAGACCGTCGGTCCCGGACCGGCACCCGCCGGGCTGACCGGGGTCGTCCGCCGCGTCGACGGCACCGGCCACCTCGCCACCCCCGGCCTGGTCAACACCCACCACCACTTCTACCAGTGGCTCACCCGGGGCCTCGCCCAGAACTCCCACCTCTTCGACTGGCTCGTCACCCTCTACCCCATCTGGGCGCGCATCGACGAGCCGATGGTCCACGCCGCCGCGCGCGGCTCGCTGGCCATGATGGTCCGCGGCGGCGTCACCACCGCCATGGACCACCACTACGTCTTCCCCCGGGGCGCGGGCGACCTGCTCGGCGCGGAGATCCGCGCCGCCCGCGAGATGGGCGTACGGTTCAGCCCCACCCGCGGCTCCATGGACCTCGGCGAGTCGGCGGGCGGACTGCCGCCCGACTTCGCCGTCGAGACCACCGAGGCCGCCCTCCTCGCCACCGAGGAGGCCATCGACACCCACCACGACCCGTCGTTCGGCTCGATGCTCCGCGTCGGCGTCGCCCCCTGCTCGCCCTTCTCCGTCTCCACCGAACTCCTCCGCCAGGCCGCCGAGCTCGCCCGCCGCAAGGGGGTGCGCCTCCACACCCACGGTTCGGAGACCGTGGAGGAGGAGCGGTTCTGCAAGGAGAAGTTCGGCATGGGGCCCACGGACTACCTCGCGTCCACGGGCTGGCTCGGCGAGGACGTGTGGATGGCCCACTGCATCCATATGAACGACGCCGACATCGCCGCCTTCGCCCGCACCGGCACCGGCGTGGCGCACTGCCCCTCCTCCAACGCCCGGATCGCCGCCGGCACCGCCCCCGTCCCCGCCCTGCTCAAGGCGGGCGTTCCCGTCGGCCTCGGCGTGGACGGCACGGCCTCCAACGAGACCGGCGAACTCCACACCGAGCTGCGCAACGCCCTCCTCGTCCACCGGCTCGCGGGCGGCGAGAACGCCCTCGACGTCCGGCAGGCGCTGCGGCTGGGCACCTACGGCGGCGCCCAGGTGCTGGGCCGTGCGGCGGAGATCGGCTCGCTGGAGCCGGGCAAGCTCGCCGACCTCGTCCTGTGGAAGCTCGACGGCCTCGGCCACTCCACCATCGCCGACCCGGTCGCCGCCCTCGTCCTCGGGGCGCCCGCGCCCGTCACCCTCTCGCTCGTCGACGGCAGGCCGGTCGTCGAGGGCGGCCGTCTGGTCACCGCCGACGAGGACACCATCGCCCGCGAGGCCCGCCACGAGGCCCGGCGCCTGGCGCGGATCGCGGCCGACGGCTGAAGCCGTCACCGCATGTCGTTCGCGCGAGCCGCCCGTCGAGGGGGACGGCCCTCGGCGGGCCGGACCGGGGCGCGGGGCACCACCCCGCGCCCCGGTCCTTCTCCATCCCCCACCACACCGGAGGAACAGCCGTGACCGCAGAGCCCGGCGCCACCGAGCGGACCGACGCGGGCGCGGGGACCCACCCCGTGGACCGCTTCCCCGGCCCCGGCCGGCTGCTGGCCGGCGGCTTCCAGCACGTGGCCGCCAGCTACGCCGGGGTGGTCGCCCCGCCGCTCGTCCTCGGCGCGGCCCTCCGCCTCCCGCCGAAGGAGATCACGTTCCTGGTGGGGGCGGCCCTCTTCACGGCGGGCATCGCGACCCTCCTCCAGACGATCGGCTTCTGGAAGGTCGGGGCCAGAATGCCGTTCGTCAACGGCGTCTCGTTCGCGGGCGTCGCCCCCATGCTCGCCATCGCCGACTCCCGTCACTCCCACGGCGACGCGCTGCCCGTCATCCACGGCGCCGTCATCGTGGCCGGAGTCCTCGGCTTTCTGCTGGCGCCGTCCTTCTGCCGGCTCGTCCGCTTCTTCCCGCCCGTCGTCAGCGGCACGGTCATCACCCTCATCGGGATCACCCTGCTGCCCGTCTCCTTCGGCTGGATCCAGGGCGGCCGGCCCGACCGGCCCGCCTCGGTGACCAATCTGGCCCTGGCCGGGGCGACGCTCGTCACCGTGCTCGTCCTGCGCCGGCTTCTCAGCGGTTTCCTGCGGCAGATCGCCATCCTGCTGGGGATCGTCGCGGGCACGCTGATAGCCGTCCCCACCGGTGCCGTCGACACCACGGCCACTCGCCATGCCGCCCTCGTCGGCTTCCCCACCCCGTTCCACTTCGGCCACCCCCTCTTCGAGGTGCCGGCGATCGTCTCCATGTGCGTCGTGATGCTGGTCTGCATGACCGAGAGCACCGCCGACATGCTCGCGCTCGGCGAGATCGTCGGGCGCCGGGCGGACGAGAAGGTGATCGCGGCGGGCCTGCGCGCCGACACCCTGGGCAGCGCCGTCAGCCCGTTCTTCAACGGCTTCGCCAACAGCGCCTTCGCCCAGAACATCGGCCTGGTCGCCATCACCCGCGTCCGCAGCCGCTACACCGTGGCCGCCTGCGGGCTGTTCTTCGTCCTGCTCGGACTGAGTCCCGCCTTCGCCTCCCTCATCGCCCTCGTGCCCCAGCCCGTCCTCGGCGGCGCGGGCATCGTGCTCTTCGGCACGGTCGCCGCCAGCGGCATCGACGTGCTCCGCACGGCGGGCCTGGACCAGGGTGACAACCTGCTGATCGCGGCCGCCTCCCTCGGCATGGGCCTGATCCCGGTCGTCTCCCGGGCCTTTTACGACAACACCGCCATCCCCGAGACCCTGAAGATCGTCCTGAACTCGGGGGTCAGCGCCGGCTGCCTGACGGCGGTGCTGCTGAACCTCGCGTTCAACCACGTGGGGCGCGGCCGACGGACACCGTGAGGCCTGCGCGCCTCAGCCACCCGGACGCGGCCGTACGTCACAATCCCGACAAAGACCCCAAAGATTGATTGGTGTGCCGTCGTGGAGGAGCAACCGCAGGGGACGGACCGGGAGGCGGCGGGGACCCGGCACCGCTTCGTCTTCCCCAGCGCGCTGACCGTCCTCGCGGCGGTGACGGTGGCCGTCTGGATCGTCGCCTTCTTCATCCCCTCCGGCACCTACGACCGCGGCCCCGACGGCAACCCCCTCGAGGGCACCTACCACCGCGAACCCGCCCGGGGCGGCTTCGTCCACCGCCTCGGCCAGCTCTTCCTGGCGCCCGTCAACGGCCTCTACGGCGTCCGCGACCTCAAGACCGGCGAGGTCGCGCCCGACGCGGTCGGCACCCTCTACGGCAGCGCCGGGGTGTTCCTCTTCGTCCTCGCCATCGGCGCGTTCATCACCGTCGTCTTCGCCACCGGCGCCCTGGACCGCGGCATCGAACGCCTCGCCCACCGGCTGAGGTCGCGCGGAGCGCTGCTCATCGCCGGGGTGATGACGGTCTTCTCACTGCTGGGCACGGTCGAGGGGTTCGCCGAGGAGACCCTGGGCTTCTACGGGCTGCTGGTGCCGCTGATGCTGGCGCTCGGCTACGACCGCATGGTCGCGACCGGCACGATCATCCTCGGCGCGGGCATCGGCGTACTGGCCTCGACGGTCAACCCCTTCGCCACCGGTGTCGCCTCTTCGGCAGCGGGAATCTCACTCGGCGACGGCATCGTCCTGAGATTCACGATGTGGCTGGTGCTCACCGCCGTCACCATCGCCTACGTCGTCCGCTACGCGCGCCGGGTACGGGCGGACCCGGCGCGCTCCCTGGTCGGCTTCCAGGAGGGCGACCGCGAGCTCGCCGAGCAGGCGGTCCACCCTCCGGAGCTGACGGGACTTCAAAAGGGCGTGCTGGTGCTCGTCGCCCTGGTCTTCGCCTTCATGATCTTCTCGGTGATCCCCTGGGCGAGCGCGCTCAGCGGCAAGGCCGACGCGACGCCCTACGGCTGGGAACTGGGCTGGTCCTTCGCCCAGCTGGCCGCCCTCTTCATCGCCGCCGCGGTGCTCGTCGGGCTCGTCGCCCGGCTCGGCGAGCAGAAGCTCAGCGCCACGCTCGTCCAGGGCGTGGCGGACTTCGTCTCCCCGGCGCTGGTGATCGTGCTCGCGCGGGGCATCACCGTCATCATGACGAACGCGAAGATCATCGACACGGTGCTCCACGCCATCGAGGGCACGGTCCGGGGCGCCCCGGAAGCGCTCTTCGGCGTCATGGTCTTCCTCGTCAACCTGCCGCTCGCGTTCCTGATCCCCTCCACGTCCGGGCACGCGACGCTCGCGATGCCGATCCTCGCGCCGCTGGCCCAGTTCGCGGGGGTCGCGCGGGCGGTGGTCGTGACGGCCTGGCAGTCGGCGAGCGGGTGGATGAACCTGTGGGTGCCGACGACCGCGGTGGTGGTGGGCGGGGTGTCGCTGGCGAAGGTCGGCTACGACCGGTACCTGCGGTTCGTATGGCCGTTGCTGGTGATTCTGGCAGTGCTGATCTGTGCGTTCGTGGCGGCGGGTGCGGTGGTTTCGTAGCCCCCGCCCCCGCCTCCCGGAGATGCTTCTACCGGTCCAGCAGCTCGTACGCCGGCAGTGTCAGGAACTCCACATACTCCTCGCTGAGCGCGACCCGCAGGAACAGCTCGTGCGCCTGCCGCCAGGTGTCCGACGCCTCCGGCGCGGACGCCAGCTCCTCCGCCGCCACCTCCCGGACGAGCTCCGCCGTCACCTTCTCCCCGTTGTCGAGCACGACCCCCGCGTCGACCCACTGCCAGATCTGGGAACGGGAGATCTCCGCCGTGGCCGCGTCCTCCATGAGGTTGAAGATGGCCACCGCGCCCAGCCCGCGCAGCCACGCCTCGATGTACCGCAGGCCCACCTGCACCGCGTTGCGCAGCCCGTCGATCGTCGGCTTCGCCTCCAGAGTGCCGACGGCGACGAGCTGGTCGGCGGTGACCCTCACGTCCTCGCGCAGGCGGTGCTTCTGGTGGGGCCGCTCCCCGAGGACGGCGTCGAAGGAGGCGCGGGCGACCGGGACCAGGTCGGGGTGGGCGACCCAGGAGCCGTCGAAGCCGTCACCGGCCTCGCGGTCCTTGTCGGCCCGGACCTTCTCCAGCGCGACCTCGTTGATCCCCGGGTCCCGGCGGGACGGGATGAAGGCGGCCATGCCCCCGATGGCGTGCGCGCCGCGCTTGTGGCAGGTGCGCACCAGCAGTTCCGTGTAGGCGCGCATGAACGGGGCCGTCATCGTGATGGCGTTGCGGTCGGGGAGGACGAACGCCTCGCCCGCGTCACGGAAGTTCTTGATGATGGAGAAGAGGTAGTCCCAGCGGCCGGCGTTGAGGCCCGAGGCGTGCTCGCGCAGCTCGTAGAGGATCTCCTCCATCTCGTAGGCCGCCGTGATGGTCTCGATGAGGACGGTCGCGCGGATCGTGCCCCGGGGGATGCCCAACCGCTCCTGGGCGAGGACGAAGACGTCGTTCCACAGCCGGGCCTCGAGGTGCGACTCGGTCTTGGGGAGGTAGAAGTACGGCCCCTTGCCGAGTTCGAGCAGCCGCCGGGCGTTGTGGAAGAAGTAGAGGCCGAAGTCGGCCAGGGCGCCGGGGACGGGGCGGCCGTCGACGGTGAGGTGGCGCTCGTCGAGGTGCCAGCCGCGGGGGCGCATCACGACGGTGGCGAGCCGCTCGGCGGGCTGGAGGGCGTACGTCTTGCCCTCGGGGCTGGTGAAGTCGACGCGGCGGGCGTAGGCGTCCATGAGGTTGAGCTGGCCGTGGACGACGTTGTGCCAGGTGGGGGAGGAGGCGTCCTCCATGTCGGCGAGCCAGACGCGGGCCCCGGAGTTGAGGGCGTTGATGGTCATCTTGCGGTCGTCGGCGGGCCCGGTGATCTCCACGCGCCGGTCCTCCAGCGCGGCGGGCGCGGGCGCCACCCGCCAGTCCGGGTCCTCGCGGACGGCGGCGGTCTCCGGCAGGAAGTCCGGCCGGCCGGTCCGGGCGAGCTCCGCGCGCCGCTCGGCGCGGCGGGCCAGCAGCTCGTCACGGCGCGGGGTGAACCGGCGGTGCAGCTCGGCGACGAACGCGAGGGCCGCTTCCGTGAGCACCTCCTCCTGCCGTTCCACATACGGGGCTTCGACGGCGGCCGACGAGGACGGAGCAGGCGCGGACATGGGCTGTCACTCCTTCAGCGGGCGGTGCGGCACGCGGTGCCGCCTCGGCTAGTGGAGAATAGTTTTCTCATTGTGGAAGTTCAATGGGGTGCCGGCGCGGCTCAGCGCAGGAGGCCGAGATCGTCCGGAGTGTCGACGTCGTCGGGCGAGGCGACGTCCGCGCACTCCACGAGCCGTATGGCGGCGGTGTGTTGTCGTAGGTAGGCCCGCGCGCCCATGTCCCCGTCGGCCGCCCGGGCCGCGCCCGCCCAGTGCTCCCGGGCGAGCAGCACCGGGTGCCCCCGCTCGCCCCCGTACGCCGCCGCCGCGAGCCTCGCCCCCGCCCGGTGCGCGGCCAGTACCCGGGCCACCGCCTCGGCGCCGACGCGCGGCTGGTCGACCAGCGTCACCAGCACCGCCGACACCGCCACCGGGTCCGTAGCGGCGGCCAGCGACGCCAGGCCGGCGCGCAGGGACGTGCCCATGCCCCGGGGCCAGTCGGGGTTCTCCACGAGGACGGTGCCGGTGCTGCCGAGCCGCGCCTGTACCTCCGCCGCCCCGGCACCCACGACCACGTGCACCGGGGCGCAGCCGCCCTCGTGGAGCACCCGCGCCGCGTGCTCCGCCAGCGGGCCGCCCCGGAACTCCAGCAGCGCCTTGGGCCGCCCGCCGAGCCGCCGCCCGCCGCCGGCCGCCAGCAGCAGCCCCGCGACCGCGCTCGCGCCCGTCATCTGCTCATCCGCGTCATGGCCCCTGCATACCGTATGGACGTCCGCATGTGCGCCGTACGGGAGTTCGTCACTCGTACGGGAACGCGCGGCCTGAATTTCGCTGTGAGTGTGGCGCGTCACACGTGAAGTGGCGTTAACTGATCCGCGCGGGCGGGCGTGCGGGAGGGGGACAGTCGTGGCGGAAGGCGCCGTGGTGGTGGAAGAGGAGCGAACGGGACGATCCGGTGAGGAACCGGACCCGAGGGCCGGCGAGCTGAGCGCCGCCGTGGCCCGGCTGCGCCGGGCGCTGGCCGGGCACCCCGCGCCATTACCCGACAGGGACGCCGCGGAGGACGAGCTGGCCACGCTGGACGCGATGGCGCGCACGGGGCACCCGGACCTCTCGCGGCTGCGGCGCTCGCTGCTGCTGGTGGCGGGAGCCGTGGGGTCGGTGAGCGCGCTGGGGCCGGCGCTCGGTGAAGTACGGGCGGCGGTCGACCTCTTCGGGGAGAACCGGGACGCCCCGGACACGGTGCCGCGGCCCCGCGAAGGGGCCTGACCGGCGCCGGTGCCGGCGCGCGTCGTCCTCAAACGCCGGACGGGCCGAAATCAGCCCGTCGCCCCCGCCAGCGTCGCCGACAGTTCCGCCGCGACCTCCCGCAGCAGCGGCACGATCCGTTCCGTGGCGGCCTCGGTGACGCGGCCCGCCGGGCCCGAGATGGAGATGGCCGCGGACGTGGGGGAGTCCGGCACCGGCACCGCGAGACAGCGGACGCCGATCTCCTGCTCGTTGTCGTCCATCGCGAAGCCCGATTCGCGCACCCGGGCGAGCTCCTTGAGGAAGTCCTCCGGAGACGTGATCGTCTTCTCCGTCGCGGCCGGCATGCCCGTACGGGCCAGCAGCGCGCGGACCTCGTCGTCCGGGGCGTGGGCCAGCAGCGCCTTGCCCACGCCCGTGGAGTGGGGCAGCACCCGCCGGCCGACCTCCGTGAACATCCGCATCGAGTGCCGCGAGGGCACCTGGGCCACGTAGACGACCTCGTCGCCGTCGAGCAGCGCCATGTTGGCCGTCTCGCCGGTCTCGTCCACCAGCCGTGCGAGGTGCGGGCGGGCCCAGGTGCCGAGCAGGCGCGAGGAGCTCTCGCCGAGGCGGATCAGCCGGGGGCCCAGCGCGTAGCGCCGGTTGGGCTGCTGCCGGACGTATCCACAGGCCACCAGCGTGCGCATCAGCCGGTGGATGGTGGGCAGCGGCAGCCCGCTGCTCGTGGACAGTTCGCTCAGCCCGACCTCGCCGCCGGCGTCGGCCATCCGCTCCAGCAGGTCGAATGCGCGCTCGAGGGACTGGACGCCGCCGCTGGCGGAGGCGGTTCGGGGCTCGGCGGACGGGGGCACGGCGCTCCTTCCGGGATGGGTGGCAGCAGCCTACCGGCCACCCCACCTGTCACATGCCGGTTTCTATCAGGTGAAATCAGGCTTCCGTACAACGAAAAGGGTCTTGACGGGGTCGCGGGGCGGCTGAAGACTGCGGACAGCGCTGTTTCAACAAATCGTTGACGATTCGTCGAGGGGCGGACGGTGGAACTGCTGCTGCGTTCGACACGAGTGGTGACCCCGGAGGGCGTACGCGCCGCCGCCGTCGCCGTGACCGGCGGCCGGATCGCCGCGGTCCTGCCCCATGGGACCGAACCGCCCGCGGGAACCCCCGTCGAGGAACTGGGCGACGACGTCATCCTGCCCGGTCTCGTCGACACCCATGTGCATGTGAACGACCCGGGCCGGGCCGAATGGGAGGGCTTCGCCACGGCCACCCGGGCGGCCGCCGCCGGCGGCGTCACCACGCTCGTCGACATGCCGCTCAACAGCCTCCCGCCCACCACCACCGTGGCCCACCTGCGCGCCAAACAGGCCGTGGCCCGGAGGCGGGCGCACATCGACGTGGGCTTCTGGGGCGGGGCGCTGCCCGACAACCTCGCCGACCTGCGCCCCCTGCACGACGCCGGCGTCCTCGGATTCAAGGCCTTCCTCTCCCCGTCCGGCGTCGACGAGTTCCCGCACCTGGGCCGAGGCGACCTCGACGCCGTGGCGGCCCGGATCGCCGAGCTCGACGCGCTGCTGATCGTCCACGCCGAGGACCCGGACCGGCTGGACGGCGCCCCGCGGCACACCGGCCCGCGCTACGCCGACTTCCTCGCCTCCCGCCCGCGCGCCGCCGAGCACGAGGCGATCGCCGCGCTCGTCGACGTCGCGCGCCGCCGGGGCACGCGCGTCCATGTGCTGCACCTGTCCTCCGCCGGCGCGCTGCCCGTGATCGCCGCCGCCCGCGCCGAGGGCGTGCGGATCACCGCCGAGACCTGTCCGCACTTCCTGACCCTCACCGCGGAGGAAGTGCCGGACGGGGCCACCGAGTTCAAGTGCTGCCCCCCGATCCGCGAGGCCGCCAACCGGGACGCCCTGTGGGCGGCGCTGGCCGACGGCGTGATCGACTGCGTCGTCTCCGACCACTCGCCCTGCACGGCCGACCTCAAGGTCCCCGACTTCGCGGCGGCCTGGGGCGGGATCTCCTCCCTCCAGCTGGGCCTGTCCGCCGTCTGGACCGAGGCCCGGCGGCGCGGCCGCACCCTGGCCGATGTGGCCCGCTGGATGTCCACCGCCCCCGCCGCCCTCGCGGGCCTGTCCGCCAAGGGCGCGATCGAGGCGGGGCGCGACGCCGACTTCGCGGTCCTCGCCCCCGACGAGACCTTCACCGTCGACCCGGCCGCCCTCCACCACCGCAACCCCGTCACCGCCTACGCGGGCCGGACCCTGCACGGCGTCGTCCGGTCCACCTGGCTGCGCGGCCGCAGGACGGCCGACCACGGCACCCCCCTGACCGGACCCACCGGCCGACTCCTGGAGCGCTGATGAGCATCGCCCCGTTCACCGGCGGCGCCGCCCCGTACACCGGCGGCGACCCCTACGCCGACTACCGGACCGCCGACTTCCCCTTCACCCGCCTCCCCGACCTCGCCGACCGCCGGCTGGGCGGCTCGGTGATCGCCGCCAACGACGAGTTCTTCGCCGAGCGCGAGAACCTCATAAAACCGCAGACACCGCACTTCGACCCCGCGCTCTTCGGCCACAAGGGCAAGGTCATGGACGGCTGGGAGACCCGCCGCCGGCGCGGCCGCACGGCCGGCGAGCCCCACCCCTCGGACGAGGACCACGACTGGGCGATCGTCCGCCTCGGCGTGCCCGGCGTCGTCCGGGGCGTGGTCGTCGACACCGCCCACTTCCGCGGCAACCACCCGTACGCCGTCGGCGTGGAGGGCGCCTCGCTGCCCGGCTCGCCGTCCCCCGCCGAGCTGCTCGCCGACGACGTGAAATGGACGGTCCTCGTCCCCCGCACCCCCGTCGGCGGGCACGCCGCCAACGGCTTCGCCGTCGGGGGCGGGGAACGCTTCACCCACCTGAGACTCAGTCAGTACCCCGACGGGGGCATAGCCCGGCTGAGGGTCCACGGCGAGGCCGCCCCCGACCCCGCCTGGCTCGCGGCGCTGGGCACCTTCGACCTCGCCGCGCTGGAGAACGGCGGGCACGCCGAGGACGCCTCCGACCGCTTCTACTCGTCCCCGTCGAACGCCATCCACCCGGGCCGCTCCCACAAGATGGACGACGGCTGGGAGACCCGCCGCCGCCGCGACCGCGGCCACGACTGGGTGCGCTACCGGCTGACCGGCCAGGCCGCGCTCCGCGCCGTCGAGATCGACACCGGCTGCTACAAGGGCAACGCGGCCGGGTGGGCCGCGCTGTCCGTCCTCGACGCCACGACCGGCGCCGACCCGGCCGACCACACCACCGGGTGGCGGGAACTGCTGCCCCGGACCCGGCTGGAGCCGGACACCGTGCACCGGTTCGTCCTGGACCGCGCCGCCGTCGCCACCCACGTCCGGGTGGACATCTTCCCCGACGGGGGCATCGCCCGGCTGCGCGTCCACGGCTCGCTGACGGAGGAGGGCCTCCACTCGCTACGGGGCTGAGCGGGCGCGGGGCTAAGCCAGCGCGCGGCTCATGAACAGCGCCGTCTCGCCCTCCGCGGCCGTCCCCCGGTAGAGGGTGGTGTCCAGTCCGCACACCGTGAACCCCATGCGGCGGTACGCCTGTACCGCGGGCGCGTTGACGCTCGTCACCTCCAGCCACGCGGTACGGGCGCCCTGTTCGCGGCCGCGCGCGAGGGCGCGGTCCATCAGGCCGCGGCCTATGCCCTGCCCCCGGCGGCCGGGGGCGACCCGGACGTCGGCGATGAACAGCCTGCGGTTCCAGGCCTCGTACGCGAAGGTGATCGCACCGCACAGCTCCGCGCCGTCCTGGGCGACGACGGTCTCGCGGGGGCGGTCGTCCTCGTCCTCGTCGTCCGGGTAGACCTTGCGCAGCGGGGGGCTCACCCGCACCGTGCGCAGGCGGAAGCCGTCGTCCGAGGCGGTGACCACGATGATGGAGTCCGTGGTGAAGGAGTTGTCGAGCGCGTCGACACGGGCCAGCTCGTCGGCAGGCGCCGAACGGTAGTTCAGCATGCCGCGAGCGTAGCCCAGAACATCAGTTCATAGTCCTGGAGCAGACGACCGTAGCGGTGCGCCAGCCGTTCCGTGAGCCGGCCGTCCACCAGACCGGTGCCCACGGCGGCCAGCGCGCGCTCCGCGCCCTCGGGGTCGGGCGTGGCGAACAGGTCGAAGAAGCCGCACGCCTCGTCGTCGAAGCCGTAGTGCTCGCGCAGGGCGTGGCCCACCGTGGCGCAGTAGCCGCCCCACGCCGCGAAGTTGGCGCACAGGGCCACGACCACGTCGACCGGCTCGGCGCCCAGCGCCAGCCAGGCCACGTACGCCGGATACGCCTGGCAGCCGGCCCGCGGTTCGTGCTCCGCCACGGCCGCCGCGTCCAGCCGGCAGGCGGCCGCGAGCGGGCCGAGACGGGCGAGCGCCCGGGACTCGTCCTGGGCGAGGTGGTCGAAGAACGCGGCGACGGCGGGCTGCCGCAACAGCGCGGCCCGTTCGGCCAGGTGCAGAAAACTGCGGGCGTCGGAGGCGATGACGTGGTGCTGCTCCAGGGCGAAGGCGGCGACGGCGGTGACGGGGGCGTCGCCCGCCGCGATCAGCGGGACCAGGCGGTTCGCCCCCGCCTCCGGTGCCAGCTCGCGCGTCGCCTCGTCGAGGACTTCCCGGGCTGTTCGGGCCATGGCTCCAGGGTAGCCACGGCCGCACCGCCGCGCCGGGCTACTTCGCCCCGCCGAGATAGAAGAGGAGGAAGAAGAACGCCACGATGAAGTGGACGGCGACGAGGTAGATGAAGACCCGGAACGTCATGCCCATCGGGGCCCGGTCCTCCTCGCGGAACTCCTTCACGCCCGTCGTGTCGTTCACGGCCGTCGCGTCGTCGCTCATCGGATTCCCCTCTGGGTCGGTGGCGTGGCGCCGAGGCACAGCTCGGCGGCGCCGCTCTGGAGCAGTGTGTGGAGGAACAGCAGGTCCACCCCGCCGCGCGACGCGGCGGCGATGCGGTGCGGGGTGAGGGAGTCGAAGTGGGCGGCGTCACCGGGGTCGAGCAGATGCGTGGCGTCGCCCAGCGTCAGCCGGAGCCGTCCGCGGGTGACGTAGAGCCACTCCTCGCCCGGGTGCACGCGCACCAGCTCGTTCTGGCTGCCCCCGCCCGGCGGTACGTGCAGCCGCAGCGCCTGCATGGCGCGGCCGGAGCCGCCGGCCCGCCAGTAGGTCCAGCCGCCCGCCTCCTGCGGCTCCATGCGGTCCGCGCGGACGATCGGGTCGAGCTCGGCGGGCACCTCGCCCAGCAGGTCGGATACGGTCGTACCGTAGGTCCGTGCCAGCGCCAGCAGCATGGGGAGGGACGGCGTCCGCCGTCCGGTCTCCAGCCGGGACAGATGCGCGGGCGACAGGCCCACCCGGGCCGCGGCGGCCTCCAGGGTCAGCCCGCTCCGTCTGCGCAGCGCGCGCAGCCGCGGGGCCATGGAGGGCAGCTCGACGACCCCCTCGTCCGGGGCGTCCGGGGTCCCCGGGACGGGGGAGAGGTGCGGTTCGGGCAGCGGGCTCATGGCTCCGGTATAGACCCGTCATTACCCATGGGGCAAAACTTTTGCCTCTGAGGCAAAGACCGTCTCCGGGCCCCTCGCGTGGCGGCGTGGACACAGACGATCTCTTCGGTCAACGTGATGAACGTCAAGGGAACATCAGGAGATTGGCGTTGACATGCCATACGGTCGGCCGGTCATCCTAATGTCCATGACAAACCCCCCTCGCCTCGTGCGCCTCGGCGCCCTCGCCGCCGTCGCCGCCACCCTCCTCTTCGGCACCCCCGCCGTCGCCGCCCCGTCGGCCGCTCCCGCGGTGGTGGCCGTGCAGTCCGTCGGTGACATCTGCTACTCGGAGCTGCCCTCCCAGGCCCACGACACCATCCGGCTGATCGACCAGGGCGGCCCCTTCCCCTACCCGCGGGACGGGATCGTCTTCTCCAACCGCGAGGGCGTCCTCCCCAAGCAGTCGAGCGGCTACTACCACGAGTACACCGTCATCACCCCGGGCTCCCCGGACCGCGGCGCCCGCCGGGTCATCACCGGCAAGGGCTCGCACGAGGACTACTACACGGCCGACCACTACCGGACCTTCGACCTCGTCGACTTCTCCTGCTGACGTTCTCCTGCTGACGCGCCCTCCCACCGGCACGCGTCCGAAAGCCCCGCGCCGTCCCGGGCGCGGGGCTTTCCCCGGCACCGGCTGTACCTACTGGTATGTACACTCGACCCATGGGCACCCCGGAACGCCTCATCGAGAGCACCCGTGAACTCCTGTGGGAGCGCGGCTACGTCGGTACGAGCCCCAAGGCGATCCAGCAGCGCGCGGGCGCCGGGCAGGGCAGTATGTACCACCACTTCTCCGGCAAGCCGGATCTCGCCCTCGCCGCCATCCGGCGCACCGCCGACGAACTCCGGGCCGCCGCCGAGGAGCGGTTCGCCGCGCCCGGCACGGCCGTCGAGCGCGTCACGGCGTATCTGCGGCGCGAGCGGGAGGTCCTCAAGGGCTGCCCCATCGGCCGGCTCACCCAGGACCCCGACGTCATGGCCGACCCCGTACTGCGCGCGCCGGTCGACGAGACCTTCGCCTGGCTGCGGGCCCGGATCGCGGACGTACTGGCCGAGGGCCGGGACCGCGGCGAGCTCGACGCCGCGCTCGACCCCGCCGACACGGCCTCGACCGTGGTGGCCGTGCTCCAGGGCGGCTACGTCCTCGCCCGCGCCGCCGGATCCGAGGAGCCGTTCCGGCGGGCCGTCGACGGAGTCCTGGGGCTGCTCGCCGCGCACACCACCCGGCACTGACCCGACGCAGGAGAAAAGACGCCATGTACGCGATGCAGTACGAGATCACCCTCCCCGCCGACTACGACATGAACACCATCCGGGAGCGGGTGGGGGCCCGGGCCCACGTCCTCGACGACCGCGCCGGGCTGGGCCTGAAGGCCTATGTCGTCCGGGAACGCGGAGTCGACGGCTCGCCGGTCAACCAGTACGCCCCCTTCTATCTGTGGGACGGCGTCGGCGCGATGAGCGAGTTCCTGGTCGGCGGCGGGGGATTCCAGGGCATCGTCGCCTCCTTCGGCCGCCCGGCCGTCCACCACTGGACCGGCCTCGCCTGCCACGCGGGCCCGGCCCGGTCCGCCGTGCCGCGCGCGGCCTCCCGGCTGCTCACCCCGATGCCCGCCGGGGCCGACCCCGAGACCGTCGTGGCGGACGCGCTCGACGAGCTGGACGGGCTCGCCGCGCGGCCCGGGGCGCACACCACCGCGCTGGCCTTCGACCCCCGCCACTGGCAGCTGCTGCGCTTCACGCTGTGGGAGCACTCCGTTCCCCCGGGCGAGGACGAGCGCGCCGAGCGCTACGAGGTGCTCCACCTGTCGGACCCCCACCTGACGGAGATCCCCGAGGGCCGCCACTGGTGACGCACCGTCACGAGTGGCCGTAGGGTCCCGGGGGTCAATCGCCGTTGTACGGCCACCGCTTGACGGTGTGCCGGACTTCTCCTCACGGGCCATGGCGGCCGCCCCTACCCGCGCGTAGGGTGAATGCGTCGAACAACATTCCGACGTACGGGGGGCGGCGCAGTGGCCGAAGAACGGGACGGGACGATCGATCTGGCGGCGATGGGCGCGGAGCTGGCCCGGGACCCCTACCGCGTCTACGCCGCCCTGCGCGAGCGGGGCCCCGTCCACCGGGTACGGATGCCGGAGGGGGCGGTCTGCTGGCTCGTCGTCGGCTACGACGAGGTGCGCGCCGCCCTCAACGACCCCACGCTCTCCAAGGACTGGGTGAACGCCGCCCCCGACATGCCCCTGCCGCCCGTCGCCGCCGGCCGGCACATGCTCATCGTCGACCAGCCGAACCACACCCGGCTGCGCAGACTGGTCGCCAAGGAGTTCACGCCGCGCCGCGTCGAGGCCATGGCACCCCGCGTCCAGCAGCTCACCGACGAACTCCTCGACACCATGCTGGCCGCCCCGGACCGCCGCGCCGACCTCGTCGAGGCCCTGTCCTTCCCGCTGCCCATGAGCGTCATCTGCGAGCTGCTCGGCGTGCCCGACCTCGACCGGGCGGCCTTCCGCCGCTGGTCGAACACCACCATCGGCGCCGAGCCGCCCCAGGCGAAGCTCAAGGCCGCCCAGGAGGTCGGCGTCTATCTGACGGACCTCGTCGCCGCCAAACGGGAGAAGCCCGGCGACGACCTGCTCAGCGACCTGATCCGCACCACCGACGAGGACGGTGACCGGCTCTCGTCCGAGGAGCTCCTCGGCATGGCCTGGATCCTGCTGGTCGCGGGCCACGAGACCACCGTGAACCTCATATCGAACGGCGTCCTCGCCCTGCTGCGCCACCCCGGCCAGCTCGCCGACCTCCGCGCCGACTTCGGGCTCCTCGACGGCGCCGTCGAGGAGATGCTGCGCTACGACGGCCCCGTCGAGACCTCCACCTTCCGCTTCACCACCGAGCCCCTGGACATCGGCGGCACCGTCATCCCCGGCGGCGGCGAACTCGTCCTCGCCGCCCTGTCCGACGCCGACCGCGACCCGGCCCGCTTCGAGGAAGCCGGCCGCTTCGACATCCACCGCGACGCCCGCGGCCACGTCGCGTTCGGCCACGGCATCCACTACTGCCTCGGCGCGCCCCTGGCCCGGCTGGAGGCGAGGATCGCCATCCGCTCGCTGCTGGAGCGCTGCCCCGACCTCGCCCTCGACAGCCACCCCGACGCCCTCACCTGGCGCGAGGGCCTCCTGATGAGGGGCCCGCACCACTTGCCGGTGCGCTTCTGAAGGGGGCTGCGCCCGAAGGGGCGCGGGGCAGTGTCGATATGCGGCTGCCGCCGCGTGGGCGCGACAAGCCCCCACCGGCGCGCAGGTGACCTCGATGCACCGCCCGGAGGTCGGGTGGTCCGGATGTCCGGACATAAAGACCTCCGGACTACCGGTCATCAGGCCACACGACTACGCTCCCCCCGTGGCCACGCACCAACCCCTCCAGTTCACCCTCGACCGCGGCAGCCCGGTCCCGCTCTACTTCCAGCTCTCCCAGCAGCTGGAGGCCGCCATCGAGCGGGGCGAGCTCGCCCCCGGCAGCCTGCTCGGCAACGAGATCGAGCTCGCGGGACGGCTGGGCCTGTCCCGGCCCACCGTCCGCCAGGCCATCCAGTCGCTCGTCGACAAGGGCCTGCTCGTCCGCCGCCGGGGCGTGGGCACCCAGGTCGTCCACAGTCAGGTCAAGCGCCCCCTGGAGCTCAGCAGCCTCTACGACGACCTGGAGGAGGCCGGCCAGAAGCCCGCCACCCGGGTGCTGCGCCGCACCGTCGAGCCCGCCACCGCCCGTGTCGCCGCCGCCCTCGGCATCGCCGAGGGCGCCGACGTCGTCCTGGTGGAGCGGTTGCGCCTGGCGCACGGCGAGCCCATGGCCGTCCTGCGCAACCACCTGCCCGTCGGGCTGCTCGACCTCGACGACGAGGCGCTGGAGCGCACCGGCCTCTACCGGCTGATGCGGATGGCCGGGATCACCCTCCACAGCGCCCGGCAGACGATCGGGGCCCGCGCCGCCACCCCCGCCGAGGGCGGGCTGCTGGCCGAGCCGGAGGGGGCGCCGCTGCTGACGATGGAGCGGACGACCTTCGACGACACCGGCCGCGCGGTCGAGTTCGCCTCCCATCTCTACCGGGCGTCGCGCTACGCGTTCGACTTCCAGCTCCTGGCGCGGTCGTAACGGTCCTCCGACCTGTCCTGTCGTAAGAATGTTCTGACAAAGCCTTGACGGGGTGTGGCTTACGCCACTAGAACTCCACCCACAAAGAGCAGCCCCGGCGCCCCCGCCGACAGCGGTGACGGATGGTGACGGATACTTGGGCGGTTGGGCCCGTGGGATAGGGGTCCGGCCGCACCGTGACAGACAGTGAGAAGGGCAAGTCCTCGTGGCAAGGGTTCGGACAGGCGTACGTGCGGTGAGCGCCGTGCTGGCAGCGGTGCTCGGCGCCACACTCGCGGGGTGCAGCAGCACGGGCGGCAAGCGTGCCGAGGAGCGGGCCGCCAAGGCCGCCCAGGGGCGTGCCGCGGTCGACACCCCCCGGTGGACCTTCGCGATGGTCACCCACTCGGGCGATGGCGACACCTTCTGGGACATCGTGCAGAACGGTGCCAAGCAGGCGGCGGCCAAGGACAACATCAAATTCCTCTACGCCCACGACGTCGAGGGCAACAAGCAGGCCCAGGACGTCCAGGCCATGATCGACCAGAAGGTCGACGGCCTGATCGTCACCCTCGCCAAGCCCGACGCCATGAAGGACGTCGTGGCCAAGGCGGTGAAGGCCGGCATCCCGGTGATCACCGTGAACTCGGGCTCCGACAAGTCCAAGGAGTTCGGCGCGCTCACCCACATCGGCCAGGACGAGGTCATCGCCGGCGAGGCCGTCGGCGAGCAGCTCAACCAGCGGGGTAGGAAGAAGGCCGTCTGTGTCCTCCACGAGCAGGGCAACGTCGGCCACGAGCAGCGCTGCGAAGGCGTGAAGAAGGCATTCAAGGGCGAGGTGCAGAACCTCTACGTCGAAGGCACCAACATGCCCGGCGTGCAGTCCTCCATCGAGGCGAAGCTCCAGTCCGACAAGGACATCGACGCCGTGGTCACCCTCGGCGCCCCCTTCGCCCCCACCGCCGTCAAGGCCGCCCAGCAGGCCGGCAGCAAGGCCGAGGTCGACACTTTCGACCTCAACGCCAAGGTCGCCGAGGCCCTCCAGGGCGGCTCCCTCGGCTTCGCCGTCGACCAGGACCCCTACCTCCAGGGCTACGAGGCCGTCGACCTGCTCTGGCTCTACAAGTACAACCGCGACATGCTCGGCGGCGGCCGGCCGGTGCTCACCGGCCCGCAGATCGTCACCAAGGACGACGCGAAGACCCTGGCCGAGTACACGAAGCGGGGCACCCGATGAGTACAGCGGCAACCGCACGGGCCGACGAGCGCCTCCTCCACCGCGGCATACTCCGCCGGATGCTCGGCCGCCCCGAGCTCGGCGCGGTCGTGGGCGCGGCCGCGGTCTTCCTCTTCTTCTCGTTCGTCGCCGACAGCTTCCTGCGCGCCTCCAGCCTCTCCACCGTGCTGTACGCGTCCTCCACGATCGGCATCATGGCCGTCCCCGTCGCCCTGCTGATGATCGGCGGCGAGTTCGACCTGTCGACCGGTGTGATGGTCACGACCTCCGCCCTGGTCTCGTCGATGTTCAGCTACCAGATGACGGCGAACGTCTGGGTCGGCGTCGGGGTCTCCCTGCTGACCACCCTGGCCATCGGCTTCTTCAACGGCTTCATGCTCACCCGCACCAAACTGCCGAGCTTCATCATCACGCTCGGCACGTTCCTGATGCTCACCGGCCTCAACCTGGGCTTCACCAAGCTCATCAGCGGCACGGTCTCCACCAAGACCATCGGTGACATGGAAGGCTTCGGCTCCGCCCACGCCGTCTTCGCCTCCCACCTCACCCTCGGCGGCGTCGACCTCCAGGTGACGATCCTCTGGTGGTTCGGCCTCGTCGCCCTGGCCACCTGGATCCTGCTGCGCACCCGCGTCGGCAACTGGATCTTCGCCGTCGGCGGCGGCTCCGACGCCGCCCGCGCCGTCGGCGTCCCCGTCAACAAGACCAAGATCGGCCTCTATATGGCCGTCGCCTTTTGCGCCTGGATCTCCGGCCAGCACCTCCTGATGTCCTACGACGTGGTGCAGTCCGGCGAGGGCGTCGGCAACGAGTTCCTCTACATCATCGCGGCCGTCATCGGCGGCTGCCTGATGACCGGCGGCTACGGCTCCGCCTTCGGCTCGGCGGTCGGCGCCTTCATCTTCGGCATGACCAGCAAGGGCATCGTGTACGCGCAGTGGAACCCGGACTGGTTCAAGTTCTTCCTCGGCGCGATGCTGCTCCTCGCGACCCTGCTCAACGCATGGGTCCGCAAGCGCGCGGAGGCGAGCAAGTGACCGCACTCGTCAGGCTCACGGACGTGAGCAAGTTCTACGGCAACATCCGCGCGCTCGAGGGCGTCTCCCTGGAAGTCCACCCCGGCGAGATCACCTGCGTCCTCGGTGACAACGGCGCCGGCAAGTCGACCCTCATCAAGATCATCGCCGGGCTCCACCAGCACGACACCGGCACCTTCGAGATCGACGAGGAGGAGACCCGGCTCGGCTCCCCCCGCGAGGCCCTCGACCGCGGCATCGCCACGGTCTACCAGGACCTCGCCGTCGTCCCCCTGATGCCCGTCTGGCGCAACTTCTTCCTCGGCTCCGAGCCCACCAAGGGCAGCGGGCCCTTCAAGCGCCTCGACGTCGCCACCATGCGCGAGACCACCCGCGCGGAGCTGCTCCGCATGGGCATCGACCTGCGTGACGTCGACCAGCCGATCGGCACCCTCTCCGGCGGCGAGCGCCAGTGCGTGGCCATCGCCCGCGCCGTGTACTTCGGCGCGAAGGTCCTCGTCCTCGACGAGCCCACCGCGGCGCTCGGCGTCAAGCAGTCCGGCGTCGTCCTCAAGTACGTCGCGGCCGCGCGGGACGCCGGCCTCGGCGTGGTCTTGATCACGCACAACCCCCACCACGCCTATCTGGTCGGCGACCGCTTCATCCTCCTCAAGCGAGGAGCCATGGCCGGCAGCCACCTGAAGTCGGAGATCGCCCTCGACGAGCTCACCCGGCAGATGGCGGGCGGCAGCGAGCTGGACCAGCTCAGCCACGAACTGGAACGGGCCCCGGGCCCCGATGTGATCGGCGGCAAGAGGATCGAGCCGGCACCCGAGGCCGGGCCGGAACCGGGCGCCGGGCCGGCACCGGAAGAGCGGGAAAAGGGCGACTGACCCACCCAGGGAACACCGGGCGGGGGGGGGCCGGGGGGGGCCCCCCCCCCCCCCCCCCCCCCCCACCCCCCCCCCCCCCCCCCCCCCCCGCCCCCCCCCCCCCCCCCCCCCCCCCCACCCCCCCCCCCCCCCCCCCACAAAACCGCCGCCCCCCCCCCCCACCCACCCCCCCCCACACCCCC
>NZ_JBIAUP010000023.1:0-85458 GCF_042892945.1 Streptomyces sp. NPDC001678 | reverse complement strand
CGCGGTCTGCTCCGCAGACACGACGCGCCGCCGCTACGCGGCGGGAACAGCACCCCACTCCGTGGGGTGCTCCGGGACTCCGTCCCGGAGATCCGGTCCACTCCGTGGCCCAGGGGGCCAACTCCGTTGGCCTCGGGCTCGGATCGCTCCGCGATCCGGCCTGAAGGAACGCGCTCCGCGCGTTCCTGGGCTAGCAGGACCAGCGCGTGGGCGACGCTGAGTGACGATGCGTCAGAACGTTTGTTTCATTGTCTAGTTAGGACGGGGTCAGGTGAGGTGGTAAGCGACCCCTGTCATGGCGGTCCTTGGGTGGAGGGGATGGGCGGACCGGGAGGCTTCAGAAGGGCGGTGTGCGTCATTCTGTCTGGCCCGCTATGCTATGGAGAGAACAGCGCTACCCGTCACGGCTTCGGCGCGACCGGGCGGGGCATCCCGACTCGACCGGAATCCCGTTCTTGAATAGCGGAAAACCCCAGCTTATTCAACTCTCGTGGTTTCTGTCATAACTGAATTCCAGTGGAACCGAAAAGGCGTCAGGCGCGAACGGTGAAGGGAAAAGGAATGTCGAGGAAAGAACTGTTCCCGCATCAGGTGGAAGCGGTCGACGCCGTCCTCCGCTCTCTGCAGACCCCCGCCGGCGGGCACATGCCGGCCGAGGGATTGCGGACCCAGGTCATCGCCGCGACCGGCTCGGGCAAGACACTGATCGCCGCCGAGGCCGCCCGGAAACTGGGGGCGCAGCAGGTGCTGGTTGTGGTGCCGACTCTGGATCTTCTGACGCAGACCGCGGCTGCCTGGCGGGAGGATGGCCGTACGGGGGCGATGATCGGGGTTTGCTCATTGCGCGCCGGTGACTCCGGTGGCGTTCCCTGCACGACGGCCCCGGCCGAACTCGTGGCCTGGGTGCAGGGGCTGGAGCGGGTGACGGTGTTCGCCACCTACGCCGCCGTCGGCCTCGGCATCCTCCAACGCGCCCACACCCAGGGCCTGGCCGTGTGGGACCTGATGGTCATCGACGAGGCACACCGCACCAGCGGGGACGCAGGCAAGCCGTGGGCCGCCGTGCACGACCAGGAGAAGATCCCGGCGGCCCGACGCCTCTATATGACCGCCACCGCCAGAATCTGGGAAGCGGCCGAGGGCACCCGCGGTGACGGGCGAGAGGAGCCGCGGCTGATCGCGAGCATGGACCCGGACTCCCCTGTGTTCGGCCCGGTGGCGTTCAAGCTCACCCTGTCCGACGCCATCAGCCGCGGCCTGGTCGCGCCCTACCAAGTCGTGTGCGCTGACATCACCGACCCCGAACTCCACGAAGCGCACGAGCATGCCGCCGGCGCCGGCTCGGACGAGGTACGCGGGGCGCGGCTCGCGGCATTGCAGACCGGCATCCTGGCCGCTGCCGCGCAGGAGCGGCTGCGGAAGATCCTGACCTTTCACAGCAAGGTGACCGAGGCCGAGGCCATGGCCGCCGGCGTCGTCGACGTCGCAGGCCGGCTCTGGCAGGACGATCCGCGCCGGTTCCCGGCGCAGGAGCGGGTATGGGCCAGCTGGCTGTGCGGTGAGCACGCCCCCGGTCATCGACGGGCGGTGCTGGACGAGTTCGCGTCCGATGTCACCGAGGACGAGGAGGGGCTGCGGCCAGCCGCTCTGCGCGTGCTGAGTTCCGTGAGGGTACTGGGCGAAGGCGTTGATACGGCGAATTGTGATTCCGTTGCATTCTGTGATGCGCGAGGGTCGATGGTCGATATCGTGCAGATGGTCGGCCGCGCGCTCCGGATGAAACCCGGTGAAGGAAAGATCGCTTCGCTAATCGTTCCCATATTCCTCGCGCCGGGTGAAAGCCCGGACGAAATGCTGACCTCTCCGGCCTACGGCACCCTGGCGAAGATCCTCGCAGCGCTCCGCGCGCACGACACCGACACCATCGAAGCCCTCGCCGACCCTCGTGTGCGCAGCGGCAGTTACGAGCCCGAGGAGGAGGAAGCCGGGGCTGGTGATGGCAGCCAGGAGCGGCCGGAGGGGGAACAAGGGCCGAGTGTGCCCGCGCGGGAGCTGCTGAAGTTCTCCGTGTCGCGGGACCCGGCGCTGCTGGCCCGGTTCGTGAAACTGCGGGTGATCGAGCCGGAGAACACCTTCTGGCGGCGCGGGATCGAGGCCGTGATGCGGTACATGAAGGAGACCGGAGCCGAGCAGCTGCGGGTGCCGTACGACTTCGTCACCCCGCAGGATTGGGTGCCCGCGGGGTTCCCGCTGGGCACGTGGCTGGCCGATCAGCGGCGCTTCAACAAGGCCGGACGCCTGGCCCCGGCCCGCGTCGCAGAGCTGGACCGGCTGGGGATGGTCTGGTCCCACCAGGACGTCGCCTTCGAGGAAGGACTCACCGCGGCCCGCGCCTGGGCCGCCATCCACGGGCACTTCCTGCCGCCGGCCACCGCCGTCTGGGACGGGTATCCGGTGGGGACCTGGGCCAAAAACATACGCACCGCGGCTCGGCTCGCGGACGCCATCGCCGAACGCCGCGAGGCCGGCCTGCCCGTCCCGGCCGGGGCGAAAGCCCTGACCGGGGCACGGCGGGAGGCGTTGGAGGAGATCGACCCTGGCTGGTGCCCGGTATGGGATACCGGGTGGCAGCGCTGCTTCCGCCTCGCACAGGCCCACGTCGAAGGCGGTGGGGCAGTGCCGACGGTCGCGGGCGAGGTGATCGTGCAAGGCGAAGACCTCGGACGCTGGGCCCTGGCATGCCGTCTCGGCTGGGACACGCTCATGCCCGTCCAGCAGTGGATGCTCGAAAACGTCCTCGGCCTCACCCCGGCCGAGAAACACGAACGGCCCGTGAAACGCACACAGGAAGACAAATGGGCCCTCAACCTCGCCGCGGCACGCCAGTACCACGCCCGCGAAGGACATTTGAACGTCCCCAGGAAACACGTCGAACACCTGGAGCCGACCGGACGGCAGGCCAGCGCTGAGGAACCCCACGCGGTGAAACTCGGCATGGTCCTCGACAACATCCGCAAACGCGCCGACAAACTCACCGAACAACGCCGCGCGGACCTGGACGCACTCGGCATGCGATGGACCAATAAGCGCGACGCAAGGTGATACGGCGAAGGCTGCCATCAGCCGTTGGCCAGCCGCGCAGCGGTGGAAAGTCGCCATCTGCCTTGGTTGCCTGGTGACGAAGCGCTGGAGATCGAGTTCCCTGTTCGACATGGAAATTCAAGGCAACTGCAGCGACCAGTTCAGCGCAGTACGGGAAGTGTTCGCCGACTCGCTGCGCAGCGGGGCGGACGTCGGTGCCTCGGTGGCGATCTACGTCGACGGCGAGCCTGTGGTCGACCTGTGGGGAGGTTACGCCGACCAGGAATGTACGCAACCGTGGCAACGCGACACCATCGCCAACGTGTGGTCCATCACGAAGACGATGACTGCGGTGTGTGCTCTCGTCCTCGCTGATCGCGGCGAGCTCGACCTGTCCGCACCGGTCGCGAAATACTGGCCGGAGTTCGGCATCGCAGGGAAAGACCGCGTGGAGATCCGGCACTTGCTCGGCCACACCGCTGGTCTCCCCGATTGGGATCAGCCCATGGCCCTCGATGATCTGTGCGATTGGGAGAAGGCCACCACGCTGCTGGCCCGCCAGTCGCCCCGGTGGGAACCCGGCACGGAGTCTGGTTACCATCGGTTCACCCATGGCTTTCTGCTCGGCGAGGTCGTCCGCCGCGTCTGCCGGCAGTCGATCGGTGCTTTCTTCGCCGACCAGATCGCCGGCCCGCTGAACGTTGATTTCCACATCGGTCTCGCGGCCGAACACGATCACCGAGTCTCCGACGGCATCCCCGCAACCGGCCCCGCGCCCGCAGCCAACCCTCATGTGGCCATCCCGGTCGGCGCCTACGTGACCGTCCAGGACACCTGGAGCACCCAGTGGCGCCGCGCCGAAATCCCTGCGGCAGCCGGCTACGGAAATGCACGATCCGTGGCCGCTCTCCAATCGGTCCTCGCCTTTGGAGGCCAGACACCCACGTCACGCCTTCTCTCCGAAGCAACCTGTCGTGCGGTATTCGACGAACAGTCCCACGGCACCGACCTCGTGCTCGGCATCCCCCTACGCTTCGGCATGGGCTACGCCCTGAACGCCGACGACGCACCGGTCAGCACGACCAACCCTCAGACCTGTTACTGGGGCGGAAGAGGCGGATCACTGATCGTCAACGACCTCGACGCGCGCATGACCATCGCCTATGTGATGAACCAGATGACCAACCTCGGCCTCACCGACCCACGCGGCCAGAAGCTCCTCCAAGCCGCATACAAGTCGCTGCCACGCTGACGGAGCAGCCGCCCCACGTGGTCGGACACGCTCGGCACTCCCTGGACCGGCAACCGCCATTGGCCAGCGCCGTCGGTAGGGACGGCCAGCAGAGCGAAAGGGCCCGGATCCGTACGGATCCGGGCCCTGCCGAAGCAGTAGCGGGGACAGGATTTGAACCTGCGACCTCTGGGTTATGAGCCCAGCGAGCTACCGAGCTGCTCCACCCCGCGTCGGTAGACCCCACCGTACGCTATCCTCGCGGGCCTCTGAGACCACTTTCCGCCAGGGCCGGTCTTCCAGGCTCCTGAAGCCGACGTTGGTGAAGGCCGAGAAGGAACCGGGGCGGGCCTGCCACAGCCTCCGGCCCGGTCGCACGGGGTCATGTCAGGACGCCAACGCGGGCGGCGAGTCTGCGGAGTTCGGTGGTGATGCGTCCGGAGATCAGCAGGCCCGAGATGAGGGATTTGGCTGTGGGGCGGGCGTGGGTTTCCTCGGGTGCGTGGTGTTCGGCGGCCAGGAGGGCGCGGACGCAGTCGTCGCGGCAGCCCCACCGTCCGTACGCGACGGCGATGCCGGTGTAGTACCGGGCTCGGCGCTCGACGCTGGGCAGGCTCTGCGGGGTGACGGCCCGGGCTGCCGCGAGCGCGGTGGATGGGTCGCCAGCTGAGTTCTCCGCGGAGATCAAGTGGAGTCGGACGGTGGTGGGGCTGAAGCAGCCGCCGTGGTCGCGCAGCCGGGTGGTGCCGCCGAGTTCTTTGGCGATGGCGGCGGCTTCGTCGGTCAGCTCCCGCATACCGGCCGCGTCACCGGCCTTGGCCGCCGTGTAGGCGGCGGACTGGATCAGCAGACCCCGTTCAGCGGCGTGGTCCGGCCCTCCTGCACGCAGGCCAGAGTGGTCGGCGGCGGTCAGGGCGATGGACATCGCCTGCTCGTGCCAGTTCGCCTTGCGGGCGAGTACCGCGAGCTGGCGGGCGGCCTCGGCGATGAGCAAGGCGTCGCCTGTGGTTTCGGCACTCTGGTGCGCGCGGTCGGCGGCCATCCAGTCGAGCTGCTGCTCGTCGAGCTTGATGAGCATGCGGGTGGCCAGCAGGTAGCTCCGTGCCAGCCGCGCAGCCATCGCCGTACGTGCGTGGCCGGCGTGGATGAGCCTGGGCAGGCGGAGGGCGAGGCTGCCGTAGCGGCAGGTGTGGAAGTCGGTGAGCGCGCGGGAGAGATCGGTGTTCAGCGCGCTCCCCGACGGGATGGTGATGTCGTGGTGCAGGCCGAGCATCGCGTCCCGCAGCCAGGCGACGAGCACCCCGCCCAACGCGGCGTCGTTCGCCGGTGGCCTGCCGTCGGCCAGGATGGGGGCGCCTGCCGCGGTGGCGGCCGTGACCGCGAGGTTCGCCGGCAACTGCCGTCGCCGCACCGGATCCTCACCGTCCTTCCAACGTGCGGTATCCCCCACGGTAGAGGCGGGAAGGCGGGGATACGCAGTGGTTGGCCGGATGGCGCGGCCGTGTCGAACGTCTGGCTGAGGAGCCAGACCAAGCGCCTGGGGCGCGATGCCGAGGGCGCGGCAAAGCCCCGCAGTACGGTGACGTCGGTCAGCAGCGAGACGCCGCGCTCGTACCGGGAGACCTGGGCGGCGGAGTAGCCGGCCAGGTCCCCGAGCTGGGCCAGTGTCAGCCCCTGTTCCTTGCGTGTGCGGCGGACCAGCTCGCCGGGACTCATCTGTGCCGCAGGCATCGCCCGCGCCCTGCCGACCGCGTCCATACCCATCCCCGCTCGTAGCCGAGAGGCGCGCCGCCCCTCACCGTAACGACGCGGCCGGGTCGTGGACAGAGGCTTTGCACCGTACGCAAACCGCTTTGCGGGCCGCGACAGCGTCCCTCCCGCCGCCGTGTCGGCCGCGGTGTCCTCGAAGGGCAGGTGGCTCGCAGACGGCGGGCCACCGCCTGGCCTTGGAAGAGGTGTGAGCGATGAACGCGATCAAGAGGGCCGCGGTGGTGGGGCTCGGCGGCCAGGCCCGGAAGGGCCATCTCCCTGGCTTGGCAGAGTGCCGGCTCGCTGAGCTCGCCGCGGTCTGCGACGTGGATCCGGGCCAGACGGCCGCGCAGGCGGAGCGGTGGCAGGTGCCCGGCTTCACCGATCTGAAGGACTTGCTTCAGGAGGTGCGGCCGGACTTCGTCATCGCCGCGGTGCCGCACCACGCAGGCCGGTAGGTCATCGAGGCGTGCGCCGGGGCAGGGGTACACGTGCTCAAGGAGAAGCCGTTCGTCACCGGCCCGTACCTCGCGGGCGGCGGGTGCCTGGCGGACATGGGATATCACCTCATCGACCTGCTGATCTGGTACCTCGGTCTGCCTGACCGCGTCCTCGCGGACACCTCGGCCGCCGCCGCGCCCGGCGCGGACTACGACGCCGAGGACACCGCCCTGGTCCACCTCGCCTACGACACTGGCCTCTATGGCTCGCTGTTGGTTTCCCGCTCGGCCGGGCCGAAGAGCGAGCGCCTGGCGGTCACCGGCCCCTACGGAACTGTGGTCGTCGAGCGCGGGACCGTACGCCGCCTCGATCCTGACGGGCAGGTGGTCGAGTCGTTGGTGCGCGAGCCGGCCTGGCCGTGCGCGGCCGCCACACTGCCCGACCACTTCTGCCGCGTCCTGGACGGCACCCGCCCCAACTCCTCCGGCCCACCTGCCGCACGCCGCGTTCCTCGCCGCCGCCTACGCCTCCAAGGCCACCGCCCGCCCCACCGATCCGAAGGAGTTCCTCGCATGAACGGCTCCCCGCTCGCCCTGCTCGGCGGCCAGCCCGCCGTCACCGCCCCGGGCCTGCACTTCACCTGGCCGCCCATCGCCGAGCCGGACCGCGAGGCCGTCGCCCGCCAGTTGGAGGCGGCCGTCTCGGTCCGGCGTCATCGCCGACCTGGAGGACTCCCTCACCTCCTGCCTCGGCGTGCGGTACGTGGTGACCACCTGCACCGGGACGGCCGCGTTGCACTCGATGTACGCGGCCGCCGGCGTCGGCCCCGGCGACCAGGTCATCGTCCCGGTACTCACTTTCCACGCCACCGCGACCCCGCTCTTCCACCTCGGTGCCCACCCGGTCCTCGCCGACGTCGACGACCGCGGCCGGCTCGATCTCGACGACGACGCCCGGCGCGTCACCGCCCGCACGAAGGCGGTGGTGGCCGTCTATCTGTGGGGGCTGCCGGAGGACATGGACACGCTCGTGTCCTTCGCGGACGGACACGGTCTGATGCTGCTGGAGGACGGCTCCCACGCGCACGGCGTCACCTTCAACGGCCGGCGCACCGGCACTTTCGGCACCGCCGCGGCGTTCAGCCTCAGCGGGCCCAAGCCGCTCTCGGCCGGCGAGGGCGGGTTCGTGGCCACCGACGACAGCGAGCTGTACTACCGGGTGCTGCTGCACGGCCAGTACAACAAGCGGTGCCGTCGTGAGATCCCCTCAAGCTACCCGCTGGCGCGCTTCGCGGTCACGGGCATGGGGCTGAAACTGCGGATGCACCCGCTCGCCGCCGCCCTCGCCCGCGCCCAGCTGCCCCGCCTGGACGGCTATCTCACCGGGCGGGTCCATGGCGGCGCGTATGTGCGCGGCCATGGACGGTGTGCCGGGCATCCGGGTGCCGCACGTGCCGGTCTCCACCCGGCCGCCGGGTACGCGCTACCGCTGCGATACGAGCCGGCCGAACTCGGAGGGCTGCCTCTGGAGCGGTTCCTCGACGCCGTCCACGCCGAAGGCGCCACCGAGACGGACCGGCCAGGCTCCACCTGCCCTCTGAGTGATCATCCGCTGTTCCAGGCCCCCGGAGCCCTGCTGCCTGGCTACGCTGACCAACCAGGGCCCGCCGACGACGACTTCCCGATGGCCGAGCACGTGCACGCCACCACCTTCAAGCTGCCGGTATGGCACCGCGAGGAGGATATCCACCTCGCTGACGCCTACACCGCAGCCATCACCAAAGTTGCCACCCGCGCGAAGGACCTCCTGTGAGCCCGTCTCCCCTCGACTCTGCTTTCCTCGACGACCTCGCCCGCGCCGCAGAACGCGACGGCATTGCCAAGACCGTCGTCGGCGCCGTCATCGCCGACAACGACGGCAAGGTCCTGCTGCTGCACCGCCCGGCCGACGACTATCTCGGCGGCCTGTGGGAGCTGCCCTCCGGCGGCGTCGACGACGGGGAGACCCTCGTCGAGGCCCTGCACCGGGAGGTTGCAGAGGAGACCGGGCTGACGGTCACGGCCGTCGGCGGCTACCTCGGGCACTTCGACTACCGCTCCGGCAGCGGACGCGCCACCCGCCAGTTCAACTTCACCGCCACCGTCACAGGGGAGACGGTCACGCTCACCGAGCACGACGCGCACCTGTGGGCCGACCGCACCCAGCAGGCCCAGGTCTCCAGCGCGGTCCAGGCCGTCCTCGACACCTGGCGCCACCCGGGCGCCTGACCGGCTCCCGAGCCTCCACGGGGCCTCGGCCTCCCTCTCCCGGGGCGGCCGAGGCCCGCCACTGCACGCGGCCGGGCCCGGGGCCTGGTGGTCTGAGTACGACCGGTTCTGGGGGCGGAGGTGGGTCAGGAGAGGTGAAAGGCGGTGGCCAGCATGGTCATCTGGGCTCTCAGGAGTGTTCGGGCGTGGTGTCCCATGCCCGTGTACTGGCCGGACACTTCCAGGTGGGCGGTGCCGTGCAGGTGGGACCAGGCGAGCACGGGGCCGGCGAGGGCGCAGCCTGCGTTCGGGGCGTCGGGGGTGAGGCCGGTGTACTCGTGCAGCCAGTCGGCGGCCGTTTCGTCCTGGTGCAGCCAGGTGGTCATTTCGTCGACGACCGGCTGGACGGCGGTGGTGGGGCGGCCGTTGGCGAAGATTTTCACGAAGGGGCCCATGGCGGCGCGGGCGCGGCGGATCGTGTCGGGTGGGGCGGCGTAGCCGGGGATGGGGTTGCCCTGGATCAGCAGGTAGCGGTGGGGTTCGGTGGTGGCCCAGTCGAGGTAGGCGTCGGTCAGGCGGTGCAGGGCGGTGGTGGGGCTGTCGGGCAGGTCGGTGGCCGCGTGGTGGATCGTGGTGGCGATGTCGTCGTAGGCGTCGCGGACCAGGGCGTGGAGGAGGTCGTCGCGGTTGGCGAAGTACCGGTACAGGGCGGGGCCGGACAGTCCGATCTCTTTGGCGATGCGTGTGAGGGCCACGGCGGAGGGTCCGCCTTTGGCCAGTTGGGCGAGGGCGGTCTCCTTGATCTGGGTGCGGGTCTGTTCGCGGTAGCGGGCCCGGGGGCTGGTTGCCGCGGCGGCCATGGCGTTCCTCCTGCTGCTGTGCGGTGTCCCGGGTGGGGAGCCTTTGGTGGGTCTTGCCTGTGTGACACCCAAGAGAGTTATAGTGTCTAACAGACGTGATTCATCGTAACGCATGGGCTGCCTCTCGCGGATGACGGCCCGTACGAAGAGCTGGAGGACATCCTCATGAACGCCGCTGATCTCCACGTCGTCCTGGGGGCGGGCCCCGCGGGCACCGCCGTCGCCGCCGAACTCGCCCGCCGGGGCCACCGGGTCCGTCTCGTCGACCGCTCGGGCACCGGTGCGCCCGTCGACGGAGTCGAGCGCCGCAGGGGCGATGTGAGCACCGTCGAGGGAGCGCTGACGGCGATCGAGGGCGCCGGTGTGGTCCACCACTGCGTGAATGTCGCCTATCACCTGCAGGTCGAGGTCATGCCCGGCATCCAGGACGCGATCCTCGGTGCGGTGGAGGCCACCGGGGCGCGCCTCGTCGTCCTCGACACCCTCTACCCCTACGGCGAGACACAGGGCCGGGTCATGACCGAGGACACCCCGTGGAACGCGACCGGCGCCAAGGGCAGGATGCGGGCCGCCCTCGACGAGAAGTACCTGGCCGCGCACCGCGACGGCCGGGCCCGTGTCGTGCTCGGCCGCTCGGCGGACTTCGTCGGCCCCGGCGTGCTCAACTCCACCCTGGGCGGCGCCGTCTTCCCCGGCGCCCTGACCGGAGGCGAGGTGCTGGGCCTGGGCGACATCGACCTGCCCCACAGCTACACCGACATCCGCGATGTCGCCGCCGGCCTGGCCACCCTGGGCGAACACCCCGACGGCGACGGCCGCGTCTGGCACCTGCCCACCGGCCCCGCCCGGACCACCCGCGAGATCTTCCAGCACATCGAACGGAAGACCGGACAGCCCCTGAAGATCACCATCATGAGCGAGCCGCGCCCCTTCGGGCCGTTCGACGAGGTCTTCATAGACTCCTACGCCGAGCTGTTCTACCAGCACACCGAACCGCAGGTGATGGACTCCACCGCGATCCAGGAGACCTTCGGCATCAGGCCGACCGCCCTCGAGGCCACCCTGGACGACACCCTCGCCTGGTACCGCGCCTTCCTCGCCCAAACCCGGCACTGACCGCGGACCGCGGACACCGGCGCCCCCTGAACACGGCGTCCGTCCCGGACGATGAGCGGAGGCGGGCCTCTCCCGCGGCGCCGCAACGCCTCCGCAAGCGGGGAATTCCCGTCCTCCGGCCGCCCTCCGGCCGCGCTCCCGCCGGTGACGCCGCCGCCGGCCCGCCGCCACCCCGGCCGAAGAGCGGGCCGGCCGCCGTGCTCACCACAGCACCGGGGCCGCCGGCCACAACCAGCCTCCTGGCGGTCACGGACCTGGACGCAACCGTCTCCTTCCCCCGGGCCCGTCACCCCCAATCCGCCGGCGGCGTACGGCCCGTGAAGCCAGGGAACGCGCGCTCCGCGCTGCAGGCGCACCGCGCGGGAGCGCAGGCCCACGAGCACGCGCCGGCTTCACCAGACGATGATCCCGCCGTCCTCGGCCTTGGCCCGTTGCGTGGCGGCGACGATGTTCCCGAAGCGCCCGGAGACGTAGCCGGCGTCGTAGCCACCCTGTCCGGCAAGCCGGCCGAGGTGGGGACGGATCGTCTCGCACTCGGTGAGGAAATCATCGATCTCGTCACGCTCCCCCCAGAGCTCGCCGGCCTCGAGCAGGGGGAAGAACCGGGAACCCAGGGCCCGGATCGCCCCGGAGCCCCACAGCCGGGTCCGGGTGCTCTCGAACCCGGCCAGGGTGCCGCCGTCCTCAGGGTCCTCCAGGAAGTCGTGGCCGCCGTCGGCGTCATGGACAAAGGTGTGCACACTCAGGCTCATGACCCGACTGTGCACAAACCGCAGACCTCTGCCGAACGAAAATCACCCGAAGGACCGGGCGCGCCGTTCAGGCAAGGCCGCGGTGTCGATCCGGCCGTGCCCGCGTCGCCATGCGGTGCAGCCGGCGCCGGCGCAGTACCCGTGAGCTTCCTTCTCTCTCCCCTCCCCCACGGGTTGCCGCGGTCCGGGAGCACCTCGGCGGTCCACGTGTTGCCCAGGTTGCGAGCAGCGGGTTCCCGGCCCGTGCACGGGCTCTTCCGGCCCGTGCACCGGTAGCCCTTGCCTTCCGCCGCACTCCAGCAGAACAAAGGCAAGGTCGTCGAATTGCCTTCGGAACGAAGACGCCGGGTCGCGGCATCACCTTCAGAACATCTGAAGACGGGCAGGGGCAGCGGCGGTGACGGAGCAGCCGGGGTGTCAGCGCCGCGCGGCCGAACAGTGGTGAAACCTCCAAGCCCGGCTGGTCATCGTTGTGCCGGCCAAGATCACTGTGGTCATCCGCCCGGTCACAGACTTGCGGGACGGAGCGGCCGAGACCGGCCACCGTGTCCTTGTCCATCAGCGCGGTTGGGGAACCACATCGTGAGCGAACGCGTCATTTCACCCAAGAGCCGGGGCTTCCTGTTCCTCGACTCCCATCCCGGTGGCTGCCGGCAGCTGGTGGACGAGATGTGGCAGGCCGTTCCCGCCCCGGCCCCCGCCGGGAGCGAAGGACCGGTGGCCGTGGTGATCGGCTCGTCCGCCGGGTACGGGCTGGCCGCTACGATCGCG
Source organism: Streptomyces sp. NPDC001678 (assembly GCF_042892945.1). Classification (NCBI taxonomy): domain Bacteria; kingdom Bacillati; phylum Actinomycetota; class Actinomycetes; order Kitasatosporales; family Streptomycetaceae; genus Streptomyces; species Streptomyces sp. NPDC001678. Next base: position 73,211 of record NZ_JBIAUP010000023.1, on the reverse strand, counting down.
GGCCTGGCCCGCGTGGGTATCCGTGGCATCGGTGTGTGCTTCGAGAAGGCGCCCGCCCGGCGCACCGGCACCGCCGGCTGGTACCGCACCGCCGCCACCGCACGGCTCGCCCGACAACACGGACGGGACATGGTCTTCCTCAACGGCGACGCGTTCAGCGACACGGTGAAGGAGCAGGTCGCCGGCCTCCTCGCCGAGCGGTTCGGAGGCCGACTCGACTACCTGATCCACTCGGTGGCCGCGCCCCGCCGCACCGACCCGGACACCGGCACCGTATACGCCTCGGTCCTCAAGCCGGCCGGCTCGCCCTACACCACCAAGACCCTCGTCTTCGACGAGCACGGCACCCCGGAGGTGAAGGAGGTCACCACCGCGCCGGCCGAGAGCGACGACATCGAGCAGACCGTGGCAGTGATGGGCGGCACCGACTGGCAACGGTGGATCACCTTCCTCGCCGGCCGGTCCCTGCTCGCCGACGGCTTCACCACCGCGGCCCTGTCCTACATCGGCTCGCCGCTCACCGCGGCGATCTACCGGCAGGGCACCATCGGCGCCGCGAAAGCCCACCTCGAAGCCACCGCACGCACATTGGACGAGCGCCTCGGCAAGACCGTGGGCGGCCGGGCCGTGACCTCGGTCAACGCCGCCGCCGTCACCCAGTCCTCCACCGCCATCCCCGGCATCGCCCTGTATGCCGGGCTGCTGCGCGGTGTCCTCGGCGACGCCATGGTGACCCCGATCGGCCAACTGGCCGAACTCTGGGACCGGCTGACCGGCGCCCGCCCCCTCGACCTCGACGACGAGGGCCGGGTCCGCCTCGACACCTGGGAACTCGACCCCGCCGTGCAGCACGCCGTCGCCGAACGCTGGAGCACCGCGACCAGCGACACCATCACCGAACTCGCCGACCTGGACTGGTTCAGCGACGAGGTCCGCCGCCTCCACGGCTTCTCCGTTCCCGGTATCGACTACACCGCCACTGTCGAAACCGACGTCCCCTGGCCCGCCGTCTGAATCGCGCCTCGCCGGCATGTACGAGGCTGCCGCCGGACAACGGGTAGCGGGTAGCGGGTAGCGGGTAGCGGATGCTCACAGCCGCAACCGACAGGCCCACGCGTCTTTCCTCACGGCCAGCACACGCGTCCGCGGGCCCAGCCTTCCACGGTGGGGACGGAGGGACGTGCCCAGCCCTGGCGGTACTCGCAGGAGTGACGGGCCCGGAGCTGAGCCTCTCAGGCGCGCGGCGGCCAAGTAACCGGACTGAGAACCGGCCACGAAACCCGAGACCCCACAGGCAGTCCATGCGACGAAGCCGACGCCGGTCACGAAGCCGAGGAGGGACCGAGCCGGCCCGTCACAGCCTCCGGCCCGGCCGGCCGCACGTACCCGGGATCATGTCAGGACTGTGCCGCATCCCTGCTCGGGAGCGAGACGGCCATGCGTGTGATCACGTGCGCCGCCTCCTTGCCCATCCCAGGCCCGGAACCGTCGGACGTGTCGGCGCCCTCGTCGGAGCCGCCGCCACCGTGCGACCGCCCGCTCCACGACGGCGCCCACCACCTCCGCCCCAGCGAGCCGAAGGGCCCCGGAGGAGCGGGACGGGGCCTCCTACGTCCCCGCCGGGACCGCAGCCGACCTCGCGGCAGCCCAGCAATGGGCGAACGGACCAATCACCGGCGAGTCCGCCGGCCAGCACCGCCTCCAGAAGAAGGCAGAGCGGCGGTCACGGGCCTCCGGTCGCCGACGATCACATGCCAGTGATGCCGGCCGGCACACGCCCGATCCAGGTATGCCCGTAGTTCTTCGACGCTTAGTTCTTCGACGATTGGTTCTTCGACGACGACAGACTGGCCTCGCGGGCTCCGGCGTGCGTGCCCGGCCACCGGCACGCGAACCCACCAGGCGCAGCACGGATCGTCATCGCTTCCGAAGGTTCAGGGCATCCGTGTTCCTCATGTGCCAGCCGCTGTCCGGCCGTCCTGGTGCGCGCTGCCTCTGCCGTCGGGGACCGCCTCGGGCACTTCGGCGTCACCCTCGCCGAAGCCGGCCGGCCCGTGAGGCTCGCCGGGCACGACACGTACCTGTGAGCCGACCGCATCCAGCAGAACCAGGCCTCCAGCGCCGTCCAGGACGTCCTCGACACCTGGCGCGGCGAGACAGTCTGACCAGCTCCGGATGCGAAGCAACCCCGGCCGCCCTCTTGTATGGAGGGCCGCCGGGGCTTGCTGCTGGACGGGCCGGTACCTGAGGGCCTGATGGGTGGGTGGGTGGGTGGGTGGGTGCCTGCCGTGCCGTGCCGTGCCGTGCCGTGCCGTGCCGTGCCGTGCCGTGCCGTGCCGTGTGCAACGGGGCCGGAGCACGGTGGTTGTCACCGGCACATCGGGGTGATCCGGCCCCTTTACATTGTGCGAGGCGTTCCGGGTGTCACCGGCAAGGCAGGCGACTTGTCGCTCCCGCCGGATCCGCGGCCTTGTTGTCACCGGGAGCAGTGTCCTGAAGATCACCCGTCTCGCTCGGAGGAGACCATGTCCGTATCCGTCCCCAGGCCCGCCGACCCCATGCCGGTTTACCGGGCTGTCGAGAACCTGATCGCGCGGTACGCCGAGCTCGTGGACGACGGTGATTTCGCAGGTCTGGGCGTCCTTCTGGCTGACGCCACCTTCATAGGCGGTGGCAGGCCGGTCAGGGGGCGGGACGCGATCGAGAGGATGTTCCGGGACACAGTGATCGTCCACGCCGACGGCACGCCGCGGACCCAACATGTCACGACCAATGTCGCCATCGAGGTCGACGAACAGGCGGGCACGGCGGTCTCGCGTTCGTACGTCACCGTGCTGCAGGCGCTGCCCGGCCTGCCGTTGCAGCCCATCGCCGGCGGCCGGTACCACGACCGTTTCGAGCGCCGTGAAGGGCAGTGGCGCTTCGTGGAGCGGCGGGTCCGTATCCATCTCCTCGGTGATGTGAGCCGCCATCTGCGTCAGGCTGACGCGCAGCGGTAGCCCCCGCCTCCGAGGGCAAGTCCGCTTCATCCCCCTGCTTCGTGCTTCCGCCCGCTGCCGGGTGCTCCCGGCCGGGACGGGGAGCGGAAAGACCACGGGGGACAGCCGGCCCGCCTTTGCGACAGCCGGCCTCGTTCACTCCAGGCGGTTCTCGTGCAGGTTCTGTCCGAGCCAGAGCCACGACTCGTGAGCAAAGCCGGGCCCACGCCCGTTGACGGACGCTCTTATCTTTCACTGAGAACGTTCCCTTAGCGTCTCGTCCATGATGACGCAACGTGGTGCAGCCGGATCAGTTGTCCTCACAGCCGTGGCCCTGACGGCCACCGTCGGGATGGCCGCCGCGGCTCCCGCCCCCGGCAAGACCGCCGCCGCCCCCGTGTCCCACGGCAAGGTGACCGATAATTTGTACATGTCGCTCGGCGCGTTCGAGGATGCCACGTCCGGCGAGGACCCGAAGGTCAAGGCCATGATCGACCGTACGGACATCGGCGGCGTACAGGTGGTGGTGCCCTGGAAGGCCCTTGAGGGGAAGAAGGGGGAGTACAAGTGGTCGCGGCTGGACAATGCCCTGAAGTATCTCCAGGAACGCCACAAGAAACTGTTCGTCCAGGTCCAGGACCGGTTCTTCGACGTAGCCATGGAGGACGCCAACCTTCCCCAGTACGTGAAGGACGAGGGCGGCATCGCGCCGACGGTCGACGAGAACCCTGACAACCCCACCACCCACGGGGCCATGGCCGCGCAGTGGAACAAAGAGGTGCGGGCAGACTTCCAGGCCATGCTGAAGGCGATGGCGCAGAAGTTCGACGGCAAGCTCGCCGGGGTGAACCTTCCGGAGACCGCGGTCGAGGTGGACACCAAGAAGGATCAGACCAAGTACACCTCGAAGTCCTACATCGATGCCGAGATCGACAACATGCGCTACGGCAGGAAGGTCTTCACCAAGACGCAGTTCATCCAGTACATCAACTTCCTGCCCGATGACGACGACCACAAGCGCATGAAGGAGATGTTCGACCTCGCCAGGGACAAGAAGATCGGCATCGGAGGACCGGACACCCTGCCGGACCGGAAGTACCAGATGGAAAACTCCTACAAGTTCCTCCACGCATACAAGGACGCCCTTCCCCTCGTCGCGATGGCCGTCCAGGAACCCGACATCAACGCCAAGGACCCCAAGACCGGCAAGCCGTACACCCGGACACGGTTCACGGACTTCGCCCACGACTACCTCGGTGCGCGCCACATGTTCTGGACCACCGAAGCGGACTGGCTGCAGAAGCCCGCGGCATGACATGACACGTGCACGAGTGCGGCTGCCCGGACCCGTGTGAGCGACCGAGCGCTCCCGGGGTGGCACAGCCCCACGATGCGATCACGTGATCACCAATATGGCCAGCGGGAAGTGCGCAGCAGGGGCGCTCCCTGACTCACGGCAGCAGGCCCTGGCTGTTCTCCTTCGTGGAGGGCGGCCGGGGCCTGCTGCTGGTACGGGGCCGGCACCCGGGGCTCTGGCGGGCGGGTGCCATGCCGTATGTGGCGGGGGGGGCGGGGCGGCGTGGCGGTGGCCGGTCAGCAGGTTCTCACCGCCATGCCGTTCCACCGGTGCCACGACCAGGGCCGATCCAGGGCTCTCAAGCCACGTCACCGGCGAGGACTCCTCATAATCCGTGTCAGGTCCCCACTGCGGCGCCCGGCCCCAGAGCCGTGGGCCGCGTCGGGCGAGGACCGTCCTGTGAGGGCAGCAGCGTCCGCCGGGAGCGCGGCATGCGATCTTTTTGCTGGTCGGCGTGTGGTGGGGGGCGGGGAAGGTACGGGCGTGGCGCGGCGGGTGCGGTGAGCAGGCCCGGGCCGCGGGTACGTCGAGGCGCCCGAGCCCGCCGGCCAGGCCGGTTTCGGTGAAGCGCGGCCTCACGATGGGTGGCCTCGCCGGCGGTGGCCCCGCCGGCGGCCGGTGCCAGGCGGACGCCGGTCACTTCGCGCAGGACAGAGAGCTGCCCGGTTCGTTCGCCGAAGAAGCGCCGGCCCGAGCCGGCAGGCACGGGCAGGGTGGTGTTGAGGCTGCGCTCACCGCCGACCCGCAGCCCCTCACAGCCGGCGTTGCCGTAGCCCTGGGCGCCCGTACGGTGCAGGCCCTGTGGGAAGCTGCGCCGAAGAGGCCCGGCCGCCCAGGTCGCCGGGCCGGCGAGTTTGAGAAAGAGCGTAAACATGAGCAGCACGGATCATTCGGGCTGGGATTCCGGCCCCGCCGCCCATCGGGATGCCATCGCGGCGGAGAGCGCCAGATTCGTGGAGGTGATCCGGGACGCCCGGCTGGCGACGTCGGTGCCCGGCTGCCCGGGCTGGACGCTCACCGACCTCGTCCGGCACACCGGCAGCGTGCAGCGCTGGTTCTCTGTCCTGCTCCGGCGGCTCGTCCAGGAGCCGCCTCGCAGCCGCGAGGTGGAGCTGGACCTGCCGGAGCAGCAGGACGGATACGCCGGCTGGCTGGCCGCCAGTGCGGCCGAGGCCGCGAGCACCTTCGCCGTCACCGACCCGGATGCCCCGATGTGGGCCTGGGGCGCCGACCAGCACGCCAGGTTCTGGATGCGGCGGATGCTGTTCGAGACCCTGGTACACCGCTGCGACGCGGAACTCGCCCTCGGCCGACGACCCTCGATCGACCGCGGCCTCGCGGCCGACGGGGTGGACGAGTTCCTCGTCAACCTTCCCTTCGCCGCCTTCTTCGCCCCCGCGACAGCCGCTCTGCGCGGCAACGGTGAAACCCTCCGCTTCCGCTGCACCGACACGGACGGCGACTGGCTGGTCCGCCTACGGCCGGACGGCTTCGGTACCGAACAGGGACCCGGCGGCACAGGGGCGGCCGTATCCGCCGATGCGACCGTCGAAGCAGCCGCCGCGGACCTGCTGCTGCTCCTGTACGGGCGCCTCGACCGCGATGCGGAGGCCTTCCAGGTGACGGGGAACGAGGAACTGCTGACACGCTGGTTCACCAACTCCGCCTTCTGAACCCACAGGACGACACAGGCCCAGAGCGCTGACGGCGCAGGCCCAGAGTGCTGCGGATGGCCGGGCGACCGGCCGAGGAGTCTTCACCGCCGCGGGCGGTGTGCCCGTAGACCTGCCGGACGAAAACCACCGTGTTCCGACGCCCAGTAGTTGTCACCAGCTCAGCCGGATGACGTGGCGAGTGGGATTTACCAAAGCAGTCCGGCCGGCAACACCAGCGAGGCAAGCGGCTTGTCACACATCCTGGCCCGGCAGCATTTCCGTCACCGGCTGCGGAAGGGTGTGTGACAGGCTGGACAGCTCATTGGATCAGGCCGGTGTGCGGATGCCCGGGAGAGGCCGGGCAGACGTAGATCTGCATGTTGTCCGTGCTGCCTGCCTCTACCCTCGTCGGCTGCGAGGGGTCCTGGCCCGGGTCGTGAGAATCAGCGAGGGCGGCGGCCCGGTCTTCCTGTGGCGCCCAGCCGCGGCCTTCATCGCCATCCCACTCCCAGGAAGCGATCGTCATCAGTAGCGGGACCCTCTGCACCTCGCACGCAGCACAGTACCGGGGGGCGGGTCAGTGCGGCCCCACGGGGGCCAGCCACCGACCTTCCAGAGTGATCGTTTCCGGTGCCAGCACGCAGGGCTCTGGTACGTATCCCGGATGGTCCGCCTCGTACGGTTCCGGTGGTGTGGCGAAGATGTCGCCGGCCTCCGCGGCCGACCGCCAGAACAGTGCGGTCGACGGCTTGTCATCCGGATCATGGTCGTACGGGCACCAGCGAATCTGAAGCAGATCGGCCTGCCCGGGCCGCCGCAACAGGGGTATGTCACGCAGGAACAGCTGGGCCACGGGCACCATCGGGACCGGGCATTCGGCGGGCCAGGGAGGGCCGGCGTCGAGCCGCTCGGCGAGCCACGCAGCGTTGTGCTCCTTGAGCGCCTCCTCCTCGGGCATGAACGCGGAAGCCCGGCCATCAGGGCGCCACCGCGACCGCAAGCGTCTCTCGAGCCGCACCCCGGCCGGTGACCGGCGGAATCCACTGTCCACGTGCAGGTGCGCGTCTTCGCGGTGCGGCCACGGTTCCCCGGCCGGCCACAGCAACGGCCCACCGACCGAGCCGTCCCTGACCGAAGGCGCCCCCGGACGCGGATGCAGCCGCATCGCAGACCGCGCCAAGAGGGGGCCAGCTCGGGAAAAACCACGGTCACATCCACAGGCCGCGGCGGAGCAGTACGCACAAAGGCCACGGCGGTGATCCTCCCAGCAGCCACCGGCAGAGACCTCAGCCACCTCGGCCGGCGCTAAACCGGGGTGCACCATCCATCAACGCAGCCGGGGTGACAACAAGCCTGCCTATGCGGCCACTTCGTGCCTCGGCTCACGAATACGGGGGCGCCCGTGATCGTCCGCAGCCGCTATGCGGCGAAGCCGACGCTGGTGCAGTACTCGTACTGACCCCACTGCGAGCCCAGGTCGACGATCGTGTCGTCCCAGGCGGCATCGAGGCCCTGGTGATCACCGGCCGCCCACGCGCCGACGATCCTGTCCCAGCGGCGCACATTCATCGACCGGTACTCCACGACGCGCTGCAGCGGCCGCGGCACCTGCGACTGGTCCAGGGGGTGGATCTCCACCCGGGTCCCGCGCCCCTCACGGTTCAGGCGCTTGAGGAGGTGACGGGCGACGTTCTGCCGGCGCACCGCCCGGTAGGCGGCCTCGATCCGGGCCAGGTTCGCCTTCGATGGACTGCGTTTGCCGTCCAGCCACGCCTTCAGTGTCCGGCCGGTGACCGTCAGCCCGGCCTCCTGCGCGGCCGCACGCGCATGCCCGGTGCGGGTGAGGTAGTGCAGACGCGCCATCCAGCCGCGCCTAGCGGTGACGGGGGTGGCGATGCCGCCCGCGAGCTCGTCGAGCTTGCGCCCCACGGCATCGCTGCCCTTGATACCCCGGGCACCGAACTTCCCGAAATCGAGGTTCTTCTCCGGCATTACTCCCGCTCCTCCCCCGTGGTGTCGTCAGCGTCGGTTCCAGCGGTGTACGTGTCCTTCACCTTCACCTCGGTAACACCACGGCCCTCGGGGAAGACACGGCGCCACTCACCGATGACATGGAGCTCGTCGGTACCCATCGCCCGGACGACGGTCAGGCCCTCGTCGTGAGCCTTGAGCGCCTTCAGCCACAGGTTGGAGAAGGCTTGCGAGCGGATGATGTGCATCCAGTCCGGGCGGTAGAGCTCCCGGTTGTAGTTCGACTCCCCCATCGTCGACACGAACTTGCTGTACATCGCTTTTACGTACTCCAGCGTCACCTCGTCGCCCTCGGTGATCGCGGTGTCGCGGGCGTCCTTCAGCGCGATGCGGAACTTCTCCAGGAGATTTTCGGTGGCCCCGGAGGTGTACGACTCATGGATCTCCGGCGGCGCGCACAGCCCGTACTTCGGGCTGGACAAGCGCAGCAGGAGGCGCAGGGTCGGCTCGGTCACCCACAGGGGGCCTGGTTCGTCCCGGTTCCCGATCGGGTTCGGCAGGACCTGCTCGTGGTCCCAGACGGGCGGGGTGATCAGGTGCACACCGGCGCGGCGGCGGTCGTGGGGAAGGCCGGTGGAGTGCTCGAGCTGACCGAGAGGGAGGTGGGTTTTGAGAGCGGAGAGGTAAGCGCCGTTGATGTCCAGCGCCGTCACCTCATGACGGCCGGGCGGCAGCTCGTGCCGGGTCCATTTGGGGCGGGCTTCCCAGATCTGGTCCGCACCACGGGACGTCTGCTTCTTCAGGATGTCCGGGATCCACGGGTGGGCGATCACGTCGTAGCGCGCGCCCTTGCGGGTCTCGTCCAGCAGACGCATCGCGTCCGGGATCGCCCGCTTCAGCAACGCGGCCGTCGCCGCCTCGACGTCACCGTGGTGCTCGGCGAGCGCTGCCTTGACCGCCTCGCTGATCAAGTCCTTAGGCCCGGAGGGCTCCTGGAACGCACGACGGGCCGGCCCCTGGGAACGCCCGGAGGAACGCGGCGTCGTACGCGAAGTGCACGCCGCCCCTGAAGTGCGCGCCGACGGCTCCCCCGCCGGAGCGGCCTCGGGCCGTACGGGCGCCGTGGCGGGCTGCGACGTGGCAGCGGGCGCAGCTACTGTGGGCGGCGCAGCGGGCGCGGTGACGGCGGGCGCAGCTACGGGCGCGGCAGCAGCGGGCTGGCAGTCGGCCGGATCGAGATGCTGGGCGAACCCCGCCACCCGGGTCCCGGCCGGATGCCCGCACAGCACACACGGCTCCGGCGCGGAGAGGGTCTCCACTTCATCGCCCTCACCGGCTTGTTCGGGCATCGCCGGGGAAGGCGGCGGAGCGTCGGTTGTGGCAGGGGCCTGGGTCGCGGCCGGCTCGGTGACAGACACGGGAGCGTCCGCCACAACCGGGGCTTGAACCATGGCCCCTTCGGCAGCGAACGGTGTCACCGCGACAGCGCCGGTGACGAGAACGGCGGCCGGCAGGGCGGGCGGCGGTCCGGGCGACCCGGCCGCAGGTCCCGCCGCCCCCGGCCGAGAAACGGCCGGCGGTGCGATTCCCCCGGCTTCGGCCCCGCCGGCGAACTTCACGGCAAGGCCGTCCAGAAGGTAGGCGTATTTAGTGCGGGTCTCGCCGACCGGGACCCTGTCCTTCTCCCACCCCGCGACCGTGCTCGGGCTCACCCCCAGCGCCCGGGCAACCTGCGCCTTCGACAACCGGGCGCGCTCCCGCAATTCCTGGCGGACCGTGGGGGCGGGGAGTTCGGCTTCCGGGCCGACGCCCGCGAGCAGCGAGTCGATCGCGTCGAAGTCACTCACCGGGCCGCTCCCTTCCCGGTGGCGTGGGCGGCGCGGTGCCGGGCGACGGGCAGCATCTCGCACGCCCGGGTCGGGCCCGCCAGCAGATCCAGCGCGGCCATCCCGTAGTGCCCGGCCAGGACATCGACGTCGCGCAAGGTCCACGAGGTGGCGCCGGTCTGCCGGCGCGAGATTTGCGTCTGCGTCAGCCCGAGCACCGCGGCCAGCACCCGCTGCGAATCACCCGTCGCCTGCATCAACGCCGCCACCGACAACCGCAACGACTCCTCCAAACCCAAACCCATAGCACCAACCATAGCCGAAGATGATGCAAAATACGCATCTAAATTGAATACTACGACTCCTAGATGCGCCTATGACCTGACCTGAAGTCGAGGGTACCGGCCCACGACAAGGCACGCTTCCCGCCCGGCCCCGACGGGGTCAGCGATCCCGGGGCCGCCCGCACACCGGCCAGCGGGCCGCACGCCACGCAACCCGCTCCGCCTCGCGCGCCCCCTCCACCACCCGACCGGCCACACACCCCGCGACACACCACAACCAGCACCCGGCGCCGTAGCGCCCGGCGCAGCCGAGGCCCGGGCGCCAGCACCCCGCCGCGGGCATGACGGCGCACCACACACGCACTCGTGCAGAGGACCGTCACGAGCAGCCGGACGTCGTTGTCACACCAGGCCAGAAGAAACACCACCTCCGCCCGGTGCCCGACGGGGAACCACACGGCCACCAAAACTCAGCGCTCGGCATCGCGGACGCGTTCGAGTTCGCCCGCATTGTCCAGGACCCCGGCGAGGCGCTCGCGGTCGGTGTCGTCCAGCATGATCGCCCGCACGCGGGCCAGCAGCGTGTCGGCGGTCTCGCTGTCACGTAGTGTGACAGCGAGTTCGGCCCGGTAGACCAATGCCTCCACGAGGTCCATGGTTCTCACCGCGTCATCGCGGGCCAGCGCGGAATCCAGGATCCGCGCGGCCTGCCGGTGGTCGCCGCGGGAGTCGCCGAGCACGACCGCACTCTGCAGCGCCTTTCCCAGCCGGCTGGTGCTGGGATCGGAGTCGCCGGAGTCCCGCGCCTGGAAGATGCGGATCCAGTTGCCGCCCGGGTCGACGAGGCTGAATCCGGACAGGTTGTCCGTGTTCTTTCGCTTGCGCGGCCGGGTCATCCGCGGAATGCCAGATATGAGCAACTTTCCGTGCACCGCACGCATTCCCTCGGCGAACTCCTGGTACAGCTCGCCGGTGTCCCGCACGAACACCAGGCAAGATCCGTACGACTGCTCGGGATCGAAGTCCGGCATGCCGAAGAAGTGCAGCTGAAGATCCTCGCGCCGCAGCGCGACGTACGGGTTCGGGCGCTGTTGCCGGTAGGTGACCTCGAATCCGAGCATCCGGTAGAAGTCGGCGATCTCATCGATCGAGCCGCACGGCAGCAGCGGAACGGTTACCTCGTTCGCCACGCACTCCCCCATTCACGAGCGTCCAGCGAGCACGGCACCATCTCAAGCCGCGCGACGGCTGTCAATCGTCCGTGATAGACGGGTAGGAAATGTTCACCGCTCAGCCATTCGGCCGAGTTGGTCTTTGCCGGGCGCTGGAGGTCAACACCGCGCCGGTCGCGATGAGCCAGCCCGCCGCCCTCCGCCTCCCGGTGTTCCATCTCCTCGAACAACGAGCCCATCGGCGCCCCAAGGTCCTGCCACAACCGTAGGAGACAACAGCCCACCGCCACAGACAGCCTCACCATCTCTCGACCTCAGACAGTCCCCGAGACGAGCTACACCCAAGTCACTCAGCGAGGGTGAGTGAACGAAGGTCAGCATCCAGCCTACGGATCAACTCACCAACCCTTCCGCCGCCGCTGGGCGCCGCCGGGAAGCGTTTGAGCACATCAACGACGGCCGGTGTTGCACGCTGCACCGTCTACTCAAGTTGTTCGGCGCCAACGCGCCGATCGTCGCCGACGACGAGTTCGGCCGCTCTGGCCGCGTAAGCACCGGCTCCGAGAATGTGCTTGACCTGGGTGGCCTTGGCCAGCGGATGCAGGCAGGCGGCGCCTGCCGCGGACATCGCTGCCCACGCCGCCTCGCGCGCAGCCGCAGTGTCCGTACTCTCGGCCGCCTTGAGGGCCGCCCACACTGAGTCACGCAGGGACTTCCCCCGTTCACCGCCCCGGGCAAACTCCCACGCGACGCTTATAGCCTCTCGAGGCCGTGAGTCGTCCGGCTGATTGGCCTCGAAAATCTCGAGCACCGTCTGCGCCAACTCCTCCTGCCGACCGGAGCGGCTCCTGGCCCGGAGCTCGCGCAGGTACCGCGGAAGGAAAACGACCATCCGGGGCGAGGCTCCGCCGGTGCAGGAGGAACGCACCGGGCACGCAGTGCAGTGGGCCGTGTGGAAACGGGCCGCGATACAGGGAACCATGGCCGGAGCCCTGACCCAGCGGCCGATGACCCGGCCCTGGGGACAAGTGACAGTACCCCGACCGGAATCGACGACGAAGCCCTCGCCGGCGAAACCGCCCTGCTGCTCGCGCTGCCGGCATCACCCCCCGGCCGGGAGCGGACCGGCCTGCTCCACGCCGTGCTCACGGGCCGCGGCATCGATGGCCGCGGCCGAGATGTACCCGCTGCCCACCAAGTGTTCTCCGGGCAGCAGACCCCGCCCCCTCAGCCACTGGTGGATGCCGCGCAAAGCCTTGATGCCCGCGGCCGGGACCACAGTGGCCACCTCCCTGATCACGTCCACACTCCCGTCGCCACAGGCCTCGGCGACATAGGCATGGCAGCCGGCCCACTCCTTGTCGTTCCGGCCGACCTGACAGGCCTCGGTGCCATACGGGAACTCGACCCGAAAGCCCACCAGCACCAAGGGGACCATCCCCACACACAGGAAACAGAACGAGAAAGCACCCGCCCCCGCCTCGGCCAGCGGGATCATCCCCCACGCACGCGGGAAGCAGAGCGGCACCGCCGTCGCGCCGCGCCAACCGTGAGGTTCATCCCCGCACGCACGGGGAGCAGCGATGGACAGCGGGCAGCTCCTTCGTAATGCCGGGACCATCCCCACGCGCGCGCAGAGCAGTGGGTGGAGACCAGCGCGGTGTTCGTCGGCCGGAGGACATCCCCGCGAGCGCGCGGAGCAGATCAGCCGGCTGACCGCCTGCACTCCGGCTTTGGGTTCATCCCCGCACGCACGGGGAACACAGCGTCGTTCAGGACCCGACGGGACAGCAGCCGGGACCATCCCCGCGCGTGCAGGGAGCAGCCGCCTTGAGGACGTAACCGCGGTGAAGAACATGGGACCATCCCCGCGCGTGCGGGGGGGGGCAGCCTGGTGGTCAGCGGTTGTCTTTGGGCTTCGTGGGTCCATCCCCGCGCGTGCGGGGAGCAGTGGGTGATGCGGTGCTCGGCGAGGAGTGCGCGGGGGTCATCCCCGCGTGCGCGGGGAGCAGCTCCGTGACCTGAACCTATACCGGCTCCCCCAGCGGCTCTCGAGCACTTTCACCGACTCCGGCATAACGGAAAACAGATCGCTTCAGACCAGAATCGCGCAGGCATGGGGGCAGTCAGCCGTGGCCGTCAGGAGACGGAGGATCCGGCCTCAGGAAGCAGAGGATTCCCGCCTCCAGCCGCTCCCGCCCCCTAGACTTCACTACCGAGACCCGATTCCCGCCGAGGAGGAACACCTGCCATGAACCCCGAGCATTTCAAGCTGCTGGAGGAAGCGCGCCGCGCCCTCCCCGGCGGGTTCAAGACGGAACTATCCGGCGACATCATCGTCATGCAGGCCTCCCCCTCTGCCATCCACCAGCTCAACCTGAGCAAAATCCGGAAACAGTTCGACAAACACGTCCCGGCCGGCTACATCGACACCGGGAACACCGACCTAATCTCACCGCAGACCGCGAAGGTACGCAACCCGGACCTCACCTACCTGCCCGAAGACGCAATGACCACCACCGAAAGCAGCGTCCCGGCAGAACTCGCCCTGATCGCCGTCGAGATCGTCTCACCCTCCAACCCGGAAAACGACTGGGTCGGAAAACTCCGCGACTACCCCCAGATGGGAATCCCCCTCTACCTCCTCATCGACGCACGACAGAAAACCGTCACCCTCTTCAGCGAACCCGCCAACAACCGCTACCGCATAAGAGAAGACGCAGAATTCGGAGAACCCGTCCACCTCCCCCCACCCTTCTCCTTCACCCTCGACACCCACACCCTCCACCCCTACTGACCCCACCAGACACCAGCAAAACCAAACGAGACAGCCGGCCACAGGACTTAGCAGCACCCCAGCACCACCGAACAAAACACCACCCACAACACCACGCCCCCCCCACAAGGAACACTGCACAGACCACCGGACGAGGTCCGGAGCCACGGACACTCCCTTCGAGGCCATCCCTGTGTGCGCGGGGAGCAGCGCTGCTCCTGTTGTTACTTCAGCAGGGCCAGGGGACCAGCCCCGCATGCACGGGGAGCAGATCAGGAGGCAGCCCCGCGTCAGCCGGCAGGTCGGGGTCATCCCCGCGTGCGCGGGGAGTAGTTGGCCAACCGCCGTTTCAGACCACGGGCGACGGGGTCATCCCCGCGTGCGCGGGGAGCAGTGCTGGCCGACTACGTCCGCCGTGAGCTGATCCGGACCATCCCTGAGCGCGCGCGGAGCAGGCAATGCATGCGGCCGGCATGTCCGGCCCCCGAGGAGCATCCCCGCGTGCGCGGGGAGCATGTGCGGTCGATCAGCCGGCCGAGCTGACGGGCGGGACCATCCCCGCCTGCGCGGGGAGCAGCCCGGGCCGGGGAGTGCAGCCCCCGGCCCGGCCGGACCATCCCCGCCTGCGCGGGCAGCAGACTCCGTGACCAGGCGAAGCTGTTTTTGAGCACTTTCACCGACTCCGGCTTACAGGACACATCCACCCCTGCTTGTGATGAACAGCCGCCAGACAGCAGCACAACAGACTCAGCATCACAGACAGGGCCGCCTGCCGACTGATCCCCGAGGGACAACAACCGACACCTGCGACACCCACCCGCCAGTTCGGAATGATCTCCACACACGCGGGAAGCAGCTCGTCTCGGCCGCGCAGGCCACGGCACCATCCCCGCGCGCGGGGAACAGGGTCCGGTTGGCGCCGCCTTGCCGGCCTTGGCGGGTCATTCCCTCACGCGGAGGGAGCAGACCCCGGCAGAACTTCCCCGCCGGGGTCAACTGGGTTCGCCCCCCCCGCGCGTGCGGGGAGCAGCCTCGAGTCTCGCGCACTTCCTGGCAGATTTCGGGGCCATCCCCGCAGGCGCAAGGAGCAGTCATCGGCGGCACAGGGCGCAGGCCCCCTCACGGACAAGGAGTCCGTCCCCGCACGCGCAGGGAACAGGCCGAGGGCGTCCACGTACCCCGCGCTCAGATCGGGGCATCGGGCCATCCCCGCGTCCGCGGGGAGCAGTGGCTCGGTGTCGTTCTCGCCGCCGCGTCCCTGAGGCCATCCCCGCGCGCGAGGAACGGTCGCCCCGTTTGACGGCGCCAGCCATCTCGAAGGGACCATCCCCACGCACACGGGAAGGGGAGCAGGTCCCCGTCCCGGGTACGACGGCCCGGACGAGGGAGCCTCCCCGCGCACGCGGGGAGCAGGGCCGCAGTACAGCCGAAGTCGCCAACCAGCTGGGGCCATCCCCGCGCGAGGAGCAGCGCGACGCCACCTCGGGCGGTCTCGAGCCTTGGGGACCATTCCCGCGCGTGCGAGGAGCAGTAGCCGCACCGCATCCTCGAAGTCTATGAGGAGCTCCCCGCTGCGCGGGGAGCAGTTGTTGGTGGTGTCCCACTCCTCTTCCGCGTTGGGACCATCCCCGCGTACGCGGGAAGCAGGAGCACGATGCGGGGGACGGCACTCAGCCAGAGGGACCATCCCCGCACATCCACGGAACAGGGGACGTGGAACTCCGGCCGGTCGGGCTGGGAACCACCCCCGCGCGCGGGAAGCAGTCCACCTGTACCTGGCCCGTCATACCCGAACCAGGACCATCCCCGCGTGCGCGGGGAGCAGCCCGATATCGCCGGCCGTCAGGTCGGCATGGGGGGCCATTCCCGCGTACGCGGGAAGCAGACTGCGTGACCTGGAGCTTTACGGGCAGGCGCAGCTGTTCTCAAACACTTTCACCGACCTGGGCATACAGAACATACCCACCCCCACTTGTCATGGAGGCCCAACGGACCACAGCACAGCAGGCCCAGCATCGCAGACACAGCCACCAGCTTTCCGGTGTCCGTGAAACAGCAGCCACCGCCGGCGACATCCGCCCCGCCCTCCATTTCACCCACCCGATGACTGCCCCTTCACCCACCGCCGACCCGCCACGAGAACGACCACCGCGCCGGCAGGGCGAAAACGAAGCCGCCCCACTCTCCGAAAGCCCCCGAACGAGACCCGGAACCCACCCCCGCGTGCACAAGGAGCGAGCGCACCAGGACGCCCTGGTCTACGGCCGCTCGGGGCCATCCCCGCGTACGCGGGGAGCAGGCCGGTGCGGGCGGTTGGATCTCGTAGGTGACGGGTTCATCCCCGCGTGCGCGAGGAGCAGCCCAGGCCCTCCCAGAGGATCGCGCCCATGGTGGGACCATCCCCGTGCGCGGGGAGCAGCAGTGGTGCCATCAGAGCCTCCTTTACAGGCTCGGGTCCATCCCCGCGCATGCAGGGAGCAGTTCGGGCGTCGATGTCTCACACAGAGATGCATGGAGACCGTCCCCACGTGCGGGGAGCAGCTCGACCCCGCCGGCCGTCCGTCTGCGGACCGAAGCGGGGGGACGTCCCCGCATGCGCGGAGAGCAGCCCACCCATTTAAAGGGCTCGGCGCCACCCCCGGGGACATCCCCGCACACGAGCGGGAGCAGGCGAACTCCCGTCGGCGGCAGGCGCCGGTCGACAGGAGACGGTGGCGGAGATGGGACCGTCCCCGCACGCGCGGGGAGCAGGCCTACCGGGTCTGCAACGTCGTCGTGGAGCTGGGACCATCCCCGCGTGCGCGGGAACAGGGGCTCGGCGCCAGCCTCGGCCTGGACGGCCTGGGTTCATCCCCGCATGCGCGGGGAACAGGACACAGCCTCCCGCCGGCCAGAGTCGGCCGCGGGTTCATCCCCGCGTACGCAGGGAACAGCAGCGTCTGATCAGGAGACCAGGCCCGGTGAAAGGGCCATCCCCCGCACACTCAGGGAACAAGGCCCCGGCTCAAGGGTTCCCCGACGGCCACCAGGGACTATCCCCCCGCGCCTGCGGGGAGCAGATCAGGCCCAACAACTCCTCGATGACCGCGACGGGTCCATCCCCACACGCGCGGGGAGCAGCCGTAGCCGAAGGAGATCATCCGTAACCGGGCGGGTCCATCCCCGCGTGCACGGGGAGCAGCGC
Organism: Streptomyces sp. NPDC001678; assembly: GCF_042892945.1. NCBI lineage: Bacteria > Bacillati > Actinomycetota > Actinomycetes > Kitasatosporales > Streptomycetaceae > Streptomyces > Streptomyces sp. NPDC001678. Next base: position 56,008 of record NZ_JBIAUP010000023.1, on the reverse strand, counting down.
GCTCGATGAAGGAGCGTCACGTCCCGATCGGGACCATCCCCGCGTGCGCGGGGAGCAGACCTTAGGAGCGACCACGCCCAGGGCAAGGGGTTCATCCCCGCGTGCGCGGGGAACAGCAGCCCGTCGATCACGTCTGCTGCGAACTCGGAGGGTCATCCCCGCACAACCGGGGAGCAGACGCGGCGCGTGATGCTGCACGCGGCCCTGACGAGTTCATCCCCGCGTGCGGGGAGCAGGAGCCGCGCGCGCCGACCCGGCCGCCATCGGCTGGCGGCGCGTGGTCACCGCAGGCTGCTGCGCGGGTTCATCCCCGCGTGCGCGGGGAGCAGGGTCCTCCTGGTTGTGGGTCAGTGCTGGTCGCAGGTTCATCCCCGCGTACGCGAGGAGCAGTTCAGGTGCCGGCGGAGGTTCTTCGCCCCGGAGGGTCCATCCCCGCGTGCGCGGCGAGCAGGCCTCCGCGCTGAACGTGCCGGGGGACGTGCTGGGTTCATCCCCGCATGGACGAGGAACAGTCGCCTTCACAACGCTTCCCCGCGTGTACGGGGAGCAGCGCTCGGCGGGACCCTTCCATTCCGGGAGCATGGGGTCACCCCCGCACACGCGGGGAACAGACCCCGATCCTCCTGATCCACCCCGAGCTCCGGGGTTCATCCCCGCACGCGAGGAGCGGCATCCATTCGACGAAGGCCGGGGCCAGGCGGCGGGGTCCATCCCCGCACGCACGGGAAGCAGGCCACGGCCAATCCGCTCTCGCACCGCCTGCTGGGGCCATCCCCACGCATACAGGGAACAGCGAAACCGGACTCGCTGGCCCGCCTTGCATCCGGAGACCTCTCGACGAGGCTTCGACCGCGAAGTCCCGAGCCCACCCCCGCACACGCGAGGAGCAGTCGTGCTCAGGCGTGATGACCAGGTACATGTGGGCCCATCCCCACGCGCGCGAGGAACAGCGCTGCTCCTCGCGCCGACTGTCCGACTTATTGGGATCATCCCCGCGTACGCGGGGAGCAGCCGCGCTCGTCCCTGATGACATCGGCACCGTAGGGACCATCCCCACACACGCGGGAAGCAGCACCGTCGAGCGCTGGGCTTCTTGTCCGACCGGGGTCCATCCCCGCGAGCGCGGGGAGCAGGTCCGACCCGGACGGCACCGGCCTTCGAGCTGAGGCCGTCCCTGCGTGCGCGGGGAGCAGCAGTGGTGCCATCAGAGCCTCCCTTACAGGCTCGGGACCATCCCCGCACGCGCAGGGAGCAGCAAGCAGGTCGACGAGCTCTACCACGGCGGCTGGGGTCCATCCCCGCGCGTGCGGGGAGCAGTTCTGCCGCTCGCCGTTGTCGCTGCACCAGGCGGGTTCATCACCGCGTACGCGGGAAGCAGTTGACGACCAGGAAGGGGCCACCGTTGCCGTCGGGGGCATCCCCGCGCGGGGAGCAGCATCAGCCTTGCCCTCGTAGTGCTGGGACTCGCGGACCATCCCCGCGCGTGCGGGGAGCAGTCGCCGTCCGGCACCACGATGCGGATATGAGAGGGTCCATCCCCGCGCGTGCGGGGAGCAGACGGCACGGTCCTGCTTGGGCAAGGCCGGGGGGGCCATCCCCGCGCGTGCGGGGAGCAGTAGGCCGCCGGGCCGAGCCCTACGGTCAGGCGGGGGCCATCCCCGCGCATGCAGAGCAGTCGCCGGGGCTTCGGGCGACGTGTGCGTGGACGGGTCCATCCCCGCGTGCGCGGGGAACAGGTCGTCCGACGCTGTGCCGGCGTCCCGTACTTGGGACCATCCCCCCACGCGCGGGAAGCCGCTGGGCCGTATTGATCTGATCTCTCAGATCGTAGGCCCATCCCCCCGCGCGCGGGGAACAGACGGCGATGCCCCGGCGCAGCGGCATGAAGGTGGGGGCATCCCCGCGTACGCAGGGAGCAGTGGGAAGCCGGTCCCCCATCGGCATCCACCGCAGGTCCATCCCCACCCGGGCGGGGAACAGAGCTACGTGTGGCGCTCGGTGACCAGCCCCGCGGGACCATCCCCACGTGCGCAGGGAGCAGAGCACATCGCCCTCCGCGCGGCCTGGCGCGTCAGGTCCATCGCCGCGTGCGCGGGGAACAGCCCTCCTTCACAACGCTCCGGCCCAAGGTGTTGGGTCCATCCCCGCGTGCGCGAGAAACAGACCGATCGGGACACCGTCGCGGGCACCTTCCGGGGGCCATCCCCGCACACGCGGGGGCAGAACATTTGGACCAAGGAATCCAACTGAGACCAAGGACCATCCCCACGTGCGCGGGGAGCAGCGGGCCGACGGCCCGTGAGCGCCGAGGCGTTGCCGCTGGCTCTGGGGCCATCCCCACACGCGCAGGGACCAGCCGGACTCCTGGATTCACAGGCTGCACAGCCCGGATCCATCCCCACACACGCGGGGAGCAGCCGGTACCATCCGAGCGACGGTTGGCGAGGCAGGGGGCATCCCTGCACGCGCGGGGAGCAGTGCCGGTGACCTTGCTCCGCCGCACGGACCGAGAGGTCATCCCCGCACCCGCGAGAGCAAGTTCCTGGCACGTTAGTCGCCGTGTTGGGCGTGGGGTCATCCCCGCGTACGCGGGGAGCAGTTCATCATGGCCCTGCTCGCCCTGACCATGATGGGACCATCCCCGCATGCGCGGGGAGCAGGGCTGGATGTGCCCGTACCAGGGGCCCGTGGCGGGGCCATCCCCGCGTGCACGGGAAGCAGCAGGTCTTGTACTGGGTATCGTCCGCCGAGTCGGGTCCATCCCCGCACGTACGGGGAACAGTCGAGGTCGGCCTCGGTGTACAGGCCGGTGTCGGGTCCATCCCCGCGCGCGGGGAACAGATCGGCGCACACAGCGCCTCGTCGAACCCCTCGGGACCATCCCCGCGCGCGGGGAGCAGACCGGCGGGTCCTGATCCTTGGGGAGGGGGTGGGGTCCATCCCCGCGTGCACGGGGAGCAGACTCCGTGACCTGGGGATTTACCGCAAGGCAGAGCCATTCTCGAGCGACTCGGGCATACAGAACATACCCACCCCCTGCTTGCGATGAAAAGCCGACGGGCGGCAGCACGACAGGCCCAGCATCGCAGACACAACCACATACCAACTGATGCCCGGGAGACAACAGCCGACGCCCACGACACCCACCCCACCCACCGACCCCGGGCCATCCCCACGCACACGGGGAGCAGAGACGGACCTTGCCGCCGAAGACACGCACGTTGGGGACATCCCCGCGTACGCGGGAAGCAGGGTACCGGGCCGAAGAGCCGGTCGGCGGCCTTGGGTCCATCCCCGCACGTGCGGGGAGCAGAAGCTGCGTTATGTGCGCGGGCTCGCTGCCGCAGGGCCATCCCCGCGTACGCGGGGAGCAGCGTGATACTCCCGCACCTCGAACCCCGGTTGAGGGTTCATCCCCGCGTGCGCGGGGAGCAGGGAGCCGTCGCCCTGGGCCTGGTCATCCTCTTCGGGTCATCCCCGCGTGCGCGGGGAACAGCGCGCCGTTCTTGTCCTCACGCAGCACCGCGGGTTCATCCCTGCGTGCGCGGAGAGCAGCGCCCGGATCAGATCCACGTAGTCCGGTTTAAGGGGACCATCCCCGCGTGCGCGGGGAACAGAAGAGAGCACCAGGGCAGGACGGCGACGGGAGCATCCCCACATGCGCGGGGAACAGAACGTGCGTGCTCAGCTCTTCGTGCCCCAGAGGGTTCATCCCTGCGTACGCGGGGAGCAGGCTTGCTCGTCGTCGCGACCGCGCAGACCGACGGGACCATCCCCGCGTGCGCGGGGAGCAGTCCCGCATCGGCGGCCGCTACGAGCACTCCGAGGGGGCATCCCCGCACACGGCGGGGAACAGCTCCCCGCCGTGCGTCGGCTCCCCGATGCCGAGGGTGGATCCCCGCGTGCGCGGGGAGCAGGGCACGGTGCCGCCGGTGGCGAACTTGACTGGGGGACCATCCCCGCGCGAGCGGGGAGCAGGCCCTGACCGGCCTACGCAGCGGCGATGGGGGAGGTCCATCCCCGCGTGCGCGGGGAACAGTACCGGCCTTCCCGCATGAGCTCGTCTGCGACGGGTCCATCCCCGCGCGGGCGGGGAGCAGGCGAGATCGCCGGTGAAGACGACGGCGTGGGGGTTAATCCCCGCGTGCGCGGGGAACAGGCCGGCCCGCTCGGCATGGTGGACGCGTCCGCGGGACCATCCCCGCACACACGAGGAGCAGCCACGGGCTGGGGCACTGGGCACGCGGGCGCGGGGACCATCCCCACGCACGGGAAGCAGCTCGAACGGCTGCGCCGGTCCGTCGAGGTGGGGGGACCATCCCCGCGAGCGCGAGGAACAGTCCTCACTGACGTGGGCGTCCCGGACGACAAGGGGGCCATCCCCACGCACGCGGGAAGCAGCCCCTGGTCCTCAGCGTGCAGCCATTGAACCCGGGGGCATCCCCGCGCGGGCGGGAAGCAGACCGCGTCACCCTTGACCAGCTGCCAGGTGATGGGACCATCCCCGCACGCGCAGGGAGCAGTCGGTGAAGACGCCGAAAGTCAGGGAGCCGCTGGGGCCATCCTCGCACGCGCGGGAAGCAGCACTCCAGACCCTTCCCTCCTCGGACGCGATGAGGTCCATCCCCGCACGCGCGAGGAGCAGCTCCGGTGCCCCAGCCCTTGCCGCGGCCAGCGGGGACCATACCCGCGTACGCGGGGAACAGACTCTCGGCTCCGGCCTGCTCGATGGGACCCAGGGAGCATTCCCGCGTGCGGGGAGCAGCCGTGGCCGTGGTGTCGAGGACCGCAGAGCCTGGGTCCAGCCCCGCGTGCGTGGGGAGCAGGTCCGGATCGACGTGGTGACATCCTCAGTGCAGGGTCCAGCCCCGCGAGCACGGAGAGCAGGTGGAGACCTGGCCGGACGTGTCGGTGAACGCGGGCCATCCCCGCACGCGCGGGAAGCAGCAGCCCCCTCTTGATGTAGGAGCTTCCCGAGAGGGGCCATCCCCGCACGTGCGGGGAACAGCTTCACCATCCGGACGTACGGAGAACCGATGCGGGACCATCCCCGCACGCGCGGGGAGCAGGTGAGCGCGATGGTCAGCTCCGCAACGGGCCCGGGGCCATCCCCGCGTGCGCGGAGAGCAGCGGCGAGACGGGCCACGCGAGGCCAGCGGGTGGGGTCCATCCCTACACGCGCAGGAAGCAGGTTCTGAGACGACTCGCTGCCGATCCAGCACGCGGGTCCATGCCCGCACACGTGGGGAACAGGCTGGCGCTGGCTCACTGCCCGGCCCCCCTCGAAGGCCCTTCGGTCACGTCCGCTGGAGTGGTGTATCGACGGCCACTCGGCGATCTTTTCCTGAGGCTATGCGGTGAGTTCGGCGGGGACAGCGGGTTCGTGGTCTTCTGACTCGATCGGGTGGAGGCGGGCCTTGGCGAGGAGTTCGCGGCCCATGTAGCGGCGGGCTTCGGCCCATTCATCGTTCTGCTCGGCGAGGACGGCGCCGACGAGGCGGATGACGGCGGTGCGGTCGGGGAAGATCCCGACCACGTCGGTGCGGCGGCGGATTTCCTTGTTCAGCCGTTCCTGGGGATTGTTCGACCAGATCTGCCGCCAGACCTCGTGCGGGTAGGCGGTGAAGGCCAGCAGGTCGTGCCGGGCGGCATCCAGGTGGGCCGCTGCTTTCGGGAACTTGGCCTCCAGTGCGTCCAGGGCGTGGGTCATCTGTGCGTGGACGGCGTGGGCGTCGGGCTGCTCGAACACGGTCCTGAGCAAGGTCGCCACCCATGGTTGTGCGGACTTCGGGACCTGCGTTGCCAGGTTCCTCGAGTAGTGGGTGCGGCATCGCTGCCATGAGGTGCCGGGCAGAGCGGCGCCGACGGCCTCGACCAGGCCCGCGTGGGCGTCGGAGACGACGAGCTGGACTCCGTGCAGGCCGCGGGTGGTCAGCGAGCGGAGGAAGGCGAGCCAGCCGGCCCCGTCCTCGGACGAGGCGGCGTCGATGCCGAGGATCTCCCGGTAGCCGTCGGCGTTGACCCCGACCGCGACGAGCGCGTGGACGTTGACGGTCCGGCCGTCTTCGCGGACCTTCTGTGTCAGGGCGTCCAGCCACACGAATGTGTAGGGGCCGCCGTCCAGCAGCCGGTTCCGGAACGCGGCGACCTGCTCGTCGAGGTGCTTGGCCATGGCGCTGACCTGGGACTTCGACAGCTGGGTCACTCCGAGCGAGGCGGCGAGCTTCTCGACCCGGCGGGTGGAGACGCCCAGGAGGTAGGCGGTGGCGACCACGCTGATCAGGGCCTGCTCGGCCCGGCGGCGACGTTCGAGCAGCCAGGCCGGGAAGTAACTGCCCTGCCGGAGCTTGGGAATAGCCAGTTCCACGGTGCCGGCCCGGGTGTCCCACTCGCGTGAGCGGTAGCCGTTGCGCTGGTTGACGCGTTCCCCGCTGACCTGGCCGTACTCGGCGCCGCACAAGCCGTCGGCCTCGGCGGACATCAGCACGTCCGCGAACGTCTTGATCATCATGCGGAGCAGGTCGGGACTCGCCGAGGCAAGGTTCTCCTCGGTGAAGGCGTGCAAGGGCAGACTGTCAGGTGCGGTCATCGTGCTGATCTCCTTCAAAGACTTGGCGTCTTGAAGATCAGCCGGTGGCCGTCCATCTTGCGGGACCTCACTCCGTTACCGGACCAAACCCCCGGAACAGACGAAACCCGCACACCACTTCCGAGGACGCAACCGGCCCTTCCCCGCGTGCCCGGGGGCAGCTGGATCAGTACCAGGTGGCCGCGCAGGACGCGGGGCCATCCCCGCGCGTGCGGGGGGTAAACATTTGGACCAAGGAATCCAACTGAGACCAAGGGCCATCCCCGCGTGCGCAGGGAGCAGGGCCGCACCAGCGACGAGGTCGGGCGCGCCCTGGGTCCATCCCCACGTGCGCGGGGATCAGGTCGAATTCGGGGTCAAAGGCCTGCGGTTGAAGGGGGCATCCCCGCACGCGCGGGGAGCAGTAGGCCAGCATCCACTCCTCAGCGCGGGCTTCGGGACCATCCCCGAGTGCGGGGAGCAGGTAGCACCGTACGCCATAGGCGAGCGTCGCACGGGGTCATCCCCGCGTGCGCGGGGAACAGCCGGTGCGTCATCCGTCCCCTCCAGTGGTCTCGGGTCCATCCCCGCACGCGCGGGGAGCAGAGGCCGGGGACCTGCGCCGTGTAACGCGAGGTGGGGCCATCCCCGCACACGCAGGGAGCAGTGGAGAACACCGGGCAGCCAGCGCCGGGCCAGGGGGCCATCCCCGCGCGCGGGGAGCAGCGGAGGCCGCCGGTTGGGGCGGCCCCCAGTGCCGGGACCAAGCCCGCGTGCGCGGAAAGCAGGCCTACAAGTCGCACCGCCTCGGCCTGTGCCGAGGTTCATCCCCGCGTGCGCGGAGAGCAGCTGCACGACCAGCGCAACGCGGCATGGCGCGAGGGTTCATCCCCGCGTGCGCGGGGAGCAGGGCCCAACCTGGCGCCGCGGCGAGGACAGCCGGGGTTCATCCCCACGTGCGCGGGGAGCAGGTGGACCCCTCGGCCGCCAGCTTTTCCACACAGGGTCCATCCCCGCACACACGGGGAGCAGCCGTCGCCGAGGTTGACGCACTCGAACCCGTAGGGGCCATCCCCGCACACGCGGGAAGCAGGCGGCGCTGCCCGACTATCCCATGGCTCTGGCGGGGCCATCCCCGCACGCACAGAGAACAACCCTCCCAGACGGTGACGCTGCGCCAGTTCCGGGGTCAATCCCCATGTACGCGGGGAGCAGCGATAGAGGATCACGACCTTGGGTGCAGCGGGGGTCCATCCCCGCGTGCACGGGGAGCAGATGTGCACCCAATCGGGCCGGTAGATGTCGTGGGGTCCATCCCCGCACGCTCAGGGAGCAGGCCCCGACGCTACCGCCGGGCCGGTGGTTCGGGGACCATCCCCACACGCGCAGAGAACAGCCCTACTCGCTGAAATTCCGCACGTGAATGTGGGGACCATCCCCGCGTCCACGGGGAGCAGGTCGGCCGACACACGGCTGGCGACGTCTGGACGGGGCCATCCCCACACGCGCGGGGAGCAGAGCCGCACGACTTCCCGGGTCCGCCCGTACGCGGGGCCATCCCCCGCATATGCAGGGAGCAGCAGTCGGCGGTGCCATCGCGGGGGTCCCAGTTGGGACCATCCCCGCACGCGCGGGAAGCAGGTCCCGGACCGGGCGCTTCAGCTCCAAAGCGAAGGTCCATCCCCGCACGCGCGGGGAGCAGCCGGTACCGTCCGAGCGACGGTTGGCGAGGTAGGGGGGCATCCCTGCACGCGCGGGGAGCAGATCGGGGACGCAGGTAACCAGAGCGTCGTCGCGGGGCCATCCCCGCGCGCGGGGAGCAGACGCGAACGCGTCCGGGCCGTCACCGGTCGGCGGGGCCATCCCCCCGCGCGCGGGGAGCAGACTCCGTGACCTGCACCCTTGCAGTCAGGCGAAGCTGTTTTTAAGCACTTTCACCGACTCGGACATACAGAACACTTCCACCCCCACTTGTCATGGAGAGCCAGCGGACGGCACCACGACAGGACCAGTATCGCAGACCCGGCCGCTTGCCGACTGACCTCTGGGAGACAACAGCCGACACCTGTAACATCCATCCCATCCACCGGCTCCGGACCATCCCCACCTGCGAGAAGCAGAGGCAAACACTTCGACTGGTAGCGAGGTCAGGCGGGACCATCCCCGCGTGCGCGGGAAGCAAGGGAAGTCGGCGACCTCGACGCACCCGTCGTCGGGACCACCCCCGCACGCACGGGGAACAGTCCGCCCAGCAGGAGCGCAGTTGCATGCGGCCGGGGCCATCCCCGCACGCGCCGGAAGCAGTACAGCTCCGGGCGCTGCTCGTCGTCGCGCGTGGAACCATCCCCGCGAGCACGGAGAACAGGCCGGCGACTTGCGGCCCGACGACATGGTCGCAGGACCATCCCCACGCATGCGAAGAGCAGCGGTGCTCCTTGCCGATCGTGACGTTCCGGGCGGGCCCATCCCCGTACGCACGCGCAGGGAGCAGTGGGTCGACGGTGCACGATGCCTTCATGGTCTGGACCATCCCCGCACGCACGAGGAGCAGGTCCTTGTTGCGCCGGCGCCGCTCTGCGGAACGGAGGTCATCCCCGCGCGTGCGGGAAGCAGGTGGGGCCGTTGCGGTGCTTGGCCACGATCAGGGGTCCATCCCCGCACGGGCGGGGAGCAGCACGTCCGTTTTCCCGGCGCTCGGGTCCGGCAGGGACCATCCCCGCACATGCGGGGAACAGCGCCGTATCCGTCCTGCGCCGCCCGGTCATGAGGGTCCATCCCCGCGGGCGCGGGGAGCAGGACCCGCTCATCACCCAATCGCCTTGTCGCTCGGGGTCATCCCCGCATGCGCGGGGAGCAGTTGGTAGGCCACCAGGAAGGAATCCCGGGCCTGGGGTCACCCCCGCATGCGCGGGGAGCAGTCGGCACTGCGTCGCCGTGATCGAGATCGGCTGGGGTCATCCCCGCATGCGCGGGGAGCAGACGTGCAGGCCGGTGTCGTAGACCTTGACCCGCGGTCCATCCCCGCACGCGCGGGGAGCAGTCCCCGCCGATCTGGTCCGGGTTCACGGTCTGGGATCCATCCCCGCGCACGCGGGGAGCAGCCGACCCGGCAGGTGATGCTCACGGTGGTGCCGGGGTCATCCCCACACACGCAGGAAGCAGGTGGTGTGCGATGGCGGACATGCCTTGAGACATCCCCCGCCATCCTTTGTTCATGCGGTCGACCCTATGACCTGCGCGAGGAAGTCGGTGTTCGCCTTCACGTCGTGCCCCAGGGACAGAACGTTCCGGGGAAGTTCGCCAAGGAGTTCGAGTAGAGGCTGAGTGTCGGGGAGGTAGGTGGGCAGGAGGCCGAAGACGTCGGGGTAGCGGTCTTCGGTACCGGCGGTGAAGAAGTCGCCGACCCCAACGTTTCGGTCCTCGTCGAGGAGGGCGGGCTCGGTGCCGGGGGTGATCCTGGGGAAGAGGATGCGGGCGGCGTGTCCTTCGGTGGCCAAGGTCAGGCCGAGCCAGGAGTGGAGCTGGTCGGGGAAGAACTGGGGCTTGAGCTCCTTGCCGGCCTCTGTCCGCAGAGGTGTGCGGCTGCCGGAGTGGAGGGCGGCGGTGACCTTCTGGTGCTGGGTGGGGTGGAGCTGTTCGCCGCGCTGGACGCGGTCGCGGACCTGGTCGTACCAGCCGAGGGCATCGAGGAGGCCCAGGCCGATGGCGGCGGCCGACGGCCAGGGCAGGACCCGCAGTCGGTCGTCCTCGCGGCGGATGAAGACGCGGTCGTTGGCCAGCAACTGCCAGTCGGCACGGGCCAGGAGGAGGGCGGTGGTGGTCTTCCCGGCGCCCTTGTCGCCCAGGGTCAGCACGGTCTGCCCGTCGCGGACGACGGCGGAGGCGTGCAGGGTCGACCAGCCGTCCGCCAGGAGTTGCCCGCGGACGACCTCGCGGGCGAGCCGTGCGGCGGCCAAGGCGACAGGAACGTCCTCGTACCCGTAGATGTGCAGGGGCCCGCCGGGCTCGGCCCGGTAGACGAGCTTGTGATCGGGCTGGGAGGCGGACACGGTGCCGTCGTCGTCCCGGTCGACATGCATGGTCGAGTTCGCGTAGACGGTCTCCTCGTGGGAGTGGTCGGCCACGCGCTGGGCGATCTCGGTGACCCGGTCGGGGTTCACATCGGCGATCACCGCTGCGTCGGCGTCAGGGGCGGTGCTGGTGGCATTCCACCAGGGGCCGAAGTAGCGAAGAGCCCAGTCTGTGACCACCGGGCTGTTGCTGGTGACGGTCGCGGCCTGGGTGGCCGTGGCGATACGGACAGCGGTCTGGGGCACTGCGGTCTTCTCCTTCTGTCGGGATTGTGCAGGGAGGTACAGACGGGCCAGGGGCTCGTAGGCATCACGGAGCTTGGCGTCGGCGGCTATCAGCTGACGGGCCTCGGCGGCGTCCAGCCTGGGGAGGCACACGGTCGGGGTTCCGGCGGTGAAGCGCAACGGAATTCCCCTCCACTGCCCCTCGTGGTTGACGCACAGCTCCGTCACCGCGTCGTCCAGGCCCAGGCCCGCACGGAGGGCAGCGATCACCGCCCCGGCCGGGCCGCAGCGGGTACGGCCCAGTCCTGCGTTGATCCGCCGGGGACGGTCGGTCAGCTCGTCGCGGACCTGGCGCAGGGGCACCACCGGCACGGGCAGGTCACCGACGCGGGTAGTCGACGCGCACACCACGGCCTGGTCACCGTGCTCGCCGATCACGTGGCCGTTCACGGCCTGTGGGGACACGTTCAGGAGGCGGGCAAGGGTGAGGCGGTAGCGGGCGGTGTCGGTGTTCGAGCCGACCCCGTACACGTGGGGGCAGCCGGAGACCTCGGCGAACAGGCGGGTGAGGACGTCGACGGGGTTGGTCACCATGACCACGAGTCCCTGGTAGTGGGCCAGTTTTCGCGCGAGGCTGGCGATGACGGGGGCGTTGGCGTTCAGGCCGGCCATCCGGATGTTGGTGCGGGCGGTGTTGGTGAAATCGCCCCGTGGGCAGACGACCACCGCTTCGCAGGAGGTGAGCTGTCCGGCGTCGGGGGCGTGGACCGCCCGGACGGATGAGGCGGTGACCTGGCACATGTCCTCCAGATCGGTCACCAGGGCCTGGGCCGAGAGCCCGGTGCGGGAGACGATGCGGACGGACTCGCACCAGCCTCCGGCGGCCAGCAGCATGGCCACGCTCTGGCCTACGGCCCCGGCACCGATCACCCCGACCGCGCCGACCGGCGGCGTCACCGGTCGGCCGCCTTCGCCACGTCGGCCAGGGCGAGCCGCCACACCGCCTGCGGGTCCGTCCCGGCGAGCAGGTTCGCGGTGGTGCGGTCGAGCAGGGTGCACACCACCTTGGCCTGTTGGGTGATCTTGACGGCGTGCTCGGGCAAGGGCAGGTCGGCCGGGCAGGTCAGGTAGGTGCTGAGGATGTTGGTGGTGTCCATCAGCCATAGCACCACCAGGTGCTTGATCCATGCGGCTCGCTCGTCGGGCCCGAGGTCGGCGGTCATCGCGTCGGCGAAGACCTCGATGCCGCCAACAATCGCTTTGGCCGCTGCCCGGTCCGGAGGGGAGGCGATCAGGTTCAGCACCGTCCGCGAGACCAGCTTCGCCGCATCTGTCTGGGGGCGGCCGCGGGCATGGTGGGCAGGCTGCGACGGCTGCGACCGGCTCTCGGGGCCACCGGGGAAGACCGCGTGGTCCGGCTTGAGGTCGCCGTAGACCACCGGCCGCCGCCCGGCCGCCGGAGCCGGTCGCAGCCGTCGCAGCCTGCCCACCATGCCCGCCAGCACTTCGCCCGTCTGCCCTGCTTTGCGCAGGTAGGTCGGGCCGCTGATGCCGTTGAACTTGCGGTGGAAGGTCGGGCCAATGCCCCGTTCGGCGATCGCCACTTCGTCCACGGACCTGGCGACCGCGGGCTGCTGGAGACCCGCTAGCTCCACCAGGACGCGGGTCATCAGCTCGCCGCTGCGGTGGGGTTCCTTGGCCAGCAGGTCGGCCAGCGTCGGGCCCGTCACTTGCTCGGTGAACAGCACCCCGCTCTGGAGTCCGGCGACGCGGCAGGCCGGCACTCCGGCCTCCTCGCGCAGGATGTCCAGTCCCCGGGCTTCCCGCTCCAGCAGAGTGCCCGGCGAGCCCTGGTAGGCCGCTTGGGCGGCCTGGACCTGGGCCCAGTCCCCGGCTGTACCTCGCAGTACCGACACCAGCGACAGGCCCAGCAGCGAGACCTTGGCGAACAGGGCCCGATCATCCACCTGAACTCGACGGACGTAGGTCGTCACGCTCGGCGTGTGCACCTCGAGCCGCACCACGGCCCCCGGCCACAGCTTGGCCGCGGCCTGCTCGATCTGCCGGTCCGCGTAGGCGAAGACATCCGCGGCCGCCGGTGCGGCGCTCGATGTTCCCGCCATCTCAGTGGACCTCCGGCCACGACACCGCCGCGACACCATCCACACGATGGGTCAGATCGTGGCCCACGATGGTGGCCAGGCCGCTGTACGTCCTCGCTGAGATAGACCTTCATCGGGGGCCTTCCTTGAACACCACGACCAGGTCGCGCGTCCCCCACCGAATCGCCTTGACCTCCCGGACGCCGCCAGCGTGATCAATCACCTGGTCTCCCGGCCGCAGCGTGGCCGGTGACACGCCCTTCATGCTCACCTCCGGCCAGGAACGGTCAACACAGCCCACACCGACTTGCCCGCGCCGGACCGATCGGCCACGCCCCAGGAGTCGGAGAGGCAGGACACGAGGACGAGCCCACGACCCCCCTCCACGCTCGGGCGGAACTCGGGTGGCCGGTCGCTGGCGTCATCGACCTGAATGCACACGCCTCGGGCTCGGGCAGGAACCGCGTCTCGATCTGACGCCCCGGTGATACGTGCCCGGGCATGACCGCGCTCGTCATCAGTTCGGAGAGCACCAGGAGCGCGTCCCCCTCAAGAGAGGCCAGCCCCCAGTCCGCCAGGGCTTCCCGCAGCTCATGGCGCGCCAGTCTCACCGATCCACGGTGGCGCGACCAACGGTGCACCACCGCTTGTCTGTTCGTCGTAGCGAGTGTCTGCTCCATGCCTCAGAGACTGGCTGTCGCGCGGGTGCGCCAGTAAGGCCAAGCTGGATACCCGCCGTGGGTAGTATCATTTCTCCTACCGCCGCAACGCCGAATACTGCTGGTCACCCGAACACGGAGCGCCCGCATGTCTATGCCGTCAAAACGGCCTGGTTTCCCAGCGCACTTGTTATCGAGCGAGGCGATGATCTCGGCGTGCCGAGAACGCGATTTCGCACAGGTCTTCAAGCTGGCCAAGCGCGCAGGCATGTACAACGCGACCATCTCCAGCCTCGTCCACCTGACACAGAGCCGCGTCGGGGAAATCGCGTCCGGCAAGCACAAGATCGTGAAGATGGACGTCATCGAACGGGTGGCCGATGGCTTGCGGATCCCAGGCCACATGCTCGGTCTGGCGCGACGGGAGTGGGAAGGACCAGAGCCCGCTACACCGGCACGGCAGGAGGGCGGCTTCCCGCACGCACCTGCCGATCCGGTTCTGTCGCTCCCCGGACCGGATCTGGACAGCATCCTTGCGGTGGCCGCAGGCCCCAAGCTCAGCCCGTCCACCGTGCGAGCCCTGCACTCCTCCATCGAGGACTACTGGCGACGGGACGACGAGCACGGAGGGGAGACACTCCGCCCGGCGGTCGTGGGACAGCTCCGCTACGCGGTCGAGCTGATCAAGGAAGCGGGCAAAGGAGAGTACCGTCGCACCTCTACGGGGTCGCCGCCGAGCTGGCGAGGCTGACCGGCTGGACGTACTTCGACGCCCGCCAGTACAGCCAGGCCCGCACCTACTTCACAGAAGCACTCCAGTTGGCCAAGGTCGTCGACGACCGCCCATTCATGGCCAACGTGCTGTCATGCATGAGCCTCCAGGCGACGTACGAGGACCGCCCGGCCGACGCGGTGGCACTCTCGACCGCAGCCCAGGACAGTGCCCGATGGCATGGTGGTACACCGCGTGTCATGGCGATGCTGTCGATGCGGGAAGCGTTCGCCCACGCGACGATGACCAACCAGTCGGCCACCCACGCCGCTCTAGCCGAGGCGCACAAGCAGTTCGAGCGCGTTTCCGCCACCGACGCCGACCCGTCATGGGTCACGTACTTCGACGAGGCCAAACTGATCGTGGACACGGGCATCGCCCGCGGTCGTCTCGGCGAAGCAGACGCCGCCGAACCACTGGTCGCGAACGCCCTACGGCGAGCCCATCCGGGCAACCAGCGCGGCCGGGCCTTCCACTCCTTCTGGCTGGCCCGCATCCAGCTCCAGCGCGGCAATCTCGACGAGGCGTGCGACACCGCCGCCGGCGCTCTGCGGTACGCCTCGGTGGTCGACTCCGAGCGGGTGACGGGACACCTGCGGGAGTTCCATCAGCAGCTCACGCCGTACCGCAAGGAGCCCGCAGCCATGGCCTTCGAGACACAACTGCGGGCCACCCTCCGATGATCCGGTCAGCGGATCGATTCGTCCATCAGGACGTACAGCAGGCCGACGAGTGAACCGCTGCTGACGATCTCGCGGCGGTCGATCATGCCGCGTACCTGGTCCAGCGGGATCCACTCGATCCGGTCGGACTCGTTCTTCTCCGTTGGGGGACCGATGTGCGTGGCGCCGTCGGCCCGGAAGACGTAGTGCTGCGAGTCCGTGATCCCGTTCGCGGGCTCCGCATAGATCAGCGGCTTCATCGCCCCGGGACGCCAGCCGGTCTCTTCCTCGACCTCACGGGCAGCCGCCTGCTCCGGCGTCTCCCCCTCCTCGATCAGACCCATGGGCAGCTCCCACGCCCACGAGTCCGTGATGAACCGATGGCGCCACATCATCAAGACCTCGCGCCGATCATTGACCACCGCCGCCACGGCCAAGTGACGCAGCCGTACGACGTGATGCTCCCAGCGCCGCCCGTCCGGCTGCTCTACGTCCACTAGGCACAGGTTCACCCAGGGATTGCTGTATATCCGCCGTTCGCCGTGGGTCTTCCACTGCATGTGTGTTGCCCCTCTCGCCGTCCCCACCAGCATCCCAGAGGGCCGGTGGAGGCGGGGAGTTCGAGCGGGATCACGGCACCTGCCGCCGAGAGATGAAGGCGGAGCCGGGCCTCAGGCCGTCCCATCCGCAGTACCTCGAACCGGCTAGTTGGTAGCTCCGTAGCCTTCCTTGCACCCTCGTGCCCTAGGCCAGCGCCAGGCCCCAGCTAAGCCTCGCAGGCAGGCAAGTGCACATAGATGGCGAAAACAGGTACTCCCCATCCAGGGCCGCAACCAGAAGAATGCTGGCTCATCGCACTTGCGAAGGTGTGCACAGCAACTAGCAGGACATAGCAGCAAAGCAGGCTCCACGGCACCATGCACGCCCATTCAGACAGTCATACCTGAAAGGCGAGTGATCGTTCGTGAAGAAACGTGGCGCATTACGCTTCATCGTCGCCGTCGTCGCTGCTTCTGCGATCGGCATAACCACTGCCAGTCCGGCATCCGCTAACGGATGGATCCAGTGGAAGAACAAGAAGACCGGTCTCTGCCTGGGCGCCAATGGCCCCAACAGCTACGCCGTAATGAAGGACTGCGGCGAGGTAGGGGGCTGGTACGAGGAGAACATCGACGGCACCTGGAGATTCAAGAGCACGGGCGCGCGAGAGGGAGGCCAGTGCCTCGACAGCAGCACAAGAGGAAGCGTCTATTGGGGGGCGTGCGAGGGCTACGGCAACATGTACCAACGCTGGCAGGAGCTGAGCTACGGCCCTGGCTGGGTCCTCAAGAACGCACAAACCAAACTGTGCCTGATGAGTGACCCCTCAAATCGGATTTACACCGGCAACTGCGACGGGGATAACGAATACCAGTACTGGGCGTGACGATCTCCCCAGTCGCCGTTCCGTTGAAGTGAACGACGGCAAGGGAAAGCCCCCCCCCCACTATCAGGCTTGAGTTCTAGTGGTCGTCGCAACACCCCAGCTCAGGGGATGCGATGGACTTCGAGGTCCGCAAGGTGCGGAAGGCTCAGGGGCGTAAGAAGCTGCATCGGGAGCGGGAGGAACACTTCCGCCTCATGCAGCTGGGGTACTCGAACAAGGAAGCCTGCCGGGTCGTCGGGATCAACCTGAGGACCGGCCGTGAATGGCGGAACGGCAGGACGAGTCCCCACCGGACCGTGGCGCCCGCGCTTGCTCCGCGGACGCCACGGTACACTGCGTCGCGATACCTGCGCGAGGACGAGCGCATCCACATCGCCGACCGGCTGCGGGAGAAGGCCACCGTCCGGGCGATCGCGGCCGAACTGGGCCGCAGCCCCTCCAGTGTCAGCCGGGAGATCCGCCGCAACCGCACTATCGGAACGCGCGGCCAGTGGCACTACAGGCCGCACGCGGCCCAGGCCCGCGCCGATGCCCGCCGGCCCCGGCCCAAGCCCGGAAGGATCGGTCGGAACCCCGAACTGCGGGACTTCATCCAGGAGCATCTGACCCGGCGGTGGAGCCCCGAGCAGATCTGCCACGCTCTGCGCAGGCAGTTCCCCGACCGGCCGGAGATGCACGTGACCCACGAGACGGTCTACCAGGCCCTCTACGTCCAGGGCCGGGGTGAACTCCGCCGCGAACTCGCCAAGGCCCTGCGGACCGGACGCGCCCGGCGCCGGCCGCACCGCCGGTCCAACAAGCGCCAGCCCCGCGCGGTCAGGGACATGGTCATGATCAGTGAGCGCCCGGCCGAAGCCGCCGACCGTGCCGTCCCCGGCCACTGGGAGGGCGACCTCATCGTCGGTACGGAGAACAAGTCCGCGATCGGCACACTCGTCGAACGCACCACGCGCTACGTGATGCTGGTCCATCACCCCGCCGACCACACCGCGCCGAACACACGGGACGCCCTGGCCGAGACAGTCAGGACACTTCCGGCGTATCTGCGACGCTCACTGACCTGGGACCAGGGATCGGAGATGGCCGCCCACCGGGCGTTCACCATCGCCACGGACGTCCCGGTCTACTTCTGCGACCCCGCCAGCCCCTGGCAGCGCGGCACCAACGAGAACACGAACGGCTTGCTCCGGCAGTACTTCCCGAAAGGCACCGACCTGTCCGTCCACAGCCGCGAGGACCTCGACGCCGTCGCCGCCGAGCTCAACAGCCGCCCACGCAAGACGCTCGGCTGGGAAACCCCAGCCGAGCACCTGTCTAAACTGCTCGCGGCCTGATCAACCAACCACGGTGTTGCAACGACCCCTCGAATTCGCCGGCCATCCCCGCGAGCGCGGGAAGCAACAGGCCGGCATCACCGTGCCGGACGGCGCAGCGGGTCCATCCCCGCGTCCGCAGGGAGCAGTAGACGGCGTCCCCGGCGTCGGCCATCAGCTCGGGGCCATCCCCGCCGGCGGGGAGCAGTGCTGGCCGACTACGTCCGCCGTGAGCTGATCCGGGCGATCCCCGAGCGCGCGGGGAGCAGGTGGTGTGGCCGTCCCACCCGCGGCAGATCCGGGGTCCATCCCCCGATGCGCGGGGAGCAGCGGTCGCGGTGGCCGCACTTCTCGGCTCTATCCCCGCGTGCGCGGGAAGCAGTCGGTCTCGGTGTAGGGCGGCAGGTCCTCGTCGGGTCCATCCCCGCACGCGCGGGGAGCAGGGGCGGCGCCACCGGCCGCCGGGCGTGAGCTCGGGGTCATCCCCGCGTGCACGGGGAACAGGTAATCGCCGACAGTATGCGGGTCCTGCCCGAGGAACCATCCCCGCCTGTGCAGGGAACAGGCCGGGGCGTTGCCGCAGCGGCGGAAGCGGAGGGGCCATCCCCGCGTGCGCGGGGAACAGTGGCGGGCAGGGTCCTTCGACATGAAGTCGGCGGGTCCATCCCCGCATGCGCGGGGAGCAGCATGCGGCGCGCCTTGGCAAAGACCCCGAGCTGGGTCCATCCCCGCGCGTGCGGGGAGCAGGCTGACCTCTCGACGACGTCGCCCTGGCCGGGTCCATCCCCGCGTGCGCGGGGAACAGAGGTGCCGGTTGAAGAGGGCTTTGACCTTGACGGGTCCATCCCCGCGTGCGCGGGGAACAGTCGACGGCCCCGGCGCAGCCCTGCCCGAGACGGGGTCCATCCCCGCGTGCGCGGGGAACAGTCCCGCATCAAGATTCGGGTGGCCGCCCTCGTGGGTCCATCCCCGCGTGCGCGGGGAGCAGTGCGGCGCGGGCTCGGGGCGCCGCCGCGAATGCGGTCCATCCCCGCGTGCGCGGGGAGCAGACTCCGCGACCTGCAGGTTTACAGTCAGGCAGAGCTGTTTTTGAGCACTTTCACCGACTCAGACATACAGAACATTTAAACCTCTGCTTGTTCACTGAAGAGCTGGCGGGCGGCGGCATGGCTCAACCAGCATCGCAGACCCGACCACTTGCAGACCGATGCCCGTCACGAAGCCGCCGGGACACCGAGAGGACGGCTCCCCCGCGACGCAGGAAGCGCCCCGGCCGACAGGCCCGCTGGCATACACGTCCCAGCGCTTTCCCCCTCACACCAAGTCGATCACCCGCCGCACACCCAGCTACCGGGCCAAGCGGCAATGCTCTGCGAGTATCTGGCCAACAGATGCCCTTGACGGACTCGGCTGACGGGACAATGGTCGTGCAATCGGTCGCAATCACGTCGACACGAGGAGCGGGTAGGAATGAAGCTGCGGTTCCTTGGGATCATCCCGAACACCGGCAAGGACGACTCGCCCACGATCTGGCTGGACCAGGACAGCGGAGACCTGCTGATCCAGACCTATCGGGCCACCGAGGAGGAGCTGAAGGCGTGCAAGGAGACCGGCTCGGTCCCCGGTCACAGTGCGGATGTCCCGGATCACGAGACAGTCGTCCGGCTGCCGAAGATCATGCTTCAGTACATCCCCCGACCGGACGGAGACTCCGCCGATGAAGCCCCCGGCACGTGAGCCCTTGTCCCAAGCCCGGCGGTCTGCGATCCATCTGGAAGTCCGCGACCACTACCACAGCGAGGACCCGGACTTCCTTGCATGGCGAGAGGGCCGCCGCAGGTTCACCCTGGACAACCGGGCGGACTGGTGGGAAGGCTGGCACGATACTGTGCGCGCTGCTGTGTCCCGGGGTGTGGCCGTCCGCCGGGCCCGTGTCGTCTCCGAGCCGCTCAGTGAGTATGTGCGCTGGGAGTACGCCTACGCCGTGACCAACGCCGCTGCCGGCGAGCAAGTCCGCTGGCTCCCCCGCCGCCAGGCCAAGGACCTGGCTGTCCCTGCCGTGGATTTCTGGGTCTTTGACGGCAAACTTGTGCTGTTCCACCACTTCAGCGGGGACGGCGTGCTCATGGAGCGCGAGTACGTCTCTGACGGTGCGCTGGCCACGTGGTGCACTGAAGCGTTTGAGGCGGTCTGGAAGCGGGCCACGTCTCATGAGGAGTACAAGCCGGTCTAGCGCGCCATGCCTGTATCAGGATCATCAAGCGTCCAGCAAGCCCGGCAAGTCCTTGCCGACCGCCTTCGCGAGTTGGTCAAGGACGCCGGGCTGGACGGTAAGAGCCTCGCCGCACTGTGTGGCTGGCACCCGTCCAAGGTCTCCCGGATCTCCAGCGCCAAGACCCAGCCCAGCGCCGATGACATCCGCGCCTGGTGCCGGGCATGCGACGCCGAGGATCAGGCAGAAGACCTGATCGCCTCCCTGCGGGCCGTCGAGGGCATGTGGCTGACATGGCGCCGGCTCGAGCGTGCCGGGCTGCGACGGTCCCAGGTGGAACGGCTCCCGCTGTATCAACGCACGCGCCGGTTCCGGTCGTACTGCTCCTGGGCACTCCCCGGCCTCCTCCAGACCCACCAGTACACCGAGGACGTGCTCCGGACAATCCAGCAACAGCGGGTACCGGTCGACGACGTGGCCGACGCCGCAGCCGCACGAATGGAACGCCAAAGCGTCCTGCACGAAGGACAACGCCTGTTCGCATTCCTGATCGAGGAGCCGGTGCTCAGGAACACACTCAGCTCCCAGGAAGCGCAAGAGGCACAGCTGGAACACTTGCTCAGCGTCAGCCGCCTGCCGAACGTCGGCCTGGGCGTGATCCCCGTAGCACAGCAGCGCCGCCAACTGCCGGTGGAGAACTTCTGGATCTACGACAACACCCAGGTCAACGTCGAGCTGGTATCCGGCTACCTCACCATCACACAGCCCAGCGAGATAGCCACGTACGCCGGGACCTTCGCCGCGCTGGCCGGCATGGCAGTACACGGCCCCAAAGCCCGCAAACTGATCACAGCAGCCATCGCGGACCTCAGATGAACTGCTCCACAATCACACGCAACCAGCCAGGAGCTCAAACCTCGCCCTTCCCGGCGCGGTGGTTCATCCGGACCACGTAAAGAGATGGCGAGACAGGCAGCCGCACACAGACAGCAGCACGACCGACCAGCCCACCGGACAGCCAGACCCATCCCCGCACGCCCAGGGAGCAGGATGAGCCAGCCCAGGCCGGGCATGGGCAGAGGGAACCACCCCCGCACACGCGGAGAACAGGGGCTATGGCGCGCGGCCGAGCACGGCGCGACAGGTACATCCCCGCGTACGCGGGGAGCAGTGGTGTGCGGGCACAAGGGTCTCCCCTCGGTGGGGTCCATCCCCGCACGCGCGGGGAGCAGGCTAGGCCGCTGTGCGCGCGGGCCAGGGAGTCGGGTCCATCCCCGCGTGCGGGGAGCAGTAGAGCTGACCCCGGGTCAGACCATGCGCGTGGGGACCATACCCGCGTACGCGAGGAGCAGACATTCGGGCTTCCGCTCGTGCTTTGGCCGCAGGACCATCCCCGCACGCGCGGGAAGCAGCGACTGAACGCCAATTCGGCATCGCCGAACGCCGGTTCATCCCGCACGCGCGGAGAACTGTCTGCCCATTGCTGCAAGCGATTGGGCAGTTGGGGGGGCATCCCCGCATACGCAGGAAACAGCACCGTGCCGCTGGCCCGTCCGCACCACACCGCACTGCACCTGGGGTCATCCCCGCGTACGCGGGGAGCAGCCCGAGGAGATCGGGGAGGCAACCGGGCAGGCGGGTTCATCCCAGCGTGCACGGGGAACAGAAGACACCCCGCCGTCCCGAGGGACAGCAGTGCGGGTCCATCCCCGCGCGCGCGGGGAGCAGGAGGAGGCCGAGGTGGGGCGCTCGATGCGCTTGGGTCCATCCCCGCACACGCGAGGAACAGAGCGCTGCCCGGGCCATCTGCCCGCTGCTGGCGGAGCCATCCCCGGAACACACGGGGAACAGCCGCCGCGGCTGGGCTGACTGTCGTCCGGCGGGGGGGCCGTCCCCACACGCGCGGGGAGCACGACGTGCTGTTCCGCTGACACCCGGCACATGAAGGAACCATCCCTACGCGTGCGGGGAGCAGTCCAGAGCGGCCGTCTGCGTGCGGGTTAGGCCAGGACCATCCCCGTGTGCACGGGGAGCAAGCAGGAACTTCCGCCCCTCGATGTGCCCGGCGCGGGTTCATCCCCGCGTGCGCGGGGAGCAGTCGTCGCCATAGAGGGTCTTGTGCTTGCCCTGGGGTTCATCCCCGCGTGCGCGGGGAGCAGCCGCCGATCTGCCCTGCTCCCCGCCCGTGCGGAGGGTCATCCCCGCATGCGCGGGGAGCAGTTGCCCTTGCTGCCCTTGGCCGTGCTTACACGTGGGTCATCCCCGCATGCGCGGGGAGCAGGTGCCGGGCACGGTGGCGGTGTACCGGGAGGTGGGTCCATCCCCGCGTGCGCGGGGAGCAGGGCATCGAGCTGGACCCGCGCCTGCCCTCGCCGGGAGGTCATCCCCGCGTACGCGGGGAGCAGTACCCCGCCATCTCCTCACTCTTGTACGTGACCAGGCCATCCCCGCACGCGCGAGGAGCAGTCATCGGCGGCACAGGGCGCAGGCCCCCTCACGGACAAGGAGTCCATCCCCGCGCACAGGAAGCAGACGTCGCCGTCCTCGTTGCGGATCAGCTTGTAGGGACCATCCCCGCACGCACGGGGAGCAGGCCGGTATGCCCGTCGATGACCATCACGGTGGGGGATCATCCCCGCGTGCGCGGGGAGCAGTCAGCGTCGTTCTTGAGCTCCCCGATCCCTTTGGGACCATCCCCACATGCGGAGAGCAGCACGGACTCCTGCGCGGCGCGCAGTCCGGTACGCAACCATCCCCGCACGCGCGGGGAACAGACACCGGCGGATCCGGCGGCCGGTCCGTACGTGGGGTCATCCCCGCGTACGCGGGGAACAGGGCGAGCCTGGTGTCGTACTTCAGGCTGCTGCGGGGTCATCCCCGCGTGCGTGGGGAACGGACTCCGCGACCTGCACCTTTACAGCCGGGCGAAGCCGTTTTTGAGCACTTCCACCGACTCAGACATACAGAATATTTCCGCCCCCTTGCTTGTCACGAATAGCCGACAGGCAGCACAGCAGACTCAGCATCACAGGCACAGCCACATGCCGACCAATGCCCGGGAAAACAACAGCCGACACCCGCGACACCCACCCCACCCACCAGTTCGAGACCATCCCCGCGTGCACGGGGAGCAGGAAGCAGTCCGGGGGCCTGTATGCGTGCGCGGCGGGGTCATCCCCGCGCACGCGGGGAACAGGTCACGCTCCCGCCCGGCCGTTACTGGGCCTCGGGGTCATCCCCCGCGTGCGCGGGGAGCAGTTGAACCAGAAGCGCCGTGACCGGCTGGGCGGAGGGTCATCCCCGCGTGCGCGGGGAACAGGGACGGCGGACCCGGGCAAGAACCCCTTCAGGCAAAACCATCCCCCGCACGCACGCGAAGCAGGAAATCGAGCACGTGGCGCCTGAGCTGGGGTGGGCCCATCCCCGCGCGCACGGGGAGCAGCCTCTGCGAATCGCTGCCAGTCCATGCTCATGCGGGTTCATCCCCGCGTGCGCGGGGAGCAGTTGTGGCTGGTGGGCAGTACGCAGGGGATGCGGGGGTCATCCCCGCGTGCACGGGGAACAGGTAATCGCCGACAGTATGCGGGTCCTGCCCGAGGAACCATCCCCGCCTGTGCAGGGAACAGGCCGGGGCGTTGCCGCAGCGGCGGAAGCGGAGGGGCCATCCTCGCGTGCGCGGGGAGCAGCGGGCCCCGTGTCGGTCCTCTCGGAGCACGGCGGGTCCATCCCCACGTGCGCGAGGAGCAGGAGCGTCCGGCGGATGGTGGCCTCGATGGTGTCGGGTCATCCCCACGTGCGCGGGGAACAGGCCTGACCACGCCCCGGGGGAGGTGCCGGCCCAGGGCCATCCCCGCGTGTGCAGGGAGCTTGGTACCCCAGACCGTTGGCACTCGGAGCCATCCCCACACACCAGAAGCACTGGATGAACTTGATGGACCCAGCGACGTCCTTGGGGTCATCCCCGCCGACGCAAGGAACAGCGAGCAGAGCCAGGGCTACGCGCTGGACGACTTCGACTGGGGCCATCCCCGCATGCGCGGGGAGCAGTGATCCGTCGCAGGGTCTGCGCGGTCAGCCCGGGAGTCATCCACACACGCGCGGGGAGCAGGTGCGCGCGGCCCCGTCAGCGCTTTTGGTGGCGGGGGCATCCCCGCCGTGCGCGGGGAGCAGCCGACGGCCCATTTGGTGATGGTGGGGCCCAGGGGGTCATCCCCGCGCGTGCGGGGAGCAGTCAACGAACGGCGTTCAGGCCGGGCTCGTCGGGGGAACATCCCCTCACACGCGGGGAGCAGACTGCATGACCTGCACTTTTACAGCTGGCCGACGCTGTTTTTGAGTACTTTCACCGACTCGGACATACAGAATATTTCCGTCCTTGCTTGTTATGGAGAGCTGGCGGATGCGCCAAGGGGAGAACATCGGCTGGATGGCACGCCGGGCCTCGGTACGCTTCTTGCCGTCGAGAAGAACGAACCAGCGGCGCATGGGCTCGGTGGGGTGGGCGCACTCCCTGTGCATGTCCGCGGGAAGGTAGCTGAGGTTGATAGCGTCCAGGGTCTCGGACGACAGGCGCGCTTCCTGGAGGGCAGCCTGTATCTGGTCCGGGCCCCAGACGACCCAGCAGCCGAGGTCCTCGTAGTAGCGGACCGGTGAGGTCGCTTCTCCGGTGATCACGCGGGTTCCTTCTCTTGGGTGTCAGGGTCGGGCTCGGGCCGTGGCATGGCGGGCAGGTCTCGCTGGGAGCGCATGGGGCCGAGGGCGAGGACGAGCCCGCAGGGGGCGAGAACGGCGTTCATGATCCACATGGCGGGCCGGGGGCCGAGGGCGTCGCCGAGGAAGCCGCCGATCAGTGCGCCGAGCGGGATGGTGCTGTGGTTGAGGACCATCGTGGTGGCAACGACACGGCCGAGGATGCGCGGTGGGCAGTAGGTCTGGCGGAAGGAGGCCAGGACGACATTGCAGGTGACGATGCCGAAGCCGAGGACGAAGGTGCCGAGGGCGAAGAACGCCAGGCCTGCGCCTGATGTTGTGAGGGGAAGGAGCAGGGCGAAGGGCCCGGTGAGCAGTTGGGTGGCGAGCATGCCGCGGGCGGTGCCGAAGCGCCGCCCGACGGCGGGGGCGACGGAGGCTCCGACGATGCCGCCGATGCTGCCGGCGGTGAGGAGCACGCCGACGCTCGCGGTGCCGGCGCCGACGGTGCGTACCAGGAAGACGACCTGCACGGCCTGGTATCCCAGGAGTGCGAAGTTGACCAGCGCGCCGTAGGTGACGATGGGGCGCAGGTAGCGGTCGCTGAATACGAAGCGCAGGCCTTCAGCGATCTGCCGGCCCAGGGGGATGGGTTGGTCGGGCTGTTCCGGCTTCGCCTCTCTGGCCTTGATGCCTGTGAGGCAGAGTGCGGACAAGACGAAGGTGAGGGCGTCGAGGAAGAGGCCGGCGGCGGCTCCGAAGGCCTGGCTGATCAGGCCGGCCAGACCTTTGCCGACCACGTCGGTGGCGGATTCGCTGGCGCTGATGCGGGCGTTGCCCTCTTGGAGGTCGGCCTCGGTGAGCACGGTCGGCAGGTAGCTGTGCACGGCGGTGCGGACGAAGACGGCTGCGATGCCGCAGATCAGCACGACAGCGAGGAGGTGGCTGAAGGTGAGCGCGTCGAGCCAGGCCGCTATGGGGACGGTGGCGTAGAGGACGGCGGAGACGACGGCGCACGCGATGAGCAAAGGGCGGCGCCGCATCCGGTCCACCCAGGCTCCAGCGGGCAGGCCGACCAGCAGCCACGGCAGCCAGACCGCGGCGCTGAGCAGGCCCACGGCGGTGGCGCTGGTGTTAAGGGTGACGACGGCGACGAGAGGGACGGCCACCGTGGTGACGCTGTTACCGATGCCGCGTGAGGTCTCGCCGATCCACAGAAGCCTGAAGTCCTGCTGGCCCAGGACCCCCCGCTTTCTGCGCGTGCTGGTGCCGGCGGTGTCGTCGGCGTTCTTCGTCTCCACGCTGATGACTTTCTGCTAGAGGCGGGTGACCGCGCCGGAAAGCGGGGTGCTCGTTGAGCCGGGACATGAGCGCGATGTCCCGGATGCCGTCGCGGGACAGGGCTCACCTGAGGAACCTCTCGACGCCCATACCGAAGCCTGAGGTGACCACGGGGAGGTCCTCGCACATGCGGACGTACCAGGCATACTCTGCTCGTTGACGTCGTGCAGGGCCATTGATTTGCGCAGCAGTTCGATGTCCGAGTGACGTTCGCCGCCCCCACGGGTACGGGGAGCAGCGGGCGGCGGCGTTGAGCGTGGACACGTCCTGGGGACCATCCCCACACGAGCGGGGAGCAAGCCTTCGTATCGGAGAGGCGAGGAGGACCACAAGGGGTCCATCCCCGCCCGCGCGGGGAGCAGGACGTGGGTGCCTGTGGTGAGCGGCTCGAGGAGGGTCCATCCCCGCAGGGACGGGGAACAGCCACGGCCGCCCATGTCAGTGCCGGCGGCCTCGGAGTCATCCCCACGCTCGGGGAACAAGCCCCGGACCGGACGCTTCAGCTCCAACCGGAGCAGGAATCCCCGCGCATAGCAGGGAGCAGAACCACATGGCCCCGGAGTTGTCACCGTCATTGGGGCCATCTCCGCGTGCACGGGGAGCAGCCGTCCGGCGAGGACTTGAGTCCACTCGACCAGGGACCATCCCCGCGTACGCGGGGAACAGGACAAGGCCTTCAGCGAGTTCAAGCTCGCCGAGGGACCATCCCCGCACGTGCGGGAAGCAGGGACAGCTGCGGTGTCGGCACCGTCATGCCTCAGGTCCATCCCCGCGTGCGCGGGAAGCAGGAGTGTCGTTGTCGATGCCGAGCAAGATCGAGGGGCCATCCCCGCGAGCGCGAGGAGCAGGTCGCCTGCGCCCGGCGGAAGCGCCGGAACTTGGGTCCATCCCCGCGTACGCGGGGAGCAGGGGGTCGTGCTCTACGCGGTGTGGATCGGCCTGGGACCATCCCCACGCGTGCGGGGAGCAGGAGAGGACGTTTGTGGACCCGTCGGCCGCCTCGGGTCCATCCCCGCACGCACGGGGAGCAGCACGCGTCCGCCTCCCACTGGCGGACGGTCTTGGGGTCATCCCCGCGTGCACGGGGAACAGCCACCGATCACCCACACCTCCCACTGGTCCTCAGGAGCGCACCCACGGGCACGGGGAGCAGACTTGGCGGGCGCGACCTTGCCCTGTTCCAGCAGGTCAATCCCCGCGTGCGCGGAGAGCAGGCAATAGGCAATGCACTTGCCTTCCTGTACGGGGGGGCCATCCCCGCGTACGCGGGGAACAGTTGCCCACTCCGGCCATGCCCAGGAAAGCCACGGGACCATCCCCGCACGCACACGAAGCAGGGAATCGAGCACGTGGCGCCTGAGCTGGGGTGGACCCATTACCCGCGCGCACGGCTTCGTTTCGATCAGGGTGGTGCGCGTGGTGCGGGACCATCCCCACACGCGCGGGGAACAGGGTTACCGCACAGCCCCGCTGCCTGGGCTTGGGGGTCCATCCCCACATACGCGGGGAACAGCTGCTCGACGGGAAACACTGCGGGCTGACACGCGGTCCATCCCCGCATGCGCGGGGAGCAGTCGAGCTTGAACAGGAACCTGGGGTTGTGGCTGGGGTCATCCCCGCATGTGCGGGGAGCAGCCTTCTATGCCTTACCAGGGTCGTGAGGGGCGGGTCCATGCCCACGTGCGCGGAGAGCAGAGAGCTTATGCAGCTGCTTGGACTCCTTGCCCGGGTTCATCCCCGCGTGCGCGGGGAGCAGGACGACGAGGCGCTGCGCACTGCCGCATTGGAGGGACCATCCCCGCGTGCGCGGGGAGCAGACATCGGTGACCTGAACGCCTCGGGGATAGATAGGGCCATCCTCGCACGCGCGGGGAGCAGACGTAGGGCCGCCAGGTCCCGGGGTCATCCCTGCATGCGCGGGGAGCAGAGCTGGGCCGGGATGCGAACCGTCACGGTGTCGGGTCCATCCCCGCGCACGCGAGGAGCAGCTCTGCGCGATCACGCTCGCCAATCAGAGCGTAGGGCCATCCCGCGCGTGCGGGGAACAGGCTATGGCCGCGGGCGCGGTCACCTTCATGGGGGGAGACCATCCCCGCACGCGCGGGGAGCAGCCCAAGCAGCGCCGGTTCCACGCGGCCACGGAGGGTCCATCCCCGCGTGCGCGGGGAGCAGTTAGCGTCGTTCTTGAGCCCCTCGATCTCCTTGGGACCATCCCCGCGCGCGAGGAGCAGCCATCGGCTCACCGGACGACGTGGTCAGGATGGGGTCCATCCCCGCACGCACGGGCAGCAGCCGGAGTCGGCGGCGAGGAACCGTAGTTCCATGGGGCCATACCCGCGTGCGCGGGAAGCAGACCGGCCGGACTGCGCCAGTCCAGTGCGGGAGGGGACCATCCCCGCACGCGCGGGGAACAGCAGTCCTACCCGCCCCGCTCCCTCACGGCAAGGGGTCGTCCCCGCAAGCGCGAGGAGCAGCCGGAGGTCGAGTGTTCATGAATAGGCCTGATCAGGGGCCGAGGAAGCCGGCTGGAGATCCTTTCCCGTCCGGCCGTAGATCGTTTCCCAGTATCAGGTCCCCAAGCAGGTAGCAGCCCGGTCACCAGACGCGGTCCCGCCATTCCTCGGTGGGGATGCGGCCCTCCGTGACATCACAGCAGCGCTCGGCCCAGGCGGAGGCGACCAGCACCGGCCTGCTCAGGACAACATCTCCGGCGCGCTGGGCACGCAGGACGACCCCGAGCGTCTCGGAGCCCGGGTCGGCGTGCTGGGAGTACCGCAGGTCGTGACCGTTCGCGGACGCGTACCCGGCGAAGGCATCCTCAAGCTCGGACGGGACTCGGCCAACGAGCCGCAGCCCGTCCAGGGTGACTTGTGGACCGCGAAGTGCGCTGACGGCCACGCAGGCCAGGCGCCCGGCGTCGTAGTAGGCCGTGACAGCCGGCCCGACGGGTTCGCCGACGAGGGTGAACTCCGAACTCACCACGGGACTGTCGTAGCCGCCAGAGGTGACGAAGGGCTTCAGCAGGTCCACAACTGCCTCAGCCGCTTCGTCGTGCGACATCCCGAACCGCAGCGGCCCAACACCCTCACCAGGGAACATCTCCCACTGAGCTCGGTCAGCCTCGTTGACAACCGCCCAGACACCCACCCTCTGCACCGCCTCACCTTAATCACTCAGCCGTCCGCAAGACTGCACAGATTATCGACCTCCCCACGCTCCCCGCGTACGCGGGGACCAGCCGATCGATGCCATGTGGTGGACGATCACGCCGGGACCATCCCCGCACGAGCGCAGGGAACAGGAGGTCACCCGCCAGACTCCGGCCACCCTCGCGGGGCCATCCCCGCACGCGCGGAGAGCAGACGGGCGTGGGGACGACGGCGAGGGCGGAGAGGGGCCCATCCCCGCACGCACGGGGAGCAGTACGTGGACTTGCGCGGCCTCATGATCGAGAAGGGACCATCCCCGCACGAGCGCAGGGAACAGTCGAAGCGGACTTGAGTGCCCAGCCATGGGGCGGGACCGTCCCCACGTACGCGGAGAGCAGTCGGCGGACCCCGGGGCCAGGGCGGCTACCTTCGGATCATCCCCGCGCGTGCGGGGCGCAGGTGCTGCTCGTCAACGCTCACGGTGCCGCTGCGGGTCCATCCCCGCACGTGCAGGGAGCAGAAGTCGCCGCTGAAGCCGTTCATCTGTTCGCGGGGTCCATCCCTGCGCACGCGGGGAGCAGGCGCGCCCCCGCCTGGTACAGCTCAGAGAAACGGGTCCATCCCCGCACGCGCGGGGAGCAGCGGTCGGTGGACACTGCGTTGATGGCAGGCTCGGGTCCATCCCCGCGGGCGCAGGGAGCAGGAGCACCTCAATGCGACGGCGGTCGAAACGGAGGGTCCATCCCCGCGGGCGCAGGGATCAGCGGGACGGGGCCCGCGGGCCGGCCGGACGACCGGGTCCATCCCCGCACACGCAGGAAGCAGGCAAGCAGGATCTCCAGGACCTGGCGGACCGTGGAGCCAATCCCGCGTGCGCGGAGAGCAGAACGAGCAACTCGACTTCGACGCCGAAGTAACGGGACCATCCCCGCGCGTGCGGGAAGCAGCCCACCACCGAGACCGGTGGTTCTGCGTCGCCGGGACCATCCCCGCGTGCGCGGGGAGCAGCAGCCCTCTCCCTTGCCCAGGACGACGACCTCGGGGCTATCCCCGCACACGCGGGGAGCAGGGACAAGGACGGCAATGCCCCAACGGTCGGGCAGGGGTTGTTCCCCACGCGTACGAGGAACAGAAGGCCCTGGACGGTGGGTCTCGTACGTCGCCTCGGGATTATCCCCACACGTGCAGGGAGCAGAACCTGAATGACCAGGTGATCCACCTCGCGGAGGGGTCATCCCCGCATGCGCGGGGAGCAGCCGTCGTGGGCGTTGCGCATGACCTGCCGGATGGGGCCATCCCCGCGTGCAGCGGGGAGCAGGGCCTGTTGTGGATGGCCGTCGCCGTCTCCGCGGGGCCATCCCCGCGTGCGCGGGGAACAGCGTTCCTCGGTGCCGTCGCGTCGCTGGACGACGGGTCATCCCCGCACGCGCGGAGAACAGCAGGAATGCCAGCCGTTTCCGGGCGTCGGATGGGGACCATCCCCACGTTCGCGGGGAGCGGACTCCGTGACCTGCACCTATACCGGTTCCCCCAGCGGCCCTCACGTACTTTCACCGACTCCGGCATAACGGAAAACAGATCACTTCAGACCAGAATCGCGCAGGCATGGGGGCAGTCAGCCGTGGCCGTCAGGAGACGGAGGACCCGGCCTCAGGAAGCAGAGGATTCCCGCCTCCAGCCGCCCCTGCCCCCTAGACTTCACTACCGAGACCCGATTGCCGCCGAGGAGGAACACCTGCCATGAACCCCGAGCATTTCAAGCTGCTAGAGGAAGCGCGCCGCGCCCTCCCCGACGGGTTCAAGACGGAACTATCCGGCGACATCATCGTCATGCAGGCCTCCCCCTCCGCCATCCACCAGCTCAACCTGAGCAGAATCCGGAAGCAGTTCGACGCACACGTCCCGGCCGGCTACATCGACACCGGGAACACCGACCTGGCCTCACCGCAGACCGCGAAGGTACGCAACCCGGACCTCACCTACCTGCCCGAAGACGCAATGACCACCACCGAAAGCAGCGTCCCGGCAGAACTCGCCCTGATCGCCGTCGAGATCGTCTCACCCTCCAACCCGGAAAACGACTGGGTCGGAAAACTCCGCGACTACCCCCAGATGGGAATCCCCCTCTACCTCCTCATCGACGCACGACAGAAAACCGTCACCCTCTTCAGCGAACCCGCCAACAACCGCTACCGCATGAGGGAAGACGCAGAATTCGGAGAACCCGTCCACCTCCCCGCCCCCCTCTCCTTCACCCTCGACACCAGCACACTCCACCCCTACTAACCCCACCAGACACCAGCAAAACCAGACGAGACAGCCGGCCACAGGACTTAGGGCGTGTCCGGTGGGTCGTGTGACTCCCGAGCTTCCTGGTCGTTCCGGTAGGTGTGGGGCGGGGCGACTTGTCGAACGAGGAATGGGCTCGGTTGGGGCCTCACTTGCCGACGAACGTTGGTCGGGGCGGGCGCTGGAAGAATCACCGGCAGGTGATCAACGGGATCTTGTTCCGGCTGAGGACGGGCATCCCGTGGCGGGATCTACCGACTCGATTCGGGAAGTGGCAGACGGTGTATGACCGGCATCGTCGCTGGTCGGCGGATGGCACGTGGGAGCAGATTCTGCGGGACGTCCAGGCCGATGCCGACGTGGAAGGCCACATCGACTGGTCCATGGTGGGTGTGGACTCCACCGTGTGCCGTGCACACCAGCACGCCGCCGGCGCCCGCAAGCAGGCGCCACGGAAACCCGGCAAGCGCACCCGGCCCGCCCAGCACCGCCCGGATGAAGCCCTCGGCCGTTCACGCGGCGGGCTGACCACGAAGATCCATCTGGCCGGTGAGGGCGGACTGCGGCCGTTGGCTGCGCTGGTCACGCCCGGACAATGGGGTGACGCCCCTCAGATGATTCCCGTCCTGGAACGCATTCGCGTGCCCCGCCCGGCCGGCGGCCACCCGCGCACTCGGCCGGACCACCTGAGCGGCGACAAAGCGTATTCATCGCGCCGCAACCGCCGTTACCTGCGGCGCCGGCAGATCAAGCACACCATTCCCGAACGCCGCGACCAGCAGGCCCACCGTCAGCGCCGTGGCAGCAACGGCGGCAGGCCCGCCGGATTCGACCCGGCCCGCTATGCCCGCAGGAATGAAGTCGAGCGGCTGATCAACCGACTGAAGATCTTTCGGGCCGTCGCCACGCGCTTCGACAAGAGGGCGTACGTCTTTCACGGCACCGTGACCGCCGCAGCCATCCGCCTCTGGCTCCCCACGTAATCCAGCAGACAGGTCCTAAGGTCGCTCGCGGTACCCGGCTGTACTGGCCGGGTACCGCGAGTGCTGAAGGGCTGCCCCCGGCCCAGTGCGCAGTGACGCCGCGTCGGCTCCGGCCGTCGGCAGGTTGACTTTGCCCGGTGCGGGGTTCGTCTGATGAGGGGCTTTGCCCTGGGCCCTGTTGGCGTGTGGTGGCGCGGCGTTGCCCGTGGGGTCAGCGTCGGTACATGAGGTAGAGCTTGCCGTGGTGGGAGGCGGCGCTCGGCTCGTCCTGCGGTTTGGGGCCGTTGATTTTTTGGGCTGCGCTCCATGTGTCGACGTGGGCGGTGAAGGTCGATGTGTAGAGGGCGCCGTCGAGGCCGCGCATGAAGAGCTGCATCTTCCCGTCGTGGAAGACGAGTGCCGGGGCGTTCCTGGTGCGCCAGGGGTCGAGGGTGTGCATGGGGGCCCATTGGGGGCTCCAGCGGCTGGTGTAGACCTTCTGGTCGCTGCCGGTGACGATCCTCCACATGTTGACGGCGTTGCTGCACAGGGCGGGACCGGTGGTCACGGTCCAGTTCAGGTTGTCGGCAAACGGCGCAGCCCAGGTACTGCCGTGGTGGACGGTGAGCCAGAGCTTGCCGCCGTCGTTCGCGTGCACCAGCCACAGTTCGTTTCCCTGGCTGGCGAGGGCGGGACTGTATCGCGCGACGTACTGCGGGAACCGCGCTGCCGGGCTCCAGCCGCCGGCTTCGGTGTAGGTCCGCCAGTACAGTCCGCCGTCCTGACCGGTGACGGCGTAGTACAGCTTGCCGTGAGCTGCGGCCACGGCCGGGGCGTGAATGCTGGCGTCCGTGCCGATGCGCTGGGGAGTGGCCCATACCTCCCTGCCGTCCAGGCCGCTGCCCGTGGTGGGCTCCAGACGGGACCACATCACGGCCCTGTCGGAGGGGCGCACGAACAAGGCGTACAGCTTGTTGTTGTACGTGGCCAGGGCCGGCGGCGTCAGGCTCTCCCAGTCCAGGACGATCGGCGCACCCCAGCTGGCGCCGTTGCGCACGACGCATTCCAGTGTGCCGGTGGCGATGGGCACCGGAGGGCCGGTGTACTTCACCCTCAGTTCGTGGTAGCCGTCACCGTTGAAGTGCCACGTGGTCTGGCCGTAGTGGGCGAGCACCGCCAGGTCCTGCTGGTCCATCACGATGCTGCGCTGGCAGGACAGGTCGTCGTAGTTGCGGAAGGCATCGATGATGAAGATGAACATCTTGGCGATTTCCCACGACGTCGACACCCACATCGGCACCACCCCGATACCGCTGTCCGCGATCGTCATGGCGGCATCGATGATGATGATCGCGGCGTCCAGGCGTTTGCGGAGCTCCGCCCACCACGCATCACTGCTCTGGTCGGCTTCCCAGCACTGGATCGAGGTCCCCAAGTACCCCTTGGTCGTTCCGTCGAAGAGGACCTTCGCCTCTGGGTAGAAGGAACGCGTATCGCCGGTCTTGAGCCTCCCGAACTCTCCCGAATCGAACCGGGTGCCCGCCCCGGTTCCGGTGGCGGTGGAGGCGGTCCAATAGATCTCGTCCCGCCCTCCCCACTGGTCCCCCACGGCCCGGCGCACAAAGAAGCTCTCCAGCTCAAGCCTCACCCGGAACGGCTGCACCGCCCGGGACTTGCCCTCCCCCTCGTACTGCCCGTCCACCGACTCCTGTGCCTGACCGGTGCCGTCTTCCGCGGCGGCGGAGATGGTCTTCGACGCTGTGGGGCGGGCGAACCCGGTGACCGCGAACCCGCTCTCCCTCATCGCCTCGATGAACGCCGGGTCCTCTCCCTGCCCCGCCGCGGTCGTGTACGGGTCCACGATCTGCACGTTCGGACACGACAGGGCCTCGTTCACGATCTGGGGGAGATCCTGGCGCAGGTCCGCCATCGTGTAACCCTGGTTCACGGAACGCCTCGTGATCGTCTCCGGTACCACCGGCAGCCGGCCGCCCTGGCCGGTGAGCGCCTCTCGATACGCCCGGCCCCACTGCTGTGCCTCTGTACTGGAGACCACCGTCCCCAAGGCATCCAGCAGCACACGCTCCAGATCGGTGGGTGTATGCCCCTGCCGCACCCGATCGGCACCGTGCAGCATCGCTCCGATCAGCACATTGCCATACCCCCCCTGCCCCAGCGCCCCTCCCACACGATCCTTGGAACGCGCCCCCGACAGCAGAGCCCGCAACCGCTCCAACCGCTCCTGCTCCGTTGACCTCACCTGACCGGGCACGGCACTACCTCCTCGCAGCAGCCTGGCCGCGGCCGGCTGGCCACGGCCAAGGAAAGAAGCTAAGACCCCAGAGTCGGGCGAAGACGCCACAGTGCGCAACCGGCCGCAAAGAGGCTAGAAATGCCGTCTTGTGCTGGGCGGACCAGTCGTTGCGGGACCCACCGAGCCGATCACCTGACGATCAGGACACTCGGCAGTCACGCGACCTACCGGACACCCCCTAGCAGCGCCCCAGCACCACCGAACAAAACACCCCACCCACAACACCACAAGCCATCCCCACACACGGGGAACAGTTCACCGTGAAGCCGGGCGAGAAAGTCTTGGAAGGCCCAATCCCCGCGCGAGCGGGGAACAGTCAGTGGTGTTGTAGATGCCGGAGATCTCGAAGGGTCCATCCCCGCGTGCGCGGGAAACAGGCCCAGTCCTACACCAGCGCCGGGACTGCCCGGGGGACCATCCCCGCACGCACGGGAAGCAGTCCTCCTGGTGTTCGCGAAGCGAGCGCTCATCGGGTCCATCCC
Organism: Streptomyces sp. NPDC001678; assembly: GCF_042892945.1. Lineage (NCBI taxonomy): Bacteria > Bacillati > Actinomycetota > Actinomycetes > Kitasatosporales > Streptomycetaceae > Streptomyces > Streptomyces sp. NPDC001678. The sequence goes on along the minus strand of NZ_JBIAUP010000023.1, from coordinate 20,773 downwards.
CGCACACGCGGGGAGCAGGTTCCGTGCCTGTGGGTATACGCGCTCGACCGGGGTCCATCCCTACGTGCGCGGGGAACAGCTCGGTACGTTCCTGGTAGCCAGGGCGGAGGTGGGGGTCATCCCCGCGTGCGCGGAGAGCAGGACTGCGGATGAGGCGGGCACTCAGCCAGAGTGGGTTCATCCCCGCGTGCGCGGGGAGCAGGACGCCCGTGTATAGGGGGAGCAAGTCTACCTCTCCGTGGCCACATGCCTGTCATCGGAGCCATCCCCGCGTACGCGGGGAGCAGCTGTGCGGGTCGAGGAAGAGGATGCCGTGCCCGGGGCCATCCCCGGCAGGTGCGGGGAGCAGCCCGAGTCGGCGATGATGCCCGCGCTCTTCTCGGGACCATCCCCGCGTACACGGGAAGCAGACGTTCTCGGAGGCGCCGGAGCGGTACACCCGGGGTCCATCCCCGCATTCGCGGGGAGCAGGGCGCCATCGCCACCACGTCCGCCGATTTGCTGGGACCATCCCCGCGTGCGCGGGGAGCAGTACCGGTCTGGCAGGTCGCTGATGGGGCAGACGGGTCCATCCCGCGCATGCGGGGAGCAGCGTCACCGGGCCCGGCCGGCGAGCCAGCCGCGGGGCCATCCCCGCGCAAGCGGGGAACAGACCATCTCGGCCGGCGCCCGGGTCACAGGCAAGGGTTCATCCCCGCGCATGCGGGGAGCAGAACCGTGCGCCCCGCTCCCACCGGGACGCCTCGGGTTCATCCCCGCGCGTGCGGGGAACATAGGTGGGGTTAGACCTTGGGGCCGCGGAGCACGGGGCTATCCCCGCGTACACAGGGAACAGCATCCACGGGGCTCGCACGAGCCCACCGCGGAGGAGCCATCCCCACACGCGCGGGGAACAGTCAGGCCGTAGCCCTGAGAGCGGGGCCAGCTTGGGGTCATCCCCGCACGCGCGGGGAGCAGGCTTGTTGGTCGAACCACCCGCGGGCGCCCGCGGGTTCATCCCCACGTGCCGGGATCAGTGGGGCTGGGGCTCCCGTTCGGGGTAGGAGCCGGGACCATCCCCGCACACGCAGGGAGCAGTAGGCGATGGCCAGACCGTATTCGTATGCCTCGGGTCCACCCCCACGCGTGCAGGGAACAGCCAGCGACCAGGTACCACTCCGAGGCCGGGACGGAGCATCCCCGCGTGCACGGGGAACAGTAGACCCGGCCAACGATCGCCCGGCGAAGCGCGGGTCCATCCCAGCGTACGCGGGAAGCAGCGGGAAGAACCCGCCGCCCCGGGCCCGTCCGCGGGACCATCCCCACGCGTGCGGGGAACAGAAGGCGGGCGTCGGCGAGCGCTCCAAGACCGCGGGTTCATCCCCGCATGCACAGGAAGCAACTGGGACAGCGGAGGGCATGGGCGGACGTGGGGCCCATCCCCACGCGCGGGGAACAAACGTTCCGCGCGGCGTCGAGGACGGGCTGCCATCGATGGTGCGCTTCAGAAAGCGGGAATCAAGGTCGGGGTCATCCCCGCACGCGCGGGGAACAGCGGCGAAAGACGTGGATGCCGATCTGCGCGATGGGTCCATCCCCGCGTGTGCGAGGAGCAGCTGCTCGCGGAAGGCCCGGAGAAGCGCCGCGTGGGTCCATCCCCACGTACGCGAGGAGCAGCACGTGCCAGTCGTGGCCGGCGGTCCCCCACGCACACGGGGAGCAGCGGGAGACGACCTGGAGAGCGGCGTCGCCCTGGGTCCATCCCCGCGGGCGCGGGGAGCAGGGGAGGAGGTCGGCCAAGGGCACCTGCACGTTGGGGCCATCCCCGCGTGCGCGGGGAGCAGGCCGGGTCGGCCGCGGTGGCGCGACCGACGGCGGGGCCATCCCCGCGTGCGCGGGGAGCAGACTCCGCGACCTGCACCTTTACAACCGGGCGGAGCTGTTTTTGAGCACTTTCACCGACTCGGGCATACCAGGCATACAGAGCATGTCTATCCTCGCTTGTTATTGGAGAGCCGACGCATGGCAGCACGACAGGCTCAGCATCGCAGACCCCGCCGTTTGCCGGCTGACACCCGTGAGGTAACCGACAGAGCAGCACAAGTCACCCCAGTCATGCCCTCTTTCGCAGCAACCACCGCCCCCACGCAGGCGGGGAGCAGTCCACCTTCGCCGCCGTGCCGGAAACTCTGCCGGGACCGTCCCCGCACGCATAGGGAGCAGCGCGCGTCAGCAGACCTCGCCTTCAGCGCCCTGGAGGCGTGACCACGCCGGCGGGCCGATCGACGACGGACCGGGCTTCATCGGGGCCCAAAGTCGCTGGTCAGATACGGTGACGGAATGACCGAGAGCCTGCCTTCCGACGTAGCCGATGTGCTGGCGGCAGTCCTGAACTCAGACGATCCGGTTCATGTCGCGCTCTGAGGGCAGGTTCTGTACCTCAGCGTGCGAGCTCGCTGCACATGCGGGTGCGGTACCGCCTACTTCGAACTCGGCACCAGCGAGGCAGAGCCTGCCCCCCCACCGGCCCCGGCACTGTCGTCGCGGCCGAAGCGCAGCTCGTCACCGAGACTGGTGAATGCGCCGGCGAAGTCCTGGCCGTCACACAAGATGGCTACCTGTCATGGCTGGAAGTCTGTTCATGGAGCGACGACACCGAGGTGACACTGGCCTCCGCCCGGGATCCATACCGGCCAGCGTCCAGCGGTCTTCGACTGCACAGCGCCACGGCCTGACCGACACCACGAGAGTCCATCCCCGCGTGCGCGGAGAACAGGCTGCGTGACCTGCACTTCTACCGGTCCTCCCGGAGATTCTCCCCGCCGTGACAACGCCCACACCTCGGGCCGCAGACCGCTGATCTCTCGAGTCGCTCGTCAGTGGGTCAGCTTTCTCTACTCACTCCGCCGGTCTGAGCAGGCTCCACCACGGCGACATGCCAGACCCGCCCAACCCACGAACCAGGCGTCAGGCAGGACCACGCAACATCGATATCGACGCCGTGAAGAGTGCCGGTGAGGCTCGCCAGGGACGTGCAGACCGCCGCCTGCACATCCTCAATGGCTGCACCGGAAGGCATCGCGACCTTTCCGCACCCATCGCCCGCATCGTCAGCAGTGAACGTGTAAACCCACGCCTCCTGGCCCGCCAGCAGAATGATCTCCTTCGGCATGCCGGGGGCAGGCCGCTTCTTCTTCGTCTTGGGTCGTCTCACCACGGCCCTATCCAACCTGACGGCTCCCAGGGTCCGGCACTCTGCACAGACCCACATCACCCGCACTCACCGGCAATCCCCATACCGCTCGCCACTCACACACTCACATCAGCAAGGACAACGCCACACCTACGCGAGCACGGGGCCATCCCCGCGCGTGCAGGAAGCAGCCCCGCCCACGTCCCGTCCCTGATCGAGACGTCGGGTTCCCCGCACGCGCCGGGAGCCGTTGGGGTCATCCCCTGCATGCACGGGGAACAGGACGTCGGCAAGAACCGCCGCACGCTCTTCGGGGGTTCATCCCCACATGCGCGGGGAACAGGCGTGCAGCGCCCCGGAGAACCCGCTCCTCTGGGTTTCTGCACGGGAAGCAAGCCATCGGCCGGAGTTCCGTCCCCGGCAGCCTGGAGTGCAGTATCTGACGGATTCATCGTGCTGAGGTGATACCGGCACGAGATGGGTCTGCGCTCCATGACTGTCGGATCCGGCGGGCTGATCCTGCGGTAGTGCCTCGCCGGGATCCTGCTGGCTGCCTCTGTCATGGCCCCTGCGATGATCAGCGAAAGTGTCGACAGAAGCGGGACAGAACGTGGCCGGGCTGATAGAGCAAAGCGTAGCGCGGGTGGCCAGGACAATCGTGGCGCACGCATCCGAGGGGTGGACAGAGGCGGTGCTGGTCAGCACTGATGGCCTCTTCGGTCTCAACGTCGACGGCGAGTACACGCTCTCCGGCGCGCCCCCGCGGCCGATCCACTTGACCCGTGGTTTCCAGAATCTGAGTGACGTGACGGCGGCAGTGGGTACAGCTCGCGGCTGGGAGCGCACCAGGCTGGAGATACGGTGCCGGCCGTCCGGGGAGTACTCGCTGGTCGCGTCTCGGGACGTCGTCTCACGCTTGTACGGAGAGCGTCCGGGGTTCCTGGCCGTCCTGGATCACGGTTACCGGCTCTTCCCGGCGGGGTACGCCCAGGAAGAGGGCACGGCCGGCCCGGCGGGCGACCCGGAGCTGGCGCTCGCCCGGCTCCGCGCCTACCTGGAGCGGCGTGCCGAAATCCTGGGACACACCGAGATGCTCCCCCCGCCTGTGAGCGAGGCGTCCCTCGCCGACGCCGAGCGCCGCCTCGGCCGGCCACTGCCCGCCGACCTGCGGGCGCTGTACCTGTTCGCTGACGGCAGCGGGGATGCCGCTCGTAGCCTGTTCGGCAACCTCGGCTGGATACCGCTGGCCCAGCTGGTCTCCGCCAACGCCGACCTGCGGGAACCGGTATGGACCGGCTGGGAGGAACCACTGGGACGCGGTCGTCCTGGACGCCGACCCGCCCGGCACGGTCCGGCGCTGCCACGAGCACCCCGCATGGCTCCCGTTCGCCACTGCCGACGACGGCAACTACCTGGCGGTCGACATGTCCCCCGCCCATGCTGGGCGTCCAGGACAAGCGATCCAGATCGGCCGCGACTACTACGAGGGACCGCTCCACATCTGCGACTCCGTCACCTCGCTCCTCGCCCACTACTTGGACCTGCTGGACCGGGGCGCCTACGAGGTCGGGGAGGGCGACGATTACATCGGCTTTGTGGCAGATCCATACGAGTCCGGTTTCGATCCTGAGCTGCTATCCGGCGGAATTCCTCATGACGTGCCGTCTGGTCTCCAGGCCGTCCTGATCCAGGTCAACGCCCCCAGGAGCCCGCTGGACCTTACCCCGCTCGCCGCAGCGCACCTGCGGCGGCTCGACCTCAAGCGCCGCCCTGTCACCGACCTGACCCCCATCCGGGACCTGCCCATCGAGTCCCTGGCCGTCAGCCTCCACGACGGCGACCTAGCACCGCTCGAAGGCCACCGGCACCTCAGCTCATTGGATCTCGCCACCAACACCACAATCGATCTCACCCCGCTACGCACGGCACCGAATCTGCACGGCCTGGATCTCTCCCAGGCCACAGTCCAGGACCTGACCGTGCTCGCGGACTTCCCGCACCTGCGCTACCTGGCCCTCACCGCCAGCCAGTGGGCCTCCCTGCTGGACGAGAACAAGGTGCCGCCCGCCCTGGCCGCTGCCCGCCTGTCCAAGCGCGACGCGTCCCGCACCGAGGCACTGTCCTGGGCAGCACGGCTAGGCCTGACCGTTGGGGCGTCTTTCGTCATCTCCGGGACTCTGACTTCGGACAGCGAGACCGGCCGCACCCAGTAAACAGTCGCCACCCGGACAGCAGGGCCGACCAGCCCTGGCCTCAAACCTGAGGAAACGCCAGCTCATCAGCCCACAACCCCTAGAGCTACCCCGACACCCTTGCCCCTCAGCCCCAGGAGCCCGACGATCTGCCGGCGCAGCCACGCCTCGCCGCCCGGAACTCGAACCGGACAGACGCAGCTTCTTGGGGTCATCCCCGCGTGCGCCGGGAGCAATCGAAAAGCGCCCAGGTCATCGCGTGGTCCTCGGGGCCATCCCCGCACGCGCGGGGAGCAGACTGCGTGACCTGCACCCTTACAGCCGGGCCAAGCTGTTTTTAAGCACTTTCACCGACTCGGAAATAAAGAATATATTCACCCCCTCCTGTTGAAGAGCTGACAGACGGCAGCACAGCAGACTCAGCATCGCAGACACAGCCACATGCCAACTGATGTCCGAGGGACAACAGCCAACTCCTACAACATCCACCCCGCCCACTGGCTCGAGGCCCATCCCCACACGTGCAGGGAGCAGGCCGCCCGCACCCGCCCTCTCTCCGCACGCTATGGACCGTCCCCGCGCGCGGAGAGCAGAAGATCATCAGTTCGTCCAAGATGACGTTTCAGAGAGCATTCCCACGTGCGCGGGGAGCAGGCTACGTGGGTGGCGGTCGTCAGCAAGTGGGCTTCGTCGGACATGGGTGGCTGGGAAGTCCACTGCTCCGTGGCACAGCTGCCAGGGGTTGACGGGGCGGGATGAGGTTGAAGACCGCCCACAGGCTCCTGCCGTCGGTGCCACGGGCGATCACCGACAACGGGCCCCGGTACGGTGATTGCCGTACCGGGGCCCGGGGCATGGACCTACCTACAAGGAAAGGTTCTGCCAGACCCTGCTGTCCTGTGTTTCGGTCAGGTGCTGTCTCAGCCAGCCACGTCGGCCTTGCGGCGCCGCACGACGAAGACGGTGGCGGCGCCCACGGCGACCGCCGCGCCACCGATGCCGGCGACGGTCGGCAGCATGCTGGAGGAACCCGTCTCGGCGAGGTTGCCGCTCACCGGGATCTGATCCACCTTGCCGCTGTCCCCGGCCGGCTTCTGCCCGGCCTTGTCGTGCTGCTTCTGCTGCTGCTTTTTGGCGTCGTCCGACGAGCCCGGCTTACTCTTGGCGTCATCGACCTTGCCGGGCTTGGCGCCGGCGGCCAGGACCGTGTAGTCGAACTGGCTGATCTCGTCGAAACCGCACTTGTCGTCCTCGGCCCAGGTATAGCCGGTGGTGAAGAAGTAGCCCGTGCCCGGCTTGGCCTTCTCGCCGGCCTTGATGCGCATGCGCACGTCGGCGTACTCGCCGGGCTTGAGGTTCTTCACGGTGGCGAAGTCCTCGTTATCGAGGAACTTCGCGCCCTCGCCCACGACGGGCTTCCACTTGCCGGTGGCGGGGCTGTACCACTCGACCGACACGTCCAGTTCGGCGACGTCCCGGAGCTTCGGGTCGGCGGTGCCCCGGTCGAGGGAGAGGTCGGTCTCCATCACCTTGAGCTTCGACACGTTGGCCACGCGGTACGTGAACTCGTGCCAGCCGGAACCGGCCACGATCCTGCTCGGCAGCCCGCGCAGTCCGGTCTTGCCGCGGTCCACGTCGAAGATGGGCGAGCAGAAGGTCGGGCGGGTGTGCGCGGGGGACGGCGTCGTGCTGGGCTTGCCCGGCTCCTGGGACGGCTTGGCGGAAGCCGACGCGGAGGCCGCCGGGGAGGGCTTGGCCGTCGACGTCCCGTCGCCCGAGGGCTCGTGCGTCGGCTGCTGGACCGGGGGCTTGCCGTTGCCGGTGATACCACCGGTGAAGACGGGGTCGGGCTGCCCGGGTGCGGTGGCCGCGGGGCGGGCATCACCGTCCACCGCAAAAGCGGCAGGCGCGGCGAACAGGGCCACGGGCCCGACGACGGCCGCAGTGGCAGCCGTGGCCAGCGCGCGGTAAAGCTTCATGTGTACCTCTCGTGGAACGAAGGAGTCCGGCCAGGGACGGCTCGCATGCGAATTCCGGCATGCGAATTCCGCGGCGGAACGGTTACCTGACCGGCGAGCCCCCCAGAAGGTTGCAAGGAAAAAAGCCGGTTTCGCATGACCTGCATCACACAGGGGAAAGGTCCGTCTCCAAGGGGCGCAGACGTCGCGGGGGGAAAGGTCCGTCTCCAAGGGGCGCAGACGTCGCGGTATGGGTGGCTGGTGAAGCCTGAGAGGCCATCTTCACGCGTACGGGGAACAGGTGGTGTCAGCGACCACGCCATCACCCTCGCAGCTGGGTCCTGAACGTGGCCCCTCGAGCCCTCCGGAGGGCCTCGCCCACCTTCCACAAGCGGTCGGCGCGCGTCCGGGACTTGCCCTCACAGCAGCCACGGACGATTAAGCAGCCCAGCACGGCACAGCAGACTCTGGGCTGGACCACCCCAGGCTCCGCAGCCCCAAGGCCGCCGACCCATCGAACCGTAGGGGCTGTCGACATCAGGATTATGTCGGGGCCGGGCCACAGCGGAGTGTGCGGAACACCGGCTTCGAAGAAGAGCCACAGGTGCAGACACAACCACATGCCGACTGATACCTGAGGGACAACAGCACCGACACCTGCGACACCCACACCCGCCCACCGGTTCGAGGCCTTCCCCGCACACGCAGGAAGCAGAAGCCAGCTCTGGACTTCTACTTCCTCGTAGAGGGTCATCCCCGCATGCGCAGGGAGCAGAGCTTCGAGGCAAAGGCCCTGGCCGCAAGGCCAACCTCCACGCATAAGGCAGCAGTCGCTGGGGTCTGCTGTCCGGTTGCCGACGGTGGGACCGCCCCTGCAGGCGAGAACCCGGCTGATCAGCGGGCGAGGCGGTCCAGGTCCACATCCAGCGTGAAAGGGACACCGGTCTTCACCCGTCCCCGGTGGATACCGGTGGCAACGTAAACCCGCGTGGTGTCGTCCAGCTCGTAGGAATGAACCACCGGCAGGCCCCTCTCGTCCTCGACACGCCAGAAATGACGGATACCCGCACGCGCGTACTTGAACGGCTTCGTCTCCCGGTCACGCGAACGGGACTCCTCCGAGACCACCTCGACCGCCAGCACGACCTCCCCCGGCAGAAACCGCGTACGGTCCGGGTCGTACTCAACAGCCGCGACAATCACATCCGGCTCCGGACGGTTCTTGTCATCCAATCGCACCGTCATCTGCGCCTCGACCGTCCACCCCCCGGGCACCCGCTCCTCCAGAGCAGCCGTCAGACGACGGACGACCCGGTCGTGCCAGCTCCGCTGCGGAGACATCATCAGGACAAGAGACCCATCGATCAGCTCGGTATGACGAGGAAGCTCAGGCACACGGTCAAGGTCATCAGCCTCCCACCCGCTCTCCCGCGGCGGATACAGCCAATCAGGCAACGCAGCAGTCATCACACCCTCCGACCCGACACCACCCCACCCTAATACCAGACCACCCCGCCCACACGAAGAACAACCCCGCATACACGGGCAACAGCCCACCGGCCGACCACCCGAAGCGGACAGCGAAGACAAGCCAACCTCCAGAACCAACAATGCCCAGCCCAGCCACCGGGGACATCCCCACGGACTTGAGGAACAGGGGCTGGACCTGGAGCTGGTGGCCGCAGACCATCCCCGCACGCGCGGGGAGCAGCCGCAGCAGAACATCGAGGTGTCAATGGCCTCGGGACCATCCCCGCATGCGCGGGGAGCAGACCCCGTGACCTGCACCTTTACAGCCAGGCGAAGTCACTTTTGAGCACTTCCATCGACTCCGGCATAAAGAACATATCCACCCCCCTGCTTGTGGCGAAGAGCCGACGGGCAGAAGCACAACAGGCCTAGCATCGCAGGCATACCCGCTTGTCGGCTGACGTGTTGACTCGCTCGCCGGCCCGCCATGTGCTCTCCGAACGGAAACGGCTACTACCGCGTTGGCCCGTGACGACCGGGTGGCAAGGGCCGGAGAGAGGCCGTCACCGCTTCTGGCGGCCACGGGCATGATTGGATCTCCGGCATGACAGACTGGCCGCAACTCAGCCATGCCTACGGCTCCGCCGAAGACATACCCACCCTGCTGGCACGCATCGCCTCCGAGCCCACAGCAAAGCTCTGGAACGACCTGTGGTCCGCACTCTGCCACCAAGGCAGCGTCCACCCGGCCAGCTTCGCAGCACTGCCCTGGCTGGCCAAAATGGCCGCGAATGACAACCGGGGACAAGCCCTGAACGCCCTGGTCCTGGCGGGCGCCATTCTGGCCGGCGACGGGCAGCCGCACGGAGCAGGAGACGTCCGCACAGAACACTCAACGGACATCACAGCCCTGCTGGCATGGGTGAACCGCCGTCTCCGGACAGCGACCGACCGCGCCGAGTACCTCCACCTCCTGGAAGCCATGCTCGGCCTCGAAGGCGCCACAGGATGGAACGAGGACCTGGCCTGGGGACTCGCGAACGAGGAATACGAAGTCCCCTGCCCCGAATGCGAAACCAGCCTGTTCATCGTCCTCGGCGAACGCGGGTTCTTCTCCACCAGCGACGACTACGCCCTCTCGGACGACACAATCGAAACTCTCCCCCTCCGCCCGGCAAACCCCGCTGGCCTGGAAGGCATCGGCCGGCGCCTCCACGACACCGCATCCACCGACGGCCAGCTCGAAATCGCCCACCTTCTGACCTATGTCTACGGGAACGCGACCTGCCCCGACTGCAAAACCGACTTCTCAATCACCGACCAAATCAGCCCCGACCAGACGAACACCCGGTAGCCCCCAAACCCCGCCCCCTCTACAGGAAGCAGTTCCCCAGCAGCCTCACCGAGCGGACGGCAGAAGCTCCATCCCCACACACGCAGAGCAGCGTCTTCCGTCGGCAATACCCTGTAACTGGTTCTCACCTCACGGGGCAGCAGGCTCGGTGGCCACTTCGACACCTTGACTATCAACACGGCCCCCGAGAATGCACAGGCATCTGCCGTCACGATCCTGAGGGAAATCGCACGCGACGCCCATGGCGCCAACCTCAAGGTGACCTGGGGCCACCCCGAGCCTCTGTCAGCTGGACCGCGCGTCATCTTCGCCAGAGACGGAGCTGCTCTCGTGGTCAAGCCAACGACATCCGACCCGGTCCCTCAACGCGTTAGGACTAGACCACAGCCGTATGCACGGGCATGGCCGAGGCCGTTGGAGAGGACCTGTGTGAGGGTGTCTGGGTCGGTGACGGTCAGCCTTCCTCTGATCTCCGCGCGGGCAATGCGCAGACGCTTGTGCGGAGCAGGGCTGGAGACCGTGGGCAACATGCGGACCGCAAGGTTCACCGGGTCGGCAGTGGCTCCGATCCGCACCACGCCGTCCTCGGCTGTCGCAGGTTCGCTCTCGGCCTGAAGACGCCGTAGAAACCAATTCTTGACGTGGTCGGGCTTGGTGTGGGCGACTCGTGCGCCGCGGGTCCTCTCCGGGCCCGGTCCACCTGTCGGCTTGCTGTGGACGGGATTGATGACCGTACGGAAGCCGAGAACATCTCCGGTCCTGATGGTGCGGTCGACGGTGATGATGTGCGGCTTGTCGGTCAGGGCTTTCCGGGGGATACGGCTCCAGTCGCCCGGCACCCGCGACTGCACGACCAGTACGAGAACCGCCTCCTTGAGGTCCACCGACCACGTCGACAGGACGCCCATCTGGGCACGGGCAGCGGGGTCGCCGTCCTCGACCCAGCCGAGAAACCCACTCATGACCGTGCGATGCATCTCATGGGCGTCTACCAGGGACTTGGCTACATACGGGTGTCGCGCGTTCAGGCTCAGGATGGAGTGGGTGGCGACGAAGCGGGCCGCCTTGGCGCGTGTGCTCTTCACGGGATGATGTGGTCCCATCCGGTAGCGGTCGAGGCGATGGTGATACGTGTACGGCTCTCCCAGCGCGTGGTGTGGCCCCTGCGTTCTGGATCAAAGCTGACCGGCTGGTCGCTGATGGGGCTGGCTCCCACGGCTCCAGCGGGGCTCTGGATCCAAGCCCAGGGGCGGCGGCCAGGTTCCGGGCTCTCCGGCCTGGGCAGCAGCTGCTTTGCGGTGAAGACCTCTGCGAGGATGCCGGGCAGGATGCCGGCGGCGAGCGTGCCGGAGGGTGGGCAGGACTTTCGTCCCAGCCACAGCAAGCGCTTCGGGTGTTCCAGGGCGTGGGCGATCTCTTCCAGCCATCCCTGGTTCTCGTGCTGGAGTCCGACCACAAATGCGGCATCCGCCAGATACCAGCGTTCGGTGATCAGTGCCGTGCGGGAAAGCTCACCGGAGACGAGTGTGCCGGACACGGGGTCGGCAGCGATCTTCTTGGGAGCCCCGTACCACTTGGCCAGCTCATGGTGGCCAAAGCTGTTCTCGGTGGCTGCGTCCAGGCTTGCCGAGACCGCAGCGGCCCGCCGGTGGTCGGTGATGATGTCGCGCGGGCGAAGTGGGTACTTGCCGGCTCCGACGGTGTGGTAGTCGCGTACAGGAGTGCCCGGGTGGTCAGCACGGACCCCGAAGTGGAGCTCAGCGAGGTCATCGATCGGTGCGGTGCGGTCGCGACCGAGGGCGGCGGCGCACAGCCCGATCACCGCCGACTTCGTGGGGCGGCTGTGGGTGTCGCGGCGCGAGAAGCGGGACACCGCCCCCCAGGACTGCAGGGGAGCGGCGAGCCGTAGGAGCAGGACGTGCGTCACGCAGTCAGCTCCTTGATCTTCGTCACGGGATTCGCGCCGAGGGCCTTCAGCTCTCCGAGCAGATGGTCGATCTGCCGGTCGTAGGTGAGAACCCGGCCGGCTTTGATATCGGGCCGGCGCTCACTGACGAAGGCGTGGTGCTCCAGCAGCCGCTTGACCGCGGCCGGACCGGCAGGTCCGTCCTCGCCCTTCTCGTCGATCGGCTGCTGGAAAGCTCCGGCGTAGTTGTAGGGGCGGTCTCCTTCAAAGGCGAGGACCAGGGCGGGCAACGAGCCGGTGGAGGCGGTGGAGTTCTTCTTCGCCTCGGGGAAGGCGTCTACAAAGGAGTTGACGAACTCGGCCTCGGCAGCGACCGAGGCTTCTTCCGCCTCTTCCTTGGACATCCCCGCCGCACGGAGGTTCTTTCGCAGCTTGACGCGGTCCAGCACGGCGTGCCGGTAGAAGGTACCGGAGATCAAGGACTGGTAACCGGTCATGCCGGCGCCGGCATCATCGGCCGCGTCCAGGAAGTCCAAAGCATGTTTCTTCCGATCGAGCTTGGCGTCGTCAGCGGCAGCGTAGAAGTCGTCTACTTGTTCGGCCTCGTGGACTGTGAAGGCATGGCTGCTTTGAACCGCGCCGTCGACGTTGGGGGAATCGGCGATCTCCGCGAGAAACCGTCCGTAGAGGGCAATGTCAATGGCATCCCGAGGGGCAAGCGCAGTGAGGATCGCGGCGCGGGTCCCCGGCGGGAGTGCGGGCATGTCCTTGGCCGCGGCAGAGGCCTCCGGGGTTTCCGCTGACTCGGCGTCCGTGTCGGCGGCAGCCTTTCGCGTACCCTTCTTGGGCTTTGCGGAAGAGGCTTGAGCTGCCGAGTACTCGACGGTCCAGGTCCGGAGTTCCTCGCTGCGGTCGGCGATATGGGCGGCGATACGGGAGCCGGCGTCGGCCGGTGCGAACAGGAGCACCTTGGTCAGGTTGGCGACGGTCTTCTTCGCCGGGTCGCCGAACTTCAGACCGGTTGCCTCGATGACCGCGCGGGCCGTCCGTACCGCCTCGTCCTTGTCCCAGCCGTGCTCAGAGGCCAGCTCACGGGCAGTGATCAGCGCCCATTCGCGTGTACGGATGCCGGTGCTCCGCCCGGCCAAGGCACCAACCCCGGCGTTGGCACGGTCCCGGGCGTGGACCCGCTCGGCACGACGTCGCGCTTGGCTCGTGATCATGTGGCGCTCGGCTCCGCCGTAGACGATCGACTTGGGCGCGCCGTTTTCGTCGCGTACGGGCAGCACGGCGACGAGGGTCTCCAGCAGATGCAGGGAGAGGAACGGGCTGCCAGTGAAAGTCGCGGTGGTGGTCACGTGTTGGTGCCCTTCGTGGTCGTGTCGGCGGTTGCCTCGCCGTTCCCGGCGCGTCCGGCTCGGGACGGGGGTGTGTGGAAGTCGACGGCCCACTCGTAGGCGATGCGGGCCTTGCGGTCGTTCCAGCGGCTGAGGTCCTCGGCGAGCCTGGCCCACGACGGGGGCCTCTGGTCGCAGGCGCGGAGGCGTGCGACCGCGTGCTGGAGGTGGCGCCAGGGGATCCGGCGGCTGGCAACGATCCGGTCGATGAGCCGGGCGGCCCCGGGGTCGTCGGGGCCGCGACCGGCACTGCTGCCGATCCGGCGGGCGGCCTCGCCCAGGGTGCCGAAGCCGTACGAGGGGGTGGGACGGCCCTGGTGGTAGACGCCGAAGAGGAACGCCACCTGCTCGTAGATCTCGCGCTGGTCCCGTGTTGGGCTGAACCAGCCGGCTCTGATGTGGGCGGTGGTCGTCAGATGTGGCCGGCGCAGGTCGGCCAGTTGCCCGTATTCCCGGTTCCGTACGAGGCTCACGAGCCAGGAGGTGAGGTGCTCGCCGGGCTCGCCTTCCGGAGCGTACGAGGAGGGACGGTCCGCGTCTTCCTGCTTGCGCCCGGGATCGGGCAGGGATCGGGTCTTGGAGACGGACTCGGTGCTCATGCTTTCCCTCCTCGGAGTTCGGCCGGGGCCTTGGCGTGCGCCAGCTCGTCGTCGTAGCGCCGCAAGGCTGCGGCCCGTGCCTGGGCACCGCGGGAGTTCCTCGGCAGTGAGTCAAGGGACTCAGCAAGGAATTTGCGGGCCGCGGTGGATACGACTGAGGCGTAGGCAAGGAGGCACTCTTGGACGGCCTCACCTGCGGTGACGTCGTCCAGAAGGAGGTCGAACTGCTCCTCTGTCGCCTCCCAGTGCTGCCACCGCACGTCGAAGCGCGCTATCTGCTGGTTCTTGTCCGCTGGCCTCGGGTTCGGATACGTGATGGTCCAGGCTGCGTAGGCGGCCTTGATCAGGCTTGTGGCCACAGACTCGGCGATCTCCGACCCGCGCAGTGAGGCGTGGTACAGCCTGGCCTCCAGCCCGGGCGCGAAGGGGAAGACGCCGGAGACCCAGGTAATGGCCGTGGTCTGTTTGGCGACGAGTCCGACGGCCCACAGGTTGATGTGGCGGGCGGGGCTCTGACCGGGCTCTGGCGCGACATCTACTGGGGGGAAGAGTGCGAGCCTCTCGTAGAGGTTCTCGCCTGCATTCATCGTGGCGGCATCGCGTGCTTTGGACACGGCGGCGTAGAGGGCGTGGGCGTCACGCCAGACGGCACGGGAGGCCGATGCCCACAGCGGCTTCTTGGTCCCGTCGGTCTTCTCGGCGTAGACGGCGTCCTGCAGGTGGTGTTCTTCCAAGGCGAGTAGTTCGCCCGCGCCCATCAGCACTCGGTCGATGGTGGTCCCGTCGGGGCCGGGGCGAAGGAGGATCGAGCGGCCGAGGGAGCTGTGCAGGTCTGCGGGGCCGCTCACGGCCCGGCCGTCAGGCTTCGCCTTGAAGCCTCTCCGTTCCTTCCCAGTGGTCCAGGAGCGGTTGAACTCGCCCCGCGGTCCGGTCAGGGGGGCCAGATTCAGGCGCAGTGTCTCGCCGAGGGTGGAGCCGAGCGCGATGACGCGGATCCGGCTGGTGAGGCGGCCGATGGCGAGGTTGGTGATGGTGGGGCCGAGTGTCTCCTTCCCCGAGATCCGGGCTCGGCCGGCGGGCCCGTACACGTGCTGTGTGAGCATCGCTCGGAATGCCTCGGCAGCGGGTAACGGCTGTGGATGGTCGAGATGATGGTGGTCGAAGAACTGGTTGTAGTCGCCGACGTGCTCAATGACCACCTGTGCGGGTCCTGCCCCGTGTTGGTCAAGGAAGGGAGCGAGGAGTGCGTTCTGGCCGAGTGGCTCAGTGGGATGGAAGAGGTCCCAGATCCCTTCGTCCTTGGCCAGCCACTTGGCAGCGTTTCGAAACGTGTCTTTTGTGTCGACCCAGGCCGGCCACTCCCTGGCGGTGGCTGGATACGTCCCCGATGCGTAGCAGATGGCCAGCAGATATTCGAGGAGAGCGACCTGCTCACCAGGGGTCGCTCCTTCCACGGACAGCAGCTGGTCGGCGTCCTCCAGTAGGCCGATGAGGCTGCGCTCGACCCGGTCGCCGGTCAGTGTCAGTGCCTCGGCGCATGCTTCCCATCGGGGGTCCCATCGAGGGTGTGTGGTCCCTGTGGGCGGGGTACGGGATTCAGCCAAGATGCATCGTTCGCTCTCTGCTCACAAACGTTCCCTGCTGGAATAAGGCAGGACCGTAGCATGCGAACGAGGGCGGCATGGTGCGTTCTGAGGACTTCAACTCATCTTTGAACGGGAGGAGTTGAGAGATACACTGCAGGGCCGGCAGCGCGGGACCCGCTTGGCCGCGGGACGGACACTGAGGGTCGGCATGCGCCTGATTCCGTCGCTTGCAGAAGGCAGAGTCAGACCCGCAGCCGGTTTCTGCATCCCCGCGCACGCTGGGGAGAAGGTCGTGCTGTGCTCACAAACAGGTCCATTCCCGCAGGGGCGGGGCCACGCAGGCGCCGAGGTTAGCCGCTCTTGGCACGCCGGCACCAGAGCGCCGGGTGACGGACGGGCTTGGTCTCATCACCCAGCGAGGCTGGCGCGACAGTTAGCGCTGGCCGCGGCGCCGCACGAGGATCGTCAGTGTCGCCCTGGCATCGCGGCGGCGCTCCGGGCTGCGGGAGATCACCGAGGACGCGGCCACGGTGAAGACGGCGGTGGCGTAAGCGAGCCCGGTAGCAGCGGTCAAGGTGGCCGCGTCGTGAAGCACGGACAACAGAACGGACATTTCAGATCCCCCTTGGGTAGGTGGCCCAGCGCTCTTGCCCGCTGGCCCGGTCCCACAGGTATCCCGTGTCCGGGGGCTGTCCCGCGACGTTCGAAGATCCGTATTAAGCCTATTCCTGCAGGTCAGAAGGGGGAGAAAGATGTGTCCGGCGAAGTCTGTACCGGATGGCGACGAGAGCGGCGGGTCGGGGAAGGAGGAGCCGCCGGGCTTCACGAAGGACCTGCTGGAGCTGTATGTGGCCGCCGGCGGGGGCACGCCCAAGCTCTCGTACAGGACGCTCCATAGCGAGCTCCTTGAGCGTGGCCGGGAGCGGGGGTATGGGCAGGTGCCGTTCTCAACCTTCGCCTCCTGGATGAAGGACAGCGTCCCCCATGTGAAGAACACCGACTACGTGCTCAAGGTCCTCATTCCGCACCTGGAGGAGCACGCCCGTCGGCGTTCTGACTCCCACCGGAGAGTCCCTAATGCGGCGTGGCGCGCTCGGCTTGAAGCCGCGCAAGGAAAGCGGAGGAGCGGGCAGGGCGGCCATGGGCCCCGTATCCGTGCGTCTTCGCCCGGTCGTCTCTTTGGCGATCTCGCAACGCTGAAGGCGGTTGTCCCACGGGAGTTCGTCGGCCGGAGGGAGGAGCTGGCCCAGCTCGAGGCCTCAGTAACGAGTCCGGCTGGGCGTGGCCCCGACTACATCTTGTGGCAGGCGGATGCCTGGGCGGGAAAGACAGCCCTATTGGCCTGGTTCGCCGACCGATGCCTGCCAGTCGGAGTTGATCTCGTCCACTACTTCATTGCCGGACGGCTCGGCACCGCCACCCGGAACGTATTCTTCCACTCAATGACGAGGTCTCTCGCCGCCGTGGCCGGGAAGAAGCCGGCGATTGTGAAGGGACACCCCGACACTCTCGACGAGTGGGAGATGCGGGCAACCTTGCATCGCCTATACGAGCAGGCCGCGCATGCCAGCGCGAAGCGTCACAGGACGTTCGTCCTGCTCGTCGACGGACTGGACGAGGATGCAGACGCGGGACTGGGACGACGGAGCATCGCCGCTCTCCTGCCAAAAGTCCCTCCGCCCGGGATGCGCGTCATCGTGTCAAGACGACCGAACCCCTCCGCGCCGGAGGACGTTCTCGTCGACCATCCTCTGCGAGACTCCTCGATCGTCCACCGCCTCACGGCCTCACCCGCTGCTCAAGTCATCCGAGAGACAGCTAGGCAGGAACTGCGCGCCCTGCTGGACGACCCAAACGTGGGCTCCCCCCTCCTCGGCCTCCTGACAGTGGCCCAGGGTGCCCTCAGCGGCAAGGACCTGGCCGAGCTGGTCAAGGTACGGCCGGACAGAATCGATAAGGTCCTCGGCAGCGTCGTTGGCCGCAGCATGCAACCTGACGACACCGACCACCTCGCTCTGGCGCCGAAGGACGAACTCACCCGGCAGACGTATGTACTCGCGCATGACGAGCTACGCCTGGATGCATCGGACGCCCTCGGCAACGCGGAGCTCGCGGAATACAAGGCTCGCCTGCATACCTGGGCGGCCGGCTACCAGGCCCAAGACTGGCCCGAAGAGACCCCGGCCTACCTTCTCACCGGCTATACCCGCCTGGTTCACGAGAGTGCGGACACTCAGCGATTGGCATCACTCGTCCTCGACCCGCTGCGTCAGCTTCGCATCGTGGAACGTTCCGGGGTGGACGTCGCACTCGCGGATCTCGATCTGACCGTGGCCATGAATCCGGGTCACACTCCCCAAAGCCTCGCCGTGCTGGCAGGCGCCGCCGCGGCCCGGGAGTTACTCCTCCGCCATGCCCGTCCCCTGCCGTATTCCGTCCCCCGCGCGGTCGCCCGTCTGGGCCACGCTCAACGGGCCCGAGCCCTGGCGCTCGCATCCGCTGATCCTTCCGCCAAGGCGGCTTCCCTGGCCCAGGTGGCTCGCGTATTGGCGGACACAAGCCATGAGCAGGCCCAGCAGATCGCTCAGGAAGCTGCTGACTGGGCACATCAAGCCCGTAGCCGGACCATGTCCTTCGTCGGAGGCCACGAAGACACGGAGGCGATCGCCGCACAGGCAGCAGCCGCTCTCATCGCGACACGGCAGGAAAGCGACGGAATCAAGCTCCTCCGCTCGACACGAGGGCTGAGTACGGCGCGGTACGAAGCGTGGGCGGACGCTGCCGCCCTTCTGTTTGCACACCTGCCGGCCGTCGCGTCACAACTCCTCGACGAGATGGAGGAGGAGGCCGAGGACTTGGCGTGCGACAGCGCCTTCCCGGAAGACAGAGCTGTCCCGATCCAGATCTGGGCGGTCTTGGCAGCTGCCTTTCCTGAGCGTGCAGATCGGCTCCACGACCGCATCGTCAGCTACAGCCGGGCTGTGTGGGTCGAGTTGCCAGCACTGGCGAGCGTCGGCGTGCTGACAACGGCGGCGTCAGCCCTGGCCGATGCCCGCCAGGAAGAGGCTGCAGCCCTGACTGCATTGGCCAGACAGTACGTCGAGTCTCAGCTTCAAGACACTGCCTCACTGTCGGTGACGGATCACTCCCACCTGCACTTCGGCTTACAGGTGGCGCTTGCAGGGCTCATGCAGGCACTTGCCGATACCGGGGTCCCGATGGATGAAAGGCAGCGGCTGCTGGACAGCATGCCCGAACAGTTGCGAACAAGCTTCTACGGTCACGACGTGACCGCCTCTGCCCGTTCGGTGATTGCCAGGGGTGAGGAAGGCGAAGCTGGCGGTGGCAGTGGCTTCGGTGACGATGACCAGGCCGAGGCTGAGAAGCAGGCTCGTGAGGCGTTTCATCTGGCAGAACTAGGCAAACACGATGCAGCCAAGCGTCACCTGGGCGAGGCGCTGGCGCTGCTGCCAGAGAGCCATCCGGATGGTCGGTCTGCGATCGTCTGGCTCCCTGCCTTACTTGGTGCACTTGTACGGGGCGGCCGGGCTTCAGATACCGAAGCACTGATTGCCGAGCTGCACGACTCACATGATCTGGCTAGGGCTTTTGCCGCCGTAGCGCTGGCGCATGCAGACTCGGGTCGAATTGCGAGCGCGCGGGAGCAGGCCCATGAAGCGGCCAGAGCTGCCCGGGCTGTTTTGGACCCCGTGGAAGGCGACGCTGCCGGCGCCTGGACCATCGCTGCCCAAGCTCTGGCCGGTGCAGGAGAAGGCGGCGCTGCTCTAGAGCTCATTGAGCAGGCCGAGCCCGCGCAGCGTGCTGGGAAAGCAGCATGGCGGCGGGCCTCCCGGATGGCTCGTATCGCGGTGGCCTCGGAACTCGCCGTTCACGATCCAGTTCTCGCGGCCCGGCTTATCGACGAGGAACAGCAGGGCCTGCTCGCCGGCAAGCACCGGCCTCGCGGTCTGGAAGGGTTGTTGGCCGACCTCGTCGGGCTCCTACCCGCGGCAGATGCGTTGAAAGAGCCGTACAAGGCCCAGCTCGACCAAGCAATCCGTGAAGCGCTCGCATACCTCAGCGAACCACCGCAAGCATGGAAGGCAGAGACCGTTCTTGCGCATGCTCTCCTGGAGATCAAGGCGGGGGGATCTGCGACCCGTCAGGTGGGCTGGCTGAACCAGGAGAGCCGAGCGCGACGGGCGGAACGCTTTCCGGCAGCGGGGCTTGCGGTGGTTCACGCGGTGTGCAATGACGTCTGCGAGGCGTGGAAAGCGGCCGACGAGCTATCGGCACCGGAGAGCCGTGCGGCGGCTTTCGCCGCTGTGGGGGCGTACCTGGTTCAGCTGCCGGTCCGGGTCCCTCCTATCGGGGACCCTGCAGATGCTGACCCGTTCGCTCATACCATCCGTGCCCTCGCGCTAGCCGTCTCCACTCCTGCCCTTGCTGACAGAGAGGCTGCCGCCAGGTTCACTCGGCAGGCACTGACGACGGGTGCGGGCTGGCACCATGCCCTCGCGATCCTGTCTCGGATCGCACCCGAAGCTGTGCTGCAGGTCCGAGACATCGTCGGAGTCCACCTCCGGAGCACAACTACGCCCCTGCGATACGCGGCGGGGTGCCGTATTCGAGGCTGATCTCGACGTCGGAGGCGACGGACTTCGCCGCGATGGACGCGCTGTGCCTCTACCTCACCCCGTCGCGCGGTCACCTCCCCCGCCACTGGCCCGAGGTGCCCCTTCAGCGGCCGATCAGCAGGCATTCGAGAAGGCCCTGGTGGCCCGGCTCACCGAATACCGGCAGAACATGGGCACCGACCCGAGCCCCAGGACACTGCTGCCGCTCGGCACGCTGGCCCTGGCCGCCCTCGCGGTCCAGGTGCACGGGTGGGAGCTGAGGGTCCGCTCCGGCTACCTGCCGCCCGTCCTGCTCGGCTCCCCCACCGCGTTGCGGGACGCCGCGGCCGCCGGTAGGGCGGGACCGTCCCGTTGCTACCTCTATCTACTGAGGTTTTCGTTAGTTCTGTGGTTGTTGGGGGTGGATGGTCAGTCCGGTGTGGGTGAGGAAGGACCAGGGGAGTTGGTCGTCGGAGCAGACGCGGTGGATGCCGTGTTCGGTGGCGTCGGCGACGTCGGCGAG
>NZ_JBIAUP010000022.1:0-99222 GCF_042892945.1 Streptomyces sp. NPDC001678 | reverse complement strand
CTGCAGGGGGGACCCTGTGGGAGAGTAGGACGCCGCCGAACTCCTTTTAAGAGAGAGCCCTGGCAGGGATTACCTGCCGGGGCTTTCTTGCGTTTTGGGCCCGATGCGGACGGGCGGACAGGTTCTTCCTGCCCCGCCCCGGGCGGGCGTCCTCAGGACGCCCGCCCGAAACAACTTCCCAATCACATACCCGCAGCCTGCGCGAGCTCGATATCAAGGGACTCGCGACGGATCCGCTGATCCATATACAGCAGCGCGGTCACGCCGGCAGTGATCGGAAGTGCCACCGCGGAGCCGATCGCCGAACCGATGCCATTGATGATCAAAGACGTCCACGTCAAATGATCCATGGCGGATTCACCGGTCACGATGCCGTCAATGAAGCTCGTCGGTATCTGCGCCATTGAACCGATCATGAAAACGATAAAAGCGGCCAGGACCTGTATTCCAAAGATCCGCCAGCCCGCTCCCCGTACGAGCTTCGCCGAACGACGCATAGCCGTGATCACGCCCTGCTTTTCGAGCATGAGCGCGGGCGCGGCAAGGCTGTAGCGGACCCAGAGCCAGGCCGCGGCCACCATGCCGGCGAGCCCGCCGAGAAACAGCAGGCCCGCACCGCCCCCCTCCAGATCACCGGAGAGCCCGCCATCGGAAGCCGCGGCGACCGCCAGCCCCGGGGCCAGGCCGACCGCGAAGGCCGCGGTGATCAGCAGGGGCAGCAGCAGGAACAGCCCCGTCAGGGCGAGGAGCCGGGGGCGGGCGTCCCGCCAGGCGTCGCCCACCGACGCGGGCCGGCCCAGTACGGCGCGGCTGACGACGATCGTGAGCATGGCGCTCGCGACGATCGAGCCGACCAGCCCGACCAGTGAGGCGACGGTCAGGCTGCCCAGGGACTTGCCGAGGGCGTCCAGCACCTCATGGAGGTCGGCCGTGCCCGGGTCGGAGAGCTTGTTCAGGCCCGTGAGGTCGCGGAACCACAGCCCCGTTACCGTGGTCCCCGCCACCTGGGTACCGAGGGCGACGGTCGCGGAGATCCCGAGCACCGTCCGCCAGTACCGGCGCGTCGTGGTGACCGCGCCGTCCAGGATCTCGCCCACGCCCAGGGGCCGCAGGGGCACGACGCCGGGCTGAGGGGCCGGCGGAGGCGGCGGGCTCCACTGCGGGCCGCCTGAGCCGCCCCAGCCGCCACCAGTGCCACCGCCACCAGTGCCACCACCGCCCCAGCCGCCGCCGTTGCCCCAGCCCCCGCCGCCGTTGCCGTCGCCGCTTCCGCTGTTGGCGCGGGCGCGGCCCCGGCCCTGCGGGGTGCGGTCCGGAGAGTCGTTCATTCTCTTTAGCTCCCGTAGCTCCCTCTGATGCCCGTGTTCGCCGTCCAGCGGCCCGTCCGAGCGGTTCCGGTCAGCCATCGTGTCAGTAAGCGCGTGCGAGGCGGCAAGCGCCTGAGAGGCTCGTAAGGGGGAGGCCGCCAGGGGAGGCCTTCAATAGTTGGTGTGGGCGGGGCAGACTGGACCAATGGCTGATCAGTACGCGGCACCCGCGTCCGGCACCGGATCCTCCGTTCCGGCCCTGCGCTGGGAGGAGCTGCCCGAGGGACCCGTGATCGTCCTCCTCGACCAGCGGAGGCTGCCCACGGAAGAGATCGAGCTGGTCTGTACCGACGTCCCCGCGCTGATCGAGGCGATAGCCACGCTCGCCGTGCGCGGCGCCCCGCTCCTCGGCATCGCGGGCGCCTATGGCCTCGCCCTCGCGGCCGTGCGCGGCTTCGACGTGGAGGAGGCCGCCGCGATGCTCGCCCACGCCCGTCCGACCGCCGTGAACCTCGGCTATGGGGTGCGGCGCGCGCTCGCGGCGTACCGTTCGGCCGCCGGAAGCGGCGCGGACGGCCTTCAGGCGGCCGCTGCCGCGCTCGCCGAGGCCCGGGCCCTCCACGAGGAAGACGCGGACGCCAGCGCCCGTATGGCCACGCAGGGCCTGGCGCTGCTGGAGGAGCTGCTGCCCGGGGGCGGGTACCGCATTCTGACCCACTGCAACACGGGCGCCCTGGTCTCCGGTGGCGAGGGCACCGCCTTCGCGGTGGCGGGCGCGGCGCACCGGATCCGGGAGCTGCGGCGGCTGTGGGTGGACGAGACGCGTCCGCTGCTCCAGGGGGCCCGGCTGACCGCGTACGAGGCCGCTCGGGCCGGTATGCCGTACACGCTGCTCGCGGACAACGCGGCCGGCTCGCTGTTCTCGGCGGGCGAGGTCGACGCCGTGCTGATCGGCGCGGACCGGATAGCGGCGGACGGGTCGGTGGCCAACAAGGTGGGCAGCTATCCGCTGGCGGTGCTCGCCCGCTATCACCATGTGCCGTTCATCGTCGTCGCGCCCACCACGACGGTCGATCTCGGGACGGCCGACGGCGCCGCGATCGAGGTGGAGCAGCGGCCCGGGCACGAGGTGACGGAGTTCCCGGGAAGTGCTTCCGGAAACCCGGTGGCGCCCTTGGGTACGCAGGCCCACAACCCTGCGTTCGATATCACACCGCCGGAGTTGGTGACCGCCATTGTCACGGAAAACGGGGTTGTTTCGCCCGTGACAGAGGCGGGTCTGGCAGAGCTGTGTGCCAGGTCACGATCGGGTAATGGGATGATGTCGATATGAAGGGACGCGTCCTTGTCGTCGATGACGACACCGCACTGGCCGAGATGCTCGGAATCGTGCTTCGTGGTGAGGGTTTCGACCCGTCGTTCGTAGCGGACGGCGACAAGGCGCTCGCCGCATTCCGTGAGGCTAAACCCGATCTTGTATTGCTGGATCTGATGCTGCCCGGCCGTGATGGCATTGAGGTGTGCAGGCTGATCCGCGCCGAGTCGGGGGTGCCGATCGTGATGCTGACGGCCAAGAGCGACACCGTCGATGTGGTGGTCGGGCTGGAGTCCGGCGCGGACGACTACATCGTCAAGCCGTTCAAGCCCAAGGAGCTGGTGGCCCGTATCCGGGCGCGGCTGCGCCGGTCGGAGGAGCCCGCGCCGGAGCAGCTGACCATCGGCGATCTGATCATCGATGTCGCCGGGCACTCGGTGAAGCGTGACGGCCAGTCGATCGCGCTGACGCCGCTCGAGTTCGATCTGCTGGTGGCGCTGGCACGCAAGCCGTGGCAGGTCTTCACCCGTGAGGTGCTCCTCGAGCAGGTCTGGGGTTATCGCCACGCCGCCGACACGCGGCTGGTGAATGTGCATGTGCAGCGGCTGCGCTCGAAGGTCGAGAAGGACCCCGAGCGGCCGGAGATCGTGGTGACCGTCCGTGGTGTGGGCTACAAGGCCGGACCCAGCTGAGATGCCGGGCGACGGTGCCGCTCCGGAGCGGGACGCGGGGCGGCCCGTGGACGCGGGTGGGGGCATATCGCTCCTGCGGCGTCTGTGGCGTGCGGGCAGGCTGCTGTCCGACGGCGCGGGCTCGGCGCCGGTCCACCCGGTGCTGCGGCTGTACGCGCGCTGGGTGCGCCGGCCGCTGCTGCCGGCGATGCGTCTGTGGCGGCGCAATATCCAGCTGCGGGTGGTGGCGACCACCCTGCTGATGTCGCTGGGTGTGGTGCTGCTGCTCGGCGTGGTCGTCATCGGGCAGGTGCGCAACGGTCTGCTGGACGCCAAGAAGCACGCGTCGCAGAGCCAGGCCGAGGGCGGTTTCAAGGCGGCGCGCGACGCCGCGGACACCGCCGGTGCCGATCACGGTCAGGACGGCGCCCAGTCCGGTGGCCGGGGCACGCCCGACTCCGGGGCCTGGCTGACGGCCCTGGTGCAGCAGCTCGCCAGCGGTGGGCAGGGCGTCTACCACGTGGTGGCGCTCAGCGCGGGTGACGGCGACACGACGTACGTGGGCGGGACGCGAGGGCCGCGGGCCTCCGGGGACATCGACCCGGAGCGCAGTGTCCCGGCGGATCTGCGCAGGCAGCTGGACAGCCGGACGGGCACGTTCGAGAAGCCCGGGACGATCAAGCGGAGCTCCTCCGACGAGGGCGAGCCGGCGCTGATCGTCGGCAAACGGCTCTACGACGTCAACGGCAAGCCGTACCAGCTGTACTACCTCTTCCCGTTCACGCAGGAGGAGAAGTCGCTCAGTCTGGTGAAGGGGACGCTGACCACGGCCGGGGTGTTCGTGGTGGTGCTGCTGGGCGCCATCGCCTGGCTGGTGGTGCGGCAGATCGTCACGCCCGTGCGGATGGCCGCCAGCATCTCCGAGCGGCTCGCGGCGGGTGTGCTCCAGGAGCGGATGAAGGTCACCGGTGAGGACGACATCGCGCGTCTGGGTGAGGCCTTCAACAAGATGGCACAGAACCTTCAGGTGAAGATCCAGCAGCTGGAGGAGCTCTCGCGGATGCAGCGGCGGTTCGTCTCGGACGTCTCGCACGAGCTGAGGACGCCGCTGACGACCGTACGGATGGCGGCCGACGTCATCCATGAGGCGCGTGACAGCTTCGATCCGGTGACCGCGCGCTCGGCGGAGCTGCTGTTCGGGCAGCTGGACCGGTTCGAGTCGCTGCTGGCGGACCTGCTGGAGATCAGCCGGTTCGACGCGGGCGCGGCGGCGCTGGAGGCCGAGCCGATCGATCTGCGCGATGTGGTGAACCGGGTGGTGGAGGGTGCTCTGCCGCTCGCCGACCGCAAGGGCAGCCGGCTGCTGGTGCGTGGCGCCGAGCAGCCCGTCATCGCCGAGGCGGACGCCCGCCGTGTCGAGCGGGTGCTGCGCAATCTCGTGGTCAACGCCGTGGAGCACGGCGAGGGCCGGGACGTGGTCGTCCGGCTGGGAGTGGCCGGGGGCGCGGTCGCGGTCGCGGTGCGCGACTACGGCGTGGGGCTCAAGCCCGGCGAGGCGGCCCGGGTGTTCAACCGCTTCTGGCGGGCCGATCCCGCCCGTGCGCGGACGACCGGTGGAACGGGTCTGGGCCTGTCGATCGCGGTGGAGGACGCGCGGCTGCACGGCGGCTGGCTCCAGGCGTGGGGCGAGCCGGGTGGCGGTTCGCAGTTCCGGCTGACGCTGCCGCGCACGGCGGGTGAGCCCCTGCGCGGTTCGCCGATTCCGCTGGAGCCGGAGGACTCGCGGCGCAACCGCGGGACGACCGGGTCCGGGCTGCCGCCAGCGCTGCCGGGGCGTGCCGCGCCCGTGGCGGGCGCGGGGGCGCCCGTACCGGCGCAGGGCAGGAACGTACATGCCACGGCCGATCCCACCGCCCTGCCCGGCAGCGGCGCGCGGGTGGTGACGCGTCCCGGTGGGGCGCTCGGTGGTGGGAAGAGTGGTGACCGTGCCGGTGACACGGCGGCCCGTCGGGCGGGTGCCCGGGACGGTCGCGAGGCCGCGGGCGGCGGGAGCGGGACCGGAGGCGACCGTGACGGTAAGGCGTAGGGGTACCGGCGGGCGCGGAAGTACCGGCGGTGGGCGGCGGTTCGCGGGCGCGGGTGTCGTGCTGGTCAGCGGTGCGCTGCTGGCCGGCTGCGCGTCGATGCCCGACGGCGGCGAGGTGAAGTCCGTCGACTCCCCGCAGCAGCGTGCCGACGCCGACGCGCAGGTGCGCGTCTACGGTGTGCCGCCGCGCAAGAACGAGCAGCCGCTGGAGCTCGTCATGGGCTTCCTGGAGGCGACGACCAGCGACGACACGGACTACGAGACGGCCCGGCAGTATCTGGCGAAGGGCGTGCGGGGCCGCTGGGATCCGTCGGAGTCCACGACGGTGCTGTCGCAGACGCCCCAGGTGCGGGTGGAGCGCACCGGCGGCGACCGGGAGCCGGGCTACACCGTGACGCTGACGGGCCGGCGGGTGGCGACGGTGGACGCCAAGCACGCGTACAAGCCGGACGAGGGCGAGTACAAGACCCAGTTGCACCTGGCGCGCGAGGACGGCGAGTGGCGCATCGACGGGCTGGACCCGGGTCTGGTGCTCGGGGTCTCCGACTTCCAGCGCATCTACCGCTCGGTCAATAAGTACTACTTTGCCGAGTTGGGGCAGGGCGCGAGCGGCGCGGGGAAGTCGCGCGACGTGCTCGTCGCCGACCCCGTCTATCTGCGCAAGCGGATAGACCCGGTGACGTCGACGGTGAACGCGCTGCTGGACGGTCCGACGTCGTGGCTGGACCCGGTCGCCGCCACGGCCTTTCCCACGGGGACGCGGCTGCAGGACCAGCGGCTGTCCCTGGACGACTCCAACGGCCTGAAGGTGCGGCTGAACGACAAGGCCGCTGGCGCCGGTCAGGACCAGTGCCTGCGGATGGCCGCGCAGCTTCTGTACACCGTGCAGGAGTCGGCCAAGGCCACCGATGTGACGCTCCAGCGCAAGGACGGCTCCAGGCTCTGCGTGCTCGGCAAGGAGCAGGCGCGCTACTACGCGCCGGACCTGACCTCCGGGCGGCCGGACCGGCAGTACTTCGTCGACGGGCAGCACCGGATGGTGAGCCTGGCCGACGGCGACGACGAGGCGCGCCGGGTCGCCGGCCCGCTGGGCGCGGACGGTTCGGCCCCGCTGCGCTCGGTGGCGGTGGACCGTGCGGAGCGCCGTGCGGCGGGCGTGTCGGCCAATGGACAGGCGCTGTACGTCGCGCCCCTCCAGGCGGGCGCGCCGCTGGGCGAGGCCCGGCTGACGGTGCGTGGCGGTACGGGCGCCAAGGCGGGGCTGACCGCGCCGAGCTGGGACGGTCTGGGCGATCTGTGGGTCGCGGACCAGGACGCGGACAGGCCGAGGCTGCTGCGGCTGCCCGGTGGCACGGGCGCTCCCGAGGAGATCCAGGTGCCCGGGCTGGACGGCGGGCGGATCACGGGGTTGCGGATCGCCGCGGACGGTGTGCGCATCGCGCTGCTGGTGACCAAGGGCGACCACACGGTGCTGCGGCTCGGCAGGGTCGAGCGGCGGGGCGGCGCGGGCCGTACCGGCCTCTCGGTGCAGGAGCTGCGGAACGTGGCGCCCCGGCTGGTGGACGTCAACGCCGTCTCGTGGGCGGGCGCGAGCCGGCTGCTGGTGGCCGGCAACGAGCAGGGCGGGCTCCAGCAGCTCCAGTACGTCGAGACCGACGGCTCGCAGGCCAACGCCTCCGGGCTGCCTGGGATCACGGGGGTGCGGGGCGTGGCCGCCTCGGAGAACCCGGGCAAGGCGCAGGCGCTGGTCGCGGAGGGCGACGGCGGGGTCGTACGGCTTTTGCCGGACACCAACTGGAAGCTGGTGGGCAAGGAAGGTACGGCTCCGGTCTACCCGGGGTGACGGCCGGTGGCGTCCCGTGGTGACCGGGACGGCCGGCGCGGGCGGGGCCGGCCGGGGCGGTGAGCGGCGCGTTCGCGCAGGCCAGGGGCCGTGTCGTGGGGGCGTCGCGGGTTATCCACAGGGGTGGCGGCTTCCGGGGCCGCGCGCGACAGTGGAGTCATGCGCGGGTGGTGGCAGGAACTCGCCGGTCTGGTGGCGCCGGTGGACTGCGCGGGGTGCGGGCTGCCGCGGTCCGTGCTGTGCGAGGGATGTCGTGCGGAGCTGGGCGGGCGGCGGGCGTGGCGGGTGCGGCCCGATCCGGTCCCGCCCGGGTTGCCGAGCGTGTACGCCTCCGCGCGGTACGAGGGCGGGGTGCGCTCGGCTCTGATCGCGCACAAGGAGCGGGGCGGGCTCGCGCTGGCCGGGCCGCTGGGCGCGGCGCTGGCGGGCGCGGTGGGGGCGGCCGGTCGTCCTGGTGCGGGGTGGGGTGCACGGGGCTGGAGCGGCCCGTTATTGCTCGTGCCGGTGCCTTCCGCGCGGTCGGCGGTGGCCGGGCGGGGGCATGACGCCGGGCGGCGGGTCGCGCTGGCGGCGGCCCGGGTGCTGCGCGGCTCCGGGGTGCCCGCGCGGGTGGCGGCGGTGCTGCGGTTGCGGCGGTTCGTCCTCGACCAGTCGGTCCTGGACGCCCGGGGGCGAGCGGCGAATGTGGCGGGGGCGATGGAGACCGTCCGGGGAGCGGAGCGGCTGTGGCGGTCGGGAGGCCCGGTGGTGCTGGTGGACGACCTCATGACGACCGGTGCCTCGCTGGCGGAGGCGGCCCGCGCGGTGACGGTCGGCGACGGCCGGGTCATGGCCGCCGCCGTGATCGCGGCGGCCCCGAGAGCTTTCGGAAACAACCGGAACTGACGGAGAACGCCCCACGTTGCTGAGGGAAACGGCCGGAAAACACCTGAACGGAGGTACGTCGCGATAGGGGGTACCGACGGGCTTCCGAGCGAGATATGTTCGGTTGTGAGGAAGGGCAGGATCTATGCCTGATATCTCCGATTGGCGTGCTTTGTACGCCTGGGCGGAAGCTTGTAAGTAGCCCGTGGAGCCTTGAGGCCGGTGGGGTGTAGATCTTGCCGACGGGGGAGGAGGAGGTGAAAACCGCTTAGTCGGTGGCTCCGGCTCTCCCCGGGGCCTGATGCAAGAGGGATGCGCTCCGCAACCTTCGGCGGAGCGATCCGGGAACGGAGTTCTGCGTGGACATCGTCGTCAAGGGCCGCAAGACAGAGGTGCCCGAGCGGTTTCGCAAGCACGTGGCCGAGAAGCTGAATCTGGACAAGGTCCAGAAGCTGGACGGCAAGCTGATTCGCCTCGACGTGGAGGTGTCCAAAGAGCCCAACCCGAGGCAGGCCGACCGCTCCGACCGAGTGGAGATCACGGTGATCTCCCGTGGACCGGTCATCAGGGCGGAGGCCGCAGCGGCGGATCCCTACGCCGCGCTCGATCTGGCCACGAGCAAGCTTGAGGCACAGCTGCGCAAGCAGAACGACAAGCGTCATTCCCGCCGGGGCAACGGACGCGTCCCGGCGAGCGACGTCGGCGCCGTCATCGGCGCCGCAGAGCTCAACGACAGCGGTGAACTCGTCGCGGAGCAGGCGCCGGGCGAGGTGCCCGTCACCCATATGGGACCACTGGAGATCCGGGGAGAAGGCCCCCTGGTGGTCCGCGAGAAGACCCACTCCGCGGCCCCCATGGCGCTCGACCAGGCGCTCTACGAAATGGAGTTGGTCGGCCATGACTTCTATCTGTTCGTCGACTCCGAGACCAAGATGCCCAGTGTCGTCTACCGGCGGCATGCCTACGACTACGGCGTCATCCGCCTGAACAGCGACCCCTTCTACAGCGGAGAGCCCGGAGGAGCGGGCGGAGAACTCGGCGGCTGACCCGTGCGGCCCGGCCGTACGCCGCGGCCGGGCCCCGTGAGCCGCGGACCGGTGACGGTGCCCCGGAGCGCCCGGCGCGCTCCCGGGGCACCGCTTGTGCGGTCGCTTGTGCGGCGCGCCACCTCCACGGCCGGGGAAGCACCGTCCGGCGGTCCGGCATGAAATCATGGCCGGGACCAACCACAGGTCCGCCGGAGCCGATTGGGGCGGCCCCGGGACCGGGCGACCGTGACGGGCCATGGCCTTCAGGGGGAGGAACAATGGCGGACAGGTTCGGGCCCGTGATCGGGACCGACGAGGACGACGAGGAAGGTGCCCGGGACGGGCGGGGCGCCGCGCGGAGGGAACCGATCAGGGTCCTCGTCGTGGACGACCACGCGCTCTTCCGCAGGGGTCTGGAGATCGTCCTCAAGCACGAGGAGGACATCGAGGTCGTCGGTGAGGCCGGGGACGGCGCGGAAGCGGTGGACAAGGCGGCCGACCTGCTGCCCGACATCGTTCTCATGGACGTCCGGATGCCCAAGCGCGGCGGCATCGAGGCCTGCACCTCCATCAAGGAGGTGGCCCCCAGCGCGAAGATCATCATGCTGACGATCAGCGACGAGGAAGCCGACCTCTACGACGCCATCAAGGCCGGGGCGACCGGCTATCTCCTCAAGGAGATCTCCACCGACGAGGTGGCGACGGCCATCCGGGCGGTCGCCGACGGCCAGTCCCAGATCAGCCCGTCGATGGCCTCCAAGCTCCTGACCGAGTTCAAGTCGATGATCCAGCGCACCGACGAGCGCAGGCTGGTGCCCGCCCCCCGGCTCACCGACCGCGAGCTGGAGGTGCTCAAGCTCGTCGCCACGGGGATGAACAACCGGGACATCGCCAAGGAGTTGTTCATCAGCGAGAACACCGTCAAGAACCACGTCCGCAACATCCTGGAGAAGCTCCAGCTGCACTCCAGGATGGAAGCGGTCGTCTATGCGATGCGGGAGAAGATCCTCGAGATCCGCTGAGCCGTCGCCCGTCGCCCGTCGCCCGTCGCCCGCCGAGCCGCCGCAGGGCCGCTACGGGGCTCAGCCGAGGGCGCTCACCAGGGCGGCGGCCAGCTTCGCGTCGTCGCAGCGCTCGACGCGCACGCTGTCGCAGCCCACCCACTCGGCCGCCTCCCACAGCGCCCGGGCCATGGGCTCGACTGCCTTGGCGCCCTCCAGCGACACCTGCCGGGCCACCAGCGTCCTGCCGTCGCGCGCCGGGTCCACCCGGCCCGCCAGCCGGCCGCCCGTCAGCAGCGGCATCGCGAAATAGCCGTGGACGCGCCTGGCCTTGGGCACATAGGCCTCCAGCCGGTGGGTGAAGCCGAATATCCGCTCCGTGCGCGGCCGGTCCCAGATCAGCGAGTCGAACGGCGAGAGCAGCGTCGTACGGTGCCGGCCCCGGGGCTCCTCGGCCAGCGCCGCGGGGTCCGCCCACGCCGGCTTGTCCCAGCCCGCCACCTCGACCGGCACCAGCCCCGTACCGTCGATGACCGCGTCGACCTGCTCGCCCTTGAGCCGGTGATAGTCCGCCAGATCCGCGCGCGTCGCCACCCCCATCGCCGCGCCCGCCTGGGCCACCAGCCGCCGTGTGCACTCGGCGTCGTCGAGATCGTCGTGGAAGAGGGCGTCCGGCACGGCGCGCTCCGCCAGGTCGTAGACCCGCTTCCAGCCGCGCCGGCGGGTGCAGACCACCTCGCCGGTGTCCAGCAGCCACTCCACCGCGATCTTCGTCTCGGACCAGTCGTACCACTCGCCGCCGTTCTTGGCGCCGCCCAGGTCCGTGGCCGTCAGCGGGCCCTCGGCCCTGAGCCGGTCCCGGACGGCCGCGCACGAACGGTCGGCGTCCGCCATGATGTGCCAGCGGTGACCACGCTCCCGCATGGCCCGGCGGCGGAAGGCGAACAGCGGCCACTCCTCGATCGGCAGAATGCACGCCGCGTGCGACCAGTACTCGAAGGCCCCCGTCTCGGCGTCGCCACTCCAGTACGCCTCCTCGACCGTGCCACGCCCGACGGCGCCCAGCCGGGCATAGGGCACCAGCTCGTGCGAGCGGGCGAGCACCGAGATCGTGTCCAGCTGGACCGCGCCCAGCCGGCGCAGCACCCCCCGGACGCTCCCCTTCCGGTCGGGCGTGCCGAGCAGACCCTGCGCGCGGAGGGCCACCCGGCGCGCCTCGTCGGCGGAGAGCCGGACGGCGGCCTCCCGGCCCCCGGAAGGGCGTGCGCCGGGCGTACCGGCCTTGACGGTGACGGCAGTTGTCATGCCGATCACCCTAGAGGGGACCACTGACATCACCCGGCGATGATCAGCCGCGCTCGGGAAACGGCAGGTAGGGGGTCCGCGACGGCCGGCCGAGGTCCGAGGGGAGCAGCGAGCCGATCCAGGCGTCACGGCGGGTGCCATTGTGGACGATCTTCGAGCGCATGGTGCCCTCCATCCGGAACCCCGCCTTCAGGGCGACGGCGCGCGAGCCCTCGTTGCCCGCCTCCGCGTACCACTCCAGGCGATCGACGCCCAGGTCCTCGAAGGCCCAGCGGATCACCTCGCGCGCGGCCTCCACGGTGTAGCCGAGGCCGCGGGCCTCCTTGGCGGTCCAGTAGCCGAGCTCGGCCTGGCGCTCGGGGGTGTACAGCTCGGCGA
Organism: Streptomyces sp. NPDC001678; assembly: GCF_042892945.1. Classification (NCBI taxonomy): domain Bacteria; kingdom Bacillati; phylum Actinomycetota; class Actinomycetes; order Kitasatosporales; family Streptomycetaceae; genus Streptomyces; species Streptomyces sp. NPDC001678. The sequence continues at coordinate 87,424 of NZ_JBIAUP010000022.1, read as the reverse complement.
GCCGCACCAGGCACATGGAGCCGATCAGCCGGCCGTCCTCGCGGGAGAAGAGACCGAACGTGTACATGGAGTCATCGCGCCAGCCGTCCGGGCACTTCGTCCCGATGAACGCGTGGGCGTCCTCCGGCGTGTAGGGGGAGGGCACGCTGGTGTAGCGCGGGATGTCCGGGTCCTGGCAGGCCGCGTGCACGGCGGGCACGTCCGACGGGGTGAACGGGCGCAGCAGCAGGCGTTCGGTGGTCAGATGTATGGGCTCCATGGGCGGAGTCTAGATTCGGGGCGCTTCGGACGTGTCCGAATTTCGCCGCTCCGGCACCTTCCGGGACCACCGTTCGTTCTCACAGTGGGTGACACCCGGCCTCGGTGATGACGGACCTCCCGGCGCGGTGGGGTCCTCGCTTACGATGGCCGTTGCGGCGGGGACTGTCCCGTCGTGCCCGCGCACCCCACCGTGCCCAGGCCCGACCGGCAAGGAGCCAGCCTACGTGTCCGTCTTCGGCAAGATCATGCGTGCAGGAGAAGGCAAGATCCTGCGCAAGCTGCACCGCATCGCGGACCAGGTCAATTCCATCGAAGAGGACTTCCTGCACCTCTCCGACGCTGAGCTGCGCGCCCTGACCGAGGAGTACAAGCAGCGGTACGCCGACGGCGAGAGCCTGGACGACCTGCTGCCCGAGGCCTTCGCGACCGTCCGCGAGGCCGCCAAGCGCGTCCTGGGTCAGCGGCACTACGACGTCCAGCTCATGGGCGGCGCCGCGCTCCACCTGGGCTATGTCGCGGAGATGAAGACCGGTGAGGGCAAGACCCTCGTCGGCACCCTCCCGGCGTACCTGAACGCGCTGTCGGGCAAGGGCGTCCACCTGATCACGGTGAACGACTACCTGGCGGAGCGCGACTCGGAGTTGATGGGCCGGGTGCACAAGTTCCTGGGCCTGTCGGTCGGCTGCATCCTCGCCAACATGACCCCGGCGCAGCGTCGCGAGCAGTACAACTGCGACATCACGTACGGCACGAACAACGAGTTCGGCTTCGACTACCTGCGCGACAACATGGCGTGGTCCCAGGACGAGCTGGTCCAGCGCGGGCACAACTTCGCCGTGGTCGACGAGGTCGACTCCATCCTGGTCGACGAGGCCCGTACGCCGCTGATCATCTCCGGCCCGGCCGACCAGGCCACGAAGTGGTACGGCGACTTCGCCAAGCTCGTCACCCGCCTGACCAAGGGCGAGCCGGCGAACCCGCAGAAGGGCGTCGAGGAGACCGGCGACTACGACGTCGACGAGAAGAAGCGCACGGTCGCCATCCACGAGGCCGGCGTGAGCAAGGTCGAGGACTGGCTGGGCATCGACAACCTCTACGAGTCGGTCAACACGCCCCTCGTCGGCTATCTGAACAACGCCATCAAGGCGAAGGAACTGTTCAAGAAGGACAAGGACTACGTCGTCATGGACGGCGAAGTCATGATCGTTGACGAGCACACCGGCCGTATCCTCGCCGGCCGCCGCTACAACGAGGGCATGCACCAGGCGATCGAGGCGAAGGAAGGGGTGGACATCAAGGACGAGAACCAGACGCTCGCCACGATCACCCTCCAGAACTTCTTCCGCCTCTACTCCAAGCTGTCCGGTATGACCGGTACGGCCATGACCGAGGCCGCCGAGTTCCACCAGATCTACAAGCTCGGCGTGGTGCCGATCCCGACCAACCGTCCGATGCAGCGCGCGGACCAGTCGGACCTGATCTACCGCACCGAGGTCGCGAAGTTCGCCGCCGTGGTCGAGGACATCGCCGAGAAGCACGAGAAGGGCCAGCCGATCCTGGTCGGCACCACCTCGGTCGAGAAGTCCGAGTACCTCTCGCAGCAGCTGTCCAAGCGCGGCATCCCGCACGAGGTCCTCAACGCCAAGCACCACGAGCGCGAGGCCCAGATCGTCGCCCAGGCCGGCCGCAAGGGCGCCGTCACCGTCGCCACCAACATGGCCGGCCGCGGTACGGACATCAAGCTCGGCGGCAACCCCGACGACCTCGCCGAGGCGGAGCTGCGCCAGCGCGGCCTCGACCCGGAGGAGCACATCGACGAGTGGGCGGCCGCGCTGCCCGGCGCCCTGGAGAAGGCCGAGGCCGCGGTCAAGGCCGAGTTCGAGGAGGTCAAGTCGCTCGGCGGCCTGTACGTCCTGGGCACCGAGCGCCACGAGTCGCGCCGTATCGACAACCAGCTGCGCGGCCGTTCCGGCCGTCAGGGCGACCCGGGCGAGTCCCGCTTCTACCTGTCGCTGGGCGACGACCTGATGCGCCTGTTCAAGGCCCAGATGGTCGAGCGCGTGATGGCCATCGCCAACGTCCCCGACGATGTGCCGATCGAGAACAAGATGGTCACCCGGGCCATCGCCTCCGCCCAGTCCCAGGTCGAGCAGCAGAACTTCGAGACGCGCAAGAACGTCCTGAAGTACGACGAGGTGCTCAACCGCCAGCGCGAGGTCATCTACGGCGAGCGCCGCCGCGTCCTGGAGGGCGAGGACCTGCAGGAGCAGATCGCGCACTTCATGGACGACACCATCGACGACTACATCCGTCAGGAGACCGTCGAGGGCTTCGCCGAGGAGTGGGACCTGGAGCGGCTGTGGGGCGCCTTCAAGCAGCTCTACCCGGTCAAGGTCACCATCGAGGAGCTGGAGGACGCGGCGGGCGACCGCGCGGGCATCACCGCCGAGTTCATCGCCGAGTCCATCAAGGACGACATCCACGAGCAGTACGCCACCCGCGAGGAGCACCTCGGCTCCGACATCATGCGTGAGCTGGAGCGCCGCGTCGTGCTGTCCGTCCTGGACCGCAAGTGGCGCGAGCACCTCTACGAGATGGACTACCTCCAGGAGGGCATCGGCCTGCGGGCCATGGCCCAGAAGGACCCCCTGGTCGAGTACCAGCGCGAGGGCTTCGACATGTTCACCGCGATGATGGAGGGCATCAAGGAGGAGTCGGTCGGCTACCTGTTCAACCTGGAGGTCCAGGTCGACCAGCAGCTCGAGGAGGTCCCCGTCGAGCAGCGCGAGGCGCCGTCCCTGGAGAAGACCCAGGACACCGTGCCCGCCGCCCGTCCGGAGATCCGCGCGAAGGGCCTGGACGCCCCCCAGCGCCCCGACCGGCTGCACTTCTCCGCCCCCACGGTGGACGGCGAGGGCGGTCTCGACGAGCGCGACCTCACGGGTGACGAGATGACCGAGTACCGCTCCGAGGCGGACGGCCTGACCCGCGCCGAGCGCCGCAAGGCCCAGCGCGGCGCCGCCGGCCGCCGCCGCAAGAAGTAACGGCGCGGCAGGCCCGAAGGGCTTGTTATTACAGGGCGGGACACCTTGTGGTGTCCCGCCCTTCGCCGTGTTCAGGTACGGGCTCCGCCCAGCTCCACCGCGGCGCACCGCCACCGCCGGTCCGGGCAGTGCTCCAGCCGGAAGGCCAGCGCCCGCAGCCGGTCCCCCGAGGCGATCCGGGCGAACGCCTCGATCACCCCGGGCCGGGGCTGGAACTCGTCGCAGTGGCGTACGAAGGGGATGCCGTGCCCCGGTGGGACGGGTCGCAGGGGCGCCCCGGGCGCCAGCTCGGCCAGCTGGTCGTAGGCCGGGGGCAGGGTGTGCCCGAGCATCCAGTGCACCGGGCGCTGGCCGCTGAGGGTGAGCAGCAGCCGTTCGGCGAACCAGTAGCGCGGATGGCGCCGCTCGCGTTCGTGGCGACGGGCGGCGGCGTCGGCGGCCGGCCGCCGGGAGTCGGTGCGCCGTGGTGGCGCGGCCGGGCCCGGGCCGGCGGGTCCCCTGGTCCTGTACACGCGATCGCCCCCGTGGTGCGCGGCCCGGCTGGTACCGGGCGTGGCTTAGGTCGGTGGATCTTCTACCGGCGCCGTCCGGAGGTGGGCAAGGACGTCCCTGGGGCGGCCGCGGGGCCGGGATCGTTCACCTATCCGGGGGACACGGGGCCCGAGGGGCGGGCGCGGCGCGGAACCGCGGCGTCCGGGAGGTGGCGCCCAGGGGGCCTCCGGCACTTCGAAGGGGGACTCGCGCCCGTATGCTGGCAGCACTGTTCGTAAGCCCTCAGGAAGCAGGAAAGCGGCGGTCATGCGCGTCTACGTCCCCCTGACCCTCCCCGGCCTCGCCGAGGCCCACAAGGCGGGCCTGCTGGGCCCGGCCCCGCTGGACGCCTACGCCATCACCCCCGCCCTGCGCGAGTGGTACGTCTCGGACGACACCGAGGAGCTGGAGTACGCGGCGCTGAGCCGGGCCGCGCAGGGCTCGCTGCGGCAGCTGGCGGCGGATCCGCGGGCGCCGCGACGGCGCGTGGTCGTGGCGGTCGACGTGCCCGACACGGCGGTGACCGCCGGCCCGGAGCGTGGGCAGGACCAGTCGGCGCTCGGCGAGGTGCGGCTGGCGGAGGCCGTGCCGCTGAAGAAGGCGGCGTCGGTGCACGTCGACGCGGACGACGCCGAGGAGGACGTGGCCGCCGCCGCGGCCGCGCTGGGCGCCGCCGACCGGGGTGACGACGACGCGCAGTTCACCGTGGACGGGGCCGACGACCACGAGCTGATGTGGTTCGGCGTCCAGGAGATCCCGAACCTCGTCTGAGGGGTCTGTCGGACCCGGACGGTACGGTCGTGAGCATGGGTACGCACAGCATGGGCGCGCGGGGCACGGGGGAGCGGGGCACGCAGGCCCCGCCGCACATCGTCTGGGACTGGAACGGCACGCTGTTCCACGACATCGACGCGGTGATCACGGCGACCAACGCCGCCTTCGCCGAGATCGGCCTGGCGCCCATCACCCTGGCCAGATACCGGGAGTTGTACTGCGTCCCCATCCCGCGCTTCTACGAGCGCCTGATGGGGCGCCTCCCCACCGAGGCCGAGTGGGAGCACATGGACGTCGTCTTCCACCGGCACTACTCGGACCACCACATACGCTGCGGCCTCACGGACGGCGCCGAGTCGCTCCTGGCGCGCTGGCAGGACTCCGGCGGCACCCAGTCGATCATGTCGATGTACGGGCACGAGGATCTGCTGCCGCTGGTCCGGGGCTTCGGCATCGAGCGCAGATTCATCCGGGTGGACGGACGCACCGGACCTTCGGGCGGCAGCAAGACGGAGCACATGGCGCGCCATCTCGCCGGGCTGGACGGTGTGGCCGCCGGGCGTACGGTGGTCATCGGGGACGCCGTGGACGACGCCGTCGCGGCGGCGCACATCGGTGCCCACGCCGTGCTGTACACGGGCGGCTCGCACAGCCGGGGCAGTCTCGCGGCGGCGGGCGTGCCGGTGGTGGACAGCCTGGCGGAGGCCGTCGCCGAGGCGGAACGTCTCGTGATCTGAGGCCGTGCTGTCCAGAGTGCGAAGGTTTCGTGGCCGTAATGTATAGATGCTGCTCATGGACGCGTCCCGGGGGAAGAGCGATAGCCTTACCAGGTGATCAGCGCGATATCCAGCAGGGGCGCCGTCGCCCCTGTCCTGCCCCCGGGCCGCCACCGCGCCCGGGCCATCGCAGCGGATCCCCGGAGCCGGGCTCTCCTGACGGCGTTCGCCGTGTTCCGCCCGGCCACCCCTCATCCCGGCGGACCGTCGGTGACGACCGGACACCCCGAGTCGCGACGTGAAGCCATCACCACCTATGTCACGCAACGGCGCGCGACAGGAGCCAGAGGACATGCAGACCAAGCTGGACGAAGCAAAGGCCGATTTGCTCGAGCGGGCGGCCCGGGTCGCTGAAGGCAGCCCGGGGGGAGCGCACCCGGCCGGCCCCAAGGGCGAGGGCGGGCTCGACCAGAAGACCCTGACCGCCTACCTCCAGCGCTACTACCTGCACACCGCTCCCGAGGACCTCACCGGCCGTGACCCGGTCGACGTCTACGGCGCGGCCATCTCGCACTACCGGCTGGCCGAGAACCGGCCGCAGGGCACCGCGAACGTACGCGTCCACACGCCGACGGTCGAGGAGAACGGCTGGACGTCCAGCCACTCCGTCGTCGAGGTCGTCACCGACGACATGCCCTTCCTCGTCGACTCCGTCACCAATGAGCTCTCCCGCCAGAACCGTGGCATCCACGTCGTCATCCACCCGCAGGTCGTCGTCCGCCGTGATGTGACCGGCCGCCTCCTCGAGGTCCTCGGCTCCGCCTGCGACGCCCACGGCAACGGCAAGGACACCGAGCTGCCGCACGACGCGCTCGTCGAGTCCTGGATCCACGTCGAGATCGACCGCGAGACCGACCGCGACGACCTCAAGCAGATCTCCGCCGACCTGGTGCGCGTCCTGTCCGACGTCCGCGAGACCGTCGAGGACTGGGGCAAGATGCGCGACGCCGCGCTGCGCATCGCCGAGGGCCTGGCCGAGGAGCCGACCGCCGACGTCCCGCAGACCGAGCTCGACGAGGCCCGTGAGCTGCTGCGCTGGCTGGCCGCCGACCACTTCACCTTCCTCGGCTACCGCGAGTACGACCTGACCAAGGTCACCACCGACGGCGAGGAGGAGGACGTCCTCACGGCCGTCCCCGGCACCGGCCTGGGCGTCCTGCGCTCCGACCCCACCCACACGACCAACGGGCACCACGAGGGCCACCACGCCCCGCTGCCCCGCCCCACCTCGCCGTCCTTCAGCCGGCTCCCGGCGGACGCCCGCGCCAAGGCCCGTGAGCACAAGCTGCTCGTCCTCACCAAGGCCAACAGCCGCGCCACCGTCCACCGCCCCTCCTACCTCGACTACGTCGGGGTGAAGAAGTTCGACGCCGCCGGCAACGTGGTCGGCGAGCGCCGCTTCCTGGGCCTGTTCTCCTCGGCCGCCTACACCGAGTCCGTCCGCCGCGTCCCGGTCATCCGCCGCAAGGTCGCCCAGGTCCTGGACGACGCCGGCTTCAGCCCCGACAGCCACGACGGGCGCGACCTGCTCCAGATCCTGGAGACCTACCCGCGCGACGAGCTCTTCCAGATCCAGGCCGACCAGCTGCGCGCCATCGCCACCAGCGTGCTCTACCTCCAGGAGCGCCGCCGGCTGCGGCTGTACCTGCGCCGCGACGAGTACGGGCGCTTCTACTCCGCCCTGGTCTACCTGCCGCGCGACCGCTACACCACCGGCGTCCGGCTGCGCCTGATCGACATCCTCAAGGAAGAGCTCAACGGCACCAGCGTCGACTTCACGGCCTGGAACACCGAGTCCGTCCTCTCCCGGCTGCACTTCGTCGTCCGCGTCGAGCCCGGCTCCGCGCTGCCCGAGCTCTCCGAGGCCGACGCCGACCGCATCGAGACCCGCCTCGTGGAGGCCGCCCGCTCCTGGGCCGACGGCTTCGCCGAGACGCTCACCGCCGAGGTCGGCGAGGAGCGCGCCGCCGAGCTGCTGCGCCGCTACGGCCAGGCCTTCCCCGAGGGCTACAAGGCCGACCACACCCCCCGCGGCGCCGTCTCCGACCTCGCCCACCTGGAGAAGCTGACCACCGCCGGCGGTGCGCAGGACTTCGAGCTCAGCCTGTACGAGCCGGTCGGCGCGGGCCCCGGCGAGCGCCGCTTCAAGATCTACCGCACGGGTGAGCCCGTCTCCCTCTCCGCCGTCCTGCCGGTGCTCCACCGGCTCGGCGTCGAGGTCGTCGACGAGCGCCCGTACGAGCTGCGCTGCGCCGACCGGACCACCGCCTGGATCTACGACTTCGGGCTGCGGCTGCCCGGGGACATCGTGGGCGACAACGCGCGCGCCCGCTTCCAGGAGGCCTTCGCGGCCGTGTGGACCGGCGCCGCGGAGAACGACAACTTCAACAACCTCGTGCTGCGGGCCGGTCTCGACTGGCGCCAGGCGATGGTGCTGCGGGCCTACGCCAAGTACCTCCGGCAGGCCGGTACGACCTTCAGCCAGGCGTACATGGAGGACACCCTCAGCAACAACGTCCACACCACCCGCCTCCTGGTCAACCTGTTCGAGGCCCGGATGTCCCCGGCCCTCCCGCAGGACGGCCGCAACGAGCTGATCGAGGGGCTGCTGGAGGAGCTCGAGGGCGCCCTCGACCAGGTCGCGAGCCTGGACGAGGACCGCATCCTGCGCTCCTTCCTCACCGTCATCAAGGCCACGCTGCGCACCAATCACTTCCAGCGGAACGGCCAGGGCGAGCCGCACTCGTACCTCTCGCTGAAGCTGGACCCGCAGGCCATCCCGGACCTGCCCGCGCCCCGCCCGGCCTTCGAGATCTGGGTCTACTCGCCGCGCGTCGAGGGTGTGCACCTGCGCTTCGGCAAGGTCGCCCGAGGCGGTCTGCGCTGGTCCGACCGGCGCGAGGACTTCCGCACCGAGATCCTGGGCCTGGTCAAGGCGCAGATGGTGAAGAACACCGTCATCGTGCCCGTCGGCGCCAAGGGCGGCTTCGTCGGCAAGCGGCTCCCGGACCCGTCCGTGGACCGTGACGCGTGGCTCGCCGAGGGCATCGCCTCGTACAAGACCTTCATCTCCGGTCTGCTCGACATCACCGACAACATGGTCGGCGGCGAGGTCGTCCACCCCAAGGACGTCGTCCGCCACGACGAGGACGACACCTACCTCGTCGTCGCCGCCGACAAGGGCACCGCGACTTTCTCCGACATCGCCAACGAGGTCGCCGAGTCCTACGGCTTCTGGCTGGGCGACGCCTTCGCCTCCGGCGGCTCGGCCGGCTACGACCACAAGGGCATGGGCATCACCGCCCGCGGCGCCTGGGAGTCGGTCAAGCGGCACTTCCGCGAGCTGGGCCACAACACCCAGACCGAGGACTTCACGGTCGTCGGCGTCGGCGACATGTCCGGTGACGTCTTCGGCAACGGCATGCTGCTCTCCGAGCACATCCGCCTGGTCGCCGCCTTCGACCACCGCCACATCTTCATCGACCCCAAGCCGGACGCGGCGGTCTCCTACGCCGAGCGCCGCCGGCTCTTCGAGCTGCCCCGCTCCTCCTGGGCCGACTACAACACCAAGCTGCTCTCCGCGGGCGGCGGCGTGCACCCCCGCAGCGCCAAGTCGATCCCGGTCAACGCCCATGTGCGCGAGGCCCTGGGCATCGCCCCCGGCGTCACCAAGATGACCCCCGCCGAGCTGATGAAGGCCATCCTCAGCGCCCCGGTCGACCTCCTGTGGAACGGCGGCATCGGCACGTACGTCAAGGCGTCCACCGAGTCGCACGGCGACGTGGGCGACAAGGCCAACGACGCCATCCGCGTCGACGGCCGGGACCTGCGCGTCAAGGTCGTCGGCGAGGGCGGCAACCTCGGTCTGACCCAGCTCGGCCGCATCGAGTTCGCCCTGATCGGCGGCCCGGACTCGACCGGCGGCAGGGTCAACACCGACGCCATCGACAACAGCGCCGGCGTGGACACCTCCGACCACGAGGTGAACATCAAGGTCCTGCTCAACGCCCTGGTGACCGACGGCGACATGACCGTCAAGCAGCGCAACAAGCTGCTGGCCGAGATGACCGACGAGGTCGGCGAGCTGGTGCTGCGCAACAACTACGCGCAGAACGTGGCCCTGGCCAACGGTGTGGCCCAGGCGCCCAGCCTGCTCCACGCCCACCAGCGGATCATGCGCCGCCTCACCCGCGACGGCCACCTCGACCGCGCCCTGGAGTTCCTGCCCACCGACCGGCAGATCCGGGAGCGGCTGGCCGCCGGCCGCGGCCTGACCCAGCCCGAGCTGGCCGTCCTGCTCGCCTACATCAAGATCACCACGGCGGAGGAGCTGCTCACCACCGGGCTGCCCGACGACCCGTACCTCCAGCGACTGCTCTACGCCTACTTCCCGCAGGCCCTGCGCACGTCGTTCGGCGAGAACATCGACAACCACGCGCTGCGCCGCGAGATCGTCACGACCGTCCTGGTCAACGACACGGTCAACTCCGGTGGCTCGACCTTCCTGCACCGGCTGCGGGAGGAGACCGGCGCCTCGCTGGAGGAGATCGTCCGGGCGCAGACCGCGGCCCGCGAGATCTTCAGCCTGAACGAGGTCTGGGACGCCGTCGAGGGCCTGGACAACGTGGTCGCCGCCGACGTCCAGACCCGCATCCGGCTGCACTCGCGGCGGCTGGTCGAGCGCGGCACCCGCTGGCTGCTCAACAACCGCCCGCAGCCGCTGGAGCTCGCGGAGACCATCGCGTTCTTCCGCGACGGCGTGGACACGGTCTGGGCCGAGCTGCCCAAGCTGCTGCGCGGCGCCGACATCGAGTGGTGGCAGTCGATCCACGACGAGCTCGTCGCCGCCGAGGTGCCCGACGAGCTGGCGGTCAAGGTCGCGGGCTTCTCGTCCGTCTTCCCGGCGCTGGACATCGTCGCCACCGCCGAGCGCACGGGCAAGGAGCCGCTGGGCGTCGCCGAGGTCTACTACGACCTCGCCGACCGGCTGCACATCACCCAGCTGATGGACCGCATCATCGAGCTGCCGCGCGCCGACCGCTGGCAGTCCATGGCCCGCGCCTCCATCCGTGAGGACCTCTACGCGGCCCACGCCTCGCTGACGGCCGAGGTCCTCTCCGCGGGCAACGGCTCCTTCACGCCGGAGCAGCGCTTCGCCACGTGGGAGGAGCGGAACGCCGCGATCCTGACCCGGGCGCGGACGACGCTGGACGAGATCCGCGGGTCGGACGCGTTCGACCTGGCCAACCTGTCGGTGGCCATGCGCACGATGCGCACCCTGCTGCGTTCGCACACCTGACGGGTGACCGCCGCACCGGCATGAAGAGGGCGGCTCCGGGGAAAACCCCCGGGGCCGCCCTTTTCGCATGCGTGAGAGAGTCGGATGACAGTCGTTCCGCGGCTCGCGGCCTTCCGGACGGCGCACCGGGAGACGGCCGTCGCGGCGGCCGTCCAGCTGGCCGTCGCCGCCGTCGGCTTCGCCGTCCTGCTGCTGGTCAATCACCACCTCGGCCATGGGGCGCGCTGGCTGCTGTACCGCTGGGACAGCGGCAACTATCTCCGGATCGCCGAGCGGGGCTATCCCCGCCTCATCCCGCACCGCCCCGACGGCACGCCCGACTACAGCCGGCTCGCCTTCTTCCCGCTCGTCCCCGCGCTGATCCGCGGTCTGCACGTGGTCACCGGCCTGCCTCCCGACTGCGCCGGGGTGCTGATCTCCTGGTGCGCGGCGGCGGTGGCGGGGGCCGGGGTGTACACGCTCGTACGGCACTGCGGGGGAAGCCGGGGCGCCGGGTACGCGTGCGTGGCGCTGTGGTCCTGTTCGCCGTACGCCTTCGCGCTGTGGGTGCCGTATTCGGAGGCGGTCTTCAGCGCCCTGCTGATGTGGGCCCTGGTGGCGCTGGTGCGGCGCCGCTGGGTCACGGCGGGCGTCCTGTGCGCCCTGGCGGGCGCCGTACGGCCGACGGCGACGGTGCTGATCGCCACGGTGCTGCTGGCCGCCGGAGGGGCGGTGCTGCGCCGGCGGGACGGCGTGCGGCCGTGGGCGGCGCTGGCCCTGGCGCCGCTGGGGCTGCTGGGCGGCTGGCTCTACCTGGGCAGCCGGGTGGGGCGCTGGGACGGCTGGTTCGAGGCGGAGCGGGCCTGGGGACAGACGTTCGACTTCGGCGCGGGCACCGCGGACTTCCTGCGGGAGGTCCTGCTCTACCGTGATCCCCGCGCGGTCACCGATGTGCGCCACGCCGCCGTGGTCGCCGTGGTGCTGCTGACGGCGGCGGCGGTGGTGGCGCTGGCACTGGACCGGCGGGTGCCCTGGCCGCTGGTCGTGGCCGTCGCCGGGGCCTGGCTGCTGATGGTGGGGACGCCGGGCTCGCCGTACTCCAAGCCACGTTTCATGCTGCCGTTCCTGCCGGTTCCGCTGTTGTTGGCGGCCCGGCCGCTCGCGCGTGTTCCGCTGGGGGTGAGGGTGTGTCTCTACGGTGGAGGTGCGGTGGTCTCGGGTTGGTACGCGGCCGGGTTGCTCGTGCTGTTCGACGGGTCGCCGTGATTCGACGGGTCGCCGTGAGGGGAACCGTGGCGCACGGCCCGTCCGGGCAGGGCCCTGAACACCCAGGCGCGGTAGGACCAGAAGCGGAACAGGGTCGCCGTGCCGATGCCCAGGAACTTGAAGAGGTTGCCGAGGAGCGCCCCGCCCCAGCCGAAGCCGTAGGTGGCGATGTAGAGGACACCGTTCTCGATCACCAGTCCGATGCCGCTGAAGGCCACGAAGAGGGCGATCTCCCTGCTGCGGTTGCTCCTGTCGCGGTCGCGGTAGGTGAAGTGGCGCAGGCCCAGGTAGTTGAAGGCGATGGCGACGGTCGTCGCGACCACGCTGCAGCGCACCACCGGCAGGCCGGTGGCGCCCCGGCACACATTGAAGACCCCGAGGTTGACGAAGATCCCCAGCCCGCCCACGGTGCCGAACTTCGCGAACTCCCGGGCCAGCGCCGCCACCCTCCCCCGGCCGGGCGGACGCCTCCTCCTCGATTCCGTCGGTTCCGTCGGTCGCAAGGGCATCTCCAGATACGGTCGCCACGCGTAGCGGACATCTCACGTAGACAACCGATTGTAGTGTAAATTGCCGCAAAAACTGACGCAGTGCGACGTTGCGACCACAATGGGCGAGGATCCGGCAGGACGGCGAGGGTCTGGCATGACGAGGGTCTGGCATGGCGAGGAACTGGCATGACTGAGGCGGTACTGCTCGTCGGAGGCAAGGGAACCCGGCTCCGGCCGCTCACCATCAACACGCCGAAGCCCATGGTCCCGGCTGCCGGGGTGCCTTTCCTCGCCCATCAGCTGGCCCGCGCCAGAGCCGCCGGCGTCGAGCACGTCGTGCTCGCCACCTCCTACCTCGCCGAGGTCTTCGAGCCCTACTTCGGCGACGGCTCCGCCCACGGGCTGCGGCTCACCTACGTCCACGAGGAGGAGCCGCTGGGCACGGGCGGGGCCATCCGGCACGCCTCCATCGCCCTGACCTCCGGGCCCACCGACCCCGTGCTCGTCTTCAACGGCGACATCCTCACCGGCCTCGACATCGGGGACCTGCTGCTGCGCCACGAGCGGGCCCGGGCCGACGTCACCCTCCATCTCACCCGGGTGGCCGACCCCCGCGCGTTCGGGCTGGTGCCCACGGACCCCGACGGCCGGGTCCTGGCCTTCACCGAGAAGCCGCGCCGCCCCGAGGAGATCGTCACCGACCAGATCAACGCCGGGGCCTATGTCTTCCGGCGCGAGATCATCGACACCATCCCCCAGGGGCGGCCGGTCTCCGTCGAGCGGGAGACCTTCCCCGGGCTGCTGGCTGCCCGGGCCGTGCTGCACGGGGTGGTCGACGCCTCGTACTGGCTGGACCTGGGCCGTCCCTCGGCCTTCGTCCAGGCGTCCGCGGACCTCGTGCGCGGCGTCGTCCGTTCCCCGGCCGTCCCCGGGGACCCCGGCGAGTACCTGGTGCTGCCCGGCGCCCGGGTGGCGGACGGGGCACGGCTGCTCGGCGGCACGGTGGTGGGGGCCGGCGCGTACGTCGCGGCGGGCGCCGTCGTGGAGGGCTCCGTCGTGCTGGACGGCGCCCGGATCGAGGAGGGCGCGCACGTCCGGGCGTCCATGGTCGGCACCGGCGCCAGGGTCGGCCCCCGGACCCTCCTCGACGACGTGGTGATCGGGGACCGCTCCGACATCGGCGGGGACAACGAGCTGCGCGAGGGGGCGCGCATCTGGTGCGGGACCGCTATCCCCGACGCCGCCATCCGCTTCTCGGCCGTCTGAGCGTCACCGCCTGCCCGTACGCGAACACCGACTTAGTGTTTGAACGTCCGCCTCAATGTTTGAACGTCCGCCGACCGCCAACTGTCGCAAGCCGCCCACTTCCGCCAGCCGTCCACTCCCGCCCTCCGTCTGCCGAGGATCCGCTGATGAGCCCTCCGCGCACCCCCGCCACCGCGACACCGCTGCCCGCACCGCTTCCCGCCGAATGGGGCCGTACCCCGCTGACCGTCGTGATGCCGACGTACAACGAGGCGCAGAACCTCCCCACCATGGCCGAGGCGCTCATGGCCCTGCCCCTCGAAGGGCTGCGGCTGCTGGTGGTCGACGACAACAGCCCCGACGGCACGGGCACCGTCGCCGAGCAGCTGGCGGAGAAGTACAACGAGCCCGGCCGGACGCGCATGGGCATCATGCACCGCACCACCAAGGACGGCCTCGGCCGCGCCTACGCGGCCGGCATGGAGCGGGCCGTCGCCGAGGGCGCCGTGTACGTCCTCCAGATGGACGCCGACGGCAGCCACCCGACCGGGAAGATCTCCGAGATGCTCGGCGTCGCCCTCGCCACCGGCGCGGACGTGGTCGTCGGCAGCCGGTACGTGCCCGGGGGCACCCTCTCCGACGCCTGGAAGGCCCACCGCAAGCTGCTCTCCCGCTGGGCCAACGCCTACGCCAGCGGCATCCTCGGCACCCGGGTCCGCGACATCACCAGCGGCTTCAACCTGTGGAGCGCGGACGCCCTGCGGGCCGTGGGGCTCGGCAGCGTCGACAGCGCGGGCTACAGCTTCCAGGTCGAGACCAAATACCGCGCTCTGCGCGCGGGTTTCACGGTCATGGAGGTGCCCATCCACTTCGAGGACCGCACCGCCGGGGAGTCGAAGATGAACCTCGCCGTGCAACTCGAATCCGTGGCCATGCCCTGGCGGCTGCGGTCCAGAGCGCTCCGCGCGCCCGCGGCCGGCAAACGCCCCCGCTGACCCGTGAGCCCGCCCACGGCCCTCGGGGCACCGCCGTTCCCCCGGGTGCGCATGCCGCGCCGGGCGGGGCTGCCGCGCCGGACGGCCGCGGTCGCCGTCCTGCTGCTGGGCGCCCTGCTGCTGCTCATGGTGGTGCGGCTGCCGTGGTCCGGCGACCTCGGGATGCACGCCGCGGTCCTGGAGCGGCTGCGCGCGGACCCGGTCCACCCGGGCAACCCCCTTGTGGACGAGGACACGCCGAGCCCGTACTACTCGCCGTGGACGGTCGCGCTGGCGCTGGTGGCGAGGGCGACCGGCTGGGGCACCTTCGGGGTGCTGCGGCTGGCCGGGCTCGCCGGGCTCGCCCTGCTGGGCACGGGCCTCGCCGCCTTCACCCGGACGTTCGGCTGGACGTCCGGCGGGGCGCGGACCGCCGTGCCGCTCGCGCTGCTGTGCGGGCTGCTGCTGTACGGGGTGGTGCCGTTCGCGTGGAGCGGGATGCCGGGGCTGGCCTCGCTCAGCCTGACCCTCGCCTATCCGGGCACCTTCGCCCTGGGCCTCTCCTGCTGGCTGTGGGCGCTGCTGCGCCGGGCACGGACGGCCGGCTGGGGGCTGCCGGGGCACCTGGGGCTGGGATTCCTGCTGGGCTCGGTGCTGCTGGTGCATCAGTTCACCGGCGTCGTCGCGGTGCTGGGGGTCCTGGCGGTGTTGCTCGGCACCCGGCCGGGGCCGGCCGGGGCCGGGTGGGCGCGGTTGGCGGCGGGGGGCGTCGTGGCGCTGGTGCTGCCGCTGTGCTGGCCGTACTACTCCTTTCCCGCGCTGCTCGGCGGGGGCGGGCTGGACCCGGTCCACCGGGCGCTCTACGGCCGTGCGACGGAGCGGTTCTGCCTGGTGGCCGTGGGGGTGGTGGCCCTCGGGGCGCGGTGGTGGCGCGATCGCCGCGATCCCCTGGCGCTCTTCTTCGGGCTGGGGGCGACGGTCGTCGCGGCGGGCTGGGTGAGCGGCCATTACGAGTGGGGGAGGGCCCTGCCGGCCATGCTGATCCCGGCCCAACTCGCGCTCGCCATCGAGACGGCCGAGGCCCTTGAGGGCCGTGGGGCCGGTGGTGAGCGGTTGCGGCGCGGTGTGCCGGTGGTGACGGTGGCGGCACTGCTGGCCGGGGTGTGGGCCCAGGCGGGAGTGCTGTCGTATGTGCTGCGGAGGGACGCCGTGCCGCCCGGGCTGCGCGAGGCGCCCGTCATCGCGCTGTGGCCGCGCTTCGGCTGGGCCGTGGCGCATGTGCCCAAAGGGGCGACGGTGATGACGGACGACTACTACGCGCTGCGGACGCTCCCCGCGTACGGCCCTTACACCGTCGCCCCGGCCTATCCCGACCTCTTCCTCCCCGACGAGAAGCGGCGCCGCGACGCCACGCGGCGCTACTTCGCCCCGGCCACCTCCCGGGCCGAGCGGCTCGGCATCCTCAAGGAGTACGGCGTGCGGTGGGTGCTGCAGAAGAACGGGACGGCGGGCCTGGCCCCCGGTGACCCCGCGCTCAGGAAGGCGGCCCAGGGGCCGGGCGGGCGCGTGCTGCTGGAGGTCGTCGGACGATGAGCACGACGGAGAACCGGTGAGCGCGCCGGAGACCGGTCCGGTGGCCGCGCCGGTGACCGGGGCGTCCTTCGGTGACATGGCCTCCGCGTGGCTGCGCGGCCGGGCTCCCCGGCCCGCGCTGGTCTCGGCGGTGCTGGTGTTCACCCTGAGTTCGGTGCGGGCGTACGGCAAGGCGCGTTCCGGCATCGACAACGCGGTGGTGGTGCGGGCGGCGCGGGCGCTGCTGAGCGGCGGGTCGCCGTACGCGGACAAGCGTTTCCTGTATCCGCCGGGGGCGGTGTTCGCGGCGCTGCCGCAGACGCTCCTGTCGGAGAAGGTGCTGTTCTACGCCGTGCCGGTGGTGACCGGCGCGCTGGTCGCGATGGGCGGGGTGCTGGCGCTGCGGATCTTCGGGGTCCGGGCGGACAGCCGGCTGGCGGTGGCGCTGGCGCTGGGGACGGCGTTGTTCCTGCCCTTTCAGAGCCTGGTGTTCCTGGGCAACTGGACGGCGGCGTCGGTGGTCGCCTTCCCGGCGGCCCTCCTGCTGGCGCGGGACGGGCGGTGGTGCGCGGCGGGTGCGGTGGTCGGGGCGGCCGTCGCGCTCAAGCCGATGCTGGTACCGCTGTTGCTGCTGTTCCTCCTGGCGCGGCAGTGGCGGGCGTTGGCGTGGGCGCTGGGGCTGCCCGCCGTGATCTCGCTGTCGGCGGCGCTCGCGCTGCCCGGGCCGGGGCTGTTCTTCACCCGGACGCTGCCGTTCCTGCTGCACGGCCAGGACGCGTACGCCCGTCCGTACGACGCCTCGTGGCCGGCCGTGCTGCCCCGGCTGGGGGTGCCGCACCCGCTGGCGTTCGCGCTGGCGGCCGCGGCCGCGACGGCGGTGCTGTACTTCGCGTGGCTGCGGTGGCGCCGCGGGGGAGACCCGGGGCTGCGGCTGGTGGAGTGCGCCGCGCTGCTGATGCTGGCCGCGTTCGTGGTCTCGCGCCCGTCGTTCCTCAACTACGCGCTGGTCGTGGTGCCCTCGCTGGTCACGTCGGTGGTGGTACGGGGGGCAGCTGTGAGGTCGGTGTGGTTCTGGGTGCCTCTGGTGCCGCAGTTGGGCGGGGTGCCGTGGCCGGGGGTGGACAGCGCGCAGCGGCACGCGTTCCGGGACGTGGTGATGTTCGGCGGGTTGGCGGCGGTGCTGGGGCTGGCGGCGTGGCGAGGGAGAGGGCCGGACGGAGGGGTTGTCACGGAGAGTAGTTATGGTTACTCTCTGTGTTCGGAGGTCGAGGCGTCTTCAGAGGCTGAGGTCCGGCCCGACCCGGAAGCGAGGTGAACCATGTCCGCCCGAACCCTGCCCGCTCCCGCGTCCTCCCCTGTCCCGGAGGTCAGCGTAGTAGTGATCGTCCACAACGACGCCGGACGGCTGCCGCGCGCCGTGCGATCGGTCCTCGGGCAGTCGCTGCGCCGTCTCGAAGCGATCGTCGTCGACGACTGCTCGACGGACGGCACTCCCCGCGTCGCCCGGGAACTGACTGCCGGCGACCCGCGCGTGCGCCTGCTGCGGCTCCCGGTCAACAGCGGCGGCTGCGGTGCCCCGCGCAACGCCGGCATCGCCGCCGCCCGCGCCCCCTATGTGATGTTCCTCGACAGCGACGACGAACTCCCCTACCACTCCTGCAAATCACTGCTGCTGGCCGCGGAGGAGACGGGAGCCGACCTCGTCACCGGCGAGGTCACCCGGCTCTTCGAGGAGAGCGGCACCACCGCCCTGTGGTACCCCGAGCTCTTCGGGGACGCCCGCCTCGTGGCGGGCCTGCGCGCCGCCCCCGAGTACCTCCTCGACCACCTCTCCACCAACAAGCTCTACCGCGCCGCCTTCCTCACCCGTCACGGCCTGCGCTTCCCCGAGGACCTCCACTATGAGGACCAGCTCTTCACCGCCCAAGCCCTCACCCTGGCCCGGTCCTTCGCCGTCGTCCCCTGGCCCGTCTACACCTGGCGGCTCGCCGGCGACCCGGCCATGGGCCCCTCCATCTCCTCCAGCCGCCACGAACTGCGGAACGTCGCCGACCGCATCGCCGTCGCCCGGCGCGTCGACGCCTTCCTGGAGGAGTCGGGCCACGCCGGCCTGCGGCCCGCGAAGGACGCCAAGTTCCTCCGGCACGACCTCCGCCTTCACCTCGGCGACCTGCCCTTCCACGACCGGCGGTGGACCGAGGAGTTCGCCGCTCTCGTCGCCCCCTACCTGGCCGGCATCGCGCCCGGCGCCTGGGAGACGGTGCCACGCGAACAACGCGTCTGCCAGTACCTGCTCCTCGCCGGCCGCCTCGAAGAAGCCGCCGAATGCGCGCGCACCCTGGACCGGCCCCGCGTCGCCCCCCGCCACACCGTGTGCGACACCGCCGGGCGCCGGTACTGGGGACGGGAACTGCCCGAGGACGAACGGGCCGCCCGGGAGCTCGACATCACCGAATGGCGCCTGGACGCCCAGCCCTTCACCACCGGCCCCCTACGCCACGAGGTGACGCGCGTCGAGCCAGTGGGGAGCCGCCTGCGCCTCACCCTGCGCACCTACGACCCGGCACGGCTGCTGGCCGGGCCCGTGCCCGTCACGGCGGAGCTGCGCGTCACCGTGACCGCTGAGCCCCTCGTCGTCCCTCTCCACTACGAGCCGGATGGGGAGGGCTACGAGGAGCCGGGTGGGAAGGGCCACGAGCCGGGCGGGGAGGGCGCCGAGGCGCCGGAGGCGCGCACCGCCCGGGCCGAGATCGATCTGCGGCGGGTGCCCCTAGGGCCCACCGGGTTCCGGGGGCGCCGCCACCCCCACGTGGTGCTCACCCGGCAGGGATTGACTCGCACCGATCCGCTGCTGGCCCCCGCCCCGGCGCCGTCCCTGCGGGCACGGATCGGCGGGCACCTGGTGCGGGCGGGGTGCGAAGGGCACGGCGCCGGACGGTTCGAGCTCACCTGGGAACGGACGGGCGCCCTCGGCCGGGCCGAAGCCCTCGCCCGGCCCGCCCTGCGTCGTGGTGCAGGGCGGCTGATCCGCCGCGCGACCGGCCCCCGCGCCAAGGCCCTCGCCTATCACGAGCTGCGGAAACTGCCCATCGACGACAAGCTGGTCGTCTTCGAGGCCCTGGAAGGACGCGGCTACGCCGACAGCCCCCGCTACATCCACGAGGAACTCGTCCGGCGCGGCCTCCCGATCCGCGCGGTCTGGTCGTACTCCGGCGACCGGTCCTCCTTCCCCGAGGGCGTGGAGCTCGTCAGGCGCGGCAGCTGGGAGTACGCCCATACGGTCGCCCGGGCGCGCTACTGGGTGGACTCGCACGGCTTCCCCGCGTCCTTCGCCAAACGGGCGGGCACCCGCTACCTCCAGACCTGGCACGGCCAGGCGTTCAAACACATGGGGTTCGACATCCCCGAGCTACGGCTGGCGAGCCCCGAGCGGCGCCGGCAGCACCGCGCGACGGTGACCCGCTGGGACGCACTGATCTCCCCCAGCGAGGAGTTCGAGCGGACGTTCGTACGGGCCAATGACTACACGGGCCGGCTGCTGCGCACCGGGCTGCCGCGCAACGACGTGCTCGTCCGCTGGAACGAGCCCGAGCAGCGCGACCGGGCGGCTCTCGCCCGGGAGCGACTGCAGATCCCCGACGGCCGGAAAGTGCTGCTGTACGCCCCCACGTTCCGGGACGGCGAGCGCGGCAGCGGGGCGTCGATCCGGGTCGATCTGGCCGGGCTCGTCGACGCGGTCGGCGAGGAGTGGACGATCGTGGTCCGCCCCCACTACTACGAGCGGTTCACCGTGCCCCGCGAGCTCGGGCACGCGGTGCGCGACGGACGTGAGTTCACCGATCTCAACGATTTGCAGCTCGCCTCGGACGCCCTGCTCACGGACTACTCGTCGGTGATGTTCGACTACGCCAACCTGGGCCGGCCCATCCTGCTCTACACCGACGACTACGAGGACTACCGCGCCCTCTCGCGCGGCGTCTACTACGACCTGCCGGACATCGCCCCCGGCCCGATGCTCGCCACCACGCGGGACCTGGCCGCGGCGCTGGGCGATCTGACGGGGGTGCGCGAGCGATGGGCCGGTGCGTACGCCAGCTTCCAGGAGCGGTTCAATCCCCTGGAGACCGGGTGGTCGAGCAAGGCCGTGGTCGACCTGTTCTTCGACCTGCTCCTCGAAGGGAGCGTCCGGTGAACCGCCCCGCCGAGCGCCCAGCCCAGCGTCGTAGGCGGCTGTTCCTGCTCGGCATCGACGTCGATTCGACGGGCGGCTCACAGAGGGTGCTGCACACCCTCGCCCAGGGGTTCGCCGAGCGCGGCCACGCCGTCGAGCTCATCGGCATCCGGCCGAGCCCCCGGCCCCATGCGTACACCACTGATCCCGCCTACCGGCGGACCACGCTCTACCGGGCACCCGCCGCGCCCTCCTGGCGGGCGGACTCCCTCGCCGAGCGGCTGAGCCCGGCGCGGCTGTGGTCGGCGCGGTCCGAGCGCCGGGAGCGACAGCGGGCCCGGACGCTGCTGGCGCGGCGGTTCGCCGGGACACCGGAGGACGGTACGGGGCTGGTGATCGCCGGTTCGCCGTGGGCGGCGGTCTGGCTGGAGTCCGTGGCGCGGCCTGCCCGTGTGCGGGCCATCGGCCAGTACCACGAGTCGTTCCACCAGGCGCGGGCGTCCGTCAACCTGGAGCTGATCCTGCGCCACTATCCGGCGCTGGAGAAGTCGTTGTTCCTCAGCGAGCCGGACGCGGCGGAATTCCGCCGCAGGCGGCTGCCGAACGCCGGAGTGATGCCGAACCCGCTGCCCTTCGCGCCTCCCGCCCCCGCGCCCCTGGACGGCCGGCGCGTCGGCGCGGTCGGGCGGCTGGAACCGGTCAAACGGCTGGACCGGCTGCTCGACGCCTTCGCCGCCGTAGCGACCGGACACCCCGGCTGGGAGCTCCACTTCTTCGGCGACGGCCCCCAGGAACCGGAGCTGAGGGCGCGGGCGGCCCGGCTCGGCGTCGGTGACAGGGTCCGTTTCCGGGGCACCGTCCGCGACATGGCCGCCGCCTACCGGGAGCTGTCCCTGGTGGCCCTCACCAGCGAGCGCGAAGGACGCCCGATGGCCCTCGCCGAGGCGTCCGCCGCCGGGGTGCCCTGCGTGAGCTTCGACCTGTCGGGCGGCGTCCGCGAACTGGTCGTCCACGGGCGCACGGGCACGCTCGTGCCGCACGGGGACACGGCGGCGTTCGCGGCAGCACTGGGGGAGCTGATGGGGGACGGCCCGGCGCGCGAGCGCTACGGGCGGGCCGCGCGCGAGCACGTCGCGCCACTGGCCCTGCCGGCGGTCCTGGACCGCTGGGAGGCGCTGTTCGAGGAGATCGACCGCTAGGCCCGCCACGGGACGGGCCATGGGGGCGATGGGGCACGAGGGGGGGACGGGACATGAACGGGGGATGGGACATGAACGTCACGAGGCTAGGGACGACCGCCGTTACGGGCAGCCGCCGTGCGCCGCAGGAGCGGCAGGCGGGGCAGGCCGGGCAGTCGGGGCAGGAGCGCACGGGCCCTGCGCAGGGCGATACCGAGCACGCACCGGGCGCCGGGCGCGAGCCGCAGGACGAGCGAACCGCTCGCCGTGGCGTGCGGCTGCGCCAGCAGCAGACCGTACCGCGCGCCGAGCAGCACGGCGGGGCGGGAGCCGACGCCCACGGCCCGTACCGCCGTCCGCAGGGTGCCGCCGTGTGCGCAGTGGATGCGGACGCGTACGTCCCAGGACTGCGGTCCGGTCGTGAGAGCCCTGCGGGCCTTGGCGTCGAGGCGCCCCCGCGCGGCCAGCGCCGCGAGATCCACGGGCACGGCGACCACCCAGGACGCCCCGGCGCCCGGCCTGGCTGGCCCACCCAGTCCGCTCGGCCCGCCCGGCTCGCCTGGCCCGTTCGGCCCATCCGGGCCGTTCGGTCCGCCCGACCTATCCCGCCCGTCCGGGTCATTCGGCTCGTCCAACTGGGGCGAGGCGGTGTGCTCCAGGACCGAATCGCCGTCCCGCAGCCGGAGCTCGATGTCGAGGCCGTGGGGTCGGGCCGCCGCCAGACGGCCGTACAGCTCGTGCACCCGCAGCCGGAGTTCGGCGTGGCGGCCGTGCCCCGCGCGGTGGCGCAGGGCGGCGTCGACGGTGACCGGCAGCCGGCGGGCCGGCTTGGCGCCCGGGCCGGTGAGGCCGTCGAGGACGGCCTGCGGCAGGTCCGCCGCCCAGACCGGCCGCCCCGCGGCCTCCGCGTACGGCGGCAGCAGCCGGGCGGGCCGGGCGGCGAGCTGGGCGAGCCGGTCCAGGTCGCGCGGGGCCTCGGAGGCGAGCACGACCCGGGCGATCCAGCGGGCCGGGGCCCGCGCGGCACGCAGGTCGGCCTCGTCGCAGGCGGCCAGGGCGGCGCGCGCCGCCCGCCACCAGGCCGCGCGGTACGCCGGGCCGTGGCCGGGCAGTTCCCGGACGTACATCCGCAGGTCGTGGTCGAGGAATTTCACCCGGGCGGCGTGGGCGAGCGGCTCGTTGCCGGCGTCGCGGAAGACCTCCACACCCCGCTCATGGGCGCGGACACGCGCCTGCCAGTTGGCCACCCGTTCACGGTCCAGGGAGATCGAGGGCCGGGCTGCGCCCCTGCGCACGTGCCAGACGTAGACCGGGTCCGTCACGACGGCCACACGCGGCCCCGCCGCCAGGACGCGGGCGCTGAAGACGAAGTCCTCGTAAGGGAAAGGCCCTTCGGGGAAGTCGATGCCGTGCGCGGTGAGGAAGCGGCGGGAGTAGAGCTTGTTGACGCAGAGCGTGTCGCGCAGCAGCGCCGGGTGCTCCTCGGGGGAGGCGTGGACGGCGGGCCGCCGGTAGAGGGTGGGCTGCCAGGGCGTGTCCCGCCGCCGGGGGAGCTCCCGGCGGACGCACAGCCCCGCTGTCACCGGCGCGTCATGGGCCAGGGCGCCGCGCAGCAGGGCCGTCACCGCGCCCCGGGGGAGGATGTCGTCGCTGTCGAGGAACATCACATAGGGCGCGGTGGCGGCCCGCAGGCCGTCGTTGCGGGGAGTGCCGCAGCCACCGCTGTTGACGGCCCGGTGGACGACCCGCAGCCGGGGTTCGCGCGCGGCCAGCCGGTCGAGGAGGGCCCCCGTGCCGTCGGTGGACGCGTCGTTCACGGCGACGACCTCGGCGACGGCCGGGCCCTGGCCGAGGGCGGAGCGCACCGCGTGGCCGATGTGGGCGGCGTCGTCGTAGCCGATGACGATCACGCCGACCCGGGCGTCGGCCCGGGCGGCCGCCGGGAGCCCGGTGGTGGGGTGTGCGACAGGGATTCCACTCCCGTTCACTGCCATAAAGCACAGTTTTATCCAATAAGTATGTGTAATCGGGGCATTCTGCGACCGCGTGTGGCCGACAGGAACGGATGCGGGGAGGGGCGAGGATGGCACGGACCGCGGTACGGCCCGAGCTGAGGACGGAGCCGAGGACGTCTTGGGCGGTCACCCTGGGGGACACGCTCCGGGGGCTGCCCGCCGCCGTGCCCCTGGCCGTGATCGTGCCCGCCGCCGTCATGCTCCTCCTCGGCCTGTGGGGGCTCGACCGGGGCACGATGTGGCGGGACGAGGCCGCCACCTTCCAGGTGGCGCGCCGCTCGACGGGTGAGATCCTGCGCCTGCTCGGTCATGTCGACGCCGTGCACGGGCTCTACTACCTGCTGATGCGCCCCGTGCTGGCGTTGCGCGCCGACGAGACCATGCTGCGGCTGCCGTCCGTCGTGGCCGCGGCCGTCACCGCCGGGCTGATCGGCGCGATCGGCTGCCGGCTGGCCCGCCCCCGGGTGGGCCTGTGGGCCGGGCTGCTGTACGCGGCCACCCCGTTCGTCGGCCACTACGCGCAGGAGGGCCGCTCGTACGCCCTGGTCGCGGCGGGCGGTGCGCTGGCGACGTGGCTGCTGCTGGAGGCCGTCGAGCGGGGTTCGCCAGGGCGCTGGGCCGGCTACGGCGCGGTGGTGACGGTCACGGCGCTGCTGCACGAGTTCGCGATCCTGCTGCTGGCGGCCCATGGGCTGACGCTGCTGCTCTCCCGGGTGCCCGGGCGGGCATGGCGAGGCTGGGGCTCCGCGGCGGTCGCGGCCTGCGCCGTGCTGGCGCCGCTGGCCGTGCTCTCCCAAGGCCAGAGCGAGCAGGTCTCCTGGCTCCGCACACCGGGGTACGAGCAGGCGAAGGCGCTCCTCCACGCCTTCGCGGGCCCCGGTGAGGCCGTCGTGGCCGGCGTGGTCGCGCTGATGGCCGTCGCCGTGCTCGCCCCCCTGCCCCGCACGGGCCCGCTGCGGCTGACCGTCGTGGCCCTGCCGCTGGCCGTCGTACCGCCGGTGCTGCTCTACGCGGCGTCCCAGTGGCAGCCGCTCTTCCTCGACCGTTATCTGCTCTTCTGCCTCGCGGGCGTGCCGCTGCTGGCGGCCGCGGGCGCGGAACGGCTCCTCGGGCTGCTGCCGTGGCCGCGCGTCGCGGCGGCGGCCGGGGTGGCGGCCGTGGTGGTGGTCTTCGTGGCGCAGTTGCCCTTCCAGGAGCGCGAGCGGCTGCCGTCCAGCCGGGGTGACGAGCTCGCCCGGGTGGCCGCCGCCGTCGGGAGGACGGCCCGGCCGGGGGACGCGGTGCTGTTCCTCCCGCTCCACGAGCGCCGGATATCCCTGGCCTACCCGGCAGCCTTCGGAGGGCTGCGGGACCTCACCCTCAAGAAGTCGCCCGCCGCCTCCGGCACCCTCTACGGCCAGGAGGTCGGGGCGGGGGAGCTGCGGTCCCGGCTGTGGGGGCTCTCCCGGGGGACGCGGGTGTGGGTGGTGGCGGACACGACCACGGTCGGGACGCCGTGGTTCCGGGCCCAGCGCGCCGAGTCCGCCAAGACCAGGGAGCTCGACGCGCTGTACCGGGAGGAGTCCACGGTGTTCGTACGGGGAGGGGCGGTGTCGCTGTACCTGCGGCGCTAGCCGTCATGTACCCCGCCGGTCGTCCCCTCGGGCGGTCACTTCACCGCGCCCGCCATCACCCCGCTCACGAACTGGCGCTGGAAGGCGAAGAACACCGCGAGCGGAACGACCATCGAGAGGAAGGCACCCGACGCGAGGATGTCCACGTTGTCGCCGAACTGCCGGACCTGCTGCTGAAGGGCCACCGTGATGGGAGGGTTGCCGCTGTCCGCGAAGATCAGCGCGACCAGCATGTCGTTCCACACCCACAGGAACTGGAAGATGCCCAGCGATGCGATGGCCGGTCCGCCCAGCGGCAGCACGACCCGGGTGAACAGCCGTAGCTCGCCCGCGCCGTCCAGCCGGGCCGCCTCCAGCAACTCGCGCGGTATCTCCGCGAAGAAGTTCCGCAACAGGAACACCGCGAAGGGCAGCCCGAAGGCGGTGTGGAAGAGCACCACGCCCACCGTGGACTCGAAGATGCCCAGCGCGCTGAAGAGCTTGGCCACCGGGATCAGCGCCACCTGAACGGGCACCACGAGCAGCCCCACGACGACCATGAACCACCAGTCCCGGCCGGGGAAGTCCAGCCAGGCGAAGGCGTATCCGGCGAGGGCGCCGACGAGGATCACCAGCACCGTCGCCGGGACGGTGATCAACGCGGTGGTCAGAAGGGAGTGTGTCACCTTGTCGTTGGCGAAGAGCGTGCGATAGCTCTCCGTCGTCAGCTGGGACGGGTGGGCGAAGACCTGCCACCAGCCGGAGGCGGCGATGTCGGCCTTGTCGCGCAGTGAGGACAGCAGCAGCCCCACGGTCGGCATCAGCCAGAACAGCCCGACCAGGACGAGGAAACCGCGCGTCGCCCCCGCGCCCAGGCGGGCGGCCAGCCGGGCGGGGAGGGAGCGCTCACCCCGTACGGCGGTGTCTTGAAGGCTCATCGTTGCCGCTCCTTCCTGATCCGGCGAATGTTCACGATCACCACCGGAGTGACGAGCAGCAGCAGGAAGACGGCGATGGCGCTGCCCACGCCCTGGTTGACGTCCGTACCGAAGGAGGACTGGTAGAGCTGGAGGGCCAGCACATTGGCGTTGTCGAGGCTGGAGCCCGGGGCGATGATGTAGACCAGGTCGAAGATCTTCAGCACATTGATCATCAGGGTGACGACGACCACCGCGAGGACCGGTGCCAGCAGGGGCACCGTCACCCGGCGGAAGACCTGCCACTCGTTGGCCCCGTCGACGCGCGCCGCCTCCAGCAGCTCGCGTGGCACCCCCGCCAGGCCGGCCGCGATGAGCACCATGGCGAAGCCCGCCCACATCCAGATGTAGGCGCCGATGATCGACGGCGTCACCAGGGAGGGGCCGAGCCAGTCCACGCCGTTGTAGGCGGAGGCGAAGTTGGCCGCGGGCAGCCGCAGCCGGGCGCCGTCCGCCGCCGGGGGCAGGGTGAAGGTGCCGTCGGGGTCCGTGGTGGTGGAGGCGACGGTCCTGCCGTCCTTGACGGCCTCCACCGTCACCCCGGCCAGGGCCTTCTCACCCGCGTCGATCTTCCCGGCCGTGCCGCCGCCACCCCGGGTGAAGTCCATCCACACCGTGCCGGTGACCTTCCCGGCCACGTCCCGCGCGGGAATGGCGTCCCTGGCGCCGGACACGTCCTCCGGCTTCACGGCCACCAGCGGCAGCGCCACCGCGCTGCCCGCCCGTGCCGCCGTCTTCGTCGTGAACGCGCCGCCGCCGCTCGCCACGAGGTCCCCCGTCGGCCGGGGGTGCGCCCCCGGGAAGGGGGCCGGAGCGGCGAAGGTGTCGTGGATGCCGACCCAGACGGCGTTGGCGACGCCGCGGTCCGGGTTCTGCTCGTAGACCAGACGGAAGATGATGCCCGCCGCGAGCATCGAGATGGCCATCGGCATGAAGACGACGAGCTTGAACGCCGTGCCCCAGCGCACCCGTTCGGTGAGCACCGCGAAGATCAGGCCGAGGGCGGTGGCCACGGAGGGGGCGACGACGACCCAGATGACATTGTTCTTCAGGGCCGTGCGGATCCGCGCGTCGCTGAAGACCTCCTGGTAGTTGTCCATGCCCACGAAGCCGTGGCCGGAGGCGTCGAAGAGGCTGCGGTAGACGGAGAAACCGATGGGGTAGACGACGAGGGCGCCCAGCAGGGCCAGCGCGGGCAGCAGGAAGCAGGCGGCCACCCAGGGCCGTGTGCCGAGCGCGCCCCGCCCCTTGCCCCGCGCCCGGGCCGGGCGTACGGCGGGATCGGGCGGTGGTGGTGGAGCGGCGGTGGTGGCTGTGGTCATGGCGACCTGCCCCGTCAGTTCTTGAACGCCTTGGCCGCGTCGGACTCCAGTCGCTGCTGGGTGCCCTCCACGTCCGCCGGGTTCCGCAGGAAGTCCTGGAGCTGCTTCCACTCGCCCTGCCCCGGCTTGCCGCCGAACGCGGCGGGCGCCTGGTCGGACATGTCGAAGCGGAAGGAATCGCCCGCCGAGACCAGCGCCTTGGCGATGGAGCGCTGCACGTCGTCGGGGTAGGAGGCGAGGTCGAGGTTCTTGTTCGCCGAGATGAAACCGCCCTCCCTCGCCCAGATCCCGGCGGCGTCGGTGGAGGCCAGGAAGGTCAGCAGCGCCTGTGCCGCCTGGCCGTCCTTGAGGGCCACGCCCACGTCACCGCCGGTCACCACGGGCGAGCGGCCGCCGACCGCCGGGAAGGGGAAGACCTTGGCATCGGTGCCGATCTTCGCCTTGGCGGCAGTGATGTTCGCGGCCGCGAAGTCGCCCTCGAAGACCATGGCGGCCTTCGCCTTCTCGCCCCCGCTGAAGGTCTGGGTGACGGACGTGGGGAACTGCGCCTGGAGCGCGCCCTCCTGCCCGCCCGCCAGCAGCTCCTTCTTGCCGAAGAGCTGGCCGAGCGTGGTCAGCGCGTCCTTGACGGAGGGATCGGTCCATTTGATCTTGTGCTGGGCCAGCTGGTCGTACTTCTCCGGGCCGGCCTGGGAGAGGTAGACGTTCTCGAACCAGTCCGTGAGCGTCCAGCCGTCCGCGCCGCCCACCGACACCGGGGAGACGCCGAAGTCGGCGACGGCCTGCGCGGTGCGCAGGAACTCCGGCCAGGTCGCGGGCACCTTGACGCCCGCCGCGGTGAAAATCTTGGTGTTGTACCAGACGAGGGACTTGTTGCTGGTCTTGAAGTACACGCCGTACTGCTTGCCGTCGGCGGAGCCCAGATCCTGCCAGCCCTGGGGGAAGTTCTTCTTCAGCTGCGCCCGGGCCTCCTCGCCCAGCGGTTTGAGCCACCCCTTGCCGGCGAACTCCCGAAGGGCACCCGGCTGTTGCAGCATCGCCACGTCCGGCGGGTCGCCGCCCGCCACCTTGGAGCCTATGAAGGCGGACATGTCGTCGCCGCTGGGCACGTACGCGACCTCGGCGCCGGTGCGCTTGGCGAACTCGTCCAGGACCTTGGCGAAGCTCTTCTGCTCGACGCCCGTCCAGACAGCGGTCACCTTGAGCTTCTGCCCGTTGAGCTTGGGGAGTTGCACGGTGTGGGTGATGAGGTCGGACTGTCCGGGGGCGGGCTTGTCGCCGCCCTTGTCCTTGTCCCCGCCGCTGTCCCCGCAGCCGGCGGCGGTCAGCGCCAGCGCTCCCGCCACGGCCAGCGCCAGCGCACCGCGCCGCGCGCCCGCACCACCTGCTCTGCGCGGGCGGGAGCGTAGGCGTGGAGTGCGTGCCGCGCCTGCCGCGCGGAGCGATGTACGTGTTGCCGTGCGCATGGCCCGTACCTCCCGTGCCCGGTCCCCGTCGACGGCCGCGCCGCACGTCGCCCCGGCATACGGCCGCACTCCCGTGCGACAGTCCTACGCCCCGGCACGGACCGCCGCAATACCGTCTCCGACGTCAACCAGCCGATCGTGACAGGGCTGTGACGCTGCGGCACGGGCGGTCCGTCACTGCAGCAACGGGGGTGCCGCCTGGGCCCCGGCGGACTGCGCCGCGCGCTGGAGGGCGCTGGCCAGCAGGGCCAGGTCGGTGGGCCCGTTGCCGAGTTCGCGCACCGGCCGGCGGGTGGGCGGGTCGCCCAGGCGCTGCCAGTCGAGGGTCACGACCGTCGGCCGGAGCGTCGCCGTGCGGGGGATGCGGCCGGTGACCCGGCCCGCCTGGAACGGGGTGGTCGCGTCGTCGTCCGGACGCCGCAACCGGCCGCGCCCCGGGGCGGGTTCGCCCGCGCCCGGCCCGTCGCCGGCGGCGTCCGCCGACGGCGGGGCGATGTCCAGCGTCACCCGTAGCCCGGCCCGCTCGACCGCCGCCGTGTCGGCCGTACGGTCGGGACGGCCCGACGCGGCGATCAGATGCACCCCGAGCCGCTCGCCGTCCCGCGCCACGGCCTCCAGGGCCCGTACGACCGAACCGGCCGACGGCCGGCCCGTGCTGCCCAGCGCGGGGGCCACCAGGGCGTCGAAGTCGTCGACGAGCACGACGAGCCGGGGCAGGGCCGTCTCGGCCGTACGCGTCCGACCGCCGCTTTGCGTACGCAACTTGAGCGTCCCGCTCGGCGCGGACTCGAGATCGGCGGCACCGGAACCGGAGACAACCGAACCGGAGACGGAACCGGAGACGGGCCCGGACGCGGCCGCCGCGACCGGAGCGGCGGCGACCGGGGCCGGGGCCGCCGTCGGCTCGGCGGGGCGGCGCGGACCGACCACGTTCGGGCCGGGGGCCGGGTTCCGGTCGTGCCAGCCGACGAAGTCCAGCGTGCCCAGCAGCTCGGCGCGGCGCTTGAGCTCCGACGTGAGCGCCTGGGCGAACTCCCGCATCCGCACCGGGTCGGAGGCGGCGAGGTACGTCGACACGTGCGGCAGGTCCGTGCAGACCCGCAGCCCCTCGCCCCGCTCGGCGGCGGCCCCGTCCACCAGGACGAGCGAGAGCCGGTCCGGCCGGTCGGCCGCCGCGAGCGACGCGGCGAGCGAACGCAGCAGCTCGGTCTTCCCACTGCCAGGGGAGCCCTCCACCAGCAGATGCGGCCCGTCCGCCGCGAGATCCACGGACAGCGGGCCGTGCGGCCCGGCCCCCAGTACGGCCACGGCCCGGCCCCCGGGCCGGGTGCCGCGGTCGGTGGCGGCCGCCCAGCGGGCGGTCAGCGAGGCGGGCGTGGCCCGGGCGAGCCCCAGCTCGTCCAGCAGCCGGGACGACCGGGGCAGCGCCGCCGCGATGCGCGAGGCGTGCGCGGGGTCGCCCGCGTTGTCCGCCATGCGCAGGGGCGCCAGGGCCCGCGCGAAGCGCTCGGCCCACGCGCCGGACACGGCGTCGAGCGCGGCGATCATCGTGTGGCCCGGGCGCACGGGGTGCGCCACGGGCGCGGCCGGTGCCGAGGCGCGATGGATGACCTGCACCACCGTCGCCACGTCACCGCTCAGCAGCGCGACCGCGCCGCAGTGCGCGAAGGCGGGGGAGACCGCCTCGGCCGACGCGAGCGTCGCGGAGACGGGGGAGGCGGGCGTGGTGGCCGGTGCCTCCGCCAGGCACAGGACGTGGATGCCCGCCGCCGGACCGCCCGTCGCCAGCCGCGCGACCGTCTCGCGCAGCGCCGTCGAACCGGGGTCGCCGTCGACGATCAGGACCGTGTACGGGCCCTCGTGCCGCGCGGCGGCCGCCGCCACGGCCTCGGGCGGCGCCGTCGTCCAGCCCGTGCCCAGCGGGCCGCCGTCCAGACGCCGCACCAGCTCGGCGGTACGGGCCTCGGCCTGCTCCCGGTCGTAGCCGACGAGCAGCCGGCAGTCCTGCCCGTGCGCCGGCCGCAGCTGCGGCAGCCAGCCCAGCCAGGACCACTCCGCAGCCCGTTCCTCGGCCGGACGCGAGCGGTCGGTGCTGATCAGCACGTACTCGAGGGTGCCGGGCGCGTGCAGCGCGGCCAGCTGCGCCAGCACGGAGCGGGCGAGCCCGGACAGCCGCTCCCGGGGCCCGGTCATGCCGAGCGCCCCCACCTCGCGCAGCCCGACCGTCACCGGCACGGACGGCAGCGGTTCGCCGCCGTCGGGCGCGTAGCGGTCGGCCGTGCCCAGCCGGACGGTGAGCAGATCCGGGTGGCCCGGGCCGCGCTCCCACAGCCGGGGGCCCGGCCCCAGCGCGGTCAGCAGCACGGCGGCGGGGTCCGGCCAGCGCTCGCGCAGCGCGGCGGCGGTGCCGGGGGCGCGCTCGGGCGCGCCGGTGGTCTGCTCCCGCGGGCCCTCGCCCGCCGCCGCCTCGCGCTGCGCGGCGGCGCGCCCGCCGCCGGTGAGGCGGCGGGCCCACGCTCCTATGCCGCGGGCCCGGCGCTTGCCGCCGCCGTCCTCCTGCGGCGGCCGCGCGGGCGCGGCGGCCGTGCCGGGGGTCAGCGCGGCGTTGCCGCGCACGGTGTGGGTGGCGTGACCGCCGTCGCCGCCGAAGGCGTCCGCCTGGTGCGGCGGGTACGCGGCGGGGGGCGCCGCCGTCGCGTCGGCGCCGTCCGCGCCGGGTCCGGCGAGGTTCGCGAATCCGGCTGCCTGGTTCGTCCCGCCGTCGCCCCGGCCGTTCGTCCGGCCCTGGTCCCGTTCCGTGGCCGGGTCCGGGGTCGTGGGCGCGTCGAGGGGGCCGCCGCTGCGCCACGCGGGCCGCTGCTCGGGGTCGTCCGCGCGGGCCGCCCGCGCGTCCGAACCCCAGCTGGCCGGGGCCCGCCCGCTCGCGCCGAACCCGCCGCCCTGCCCACCCGCGTACCCGGCTCTCGCCCCCGCGCCCCAGCCCGGCTCCCCGCCGTCGGCCGAGGGGCTCGCGGAGCCGCCGGACGCGCCCACGCCGCCCGCCGGGGCCGCCGTGCCGGCCTGCCCGTCCGTACTCGTGTGTCCGCCCGTTCGGCCCGTACGGGCGGACGCGCCGCCCCGGCCCCCGGGGCCGTCACCCGCCGAGGCCGCCGCCCCGGCCGGACCGGCCTGTCCGGCCGAACCCGCGCGCCCGTCCGTGCCTGCGTGTCCGCCCGCGTGTCCAGTCCGGGCACCCGCGCCCCAGCCGACCGGGCCGTCGCCCGCCGAGGCCGCCGGGCCCGCCTGCGCCGCGTGTCCGGCCGGTCCCGCGCCGCCCGTGGAGCCTGCCTGCCCGCCCGCGCCCCGGCCCGTCAGGGCCGCTGCTCCAGCCGCGTCGGTGTGCCCGGTCGAGCCTGCGTGCCCACCCGGACCCGCGTGTCCGCCCGCGTGTCCAGTCCGGGCACCCGTGCCCCAGCCCGTCGGCCCGGCGCCCGTCGGCCCGACGCCCCGGTCGGCACCCGTAAGGCCAGTACCCAGCGCCCCCGCGTCCCCGGGGGCGCCCGCACCGCGGCGCGCGCCCGGGAGCGCTACCGCGCTCTCCTCGGACGCCCCGCGCACTCGCACAGGTACCCGGAGGTGCCCCTCCCCGTCCGGCGCCGCCGGGAGCGCGTCCGGGGCGTCGGTTCCCGTGCCCACCCCGTACAGGCTCAGCGTCGACTCGCCGACCCGCAGCAGCGCGCCCGGGGCCAGTGGGACGGGGGTGCCGTCGACCGGGGCGCCGTCCAGGGCGGTGCCGTTCGTCGAGCCCAGGTCGTGGAGGGTGACGACACCGTCGTCGGAAAGCGTCACCGCGCAGTGGAGGCGGGAGACGTCGGGGTCGTCCAGGGGGATGTCCGCCGAGCTGGAGCGGCCGACGCGGACCTCGCCGCCGTGCAGCAGGTGGACGCCGCCCGCGTCCGGGCCGGACACCACGTGGAGGCGCGCGGCGGCCGGGAGGGGGCCGGTGAGGGGGACGTGGCGTTCGGGGTCGGCGGGGGCGCCCAGGGAGAGCACCGCGCCGTCGATCAGCGGCGGCTCGCCCAGCACACAGCGCTGCGGGTCGAGCCGCTCGTCGCCGGAGTGGACGACGACGGCACCGCTGCCGAGGTCGGATCCCGCCGCCGCGACGGCGGTGGCGAGGCCGCTGGTCACGGCGGCCAGGGCGGTCCCCGCGGGGGCGGTCACGAGCACATCGCAGGCGCACGTGGTGTGGCCGCTGAGCGGCCCGAGGACGGTCAGCCGGATCTGCATCGCCGTCAACGGTCCCTTCCTGCCCGGAGTACGGGGCAGGGGCGGCGCCAGGCCTTCCCCCACCTCGCACGGGCGCGTCGGCACGTACAGGTCACCACGTCGCGCGGGGTCTTCCCGCTCCCACCCCGCCGCATCCGTGCCGGCGAGCGGCATCCTCTCGACACCTCCCGCCAGCGAGCATCCTCGCATCCACCGGGGACGATTCGCCCGGCGAGACTCGATTCGTGATCTTGAACGACGGTCCGAGTATGCGAAACGCGCTGGTCGCGGTGGGGCGATGGCTGATTTCTTCTGGGAATTGCCTGCTCTCGACCCCTTTATTGCCGATATTGAGGGGAGCGCCACCGCTTGCGGCAACCATCCGCACCCGGCCCGCGTCTTTCCCATGAGCCCCACGGATTCGCCGGGCCGACGGTCCGGACGGCGGCACTACAGTGGGGCGGAGGTGCCGGTGGAAGGCGACGGTATCGACGCCATCGAGGGTTTCGAAGGTTTCGGCATCCGGATCACGACCAGGGAGCGCATGACGTGCGGCCGGTAGGCAGCAAGTACCTGCTCGAGGAGCCGCTCGGACGCGGCGCCACGGGCACCGTCTGGCGTGCCCGCCAGCGGGAGGCGGCCGGCGCCGAGGCGGCGGTGGCGGGACAGCCCGGCGAGACCGTCGCGATCAAGGTCCTCAAGGAGGAGCTGGCCCACGACGCGGACGTCGTGATGCGCTTCCTGCGCGAGCGCTCGGTGCTCCTGCGGCTGACCCACCCCAATATCGTCCGCACCCGCGACCTCGTCGTCGAGGGCGATCTCCTCGCGCTCGTCATGGACCTGGTCGACGGCCCGGACCTCCACCGCTACCTCCGCGAGAACGGCCCGTTCACGCCCGTCGCGGCAGCGCTGCTCACCGCGCAGATCGCCGACGCCCTCGCCGCCAGCCACGCCGACGGCATCGTCCACCGCGACCTCAAGCCCGCCAACGTGCTGCTGAAGAGCGAAGCCGGGCAGATGCACCCGATGCTCACCGACTTCGGCATCGCGCGCCTCGCGGACTCGCCCGGCCTGACCCGCACCCACGAGTTCGTCGGCACCCCGGCCTATGTCGCGCCCGAGTCCGCCGAGGGCCGCCCCCAGACCTCCGCCGTGGACATCTACGGCGCGGGCATCCTGCTGTACGAGCTGGTCACCGGCCGTCCGCCGTTCGCGGGCGCCACCGCGCTCGAAGTGCTCCACCAGCACCTCAGCGCCGAGCCGCGCCGCCCCACGACCGTGCCCGAGCCGCTGTGGACGGTCATAGAGCGCTGTCTGCGCAAGCGCCCCGAGGAACGGCCCAGCGCCGAGAACCTCGCCCGCGGCCTGCGCGTCGTCGCCGCCGGCGTCGGTGTGCACGCCTCCCCGGACCAGGCCGAGGCGGCACTGGGCGTCGGCGCGCTGCTCGCACCCGACCCCGAGCCCACCCAGGTGCCCGGCACGGGCCTCCACACCCTCCCCGGCACGGGTCCCGCCACCGGCGACGCCGACCCGACCCAGGTGCTCCCGTCCTCCGCCGGGACCGCCCCGGCCGGGTACGACCCGAACGCCGCGACCAGCGTCCTGCCCAGCACCGGCCTGTCGGGCCCCGGTCCGTCGGGCCCCGGGCGCACCGGCGACGCCGACCCCACCCAGGTGCTCTCCGCGGGCTCCGGCCCGCAGGGCGGCGACCCGACGCGCGTCATGCCGCCCGTACCGCCCGTACCGCCGTCCGGCCCGCCGTCGGCGCAGGGCGACAGCCCGCACCCGTGGCAGAGCCAGATGCGCGCCGCCCGCGACCGCAACGAGCAGACCCAGTACCTCGACCCGGGCGAGGACCCGCTGCGCCGCAGGCCCCAGCGCCGCCCGGCGCCCCAGCCGCCGCAGGGCTACCAGCAGCCGCCCCAGCAGCAGTACGCCCCGCAGCCGCCGCAGCAGCAGTACCCGGCGCAGCGGCCGCCCCGCCGGCAGCAGCCGCCCCAGCCGCAGCCCCAGCGGGCACCGCGCTACCAGCAGCCCCCGCAGCCGCCCCAGCCTCAGCCGCAGCGGTACGCCCCCGCGCCGCCGCCCGAGCCGACGCCCGCCCCGCGCCGGGAGCCGCGCCCGCCGCGCCAGCGCAGCGCGAACCCCATGCGGATCCCGGGCCTGGGCTGCCTCAAGGGCTGTCTGTTCATGATCGTCGTGCTGATCGTCGGCTCCTGGCTGGTGTGGGAGTTCACACCGCTCAAGGACTGGGTCGCCGACGGCAAGAGCTTCTGGGACGCCGCCTGGGACTGGATCACCAGCGTCAAGGACTGGATCTCCGGTCTGGGCTCCGACTCCGGAGCGGGGTCGGGTTCCGGCCAGTGACGGGGACGTCGGGGGCTGTGGAGAACCGATAAGGCAGTCGATATATCGACACCCGAAGGGTGTTTTCTGCCTCAGAAGTAACGGTTGGCACTGAATCGGTGTCCCCAACGCCCCTCCGGCCGCGTAGCTTGGTCGCCAGCGCGGGTGACGGCCGCCTGGCCGCGCCCGTCGGATGATGTCGCCGGATGGCGGAGGAGTCGGGGAACAGTCTTGGCACGGAAGATCGGCAGCCGGTACACCGCCCACCAGGTCCTCGGACGGGGCAGTGTCGGGACGGTGTGGCTCGGCGAAGGCCCCGAGGGGCCGGTCGCCATCAAGCTCCTACGGGAGGATCTCGCCTCCGACCAGGAGCTCGTCGGCCGCTTCGTGCAGGAGCGCGCGGCCCTCCTCGGTCTCGACCACCCCCATGTGGTCGGCGTCCGCGACCTCGTCGTCGACGGCAACGACCTCGCCCTGGTCATGGACCTCATCCGCGGCACCGACCTGCGCACCCGGCTCGACCGCGAGCGACGCCTCGCGCCCGAGGCGGCCGTCGCCATCGTGGCCGACGTCGCCGACGGCCTCGCCGCCGCGCACGCCGCCGGGGTGGTCCACCGCGACGTCAAGCCCGAGAACGTCCTCCTCGACATGCAGGGCCCCCTCGGGCCCGCCGGCGCGCATCCCGCGCTGCTCACGGACTTCGGCATCGCCCGGCTCGTGGACGTGCCCCGCCCGGCGCCCGCCCGCGACCGGGACCGTGACCGCTCGCCGGGCGCCCGCAGCGTCATCGGCACGCCCGACTACCTCGCCCCCGAGATCATCGAGGGCCTGCCGCCGCGCGCGTCCGTCGACGTCTACGCCCTGGCCACCGTCCTCTACGAGCTCCTGGCCGGCTTCACGCCCTTCGGCGGCGGGCACCCCGGGGCGGTGCTGCGGCGCCATGTGACGGAGACGGTGGCGCCGCTGCCCGGCATCCCCGACGAGCTGTGGCAGCTCGTCGTGCAGTGCCTCGCCAAGGCCCCGGCGTCCCGGCTGCGCGCCTCGGAGCTGGCGGCCCGGCTGCGGGAGCTGCTGCCGCACCTGGCCGGGATCCCGCCGCTCGACATCGACGAGCCGGAGGAGGAGGCTCCCGCCGCCGCGGAGGGGGGCCCTGCCCCCGCTGCCGCCACCGCGGCCGCGGTGGCGGCCGTGCCCGAGCCGCGCCGGCGGGGCGTGGTGCCGCTCGTGCCGGGGGCGGGGGTCTCGGACTCCAGCCGGGACACCCACACCAGCATGCGGGTGCCCGGGCCCGAGGAGCTCGCGGGCGGCCCCCACGGGACGGCTCGCGCTCCGCGCTCGCCGGGGCAGCCCCGGGCGGGGTCCGCGCGCCACCGCTCCCCGGCGGAGCAGGTACGACGCCGCCGCATCCGCCTCGGCGCGGCGGCCGTCGCGCTGGCCGCGGCGGCGGGTGTCGGCGGCTGGTTCGCCACGGGCGGCGGCTCGGACACGGGCGACGCGAAGCCGGGCGGCTCCCAGCCCCCGGGCATCCACCACACGGCGCCGCCGGCGGCGGGCACGCGGTAGGGGGCTGCCCCCGGGGGGGTGGGGGCGGGGGCGGTTTGGCGCCGCCGGGCGCGTAGCCGGTGGCTGGTCGCCGCTGCGGCGGGGGAGAGGCCCCAGCCCCGCCCTTTCACCGTTTCCCGGGGCTGCCGCCCCGGACCCCCACGGCGGGAGGCTTCGCCCCCGCCTGGGCGTCGGGCCCGGGGGCTGCCGCCCCGCCCGAGCCGCCCCTGGCAGGGCGAAGCCCTTCATCTCGGGCCCCGGGCCTCCCAGCCCCGTCCCTCCCCCTCGGCGGGGGGCGAAGCCCCTCGCCCTCGGGGGCCGGGGCCGCAGCCCCGGGAAACGGTGAAAGGGCGGGATCGGGGCAGCCCTCCCGCCGCCGTGGCGATCGGCCCCCGCCGGGGAGTCCGGCGGTGCCGAACCGGCCCCTCCACGGCCCGGAAGGGGCGCCTCCCGGCATTCGGGGTGCTCCTTCGGACCGGGAAGCCCGGCGCAGCCGTTAGGCTGGGTGCGTGGCAGTCGTTGATGTATCCGAAGAGCTGAAGTCCCTCTCCTCGACCATGGGGTCGATCGAGGCCGTTCTGGACCTCGACAAGATGAGGGCCGACGTCGCCGTGCTCGAGGAGCAGGCGGCCGCCCCGTCCCTCTGGGACGACCCGGAGGCGGCGCAGAAGATCACCAGCAAGCTGTCGCACCTCCAGGCGGAGCTGCGCAAGACGGAGACGCTCCGCGGCCGCATCGACGACCTCGGGGTGCTCTTCGAGCTCGCCGAGGCCGAGGACGACGCCGACGCCCTCGCCGAGGCCGAGGCGGAGCTCACCTCCGTCCGCAAGGCGCTCGACGAGATGGAGGTCCGCACCCTCCTCTCCGGCGAGTACGACTCCCGTGAGGCCCTCGTCAACATCCGCGCCGAGGCCGGCGGCGTCGACGCCTCCGACTTCGCCGAGCGCCTCCAGCGCATGTACCTGCGCTGGGCCGAGCGCCACGGCTACAAGACCGAGCTCATCGAGACGTCGTACGCCGAAGAGGCCGGCATCAAGTCGACCACCTTCTCCGTTCAGGTCCCGTACGCCTACGGCACCCTCTCCGTCGAGCAGGGCACCCACCGCATGGTGCGCATCTCGCCCTTCGACAACCAGGGCCGCCGCCAGACCTCCTTCGCCGGCGTCGAGGTGCTGCCGGTCGTCGAGCAGACCGACCACGTCGAGATCGACGAGTCCGAGCTGCGCGTCGACGTCTACCGCTCCTCCGGCCCCGGCGGCCAGGGCGTCAACACCACGGACTCCGCGGTCCGCCTGACGCACCTCCCCACCGGCATCGTCGTCTCCTGCCAGAACGAGCGCTCGCAGATCCAGAACAAGGCGACCGCCATGAACGTCCTCCAGGCCAAGCTCCTCGAGCGCCGCCGCCAGGAGGAGCAGGCGAAGATGGACGCGCTCAAGGGCGACAGCGGTGGCTCCTGGGGCAACCAGATGCGTTCGTACGTCCTCCACCCGTACCAGATGGTCAAGGACCTCCGCACGGAGTTCGAGGTCGGCAACCCCACCGCCGTCCTCGACGGCGACATCGACGGGTTCCTGGAGGCGGGCATCCGCTGGCGCAAGCAGCAGGGGAAGTAGAACAACTCCCTCCGCTTGTCTGCCGTAACCCCTGCATAGCCGGACATCGCGCCCGTAAGTTCCTTGACGCTGCCCAGAAAACTGGGAAGGCTGGCGCGCGGCATGCGAATCACTGGGGCGCGTGTGGCGGGGGGCGAGCGGCCCGGCCCGTACGACATGCGTACGAGGCCGGACGGTCACGCCGTCCCCCCGGAGTGCCGCGGCCCCGTGCACAGCTGCTCCATCGACGAGTTCAGCTACTGGGGGTAGCAGGCAGATGACGAGTAAGACGCGACTGCGCGTTGCGCGCATAGCCGCCGGCGCGATGATCGCCGCCGGCGCTTCGCTGACGGCCGCGGGTGCGGCCTCGGCCGCCGGTGTCGACGTCGAGGTCGGCGGTTTCGGCGTGAAGGGCGGCGTCGGCGTGCACAGCGCGGCCGCCGACGACCCCACCACCGCCCCGACCGAGATCCCGCAGCCCACGTCCGGCACGGGCGGCTCCACGACCGGTGGTTCGACGACCGGCGGCTCCACCACGGGTGGCTCCACGACCGGCGGTTCCACGACGGGTGGTGCCACGACCGGTGGCGAGACCACCGGCGGTTCCACCACGGGCGGCTCCACGACCGGTGGCACGACCACCGGCGGCGCCACCACGGGCGGCGAGACCACGACCGGCGGCTCCACCACCGGCGGCTCCACCACCGGCGGTTCCACGACCGGTGGCGCGACCACGGGCGGCGGTTCGACGACCGGCGGCTCCACCACGGGTGGCTCCACGACCGGTGGTTCGACGACCGGCGGCTCCACCACCGGCGGCGGCACGACGGGCGGCTCCACGACCGGTGGTGGCACCACCGGAGGTTCCACCACCGGCGGCGGCACGACCGGTGGCTCCACGACCGGCGGTGGCTCCACCGGCGGCGACCACGGCTCCACCACCGGCGGCTCCGGCTCCACGGGTGGCTCCGCCACCGGCGGCTCCGGCTCCACGGGTGGCTCCGCCACCGGCGGCTCCGGCTCCACCGGTGGTGACGGCGGCGACGACGCCCGTACCTGCCCGGTGGACACCGACGGCAACTGCAACACCAGCCCCGACAACGCCGGTGTCCAGCCCGTCCAGCAGGGCAAGCCCAAGGAGGAGCTGGCCCAGACCGGTCAGTCCGGGCAGGGCGGGCAGGGCGGCCAGTCCGGCCAGCCCGCGCAGGCCGGCCAGCTGGCCGAGACCGGTGCCGGTCAGACCACCTTCCTCGTGGTCGGCGCCGCCACGATGATCGCCGGTGGCATCGGCTTCCGGATGCTCCCGCGCCTGATCGAGCGCGGCGGCGCGGCCGCCGCCTGACGGCCCCGGCCGTAAGCGCGCACACGACGACCGAGGCCCGGGACGCGGAAGCGTCCCGGGCCTCGGCCCATAAGCATTAAGTATCGGTATCGGAGAGTCGCCGAGCCGCTACCCTGTGAATCCGCGCGCGAGCACGGCGAGAGCGACGAGCACCACCAGCAGCGCGATCAGCGCGGCCGGGGTCAGGCCGCCGAAGATGCCTTCCTGGTGCTGCAACCGCTCGCGGCTCGCCCGGCAGACCGGGCACCTGCCCTCATTGACAGGGGCCGCGCAGTTGGCGCACACCAGTCGGTCGCATGTCATGCGAAGTCCTCCTCCGGTACGTCCAACGCGCGGGAACGTCGTGCGGTTCCCCTTACCACTGTGCCAGCTTTACCGCCGTCCGGCGCGGCCGGCCCGGTGAAGCGCGAAATGGAACCCAATTGTCCCGTTGACTCCCGAGGCCGACTGCGCGTGCACGGGCGGTTCGGTATGGTCACGCACACCGACGGGAGCCGCGAACGCGGCGTTCCGTGCCGCCCTCCAGGCCGACACGTGGTGCACTCGTGATCCGATTCGACAACGTCTCCAAGTCCTACCCCAAGCAGAACCGTCCGGCGCTCCGGGACGTCTCGCTCGAGATCGAGAAGGGCGAGTTCGTCTTCCTGGTCGGTTCCTCCGGCTCCGGGAAGTCGACGTTCCTGCGGCTGCTGCTGCGCGAGGAGCGGGCCACCCACGGTCAGGTCCATGTCCTGGGCAAGGACCTCGCCCGGCTCTCGAACTGGAAAGTGCCCCACATGCGCCGCCAGTTGGGCACGGTCTTCCAGGACTTCCGGCTGCTGCCCAACAAGACCGTCGCGGAGAACGTCGCCTTCGCCCTGGAGGTCATCGGGAAGCCCCGGGGCGAGATCCGCAAGGCCGTGCCCCAGGTCCTGGAGCTGGTGGGCCTCGGCGGCAAGGAGCAGCGGATGCCCGGCGAGCTCTCCGGCGGTGAGCAGCAGCGTGTCGCGATCGCCCGTGCGTTCGTCAACCGGCCGCGGCTGCTGATCGCCGACGAGCCCACCGGAAACCTGGACCCGCAGACTTCCGTCGGCATCATGAAGCTGCTGGACCGGATCAACCGGACCGGTACCACGGTCATCATGGCCACCCACGACCAGCAGATCGTGGACCAGATGCGCAAGCGCGTCATCGAACTCGAACAGGGCCGTCTCGTGCGCGACCAGT
The DNA here is from genome assembly GCF_042892945.1 of Streptomyces sp. NPDC001678. Classification (NCBI taxonomy): domain Bacteria; kingdom Bacillati; phylum Actinomycetota; class Actinomycetes; order Kitasatosporales; family Streptomycetaceae; genus Streptomyces; species Streptomyces sp. NPDC001678. Next base: position 46,212 of record NZ_JBIAUP010000022.1, on the reverse strand, counting down.
CGCGCGGCGTCTACGGCTACCAGCACTGAAACCGCCCGAGGGCACTGAAAGGACGCCATGCGCGCCCAGTTCGTCATGTCGGAGATCGGCGTCGGTCTCCGCCGCAATCTCACGATGACCTTCGCGGTGATCGTCTCCGTCGCCCTGTCGCTCGCCCTGTTCGGCGGTTCCCTGCTCATGCGCGAGCAGGTCGGCACGATGAAGGGTTACTGGTACGACAAGGTCAACGTCTCGATCTACCTCTGCAACAAGAACGACGCCCAGAGCCAGGGCGGCGCCTGCGCCAAGGGCGCGGTCACCGAGGACCAGAAGAAGGAGATCAAGGCCGACCTGCAGAAGATGCCGGTCGTCCAGTCGGTCCAGTTCGAGACGGCCGACGAGGCGTTCAAGCACTACAAGGAGCAGTTCGGCAATTCCCCGATCGTGCCCTTCCTCACCCCCGACCAGATGCAGGAGGCCTTCCGCGTCAAGCTGAAGGACCCCGCCAAGTACCGGGTGGTCTCCAGCGCCTTCTCCCAGCGGCCCGGCGTCCAGGAGGTGGAGGACCAGCGCAAGACCCTGGAGCCCCTGCTCAACCTCCTCAACGGCATGAACCTCGCGGCCCTGGGCGTGATGGCGCTGATGCTGGTGGTGGCCCTGATGCTGATCATCAATACGGTCCGGGTCTCGGCCTTCAGCCGGCGCCGGGAGACCGGGATCATGCGGCTGGTCGGCGCGTCCAGCTTCTACATCCAGACGCCCTTCATCATGGAGGCCGCCTTCGCCGGGCTGCTCGGCGCCGGCCTGGCCTGCGTCCTGCTGGTCTGCGTCCAGTACTTCCTGGTCAACAACTGGCTGGCGCACCAGATCGACGTGATCCAGTTCATCGGCTGGGACGCCGTCTTCGCCAAGATGCCCCTGGTGATCGCCATCGGGCTGCTGATGCCCGCGCTGGCCGCGTTCGTCGCCCTGCGCAAGTACCTGAAGGTGTAGAGACGCGTGGAACAGCCAAGGGCGTCGTACGGTCAACTCCCCGTACGGCGCCCTTCGGTGTCCTAGACTCACGCGCATGCCCGGCCCGACGTTGTTCGTACCGCCGCGCCGCGCCAGGCGCGGGGCCGCGCTGACGTTGGTCTTCATGGGGGCGCTGGCGGCGGGCGCCGCGACCGCCGCGTGGGGGGCCGGCGACGGGCGGCAGGCCCGGCCCCCGGCGGGGGAGCACGGCGAGCGGCAGGTGCTCTCCGGAACCCTCGGCCGGAGCGCCGCGGGCCCCCGCGCCGCCGACCGGCACACCACCGACCGGCACGCCGTCGACCGCCGCGCCGTGGAGGCCGCCGCCGAGCGGGCCGTGGAGGACGGCAAGTCCGGCTCGGAGGCCGCGGCCGAGCTGCTGAGCCGCAGCGGCGACGCCTGGAGCGCCGTCTACAGCCCCCGGGAGTACGAAGGGTTCGCGCTCGCCCTCGACGGCGCGTACGTCGGCGTGGGCCTCACCACCCGGCGTGTGGAGGGCGGCCGGATGGAGGTCGACGGGGTCCGCCCCGACGGCCCCGCCGAACGGGCCGGCATCGCCCCCGGCGACCGGCTCCTGACCGTCGACGGCGCGGACGTCACCGGCCGCCCCGTGACGGAAGTCGTCTCCCTGCTGCGCGGCGACGGCCGCTCCCTCGGCTCGTGGCCCGTCTCCGCGCCCGGTACGACCGTGCGCCTGGGCCTGGCGCGCGGCGCGGAGCGCTGGGAGCGGACGCTGCGCCGCGAGCGGCTGCTCACCGAGAGCGTCGAGGTCGAGCGGCGCGACGGCGGGCCGGCGGGCACCCTCCCGGCCACACTGATCAAGGTCAGCTCCTTCACCCGGGGCACCGGCGAGCGGGTCCGGGAGGCGGTCCGGGAGGCCGCGCCCGGCGAGGGGATCCTGCTGGACCTGCGCGGGAACTCCGGCGGGCTGGTCGACGAGGCCGTCACGGCCGCCTCCGCGTTCCTCGACGGCGGGCTGGTGGCCACCTACGACGTGCGCGGCAGCCGGCACGCCCTGTGGGCCGAGCCGGGCGGGGACACCCGCCGCCCCCTCGTCGTCCTCGTCGACGGCGGCACCATGAGCGCCGCCGAGCTGCTGACCGGGGCGCTCCAGGACCGGGGGCGCACGGTCGTCGTCGGCTCCCGGACCTTCGGCAAGGGCTCGGTCCAGATGCCCAGCCGGCTCGCGGGCGGCTCCGTCGCCGAGCTCACCGTCGGCCACTACCGCACCCCGGCGGGCCGGGCGGTCGACGGCGCCGGGATCACCCCCGACCTGGCCGTCCAGGGACCGGCCGGGGACGGCGGGGAGGGAGACGCGGAGGCGCGGGGCCGGAGAGTATTGAGTGGCCTCGGGGGCGGGGCGTAGTGCGAGAATGACGGTGCTATGGCTAAAGACAAGGACAAGAAAGAGTCAGGTCGCAAGATCGTCGCGCAGAACAAGAAGGCGCGCCACGACTACCACCTCCTGACCACCTACGAGTGCGGCCTGGTGCTCACCGGCACCGAGGTCAAGTCGCTGCGCCAGGGTCGCTCGTCGCTGGTCGACGGCTTCGTCCAGATCGACGGCGGCGAGGCGTGGCTGCACAACGCGCACATCCCCGAGTACGCCCAGGGGACGTGGACCAACCACAGCGCGCGGCGCAAGCGGAAGCTGCTGATGCACCGCGCGGAGATCGACAAGCTGGCCTCCAAGGCGGACGAGACGGGCCACACGATCATCCCGCTGTCCCTGTACTTCAAGGACGGCCGGGCCAAGGTCGAGATCGCCCTGGCGAAGGGCAAGAAGGAGTACGACAAGCGGCAGACGCTTCGCGAGAAGCAGGACCTCCGCGAGTCGAACCGCGCGATCGCGGCGGCGCGGCGCCGGCAGCGGGCGTCGGCGGCGGCCCGGGGCTAGCCTGCGGGAATACGCTGGCCCCGCCCAGCGTCGTTCCAGTACGATGGGCAACGCAGCACACCGGGTGGTGCCGGGTGCGCACCTTGAAAAAACAACATGGGGATGATCGGTTTCGACAGCGGATGTCGAAGCAGGGGAAGCGTGTCGAGGAAGCGGCAATGATCTCGTAAACCATATGTCGCAACCAATAATCGCCAACACCAAGCGCGATTCCTTCGCCCTCGCTGCCTAAGTAGCGACCTGCGAAGTGTCAGCCCGGGGCTGTTCCCGACCCGGATCCTGGCATCATGAAGGGGACTAAACCACTGGGCCCGGCCACGGGGCCCGGTGGGAAATCAAACAGTGGCTGAGCCCGTCGGAGACTTGTTCGCGTGATCTCCGGGGCCGAGAAAATCGCAGCGAACTGCACACGGAGAAGCCCTGATTCCGCACCGTTGGACGCGGGTTCGATTCCCGCCATCTCCACTCATCCCATGTAGGCGTACGGCCCGCGAGTTCTGCTCGCGGGCCGTACGCCTTTCTGCTGTCACGCGCCGAGCGCCGTTCCCCGCGCCCCTTCGGGGCGCCCGCTCAGAACAGCCGCGCCATGCCCACCGACACCGGGGCCACCTCGGTCCAGCCGAACTTCGCGTAGAGGTGGCGGGCGTCCCCGTCCGCTATCAGGGAGACGTAGGTGCCCTCCGGTGCCCGGCGCTCCAGCTCGGCCGTCAGGGCCGCCATGATCTGCCTGCCCAGGCCCTGGCCCTGGTGCTCGGGCAGCACGCAGATGTCGACGATCTGGAGGTGGCAGCCGCCGTCCCCGACGATCCGGCCCATGCCCACCGGCTCGGGGTTCCCCTCCTGGCGGACCAGCACCCCGTACCAGGTGTTCGGGAGTCCGACGGCCGATCCCTCGGCCGATTTCGCGCCGAGGCCCGTCGCGGCGCGCAGGGCGCGGTAGGTGGCTGTCGCCGGTACACCCGGGCGGAGTTCATAGCTACGGTTCGTAGTGGTGTTGCTCGCTTCGTTTGCTTTGTTTGCTTCGTCGCTCACGCGCGGAAGGGTAGCCGCCGTGCAACCGGGGAGCCGGACGGGCCCTCTTCCTGGGTGACATAGGGGGTGGCCGGTGAACTGGACACGAACTGCTGTCGCCGTGGTGGGCACGGGCACGCTGTGGCTGGGCGGGTCTGCCGCGGCCGTCGCGCAGGACGGGCCCCGGGGGACCCGGGGGGATCCCGGCGGGGTGCAGGTGCTGCTCAACGGGGCCTTCGACAACCGGCCCGGGGAACTGATCGACATCGACGTCCGGGGCCTGCGGGCCGCCTCCGGTGCCACCGTCACCTCGCCCGTCTTCGACCGTCAGGTGCGGCTCGCCCCCTACGACGACCCCGGTGCCGCGGGCCGGGGCGACGGCCCGGGACTGCACGCGCGGCCCGCGGTCTCGGCGCGGGCCAGGCCCGGGACGTATCCGCTGCGGGTGAACGCCGGCGGGCGGGTCGTGGCCGAGGAACAGGTGGAGATCAAGGCCCCGCGACGGCCGGAGTTCCGGGTGGGCGCCAAGGACGACGTCCTGCGGCCCGGGGAGCAGCTGGGCGTCTCGTACGACGATCTCTACCCGGGGGAGACGGGCGACTCCTTCGCCGTCGCCTCACCGCTGCTCCCCGCCCCGGTCCCGCTGGTCCACGACCCGCACGGCACCCACTGGAACAACCCCCGGATGTTCACCGCCCTCGTCTCCGTGCCGCCGGACGCCAAGGACGGCACGTACAAGGTGACGCTGACGGCGGCCGGCGGCCGCCGTGTCGACGAGAAGCCGCTCGTCGTCCGGGCGGCCCGTCCCGGCGACGGCGACTACGTGGGCAGGGTGCGCGGTCCCGCCTTCTTCTCCTTCGGGGGCCGCCCGGAGAGCGCCCGCGCGTACGGCCACCGGGTCCCGGCGGGCGGCACGGTGAACGTCCTGTGGCGCGACGCCGCCCCCGACCCCGGCGAGGACGACCGGCTCACGGCGACCTCGCCCGCCTTCGAACGCCCGGTTCCGCTGCGGCGCGACGACAGCAAGGCGAGCGACGGCGACGACCCCCGCTACTACGGCCCCGCCCGGGTCCGGGTGGGGCTGGAGCCGGGCCGCTACCCCGTGACCGTGATCAGCCATCACGGCCGGGTGAAGCGGACCGGAAACCTCCAGATCACCGGCGCGGCGGTCAGGGCCCTCGCGGCGAAGGCGGTCGGCGACGACGGCCCCGACCCCGCGGTGATCGTCGCGGGTACGGGCGCGGGGCTCGCGGTGCTGGCCGCCGGGACGGGGGCGGTGGTGCTGCTGGTGCGGCGGAGAGGGCGGACGACGACGGCTCACTGAGCGCGCCGGTCTCACCGAGCGCACTGGCCTCATCGAGCGCCCCGGCGCGCACGGCCCAGGGCGCGGCGGAGCCGGGTGCGGAGGGCGGGGCGTACGGGCTCGGTCGGCTCGGTCCAGCGCGGGGGAGTGGTGAGGAAGAGGAGCATGCCTCCACGGTCGCCGTCGACCGGGGGCGGGGTCCAACACCTGATCGGTGGCCATTCACGCGCCTGTGTTGTTAACTGCCGTGGGTGTCCGTCCCGTACGCCTCCTTCGACGCCGAGCCTCGACTGCTGCGCGCCTTCGTGGCCGTGGCCGAGGAGCTCCATTTCACGCGCGCCGCCGCGCGGTTGTACCTCGCCCAGCAGGCGCTCAGCCGTGACATCCGGCGGCTGGAACGCGAGGTGGGCGCCGAGTTGTTCTCCCGGACCACGCGCGCGGTCGCGCTCACCGCCGAGGGGGAGCGGCTGTTGCCGTACGCGCGCCGGGTCCTCGCCGCGTACGAGGAGTTCGCGGCGGCGTGCGCGGGGGAGAGCCGCCCCCTGCTCGTGGACGTCGGCGGGCCGGTGAGCACCGGCCGGCGGGTGCTGACGGAAGCCCGGCGGACGGCCCCCCGGCTGGAGCTGGTGGCCCGCTACCGCTCCGGACTCACCGGGGCGGCCGAGCGGATCCTCGCCGGCCGGCTCGACGTCTCCTTCGGCCGGATCGCCGGCCTCCCCGCGGACGTACGGGCCGGGCTGGAGCACCAGCCCGTACGGCTGGAGCGGATGACCGTGCTGCTGCCCGACGACCACCCCCTGGCGGCCCGGGACCGGGTGCCGCTGGACGCGCTGCGGGGCGAGACGCTCTATGCGGGCGCGGGCAACCCCGGCACGGCGGAGTGGACCGGCCTCGCGGAACGGCTCTTCGCGGGCCGGGGCATCGCCGTCGCGGAGCCGTTCCCCGGGATCGAGGGCGAGGAGGAGTTCGTCCGCGTCATACGGAAACGGGGCTGGGCGGTGCTGGCGAGCGAGGAGTTCATCGAGGTGCCCGGGATGGCGCTGAGGCCCCTGGTCGACCCGGTGCCGCTGTCGCCCGTGGCGATGGTGTGGCGGCGGGGTCTCCGCCACCCCGGGCTGGACGCGCTGCGCCACGCGGCACGGGAGCTCGCGGGGGCGCGGGGATGGCTGGAACGGCCCGTGGACGCATGGCTCCCGGAAGCCGACGCGACACTGATGAAATCGCTGTGACATCGTCATACGACATGGAATGGTGTTGAGTTGATCGCTGTTGTAGCCGTTCATGACGGATATCGATCAGAACGTTAAGCGCTCCTTTCTCTTCCTGCTGGGCAGCGGCCGCGAGGGCGGCAACACGGAGACCCTGGCACGGCGGGCGGCCGCCCAACTGCCCACCGGCGTACGGCAGACGTGGCTGCGGCTCAGCGACCATCCGCTGCCCCCGTTCGAGGACCTCCGGCACAGCGCCGACCGCACGTTCGCCCCTCCCACCGGCAATGAGAAGCTCCTTCTCGACGCCACCCTCGACGCGACCGACCTGGTGATCGCCTCGCCGGTGTACTGGTACTCCCTCTCCGCCAGCGCCAAGCTCTACCTGGACCACTGGGTCAACTGGCTGAGCATCCCCGAACTCCGTTTCCGCGACGGGATGAAGGGCTCGACGCTCTGGGCCGTCGCCGCCTCCAGCAGCGCCGACCGCACGGTCGCCGAGCCGCTCCTCGGCTCGCTGCGCGCGTCCGCCGCGTACATGGGCATGCGATGGGGCGGGGAACTGCTGGGCTCGGGCACCGCGCCGGGCGCGGTGCTGGAGGACGCGGAGGCCGTCGCGGGGGCGAAGACGCTCTTCTGACCGCAGCCCGGCAGGGCGGATCATCCCCTAGCCTGGGGGCCCGGCCGCGCCCTCCGCCAGAGGAGACGTCATGGTGAACACGGACCCCGCCACCCCGCCCCGACGAGTGCCGCCGCTCGTGTGGGCGGTGTACGGCCTCGCTTCCGGCGCGAGCGCCGTCGGCGCCGGTGAGCTGGCGGCCTCGGCCGCCGGCGGGTCGGTCCTGGTGGAGATCCTGGTGGCCGGAGTCGTGGTGCTGGCGGCCGGATGGATCGCCCCGGCCGTGCTCGGCCTGCTGCGCCGGTGGCGGCTTCGGCACCCGCACCCCTCCCGCCCGCCTGGCGGAAACCCGTGATCCGCCCCTTCCCGCCGCACGCCCCACCGGGCACCCTGTAACGGCGGGGAACCCGGGGAACACCCATACGGAAAGGTGACGGCGCATGGCACCGGCCGCGGCGGCCACGAATGGTCTGAGGTTCGACTGCGGGCGGCTCTGCCTGGACCTGCTGGCCACCGCCGAACCACCGGACCGGCTCGACGGCCCCCGGCGCTTACAGGCCTGGCTGCTCGGCGCCGGGACCGTCCCGCCGGGCACGCCCCTCCACACCGTGGACGGCGCGTGGCTCGCGCGCTTCCAGGCCGCCCGGGAGCTGCTCGCGCGCGTCGTGCACGCCGAGCTCGACGGGGACGGCCGGGCCGCCGGGCCCGACCTGGAGCGGGTGAACGCCCTCGCCGCCACCGCGCCGCCCGCGCCCGCCGCCGCCCGGGGCGCCGACGGACGGCTCGTCCGGCGCCTCGCCGGCCCCCCGGACTGCGGCGCCCTCCTCGGACAGGTCGCCCGCGACGCCGTCGACCTGCTCACCGACCCCGTCGCCCGCGGCCAGCTGCGCCGCTGCGAGGGCGAGCACTGCCCCCTGATCTACCTCGACACCTCCCGGGGCCGCCGCAGACGCTGGTGCTCCAGCGAGGTCTGCGGCAACCGCGAGCGCGTGGCCCGGCACCGCCGCCGCGCCAGCGAACCCATGACGGCGGGCGGGACGGCCTGAAGCGACGCGATTCCCCACGACGGTGAACGGGATCCGCCCCCCGTCCGTACTCCTGGTCGAAGGGCCACGGCACGGCCGTGGCCCGGCGGCGACACCCCGGCCCCGCGTTCTCGACCAAGGGGGAAGGCTTGCGCAAGGATGCCGTCGTGGCTGACAGGACCAGTCCGGACGAGGACCTGATGCGGTCGCTCTACGCGGAGCACGCGGGCCCCCTGCTGGCCTTCGTCCTCCGACTCGTGGCGGGCGACCGCCAGCGGGCGGAGGACGTCGTCCAGGAGACGCTGCTGCGCGCCTGGCGCAACGCCGACCGGCTGCGCGGCGCCACCGGCTCCGTACGGCCCTGGCTGGTCACCGTAGCCCGGCGCATCGTCATCGACAACCACCGCAGCCGCCAGGCCCGGCCCCCCGAGGTCGACCCGGGGCCGCTGGAGCTGCTGCCCGCCGCCGACGAGATCGACCGGGCGCTGCGCCTGATGACGATCTCCGACGCGCTGGGCGACCTTTCCGAAGCCCACAGAGAGGCCCTGATCGAGACCTACTTCAAAGGACGTACCGTGAGCGAGGCGGCGGAAGTGCTGGGGGTACCGGCCGGGACCGTACGGTCCCGGGTGTTCTACGCGCTGCGCTCCATGAGGCTCTCGCTCGAGGAACGAGGAGTGACGGCATGAACCGGCCGGCACCGCACCATGAGCACCCGAGTCGGGACGACGAGCACACCGCCGTCGGCGCCTACGCGCTCGGCGTGCTGGACGAGGCGGACACCGCCCGTTTCGAGGAGCACCTCGCCGACTGCCCCCGGTGCGCCGCCGAACTGGAAGCGCTCATGGGCCTCACCCCGCTCCTCGGCGAGCTCAAGGAGGCGACCCCCGACCCGGCGGCCCTCGCGCCCGAGCCCCGTCCCGAACTGCTGGACCGGCTGCTCGACGACGTCACCGTGACCCGCAGGGCACAGCGGACCCGCCGGCTGTGGCTCGTCGCCGCCGCCGTCGCCCTGATCGTCGCCGGACCGCTGGCCGGCGCCGCCCTCACGTCGCAGGACACCGGGCAGGGCCACACCGGAGTGAGCGCCGCGAAGCAGATGTACGACGAGGGCGAGAAGTACGGCGGTGTCACCGACCCGGTCACCCACGTGAACGCCACCGTGTCCCTCCAGGACAAGGCCTGGGGCACCCATGTCGCCCTCAAGCTCGGCAATGTCAAAGGCCCCCTGACCTGCGATCTCGTCGCCGTCGGCAAGAACGGCCGGGAACAGGTCGCCACCACGTGGGCCGTCCCGGAAGCCGGCTACGGCATCGAGAAGGGAGACAAGGAGAGCAAGGGGGACAAGGGGAGCAAGGACACGAGCTACAAGGAGCCCCTCTACACCCACGGCGGTGTCGCGTTCAACGAGAAGGACATCGCCCGCTTCGAGATCCGCACCCTCGACGGCAAACACCTGGCGACGGTCACGCTGTGACGACCGCTGATCCCTGCTGTGATCGACGAATGGGCGATCCGTCAACAGCCGACACTCGTGGCAAACCCCTCATGTCCTGACAGGTGCGCTCAGTACCCCTGTTCGCGTACGGTTGACGGCTGCCCTAAGCACAGCAGAAGGGGGCCTGGGTGGCCGCGCAGAACGCCACACACGCGCACGTGGCGACAGGATCGGCGACGGAGTCCGAAGGGATCCGGGACCGTGAGATCGGTGCCGAACAGCACCATCTCGACCGGGTGTACCGACGCCTCGAGGAGAAGATCCACGAGGCGGAGTTCCTCATGGACGACGCGGCCAAACGCGGCCAGGTCGGCACCCCCGGCGCGCTCGCCGAGCGCGACGCCCAGGTGTTCCGCGCCGGTGTGCATCTCAACCGGCTGAACAACGAGTTCGAGGACTTCCTCTTCGGCCGGATCGACCTCCTCCTGGGCAAGGACGGCAAGAAGGGCCCCGACGGCGCCTACACCTCCGTCGAGCCCGCCGACGACGCCGTGCGCGAGGACACCGCCGAGATCGCCGAGACCCTCCACATCGGCCGCATCGGCGTGCTCGACGCCGACTACTCCCCGCTCGTCATCGACTGGCGGGCCCCCGCCGCCGCGCCCTTCTACCGGTCCACCCCGGTGGCCCCCGGCCGGGTCGTCCGCCGCCGGGTCATCCGCTCCAAGGGCCGCCGGGTCCTCGGCGTCGAGGACGACCTGCTCCGCCCGGAGCTGCGCGCCACCCTCGACGGGGACGCCCTGCCGGTGGTCGGCGACGGCGCCCTGATGGCCGCCCTCGGCCAGGCCCGCAGCCACACGATGCGCGACATCGTCTCCTCCATCCAGGCCGAGCAGGACCTGGTCATCCGCGCCCCCGCCGCCTCGGTCACCGAGGTCGAGGGCGGCCCCGGCACCGGCAAGACCGCCGTCGCCCTCCACCGCGCCGCCTACCTCCTCTACCAGGACCGCCGGCGCTACGCGGGCGGCATCCTCGTCGTCTCGCCGACCCCGCTGCTCGTCGCCTACACCGAGGGCGTGCTGCCCTCGCTCGGCGAGGAGGGCCAGGTCGCCATCCGTGCCGTCGGCAACCTCGTCGACGGCGCCGAGGCCGACGTCTACGACGAGCCGGACGTCGCCCGTATCAAGGGCTCCTCCCGCATGGTCAAGGTGCTGCGCAAGGCGGTCCGGGGCGCCCTGGACGTCCCGCGCTCCGCCGCGCCCGTGCCCGAGCGGCTGCGCGTCGTCGCCTTCGGCGCCCGGATCGAGCTGGAGGCCGACGACCTGCGGCGCATCCGGAACGCGGCCCTCGGCGGCACCGCCCCCATCAACCTGCTGCGCCCCCGCGCCCGCCGGCTGATCCTCGACGCCCTGTGGTCCAGGTCCGGCGGCCCCCGCCGCTACACCGACCCCGAGCTCGCCGCCGAGGCCCGCTCGGCCTTCGACGAGGACATCACCACCGAGGACTCCTTCATCGACTTCCTCGACGCCTGGTGGCCCGAGCTCACCCCCCGCCGGGTGCTGGCCTGCCTCGCCGACGAGAAGCGGCTGGGCCGCTGGTCCCGCCGGGACCTCAACCCCCGCGAGATCCGCCGGCTGGCCCGCTCGCTGCGCCGGCTGGACCCGGCCGGCAAGGGCCCGCTGTCGGTGCACGACGTGGCGCTGCTGGACGAGCTGGAGACGCTGCTCGGCGTCCCGGTCCGCCCCAAGCAGCCCCGCGAGGCCGACCCGCTCGACGCCCTCACCGGCCTTGAGGAACTGATGCCGCAGCGCTCCGAGTCGCGCCGCGAGCGCGCCGAGCGGCTGGCGCAGGAGCGCCGCGACTACGCGCACGTCATCGTCGACGAGGCCCAGGACCTGACGCCCATGCAGTGGCGGATGGTGGGCCGCCGCGGCCGCCACGCCACCTGGACGATCGTCGGGGACGCGGCGCAGTCCTCCTGGTCCGACCCCGACGAGGCCGCCGCCGCCCGGGACGAGGCGCTGGGCACCCGCCCCCGCCGTCGCTTCCGGCTCACGGTCAACTACCGCAACCCCGCGGAGATCGCCGAGCTGGCGTCGAAGGTGCTGGCGCTGGCCATGCCGGGGATGGAGTCCCCCTCGGCCGTGCGCTCCACCGGCATCGAGCCCCGCTTCGTGGTCGCCGGCGCGGACCTCGCCGCGTCCGTGCGCGCGGAGGCCGAGCACCTGCTGGCGGACGTGGACGGCACGGTCGGCGTGGTCGTCCCCATGGGCCGCCGGGCCGAGGCCCGGCGGTGGCTGGCCGGGCTCAGCGACCGGGTGGTGGTGCTGGGCAGCCTGGAGGCCAAGGGCCTGGAGTACGACGCGACGATCGTGGTCACCCCGGCCGGGATCGCCGACGAGTCGCCGGCCGGCCTGCGGGTGCTCTACGTGGCGCTCACCCGGGCCACGCAGCGGCTGACGGTGGTCTCGGGCGAGCGGGACGACCCGGACGAGCACGGGGTGCCGGACCTGCTGCGCGACTGAACGGGGGGCCTGCGGCGTGGGCCGGATGGCCGGACCGTTGCGGCCGAACGGCCTGTTCCGGCCGCCCGTACGGCCCGTTCTCCCGGTGGGACGCTCCACACGGAATCAGTTCGGCGGACTGTTTGTTAGCCTGGGTACGACACCGGCTCGATCCAAGCCCCCGGGCCCAACCTTCGTCGCTACGAGCGACCACTTGCCGCGAGGCGAGCATGGCGGGTCGGTGTCGTTCTTCGTGAACCGACGGGCGCCCTTCCCTCTGCGGGAAGGGCGCCCGTCGGTTTTTGTCCGCCCAAGATTCCGGAAGCTTTCTTCCGGAATGAGGGCCGAGTTACCCCCTACTCGCCGGTAGGTGGGACGATCGAACGTCTCGTCCTCCACGGGACATGTCGCGTCTTCGTGACGCGAACCACGGTGAAGCGATCGAAACAAGCGCAGAACAGCGAAAGCAGGGGAAAGCGGCCATGGCAACGGCGCCTAGCGTCTCGTATTCGATGACGGTCCGGCTGGAGGTTCCCGCGTCGGGGACCGCGGTCAGTGAGCTGACCACGGCCGTGGAGTCCTCCGGTGGGTCCGTGACCGGTCTGGACGTGACCGCTTCCGGGCACGAGAAGCTGCGTATCGACGTCACCATGGCCACCACCTCGACCGAGCACGCCGACGAGATCGTCGAGAAGCTCCGCGGCATCGAGGGCGTCGTCCTGGGCAAGGTCTCCGACCGCACCTTCCTGATGCACCTCGGCGGCAAGATCGAGATGGCCTCCAAGCACCCCATCCGCAACCGCGACGACCTCTCCATGGTCTACACCCCCGGCGTCGCCCGCGTGTGCATGGCCATCGCCGAGAACCCCGAGGACGCCCGCCGCCTGACCATCAAGCGCAACAGCGTCGCCGTGGTCACCGACGGCTCCGCCGTCCTCGGGCTGGGCAACATCGGCCCCAAGGCCGCCCTGCCCGTGATGGAGGGCAAGGCCGCCCTCTTCAAGCGGTTCGCCGGCATCGACGCCTGGCCGATCTGCCTGGACACCCAGGACTCCGACGCCATCGTCGAGATCGTCAAGGCCATCGCCCCCGGCTTCGCCGGCATCAACCTCGAGGACATCTCCGCCCCCCGCTGCTTCGAGATCGAGGCGCGGCTGCGCGAGGCGCTGGACATCCCGGTCTTCCACGACGACCAGCACGGCACCGCCATCGTCGTCCTGGCCGCCCTGACCAACGCGCTGCGCGTGGTGGGCAAGAACATCGGTGACGTACGGGTCGTCATGTCCGGTGCGGGCGCGGCCGGTACGGCGATCCTGAAGCTGCTGACCGCGGCCGGGGTGCGGCACGCGGTGGTCGCCGACATCCACGGCGTGGTCCACACCGCCCGCCCCGACCTGGTCTCGGCCGGGCCCCAGTCGGCGCTGCGGTGGATCGCGGACAACACCAACCCCGAGGGCGTCACCGGCACCCTGAAGGAGGCCGTGCGCGGCGCGGACGTCTTCATCGGCGTCTCCGCCCCGAACGTCCTGGACGGCGACGACGTCGCCGCCATGGCCCCGGACAGCATCGTGTTCGCGCTGGCCAACCCGGACCCGGAGGTCGACCCGGGCATCGCCCGCAAGACCGCCGCGGTGGTGGCGACCGGGCGTTCGGACTTCCCGAACCAGATCAACAACGTGCTGGTCTTCCCCGGCGTCTTCCGCGGCCTGCTCGACGCCCAGTCCCGCACCGTCAACACCACCATGATGCTCGCCGCCGCCCGCGCCCTGGCCGACGTCGTCGCCGAGGACGAACTCAACGCCAACTACATCATCCCCAGCGTCTTCAACGACAAGGTCGCCGGGGCCGTCGCGGGTGCCGTCCGGGAGGCCGCCAAGGCCGCCGGAGCCGCTGTGACAGGCACCACGACGGTCTGACGCACGGCGCGTCGAGTGGCGCGACGCCGCTGGGCCCCCCATAAGGTGTCGGGCAGACATCCGGCCGCAGAAATGCGGCCACATCCGAGGCTGTGGCAGCTGGCCGTGGCGCTTTCCGTGTGACTCTCCAGGGTGCCGGATTGGCTTTCCCGCCACTGGTGGGGGCAGGATGCGTAACCGGGCGCGAGGGTCTGGCAAACGGACCCGGGTCCGGGGACTGTCCGAGGGCCCTGGCAGCATCGGCTTCGATCTCACGCCTCATTGGCAAGAAGAACACGGGAGTACAACATGAACCGCAGTGAGCTGGTGGCCGCTCTGGCCGACCGCGCCGAGGTGACCCGCAAGGACGCCGACGCCGTTCTGGCCGCGCTCGCCGAGACCGTCGGCGAGGTCGTCGCCAAGGGCGACGAGAAGGTCACCATCCCCGGCTTCCTGACCTTCGAGCGCACCCACCGTGCCGCTCGGACCGCGCGCAACCCGCAGACGGGCGAGCCGATCCAGATCGCTGCCGGTTACAGCGTGAAGGTCTCCGCGGGCTCCAAGCTCAAGGAAGCCGCGAAGGGCAAGTAAGCCTTCAGCTCGAAGGGCGGCCACCCCACGGGGTGGCCGCCCTTTTGGCGTATCCGGGGAGTCTGCCCCGCCGCGTTGCCGCGTAAACGGCCCGTGTACGGCCCGTAAAGCCCCTAACGCCTCGTCAGGGTGCCTGGGGCCCACCCCGGGTCCGTTCGGGGCGCTGACGGCCCGGCAGGGGAGTCGTGCCCCGGTCCCGCCCCTTCGCCGTTTCCCGGGGCTGCCGCCCCGGCCCCCGGAGGCCCGAGGGCTTCGCCCCGGGCGCGGTGCCCGAAAACGCCGGACGGGGCTGACGTACGTCAGCCCCGTCCGGGGGTTCGAGGGGGCGGAGCCCCCTCGGAGACGGTGAAGGGGCGGGACCGGGGCCGGCCCCGCGCAGCGGCACCGTCAGGCGTCGGAACCGCCCGGCATCTCGACGTTCGCGCCCAGATCCCGCAGCTTCTGCATGCTGTGTTTCCCGGGGGATGCCCCCCGGACCCCCAGCCGGGGCGTGGTCAGCCCTGAGCGGCAGGCTCGGGCATCTCCACGTTCGCGCCCAGATCCCGCAGCTTCTGCATGAAGTTCTCGTAGCCACGGTTGATCAGGTCGATGCCGTGCACCCGGGACGTCCCCTCCGCGGCCAGCGCCGCGATCAGGTACGAGAAGCCGCCGCGCAGGTCGGGCACGACCATGTCGGCGCCCTGGAGCTTCGTCGGGCCGGAGACGACGGCCGAGTGGAGGAAGTTGCGCTGGCCGAAGCGGCAGGCGGAGCCGCCCAGGCACTCGCGGTAGAGCTGGATGTGCGCGCCCATCTGGTTGAGCGCGGAGGTGAAGCCCAGGCGGGACTCGTAGACCGTCTCGTGGACGATCGACAGACCGCTCGCCTGCGTCAGGGCCACGACCAGCGGCTGCTGCCAGTCGGTCTGGAAGCCGGGGGCGACGTCCGTCTCCAGCGCTATGGCGTTGAGCGGGCCGCCCGGGTGCCAGAAGCGGATGCCCTCGTCGTCGATCTCGAAGGCGCCGCCGACCTTGCGGTAGGTGTTGAGGAACGCGACCATCGAGCGCTGCTGGGCGCCGCGGACGTAGATGTTGCCCTTGGTGGCCAGCGCCGCGGACGCCCAGGAGGCCGCCTCCAGGCGGTCGGACAGCGCGCGGTGGTTGTAGCCGCCGAGCTTGTCGACACCGGTGATGCGGATCGTCCGGTCGGTGTCCATGGCGATGATCGCGCCCATCTTCTGCAGCACGCAGATGAGGTCCTCGATCTCCGGCTCCACGGCCGCGTTGGACAGCTCCGTGACGCCCTCCGCCAGGACGGCGGTGAGCAGGACCTGCTCGGTGGCGCCGACCGACGGGTAGGGCAGGCGGATCTTGCAGCCGCGCAGCCGCTGCGGGGCCTCCAGGTACTGGCCGCCCTCGCGCTTCTCGATCGTCGCGCCGAACTGGCGCAGCACCTCGAAGTGGAAGTCGATCGGCCGGCCGCCGATGTCGCAGCCGCCCAGGCCCGGGATGAAGGCGTGGCCGAGGCGGTGCAGCAGCGGGCCGCAGAGCAGGATCGGGATGCGCGAGGAGCCGGCGTGCGCGTCGATGTCGGCGACGTTGGCGCTCTCCACGTACGTCGGGTCGAGGACCAGCTCGCCGGGCTCGTCGCCGGGGCGGACGGTCACACCGTGCAGCTGGAGCAGACCGCGCACGACACGGACGTCACGGATGTCGGGCACGTTGCGCAGCCGGCTGGGACCGTGCCCGAGCAGGGCGGCGACCATGGCCTTCGGCACGAGATTCTTCGCGCCGCGGACGCGGATCTCTCCCTCGAGCGGGGTGCCGCCGTGGACAAGCAGGACATCGTCAGGGCCGGTCATGGATCTCGCGTTCCTGGAGTTGGGCAGGGGGCAAGAAGAAAGGGTAATGCGACCGGGGGGCCGTTCTGGTGCGTTGAGGGCCCGGAAAGCACGTCATGGGTTTGTCACAACACTCTGTGTTTATGGAATGGTCGCTACCGGTTATCACCGGGGCGCCGTGAAGCCTCCCCGGAGACCCGGCGGCACGCCCCGGGCGGCCTTTCCGGCGCTTTCCGTGGCCGCCGGGTCGCTTTCGGTCACTTGCGCGGGCGCTGCTCTCGTACGCCCCCTGCCCGCCCCGGGCGGGGGCGCTCGTCCACTCCCCCCGACGGGCCGAAATGCGGGATCATGTGCCCATGACCGAGGTGTCCTCGCTCACAGGGCGACTGCTTGTCGCGACACCCGCGCTGTCAGACCCCAATTTCGACCGCGCGGTGGTGTTGCTGCTCGACCACGACGAGGACGGCTCCCTCGGCGTGGTCCTGAACCGCCCGACCCCGGTCGGCGTCGGTGACGTCCTGGAGCCCTGGGCCGCGCTGGCCGGGGAGCCCGGGGTGGTCTTCCAGGGCGGCCCGGTCTCCCTGGACTCGGCGCTGGGCGTGGCGGTGGTGCCGGGAGAGGCCCGGGAGCACGACGGCCCGGCCCCGGCCGGGGAGGACGCCGCCGCGGGCCCGCTGCCGTCGTCCGCCATGGGGGACCCCGTCGGCTGGCGCAGGGTGCACGGGGCGATCGGCCTGGTCGACCTGGAGGCCCCGCCCGAGCTGCTGGCCAGGGCCCTGGGCTCGCTGCGGATCTTCGCCGGGTACTCCGGCTGGGGGCCCGGGCAGCTGGAGAAGGAGCTGGCCGAGGGAGCCTGGTACGTGGTGGAGTCCGAGCCCGGCGACGTGTCGTCCCCGGACCCCGCGCGGCTGTGGCGGGCCGTACTGCGGCGTCAGCGCAGCGAGCTGGCGATGGTCGCCACCTATCCGGACGACCCGAGCCTCAACTGACCCGGGCCGGCCCCAGTACTCTTGGAGACCATGAGCACTCTTGAGCCCGAGCGCGGGGCAGGTACCGGCACCCTCGTAGAGCCGACGCCGCAGGTGTCGCACGGCGACGGCGACCACGAGCGCTACGCCCATTACGTCCAGAAGGACAAGATCATGGAGAGCGCGCTCTCCGGTTCCCCGGTCGTCGCCCTGTGCGGCAAGGTCTGGGTGCCCGGGCGCGACCCCAAGAAGTACCCGGTCTGTCCGATGTGCAAGGAGATCTTCGACGGCATGGGTGCCGGCGGGGACGACAAGGGCGGCAAGGGCGGCGACAAGAAGTAGCCCCCGCTTCGGGAAGCAGCCCCCGCTTCTCCCTCCTCGGGTTCGCCTACGGCTCCCAGGGCGCGTGATCGCGCCCTGGGAGCCGTTCGCTTTTGGTGGGGCCTATTTGGCGGGGCCTTCTTGGTGGGGTCTTCTTGGCGGGGTCTTTGCTCTTGTCGGGGCGCCGTCACCCGCCTAGCCTCTCCCTCGGTTGTGCGCTGCGAAACGTCCATTGCGTATGTTGCAACGCCTCGGGGGGCCGTATGGCATGGCGAACGCTCGTCCTGGTCGTGGTGGGGGCGGTGCTGTGCGCCGCCGGCGCCTGCGCGCCCCGCACCCCGGCCGGCGGCCCGGGCGGGGACCGCGCGACCGGCACCCTGCGGGTCTGGCTCTTCCGCGAGGTCGACAACGGGCCCAAGGCGGCGGTCGTCGACGAGGCCGTCGCCGCCTTCGAGAAGACCCACCGAGGGGTGCGGGCCGAGGTCACCTACATCCCCGTCGAGACCCGGGCCCAGCGGATCAAGGCCGCCTTCAACGACCCGCGCAGCGCCCCCGACGTCGTCGAGTACGGCAACACGGACACGGCCGGCTACGTCCGGGACGGCGGCCTCGCCGATCTCACCGCCGACCTGGCGGCCTGGGACGACGCCCGCGCCCTCGACCCGGCCGCGAAGCGGTCCGTGACCGTGGACGGCAAGCAGTACGGCACACCGCTGTTCGTGGGCGTCCGGGCCCTGTACTACCGCGCCGACATCTTCCGGAGCCTGGGGCTCCGGCCCCCGGCCACCCTGGACGAGCTGGCCGCGACCGCCCGCCGCGTCCACGCGGCCCGGCCGGAGCTGTACGGGCTCGCGGTGGGCGGCGCGTACACCTACGCCGCGCTGCCCTTCGTCTGGGCGCACGGCGGGGACGTCGCCAGGCGGAAGGGACGGTCGTACGAGGCCACCGTCGACGACCCCGCCGCCAGGACGGGCATCGCGGCCTACACGAGCCTGTTCGGCGACCACAACTGCCCCACGAGCCGGTGCGCCCGGATGACCGGCAACGACACCGTCCAGGCCTTCGCGTCCGGCAAGGCGGCCATGGCCATCGCCGGTGACTTCAGCCATCAGGCCATGGAGAACAGCAAGGTCAAGGGCGCGTACGGGGTCGTACCGCTGCCCGGTACCCAGGAAGGGCGGATAGCACCGGCCTTCGCGGGCGGGAACAACCTGGGGGTGCTCAGAAGCAGCTCCCACCGCACCCTCGCCGTGGACCTGCTGAAGACCCTGGCCGGCAAGCGCACCCAGGCCCGGCTCTTCGACGCGATGGGCTTCCTGCCGGCCTTCTCCGACGTCCGGGCGGAGGCGGCCCGGAAGCGGCCCTTCGTCGAGCCCTTCGTACGGACGCTGGCGGCGGGCGCGCGGACCGTACCGGTCACCCCGGCCTGGGCCGCCATCGACGCCGGGCAGGTGCTGCCGACCCTGCTCCAGGAGGTCGTGAGCGGACGCGAGGACGTGGCCGCGGCGACCGCCGGGGCGGCACGGAAGATGAACGACGCCTTCCGGAAGAACGGGGCCAGGTCGTGAAACGGACTCCGGTCGTGCGGGCCCGGGTCACGCGAGCGAAGGGCGGGGCACCCTGGCTGTACCTCGCCCCGGCGCTCGTCGTCCTCGGCGGGCTCCTCGTCTACCCCGTCTACGAGCTCGGCCTGATCTCCTTCCTCGAATACACCCAGGCCCAGGTCAGCGGGGGAGAGCCGACCGGCTTCCAGGGCCTGGCCAACTACCGCGCGCTGTTCGCCGACGCACAGTTCCGCCAGGTCCTCCTGACGACCGTCGTCTTCGCGGCCGCCTGTGTCGTCGCCACCCTGGCCGTCGGCTGCGCGCTCGCGGTGCTGCTGACACGGATCCGGGCCCTGCCCCGGCTGGCGCTGACGCTCGCCGCGCTGGGGGCCTGGGCCACGCCCGCGATCACCGGCTCCACCGTGTGGGTCTTCCTGTTCGACCCCGACTTCGGCCCGGTCGACAAGGCGCTCTCCCGGCTCGGGCTGAGCGGATTCGACGGCTACGCGTGGACCTACGACCGGTACAGCGCCTTCGCACTCGTCCTGCTGGAGATCGTCTGGTGCTCGTTCCCCTTCGTCATGGTGACCGTCCATGCCGGCATCCGGGCGATCCCGGGGGAGGTGCTGGAGGCGGCGGCGCTGGACGGGGCCTCGCAGTGGCGGATCTGGCGGGACGTCATGGCGCCCATGCTGCGCCCGGTGCTGGTCGTCGTCACGATCCAGTCGGTCATCTGGGATTTCAAGGTCTTCACACAGATCTATGTGATGACGAACGGCGGCGGTATCGCCGGACAGAATCTGACGCTGAACGTCTACGCCTATCAGAAGGCGTTCGCCTCCTCGCAGTACGGACTCGGTTCGGCGATCGGCGTGGTGATGCTGCTGATCCTGCTGGCGGTGACGCTCGGATACCTGCGGCTGCTGAGACGACAAGGGGAGGAGATATGAAGCGGCCCCGGCGACTCGCAGCCGAGGCGACGGCCCTGCTCACCGCTGCCGTGGTGGCCTTTCCGCTCTACTGGATGGTGCTCTCGGCCTTCAAACCGGAAGGAGAGGTGCTGTCGGAGAACGCCCGGCCGTGGACCGCGCACCCCACCCTGGACGCCTTCCGGCGGGTCTTCGGACAACAGGACTTCGGCCGCTACCTTGCCAACAGCCTGCTGGTCGCCGTCGTCGTGGTCGTCGCCTCCGCGCTGATCGCCTTTCTGGCGGCCGTGGCGGTCACCCGGTTCCGCTTCCGTTTCCGGACGACGCTGCTCGTCATGTTCCTCGTCGCACAGATGGTGCCGGTCGAGGCCCTGACGATTCCGCTCTTCTTCCTGATGCGGGACCTGGGCGATGTGACCGGGCTGCCCGGCGTCGGGCTCAATACGCTGGGCTCGCTGATCCTCCCGCACATCGCCTTCTCCCTCCCCTTCGCGATCTGGATGCTGCGCGGCTTCGTCCGGGCGGTGCCGGAGACGCTGGAGGAGGCGGCGTACCTCGACGGGGCGAGCCGGGCCCGTTTCCTGTGGCGGATCCTCTTTCCGCTGGTCTTCCCGGGACTGGTGGCGACGAGCGTCTTCTCCTTCATCTCGACATGGAACGACTTCCTCCTTGCCAAGTCCTTCATCATCAGCGCCACCGAGAACTCGACGCTCCCGATGGCGCTGCTGGTCTTCTTCAAGGACGAGGGCAACGACTGGGGCGGCATCATGGCGGCGTCGACCGTGATGACGATTCCGGTGCTCGTCTTCTTCGTACTGGTACAGCGCGGGCTCGTGTCGGGTCTGGGCGGAGCGGTGAAGGATTGAAGGACAGGACTGAACCATGGACGATCTCGATCTCGATCTCGATCTCGATCTCGATCTCGGCCTGATCCCGGCCCCGGTGTCCGTCCGCGAGGTGCCGCCCCCGGGCCGGTACGTCCTCGACGAGGAGACGCTCGTCGAGGCGCGCCCCGGCACCGAGGGCGTCGCGCGCTGGCTGCGCGCGACCGTCGGCGCGGCGACCGGGCTGCCGCTGGCTCCGGGCGACGATGACGACAACCGCATCGTGCTCGCCGTCGACCCGGCGCTCGGGCGCGGGCTCGGCCCTGAGGGATACCGCATCGTGGTGGACGGCTACGCCGTGCGCGTCGACGGAGGCAGCGCCGCCGGTGTCTTCTGGGGCGCCCAGACCCTCCGTCAGCTGCTCGGACCGGAGGCCTTCCGGCGGGCGCCGGTGACGGCGCGCCGGGAGTGGACGCTGCCTTGCGCCGTCATCGAGGACACCCCCCGCTTCGCCTGGCGCGGCGTCCTCCTCGACGTCGCCCGGCACTTCCTCCCCAAGGACGGCGTCCTCCGCTACCTCGACCTGCTCGCCGCCCACAAGCTCAACGTCCTCCACCTCCACCTGACGGACGACCAGGGCTGGCGCGTGGAGATCGAGCGCTATCCGAGGCTGACCGAGACCGGCGCCTGGCGCGCCCGCACCAAGCTCGGGCACCGGGCCTCGCCGTTGTGGGACGAGCGGCCGCACGGCGGTTACTACACGAAGGACGATATGCGGGAGATCGTCGCGTACGCCGCCGAGCGGCACATCACCGTCGTACCCGAGATCGACCTGCCCGGCCACTCGCAGGCCGCCATCGCCGCGTACCCCGAACTGGGCAACACCGACGTCATCGACACCACCGCCCTCTCCGTCTGGGACACCTGGGGAGTCAGTCCGAACGTACTCGCCCCCACTGACAACACCCTCGCCTTCTACGAGAACGTCCTCACCGAGATCCTCGACGTCTTCCCCTCCCCCTTCGTCCACATCGGCGGCGACGAGTGCCCCAAGGACCAGTGGAAGGCGTCCCCGGCGGCCCAGGCGCGGATGGCGGCGGAGGGACTGGCGGACGAGGACGAGCTCCAGAGCTGGTTCATCCGCCACTTCGACCGCTGGCTCGCGGAGCGCGGCCGACGGCTGGTGGGCTGGGACGAGATCCTCGAAGGGGGCCTGGCGGAAGGCGCCACCGTCTCGTCCTGGCGCGGCTACGCGGGCGGCATCGCCGCCGCCCGGGCCGGTCATGACGTCGTGATGTGCCCCGAACAGCAGGTCTACCTCGACCACCGCCAGGCGCCCGGCGCCGACGAGCCCGTGCCCATCGGCTACGTCCGCACCCTGGAGGACGTCTACCGCTTCGACCCGGTGCCGGCGGAGCTGACGGAGAGCGAGGCCGCCCGGGTCCTCGGTGCCCAGGCCAACCTCTGGACCGAGGTGATGGAGGACCAGCGGCGCCTCGACTACCAGGCGTTCCCGCGCCTGGCCGCCTTCGCCGAGACCGTGTGGTCCCCACTGCCCGCCCCCGCCGCCCGCGACCACGCCGGCTTCGAACGCCGGATGGCCGCCCACTACACCCGGCTCGACGCCCTCGGCGTCGACTACCGCCCGCCCGGCGGGCCGCACCCCTGGCAGCGCCGGCCCGGAGTGCTCGGACGCCCGATCGAGGGCGCGCCCCCGATCGTGTGAGCCGCGCCGGAAGGTGACGAACCGTGCGGCGGCCCCTGGCACGGTGGTCCTCCACACACTGCCGTAAGTCGTACAAGGGCCGTACAAGAGTCAGCAAGCACCGCAATACGCTGGCAAACCACCCACAGTGGTGAGAGTCTCCCAACCCGGACTTTCGCCCTGGGCGGGCACGCGACCACGGCTTGCGGACCCTCGCGACAGCGGAACCGGAAGATGTGCCAAAGTTTCCACGTCCGGGCCGACAGCACGTACCGTACGGCGAGGGCCCGACGGAACAGTCGGGCCCACCGGGAAGGGGCACCTGGGTTGACCACGCACGCACCGCAGGCGGCGCACACGGTGACGTTGCCGGGCTCGCTGGACGAGGCCGTGGCGGCACTGGCCGCCATGCCCACGGCCGTGCCCGTCGCCGGCGGCACCGATCTCATGGCGGCCGTCAACTCCGGGCTGCTGCGCCCCGCGGGACTCGTCGGCCTCGGCCGCATCAACGAGATCCGGGGCTGGCAGTACCAGGACGGCGCCGCCCTGCTCGGCGCCGGCCTCACCCACGCCCGCATGGGCCGCCCGGACTTCGCCGCCCTCATGCCGGCGCTCGCCGCCGCCGCCCGCGCCGCCGGACCGCCCCAGATCCGCAACGCCGGCACCCTCGGCGGCAACATCGCCTCCGCCCAGCCGACCGGCGACACCCTGCCCGTGCTGGCCGCCCTGGAGGCCTCGCTCGTCATCGCCGGCCCCGGTGGCGCGCGCCGCGAGATCCCCGTCGGCCGTCTGCTGGCCGGGCTCGACATGCTGCGCCCCGGCGAGCTGATCGGCTACGTGCGCGTACCGCTGCTGCACGCCCCCCAGACCTTCCTCAAGGCCACCGGCCGCATGGGCCCAGGCCGCGCCATCGCCTCCGTCGCCGTCGTCCTCGACCCGGCGCGGCGCGGCGTGCGCTGCGCGGTGGGCGCGGTGGCGCCGATGCCGCTGCGGCCCTTCGACGCCGAACGCTGGGTGTCCTCGATCGTCGACTGGGACGGCGAGCGCACGCTCGCGCCGGACGCCCTCGCCGCCTTCGGCGACTACGTCGCGGCCGCGTGCATCCCCGATCCGGTCCCCGTGCCGAACCCGTTGTCCCCCCATGACCCCCTTGATCCCCACAACCCTCACGCCCCTCATGACGGAGCCGAGCCCGGTACCCTGCCGCCGGCCGTGCTGCATCTCCGTCGTACGGTGGCGACCCTGGCCCGCCGAGCACTGGGGAGGGCACTCGCGTGAGTGACGACCAGCAGCGACACACCCATGCCCCCGCGCCCGGCGCGGGCGGCTGGCAGCCGATCCCGCAGGGAGCGGGCCTGGAAGCGGACGGCACGACCTTCCTCCAGCTCCCGCCCGAGCTCCTGGCCCAGACCGGCCCCGGGGCCGGCGCGGGATGGGGCCCCCTGGCGGCGCCCGGCACGGGCTACGCGCCCCCGGTCGCCCCGGCCGTGGACTCCTGGCAGCAGCCGCAGCACTCCGTTCAGCACCAGCCGCAGCACCAGGCCCAGCACCCCGCTCAGCACCAGGTCCCGCACCAGCAGCCGGAGGCCGCGCCCGCGCCCGCGCCCGTTCAGCAGCACGTGCCGCAGGTACCGGCGCAGCAGCACTGGGACGCGTACGGGCAGCGTGCCGCCGGCTCCTACGACCACCAGCCCGCGGCCGCGTCGTACGACCAGCACGTTCCGGACGGGCATGCGCTGGTGCCGGACCAGCACATTCCGGACCAGCATGTTCCGGACCAGCGCGTGCCGGACCAGCACGTGCCGGGCGCGGACGACGGCGGTGCCGCCGATCCGCACGCCACCGCGCAGTGGCAGGTGTCCTTCGCGGCGGACGACACGGGGAGCGTCGCCACTGTCGCCGAGCCCGCGGGCCCGGAGCCGCTGGACCACCCGGAACCCGTGAACCACCCGGAGCCGCTGGACCACCCGGGGCTCGGGGCCACGGGGCAGTGGTCGGTCCCGGCCGCCGGGGACGACTCGGTGGAGGAGTCGGGGGAGTACGCGCTGCGCGGTTCCGCCGCGCGGCAGTGGTCCGTACCGGCCGCGCGGGACGCTTCCGCCGGGTACGGAACGGGTGTTGCCGGCGTCGACGCCGACGACCGCGCGGTCACCGATGCGGGCGATAATCCGACCGGCGAGTGGACGGCCGCGGCCGAGCCCGCCGTGACGGAGAACGCGGCGCTGGCCGAGCCCGCCGTGACCGGTGAGGCGAGTGAGACGGCCGAGGCGGAGACCGAGGCGGGGACCGAGGCGGAGGAGCCCGGGGCCACCGAAGTCGCGCACGACGCCGGGACGCAGCCGACACCGGAACCCGCACCGGCCCGAACCGAAGGCCACGACCAGGCTGAGGCCGAGACCGAGACCCAAGGACAGGCCGAAGCCCAGGGACAGCAGGCCGACATCCCGGCTCCCGCCGACCCGCAGCCCTACGCCCTCAACGAGCACCCCTGTGCCTCGTACGTCCTGCGCGTCAACGGCACCGACCGTCCCGTGACGGACGCGTGGATCGGCGAGTCGCTGTTGTACGTCCTGCGCGAGCGCCTCGGCCTCGCGGGCGCCAAGGACGGCTGCTCGCAGGGGGAGTGCGGCGCGTGCTCCGTCCAGGTGGACGGCCGGCTGGTCGCGTCCTGCCTGGTGCCGGCGGCGACGACCGCGGGCGCGGAGGTCCGTACGGTCGAGGGCCTCGCGGCGCACGGACAGCCGTCCGACGTGCAGCGGGCGCTCGCCCAGTGCGGTGCCGTGCAGTGCGGCTTCTGCGTACCCGGTCTCGCGATGACCGTGCACGACCTGCTGGAGGGCAACCACGCCCCGACCGAGCTGGAGACCCGGCAGGCCATCTGCGGCAACCTCTGCCGCTGCTCCGGCTACCGGGGAGTGCTCGAAGCGGTGCGCCAGGTCGCCGACGAGCGCGCCGAGGCGGCCGCCCTGGAAGAGGAGGCGGCGGCCGAGGCGGACCCGGCGACGCACGAGGAGCAGGCCCAGGTCTTCCAGGCCCCGGACGCGGGTCCGGCCGGGGCGGGCATCCCGCACCAGCAGCCCGGCCCGTACGGCGACGGCGCGTACGCCCAAGCCCCGTACGGCGAAGGGGCGTACGGCGAAGGGGCGTACGGGACGGACGCGTACGGCGACGGCTCGTACACCACGGGCTCATACGACGGTGCCGGTGGCGGTACCGGCCCGTACGGGAACGGCCCCTACGGTGACGGCCCGTACGGGGACGGCGGCACCGGCAGCGGCTTCGGAAAGGCAACGGCATGACGGGAATGGGCGGGATGACCGGTACGGGCGGAATGGCGGGCGGCACGGGCGCGGGCGACATCCCGGCGTCCGTCATCACCGCCACCGCCGTACCGCCCGCCACTCCCGAGGGGCCCCTCCTCGGCATCGGCGTCTCCCTGCCCTCCGTCGACGCGGAGGCCAAGGCCCAGGGCACGTTCCCCTACGCGGCGGACCTGTGGGCCGAGGGCCTGCTGTGGGCGGCCGTGCTGCGCTCGCCGCACCCCCACGCCCGTATCGTCTCGATCGACACCTCGGCGGCCGCGACGATGCCGGGCGTCCGGGCCGTCGTCACCCACGCCGACGTGCCGGGCGAGACCGTGTACGGCCGGGGCGTCGCCGACCGGCCCGTCTTCGCATCCGACCTGGTCCGGCACCACGGCGAGCCGATCGCCGCCGTCGCCGCCGACCACCCGGACACGGCGCGCCTCGCCGCCGCGGCCATCGTGGTGGAGTACGAGCCGCTCGACCCGGTCACCGACCCCGAGCAGGCGTTCGCCGCCGAGCCGCTGCACCCCGACGGCAATCTGGTCCGGCACATCCCGCTGCGCTTCGGCGACCCCGAGGCGACAGGCGAGGTCGTCGTCGAGGGCCTGTACCGGATCGGCCGCCAGGACCCCGCCCCCATCGGCGCCGAGGCCGCGCTGGCCGTGCCGCGCCCCGACGGCGGCGTCGAGATCTACACCGCCTCCACCGACCCGCACGCCGACCGCGACCTCGTCGCCGCCTGCCTCGGCCTGGAGCAGGACCGCGTCAAGGTCGTCGTCACGGGAGTCCCCGGCGCCATGGGCGACCGCGAGGACCCGGGCGTCCAGCTCGCCCTGGGACTGCTCGCCCTGCGCACGGGCCACCCGGTGAAACTGGTGGCGACGCGCGAGGAGTCCTTCCTCGGCCACCCGCACCGCCACCCCACCCTGCTGCGCTACCGCCACCACGCGGACGCCGAGGGCAAGCTGGTCAAGGTCGAGGCCCAGATCCTGATGGACGGCGGCGCCTACGCCGACTCCTCCTCGGACGCGCTGGCGGCGGCAGTGGCCTTCGCCTGCGGCCCGTACGTCGTCCCGCACGCCTTCGTGGAGGGCTGGGTCGTCCGCACCAACAACCCGCCCTCCGGGCACGTCCGCGGCGAGGGCGCCATGCAGGTGTGCGCCGCGTACGAGGGCCAGATGGACAAGCTCGCGGCGCAGCTCGGCCTGGACCCGGCGGAACTGCGGATGCGCAATGTGATGGCCACGGGCGACGTCCTGCCCACGGGCCAGACCGTCACCTGCCCGGCCCCGGTGGCCGAACTCCTGCGAGCGGTCCGCGACTACCCGCTGCCGGGGTTGCCGAAGGACGACCCGGACGGCAACGAGGACGACTGGCTCCTGCCCGGCGGCCCCGACGGCGCGGGTGACCCGGGCGCGGTGCGCCGGGGCGTCGGCTACGGCGTGGGCATGGTCCACATGCTGGGCGCGGAGGGCGCCGACGAGGTGTCCACGGCCACGGTGAAGGTCTCCGGCTCGGTGGCCACGGTCATCTGCGCCGCCGTGGAGACCGGCCAGGGCTTCGCGACGCTGGCGCGGCAGATCGTCCAGGACGTCCTGGGCATCGAGGAGGTCCACGTCGCCCCGGTCGACACCGACCAGCCGCCCTGCGGCCCGGCCGCGCACGGCCGCCACACCTGGGTCTCGGGCGGCGCGGTGGAGCGCGCGGCGAGAATGGTCCGCACGCAGCTCCTCCAGCCCCTGGCCCACCAGTTCGGCATGTCGACGGAGCTGCTGACGATCGCCGACGGCAAGATCACGTCGTACGACGGCGTCCTGAGCACCACGGTGGCCGAGGCCCTCGACGGCAAGGAACTCTGGGCCACGGCCCAGTGCCGCCCCCACCCGACGGAGCCCCTGGACGACTCCGGCCAGGGCGACGCCTTCGTCGGCATGGCCTTCTGCGCGGTACGGGCCGTGGTGGACGTGGACGTCGAGCTGGGCTCGGTACGGGTCGTCGAACTGGCCCTGGCCCAGGACGTGGGCCGCGTCCTGAACCCGGCCCAGGCGAGGGCCCGCCTCGAAGCGGGCGTCATCCAGGGCCTGGGCGCCGCGCTGTCGGAGAACCTCCGCACCAACGCCGGCCAGGTCCGCCGCCCCGACCTGATGTCGTACGCCCTCCCGACGGCCCTGGACGCGCCGGAAGTCCACATCGTCAAGCTGGTGGAGGAGCGGGACGTAGTCGCCCCCTTCGGCGCGAAGGCGATCAGCGCGGCCCCGGTCGTCACCTCCCCGGCGGCGGTGGCGGGCGCGGTGCGGGCGGCCACGGGCCGGCCGGTCAACCGCCTGCCGATCAGGCCGCAGACGGCGGCGGTGGCTTCCTGAGTAGGCGTACTCAGGTGAATGTCGGTATCTGTCAGTAGTCTTGTGGCTCTTGCACGCAAGACAACTGACAGGCTGACATGAGGGGCGGGGCGAAGACCGTGGGCGCGGGTGTGGGCGTGGGCGGGGCATCGGGACTGCGGGCGGAACTGCAGTCTCTCGAATCCTTCAAGGGCAGGGTCGACGCCCTCCTGACCTACCTCCAGGGTACGGAGGCCTCCCCGCACCGCATAGCGGACAATCACCTGGTGCCCGCGCAATTGGGCGTGGGCTTCGCGGAGGTCGAGTCCCTCTACAGCGCGTACAACGGGGTCCACGCGCAACTCAAGGCGCTGTCCCAGCTCCTGAGCGACCAGATCGAGGCCCTGGGCACGGCGGTCCACGCGGCCAAGGTCGGCTACGCGAACGTCGACGCGGACCTCCGCGACCGCATGTGGGCGATCCAGGCCCGGACGAGAGAGCTGTACGAGCCGGGCCACGACCCGAACGCGAAGCGGACAGCCCCGGCGCCCCGACCGCAGGGCGGCAGCGACGAAGGACAGATCTGATGACCACGCCGATGAACCCGCCCCCTTCGACCACCCCGTCCCCTCTGATCCGGCAGCCGAGCAGCGGCTTGTTCACGACATCGGACTTCGAGTCGATGTCGCACGAGCAACTGCGCGCCATGATCGAGCAGGCGGACCCGTCGGGCACCGAGAACCTGGGCGCCAAGCTCATGGTCGCGGCCGTCGCCATCAAAAAGCTCGGCGAGGACCTGAAAGCCGAAATGCCCAAGGTCGACTGGGAGGGCCAGGGCGGCGACGCCTTCCGCGAATGGGGCGCCGACATGGCCAACGCGACGCTCCGCCTGGGCGACTACAGCCACCGCACGGGCTCATGGATGATCGAGGCGGCGCAGACCCTGTCCCTGGTCAAATCGTCGATGCCGGAGGTCTCGACGGAGTCGAAGACCGTCCTGGCATCCTTCCGCAGCGCCAACCCGGGCCAGGTGGGTGCCATCGCCCCGCCGACGGTGTCGAACCAGGGCAGCGGCTTGTCGTCCGGCCCCGCTTCGGGCCCGTCGCAGGCCCAGGCGTACGCGGCACAGCGGCAGCTGGATGCCGATCGCGCAGAGGCGGCACAGCTGATGCGGAGGCTGGCGCAGTCCTATGCGTGGTCGGCACACCAGATTTCTACGGGGGAGCGGCCTACGTTTCGGCCGATGCCGCAGGAATTCGTGCCGCCGCCCAGCGACGGCGTGGAGCGTACTCGTCACCTCCCGTCGGCTGGTCCGTCTGGCGGCGGGCAAGGCTATGGGCGGCAGGGCGGCGGAGGTAGGGCTTCATCTGGTTCGACGACGAGTGCGGTGGCTACCCCTGCTCTAAGGGGGGAGCGCCGTGATGCAGCTTTGTCTGGTGTGAGCCCTGGTACGGCGAGGGTTGGCCTGGCTCCCGAACACCGTGGTGTCGTCCTGCCGACTGAGCGCACGGGCACGGTGGTCGACAGTGTCACTCCGGTACCCACCTCCCCGCCCGCCACGCCCAGGGGAGAGACTGACGCCCATGCTGTAGGTCGTACGGCTGGTGGTTCGCCGTCTTCGCCGGGTGTGGTTCCACCGCCTGTGGCAACCAGCGTGGGGCAACCTGTTGGAGGTCGGGTATCCCCCTCGATGCGCCCGGTCGCGCCGACTGGACAAGGAGTGGGCGTGGTGCGACCTGGCACGGCAGTACCTCGTGTTTCCGAACCCGGCATTGTCGGTGGACGGTCTGTCTCTCCTGGCCAGGAGCTTCCCGGTGGTCAGACATCACGTGGCACTGTCATCGGCGGGGAGGGCCAGGGACAGGCCCAGGGACGAATGCCCATGGGCGCCGGACCAGCTTTCGGTGGCCCGGCCGGGTCGGCCGGCCGTGGATCGGGTGTGGCAATCGGCCGGCGTTTGGCCACGGAGCCTGGTGGGGTCGTCGGGGGCGGTTCCGCACGGCGTCCCGGCTCGGCTGGAGAATTCACCTCTGGTGGAACGGGCTTGGTCCGCAGTCGCCCCGCGATGGATGGTAATCCGTCGACCCAGGGGAGCCGAAGCTACGGCTTCCCCGGGACCAGCCCCATTGGGGGTGCCACAGAGAGGCGTGCACAAGGCGGCCGGCGTCCTGATTACCTGGTCGAAGAAGAAGAGACCTGGTCACAGGGCAATCGACGGATTGTCCCACCAGTCATTGACTGATTCACGGAAGGGACAGGAGGAC
Source organism: Streptomyces sp. NPDC001678 (assembly GCF_042892945.1). Taxonomy (NCBI): domain Bacteria; kingdom Bacillati; phylum Actinomycetota; class Actinomycetes; order Kitasatosporales; family Streptomycetaceae; genus Streptomyces; species Streptomyces sp. NPDC001678. The sequence continues at coordinate 15,733 of NZ_JBIAUP010000022.1, read as the reverse complement.
GGACATGCGTCGCGGCGAGGGCTTTGGGTCTGGTACGCGAAGAGCTGCTGTGTGCATTATTGCTGCGCTCTGTGCTCTTGCTGCATCTGCTCTGCCGACTGAAGCAGACACGATTCGCTCTCAGCAGTGGTACCTGGACGCGATGCATGCCGATGAGATGTGGTCGACCAGTACTGGAGCCGACGTAACCGTGGCTGTCATTGACAGCGGGGTCGACGCGACACGATCGGACTTGCGGGGGCAGGTTCTCACCGGGAAGGACTTTTCGGGGCGAAGCGGGGATCCGGGCGCCGATACCGATGGTCACGGCACACGGATGGCCTTGTTCATCGCAGGGACAGGCAAGGGAGAAGGGGCCTTCGGGCTGGCCCCTGGTGCGAAGATTCTGCCGCTTCGTGTCGGTGGGGTGCAGAATTTCAAGGAGCAGGAAGCTGCGATTACGTCTGCGATCCGGTACGCCGCCGACTCGGAAGCTAAAGTCATCAACATCTCCATGGCAGGTCCTGAGCAGTTTTCAGGTGAGGTCGATGCCATCAACTATGCGCTGTCCAAGGGGAAGCTGGTCTTCGCAGGAGTAGGGAACACGGGTGACAAGGGCAACCCTGTGCAGTATCCCGCAGCGACGAGAGGGGTCGTCGGCGTGGCTGCGGTCGATCGTCAGATCAAAGCGGTTCCCTGGTCCCAAAGAGGGCCTCAAGTGGCCCTTGCAGCCCCAGGCGCAGACATGGTGGCGCCATGTACGGACGGTACCAGCGGCCTGTGCGCAGGTGATGGCACCAGCGACGCCACCGCCCTGACCTCCGCCTCTGCCGCCCTCCTCTGGTCCGCTCACCCCGACTGGACCGCCAACCAGGTCCTCCGTGTCCTGATTAATACCGCCGGTGGCCCCAAGAGCGGCGAGAAGCGCAGCGACTCCATCGGCTACGGCGTCGTCCGCCCCCGCATCGCCCTCCAGAACCCCGGCGACCCCGGCCCCGCCGATGTCAGCCCCCTCCCCGAGCTCGCAGCGGCGAAGCCACCGGCCCCCGGCGCAACGGGCGGTGGTGGGGACTCAGTGCACCGGCAAGCGGCGGAGCCCGAGAAGGACAGCGATGGTTTGTTCTCCCAGCGCAACGTACTGGCCGTAGGCGTAGCGACAACGGTGATCCTCGTTGCGGGGGCGTCTGTCCTCTTCACTCGTCGACGCAGGGCATTCCCCAAGTAACCGACACCGGCATGGCAAGAGCCTCCTCACCCCTCTTCCCCTTCCCCCCTCCAGGATTCACGATGACGGACGCCCAACTTCAGCAGCCAGCCGCGGAATCGCGAATACTCCTGGCCTCCGCCGCACCCAGCGGCGGAGGCAGCGGCACCCACAAAGCGAGTGTCACGCCGTGGATCACCGCCGGAGGCGTCGCGGATGAGTTGCATCAGGACATGGGCACCGCGCTCGGCGACCTCGGCCATGCGCACGACGGGATGAAGGCCGGCACCACCGGCTTCGCGAGTGCGGCAGCGCTGAGCGCGATCCTCGGCACTTGGGAGACGCGCCTTGGCGCGGTCCGCAGCGAGTGTCAGAGGCTCAGCGGCAATCTGAAGAAGGCCGGTGCCAGCTTCGGCGAGAACGAAGCCGCCGTGAAAGCCTCATTCGAGGCCGTCCGCAGCAGCTCGAAAATCGACGACTACTCAAAGGGCCGGTGACCGCGGTGGTCACCATCGATGAGCTGAAGAACCTGGACACTTCCAAGTTCACCAAGGCGGCGGAGGGCTGGAGCGCGGTCAGTAACCGCGCCAGCGCGGCACGAGGCCGTGTAGACCACGACATGGTCGCCAGACTGGGGGCTACCCAGCAGGGCGCTGCAGCTGATGAGGTCAGGAACAATCTGGGGCGGCTCAGCAAGAACTACCAGTACATCCATGCCGAGTGCGGCATGGTACGCACGGCACTCACGGGCCTGGCCGAAGAGCTTGTAGTTCCCCAACGCAAGCTCAAGCAGGCGCTCGAAGACGCTCAGGCCCTGAAGTTCACGGTCAAGCCCGACGGCTCCGTCGAGTTTCCCAAGAGCCCGTCGACGCCGTCCCCACTGCTTCCCGTGCCGGCTGCACCAGGGGCCATGCCGTCCCTGCTGAAGCCCGACAGCACTCCGGACCCGAACCAGGCCAGGGCCCAGGACATCGCCAATCGCATCGGCGATGCCCTCAAGGAAGCGGCCGAAATCGATGGCCGCTACGCCAGGGTTCTGTCCAAGCTCCAGGCCGACCCGAGTCTGGAGAAGACCGACTGGTCGGATGTCGTCCAAGACATCAAGGAACTGCGCGCTGCTACAGGCAAGCACTTCTCCGGTTCGAAGATTCCCAAGGGCAAGTCACCCAAGCAGAACGCCGAGTGGTGGAGGAGCCTGTCCCAGGCGGAGCGAGATGAGTACTCGGTGCTTTACCCGGAAAGCATCGGCCGATTGGACGGTTTGCCTTCGCCCGTCCGTGACGAAGCGAATCGAATTGTGCTGGCCGAAGCTCATCTTAAGGCCCAAGAGGATCTGAAGGAGCTTGAGGAGAACCCGCCGGGCAAGTACGCTCGGCGATACAACCCGATAACCGGTCTCCCTATTCAAGGGGGTGGCCCATGGGAGGAATGGGAAACCAAGAAGAAGGCCCTCAAGGAACAAATATCCGGCATGAAGGCAGTTCAGGACAGGCTTGATCAGGTAGGGGAAAATGGGCTTCCCGATGCTTACCTGTTGGGTTTTGATTCCAAGGGTCTTGGGCGTGCCATAGTCGCCAATGGAAATCCCGATACCGCCGACCATACGGCTGTCTATGTTCCCGGTACCACAGCTCGATTGAGCGGCGCGGCCGGGGATATTGACCGGATGGCAAGACTTTGGGCAGCCAGTAAGGCAATGCCGGGCGATCCGTCGGTCTCGACCATTACGTGGATCGGTTACAGTGCTCCTCAGAGTGCTTATCCCACCCACAATGGCGACCTCGTTCCCGAGGCGGCGTCAAAGTCGTACGCACATAGGGCGGCGCCGATCTTGAGCCAGTTTCTGGATGGTGTTCAAACGGCCCAGGGCGGCCCCGACGCGAGCCATACCACTGTTATTGGCCACAGCTACGGGACAACTGCGGTGGGAGCTGCTTCCATTAAGGATGGGCTGGGGGCTGACGATATTATCGCGGTGGCTAGTCCGGGGATGCTCGTCGGCCATGCCAGCCAATTGGATGCTCCTAAGGGGCATGTGTGGTCCGAAGCTGCTTCTTTGCTCAACGACAAGGTTCCCATCGGAGGGAAGATAGTGGGGCTGGGTGGTGACAGTGATATTTCGCCATATATTCCAGATCCGGAAGCCAGGCGAATAACTCAAAACGTCCCTTCCGACCGTGACTTCGGAGCGAATATTATGCAGACCGACTCCGAGGATCACGGGGGTTACTGGGAAAAGAACTCCATCAGCCTTCAGAATCAAGCGGCTGTGGTGACCGGTAATTACGGCTCGGTGACGCGTGACTAAAGGTATCCAGGCCAAGAGGGGAATCAGGTTCCACAGTGTGATCGCTGTGCTCTCGGCCGCTTTGCTTTTCGCTTCAGGGTGTGGAATGATGGATAATTCCAAAAAAGTGGACAGATCTGCGGATGTCAAAGATGTCGATATGGCGCGACAGGAAGCCAAGGCGCTCTCCAGCGAGATTTTTGATGCCATAGGGCTAAAAGGTCAGACGAGTGCTACTTGGCCCGGGGTTTTGCGCTGCGAAGAGGACTCCCGTCATCTGTACAAGATTCATCATCCGTGGTCTGTCTGGGGCGTTCCTGAAGAGGATATGGAGCGTTCGATGGAGCAGCTGAAAGAGGCGCTTCCAAAGCGGGGATGGAAGCTTGTCAGCTATGGGCGAGACAAGAGCCTGGCGCAGAATCTAGAGTTGGTGGCAGATTCAGCCAAGTCAAAATTCTCCGTCAATATTACCTTCATGGACAAGAGGAGATCCGCCCAGTACGACAGCCCGAAGGCGAGTAAAGAATCCGGAATCCTGGTAACCGTTGTGTCGGCGTGTTTTCGCGTACCTGACGGAAAGGTTGTAGATCAATACTGAACCTTCCGGACCCTGGGAGCAGATTTTTTGGGCAGCACTTCGCCAGTGCACCGAGAAGTGGTGGATGTGGGACGTGCCGCACACATCAGCGGTGGGCGCCGGGCATCGGTGAATCGGGGCGCTTCTGGCCGCTGCCGCGCATGTGGCTCGCTTCAGCGTGATTCGCGGGGTCGGGGGAGTGGGTGAACGGTTCGGTGATTCCTGTGGTGATCGCGTTCCTGGGCATCCTGGGCACGCTCGTGTCGGGGCTCATGACGCAGCGGCTCGCGGAGAAGGCCAAAGCCAAGGAACTGGAGCACGCGGAACGGCAGCGTGTGGACGAACGGCGGTACGAGGCGGAGAGCGCGGCTGCCGAAGCTCTTCGGGCCTGCTACGTCATGCTGAACACCGCCTCCCTCGACTACCACTCCGAGTTGAACAACTTCTGGTACTCACTCCAAGCCGGCTGTGCCACCGATGAGCTGCGGTCGCGCCTGGATGACGCGCGGCGCGAGCATCGCGCGCGGCACTCGGAGGCGCAGATGCGTGTACCGGACGACGTGCTGACCATCGCCCACGAAGTCAACCTCGGGCTCAGTCGGTTGTACGGGGTCCTCAAGCGCCTCGACGGCGGGATACCGCCGCGGCAAGAGGACGAGTCTCTGGAGCAGGCTCGTACTCAGATCAACGGGGCCTGGGATCAGCTCAACGAGATGCGTCGCGTCATGCGACGGAGTCTTGGCGTGGCCCCTTAGCCCTTGGCGTAGTTCGTGGCGCCCTGCCAGTCGATCATGACGCAGGGGGCGTCGCCGAGGACCCAGGCGTCGTGGCCCGGTGGGCAGATCATGCAGTCGCCCGGGCCGAATTCCGCCTCTTCGCCGTCGTCCATGACGACCTTCATGCGGCCCGAGATGACATAGGCCGCGTGGGCGGCCTGGCAGCTGTCGGTTCCCACGATCGGCTTGACGTGTTCGGACCAGCGCCAGCCCGGTTCGAACGTTGCCCGGCCCACCGAGCCGCCGCCCAGTTCCACCAGCTCCATTCGCCCTTTGTCCCCCTGGAAAGGGCGGATTTCTTCTGGCGAAGTGAAGCTCTTGCGTACGAGGCCGGCCATGGCGTGCTCCCCTCGGCTGCTGATCTGCCGTTTCGACGATGCCATGGGGAGAGGGTGGCGGCGAGCGGCGCGGGGCGGGTGGGTGATGGCTGCCGACCTTGAGACGGTGGCTTGGCGCGAGGCCAATGAACTGGAGGAAGTCGAAATCGACGCGCCCCGCATGCCGCTCGGGCTGGACGGTCTGCGTGCCAAGCGTGACGCTCAGCGTGGGCTTCCCGGGCTCGGCGCCCTTGCCGGCAGGGAGGTCGTTTACCTGCGGCGGCGCTGGGACGGCGAGGATAGCGATGAAGACTTGGCCGTCTATCTGATGGAGATCGGGGCCGATGGGCGCCGGACCCGGCAAGTGGAGCTCGCCGAGGACGGGAGTGCCGTCAGGAGCGGGCCCGACGACTGGCCGTTCAATCCGCCGATCGTCGACCGCTTCGACCCGGAGCTGGTGGGTCAGGAGATCGGCCGCGATGAGTTCGAGGAGCAGTAGGTGCGTGCCCGCCAGGCGGACGCCGATCTGTAAGCGCGTCTTGAGGCCGGAAGTCGGGTGCACGAAGTCGAGTTCGAGGTCTCCGTCACCGTCGGGTTCGGGCCTCCGGTCCCCTGCCCGGCTCATGGCCCCCACGTGGTGGCTTCGGGCGGACTCGGCGGTGATGACCGTTGGACCGTGGGTGAACGATCACTTCCGATCTGAGTATCCGGACTCATGTCCTCTTCGGCCTGTCGTCATAAGGTCCTCGTCGAGACTGCGTGAGCGATCTTCACCCCCCGCCCTCCGAGAGGAATCCCATTCCATGACGACGCCGCCACCTCAGCCGCCCCAGCCTCCAGCGGTGCAGCCGTACTCGGCACCGCAGTCGCACGGACCACAACAGCCGTACTACGGCACGCCGTACGCGCAGCCTGGAGCATGGGGAGCGCCTGCGCAGCCTGTGGCACCCGCTCCTCGACGGCTCGGCCCCGGGGCGATCGTCGGGATAGTCGCCGGCGTGGTGCTGGGCTTGCCTGCCCTCGGAGGGGTCCTGTCGTACATAACCTCCTACGGCCAGGACCACCGGCACCAAGCGTCTTCTCCTGCGTCCGGTCGCGATGGTGGCAAGGAATCCGAGCGTTATCGGCTCTCTGTGCCGCGAACCCTCTTGGACGGCCAGTACACCCTGGTCAAGGACCTCAGTCAGACCATGGACGACAGCCTCGCGGACGAGAGGAACGGCAGGAACGAGCACAATATGAAGACGGTGGGAGGTCAGTACACCGCCACTTCGGGCGAGGGGCAGCAAACGCTCATGGCCGCCGGGTCCTACGGAGAGATCGACGACCCGCAGCGCGCACTGGACAGCACGTTCCGGGGCATGAACGAAAACGAAGGTGTTACGGTCACCACGCCCGCCAGAGAGTTCACACCACCCGGTGCCCAGGAGCCCCTGTCCTGCGAGGTGTATGCCTACACCCGTTCCGGGCAGTCCGGTTCGATATCCGTCTGCGGTTGGAGTGACCGCAGCACCGTGGCCACCGTCTCGGTCCTCAACGGCGGACCCGTAGACCTCGACGAACTGGCGATGAAGACCTCGCGCATACGTGGCGAGATGCGAGTGCTGGGGGACCAGGGCACCCGCTGACCTCACGAGCGTCTACAGCAGGTGGTCCAACTCGCCGCGCTTCGCCGCCTCGATCAGGTTGCTGAGGCCCTGGTGGGTGGTGGTGATCAGCTCGGTGGGGTGCGTCGTCTCGCGGAGGACGGGGGTGCCGGTGGCCGTGTGGCCTATCTGGAGACAGGTGTTGCCGCCGTTGCCGCCGCATAAGGGTTCCTGCCAGCAGATCTCGCTCATCTTGTCCTCGTGTTCAGATTCGTTGGGCAATGCTGTGGATGAAGTCGCGTGTCTGGTCCTCGGGAAGGCCAAGTGCCTCCATCCTGTCGAGCAGTGCCTGGTAGTCCGCAAGGTCTGAGCGGGAATCGATGAAGGTCGAGCCGTGAAAGCTGTCGAGCTGAACGGTATCCAGCTGGGGGACTGGCCCGTCGGCGTAGAGGATCGGTTGGCCCGGGCCGGCGAAGCCGCCGACTTCGAAGGGGATGACTCGGATGGTGATGTTGTCCCGCTCGCTCATGTGGAGGAGGTGGTTCAACTGGTTGCGAGTGACCCTCGGGCCGCCGAACTGGATGTGCAGAGCCGCCTCGTGAATGATCGCCGTGAATTTCGGCGGGTCCTTTCGGAGGGTGAGGATCTCCTGGCGCCGCATGCGGTGGACGGCGCGTCGTTCGACGTCGTCCGGGGGTAGGGAGACGAGGGAGCTCTGGAAGAGCGCGCGTGTATGTTCGGCGGTCTGGAGAAGGCCGGGGATGTGCATCATGACGAGCATCCGCATCGCGACAGCATGGTGCTCCAGCTCGGCCACGTCCATGAACGATGGCGGGAGTAGCGTCCGATACGACTCCCACCACTGGTTGTTGCGCTCCTTGGCCATGGCGGCCAGGGCGTCGATCAACTGGCCGTCTACGCAGCCGTAGTGGCTCGCGAGAGTGCGGGCCCGGTCCGGGCTGATACCGAACCGGCCGGACTCGATGTTCGGGATTCGGGTGCGGTTGACGCCAAGGAGCGCTCCGGCCTCCTGCGTTGAGAGGCCCGCTGCCTCGCGGAGCTTGCGGAGCTCGATGCCGAGTCGGCGTTGACGGACGGTGGGATCGCTTCTTGGTGGCATGTCACCTCTCTCCGTAGGGCCACAGTCTGCCCTCCGGAGGGCAGCACGATCCATCTGGAGAACTGTTTTCCATAGGTGGCGCAACGTAAGCGCGGATGCGCTACCGTCGGTATCGCTCGACTCACACGCCGTGGCGCCGGAAGAGCACCGCGTGAGCATGCCCGCCCTCCCTGGGGTGAGGTGTGCTCGCGCCCAGGGAGGCGGGCCACCGGTCGTCGTCCGCGCGTGAGCGATCAGAACTCCCCACCATTCGAACGTGCTTGGAGTCCGCGCATGAGTACTCCTCATCGCTCCTGCCTGCCCGAATCCCGTCCGGCCGCGCCCCCGCTCCCTCCCACCCGCGCGAATCTCAACTACTCCCTCGGTCTCCCCGGAGGTTCCTACTGTCTCGGCATGGCCCGCACCGTCGTTCAGCGCCTGCTGACCGAGCACGGCCTCGACGGGCTCGCCGAGCTCGGGGCCCTGGTCGCGTCCGAACTCCTCGGGAACGCCTATACGTTCACCCCGGGGCGTGAGGTCAGCCTCGCCGTCCGCTGGCGCTTCGGCGTGCTGCGGCTGACCGTGTTCGACGAGCACCAGGAGCACGCCGTCGAGGCCGGCAAGGCGTGCCGGGCGTACCGGCGGGAGGCGCTGGCCATGCTCGAATCCGTGGTCGGCGAGTGCGGCGGACTCGTCGGGCTCGCGGCGGCGGAGAGCCCTCTCGCCGGCTGCAGGCTGTGGACCGTACTCCCGCGAGAGGCGGCGGAGCGTTATGCCGGGCTGTGAGGCGGGGGTGGGGGAGGTTCGTTGCGGTGTCGGGCGGCGCTGCCGGACGTGTGGAGTGCGGCGGTTCACCGATTACGGGGGCCTGCGGCCGCCCGGTCTGCCGCAGGCCGTCGTACCCGCCCCGCGCGACCGGAGTGCCGCCGACCGCGCGGCGGCCCGGTGCGTGGCCGAACTGCTGAGCCGGGGGAGGTGGTGGAGCCTGCGGCGTCGCGTTGCCCTGGAGCTCCCGCAGGGGGCGCCGTGTGCCATACCCGAGCCGGTCGCGTCAGTCGCGAGGTGATCGCAGCACCCGGCTCCGGCGCCTGCCGGGCCGGGTGCTCCCCGTTGTGCCGGGTGCGTCATCGTTTCGTAGGGTACGCACGACATGGGGGCGCGGAACCGTCGTAGGGATGGGGCGGCTCCTGCGAATGGGTCATGGGTCATGCGTCATGGGTAATGGGTTGAGTGTGATGAGCAGCGGGACGGCGGCGCCGGTCAGCGCCGAGCAGATGGTCGCCGAGGCGCGCAAGGCGTTCTTCGTGATGTTCGCGTTCCTGGCCGTCGTCTGGGCGGTGCAGCTGGCGAACTGGGCCGGGGACTACGGGCTGTCCAAGGGCTACTCGGTGATCTCCGGCGAGCCCGGGCGGCTGCCCGACATCCTCGCCGCGCCGTTGCTGCACTGGAGCTGGGCGCACATCGAGGCCAACTCCGGGCCGCTGTTCGTGTTCGGTTTCCTCGCCGCGTATCGCGGGGTGGCGCGGTTCTTCGGGCTGACGCTGCTGGTCGCCGTCGTCAGCGGGCTGATGATCTGGTTCTTCGAGAGCCCCGGCGCCGGGACGGCCGGGGCCAGCGGGCTGGTCTTCGGGTACTTCGGGTACGTGGTGGTGCGCGGCTTCTTCGACCGGCACCTGATCGACAGCCTCGTCGGCGTGGTCATGGCGGCGTCCTTCGCCTACATCTTCACCGGCGTCCTGCCCGGTACGCCGGGCGTGAGCTGGCTGGGGCACCTCGGGGGTCTCATCGGCGGCGTCGTCGGCGCCTGGGTCTTCCGCGACCGGCGGGCGAAGACGGCGCAGCAGTCGAAGACGGCACAGAAGCCGAAGACGTCGCAGGAGTCGAAGATGTCGCAGGAGTCGAAGGCGGCGGGATCCACGGCCGTGGCGAAGGGCGTCGACGGGCCCCGTTCCGCGTTGTACAAGGAGCTCGACGACCTCGGGTTGCTGTAGCGGCCGTAGCCCCGCACATCCGCTGAGCGTGGTCCACGCTGACGCAGTCACGCAGTGTCTGAGTACGTCCGTACGAGCGCGCTCCCCGGCTGAGTACGCCGACGGATACGCCCGCCACCGCGCCCCGCATAGCGTCGGCCGCATGGCAACGAACACTACGGACATCGACCCCGGCAGCGACCCCACCACCCTCGTGCTGAAGTACCTCGGCGGGGTCGTGCTGTGGGTCTTCGCGGCGTTCACGTTCCTTCTCCTCCCCCTCAACGTCATGGCCAGCGACGGCTGCTTCGACGGGGACACCCGCGCCATCTGCACCGCCGCCGGGCAGAACGCCGTCGCCTATATACCGATGGTCACCGCGCCCGTCGCCGGAGTGCTCGGTACGTACGGGCTGACGGCCCAGGGCGGCAGGGGTAAGGGGGCCTACGCCGTCGCTATGGGGATGCTGGTCGCCGCCTGGGCCGTGGTGTCCGCTATCGCTGGGTGACCCCGGAGTCGCTCGAACGGTGCCCGAACAGTGCTCGATAGGGTCGTGGCCATGGGGTTGTGGAACACGACAGGCGCGGCAGCAGGGCAACGACCCGGGGGCTGGGCGCCGCGGGCGGCCGTCGCGCCGTGGCAGGCGCCGAGCGACGTCGAGCAGAAGCTGTACGAGGCGCGGGTGCGCGGCGACTGGGACGCGTACTTCCATGTGCTGGCCGAGACGAGGCTCTTCCTCGCCGTCCCCCGGGCGAACGCCGACGCCGAGACCCGTACCGTCCCCTTCGCCCCCTACTGGAACCCGCAGACCGGCACCCCCTGCCTCGCGGTCTTCACCGAGGGGATGCTGCCCGCGCCCGTCGAGGACCCCGTCTTCTGCGGATACTCCCTGGGCTGGTACGCCCGCGTGTGGGAACCCGGCGACCCGCCGTTCCTGGTGGTGAACCCCGGCAGCCCCTGCGAGGCCGCCATCCCGGCGAACCCGGCGGGCCGGGAGATCTGGCAATGGCACGCCGAGCGCGTCCGTACGTCCACCTGCGGCTGCCCGGACCGGCGTGGTCAACTGCGTGCCCTGACCGTCGGCGGCCCGCTGCACGGCCCACTCGCTCAGGGTCTGGCCCTCACCGCCCTGCTCTTCGTCGACAACGGTGAGCTGTGGAATGCCATGGCCTACCACTGGGGCGGCTACTTCCACGCGAAGGACCGGCTCGAGCAGGAGTGGGGTTTCACCGACCGGGAGGGCTGGCGCAGAGTCCAGGAAAGGCTGCTGGACGCCGACATGGTCGACGGCCCGTGGGAGTTCGCCCTCGGCGTCCGCCGTGCCATGGCGATGGACTTCCCCGGACTCGTCGACGTCGAGCACTGGCGCCGGGCGGCCGAGCGCGTCCTGCGGCGCAGGGCCGAGCAGGCGGGGGAGACCCGGATCACCCTCGAAGGCGTCACACGGGGCGAGGCCCTTCCCGAGGAGGAGGTCGAGGGGTACATCGCGGAGATCCACCAGCTGATCGGGCGGATCGCGCGCTACGAGGCCCGCTTCCGCGCGGACGGTCTGCTCGCGGAGGGCGCGTACGTGCGGACGGCGGCGGCATGGGACTACGGGCGCGCCGCCGGGATGGCCCGCTGGGGGCTGGCCGCGCGGTACTGCACCCTGCACGAGGCCGAGGAGGCGGTGCTGCGCGCCGGGATCGCGGCCAAGGCCGCGTACGGTTCGTGGGAGGAGTTCTCCGCCGGCTACGTCCTCGGGCGCTGCCTCCACTTCGACGAGGAGAAGTTCGGCAGGTGGTACGAGGACGCGCTCGCCGCGCACCGCGTGCTCACCACCGACCCGGCCAGCCCCTGGCTGAACATTCCCTGGGCGCAAAACCGCTGAAACCGCTGGAGCCACTGAAACCGCTGGAGCCACTGAAATCGCTGGAACCGCTGAACCAGAGGCCGTGACTGGAATCGAACCAGCGTAACTCGCTTTGCAGGCGAGCCCCTAAGCCACTCGGGCACACGGCCGGGTGGGAGCGTTGCGCGCCTCCCCGACGGCTACGACCTTACGTTCACCCCGGCCCCGCTTCAATGGTGCGGAGGCCACTGTCATATGGCGGACATGCGCCAGTCACGCCCGCGCACCACGAGTGCCCGAACGCCCTCACGCGCTCACTCCCCGCAGGAACTCCTCCACCAGCGGACGGAACATCTCCGGCTCGTCGACCCACGGGTAGTGCCCCACCCCGTGCAGCGGCCGCACCACGCCGCGGGGGAAGGAGGCGGCGACGAGTTCGCCCGCGCGCATGCCCGTGACGGCGTCCAGGTCGCCCGTCACGACCAGCGCCGGGCAGTGGACCTCGCGCAGGCCGTGGAGGAGGGCCAGGCGCAGGGGTTCGTCGACGCCCTGCCAGAACGCGGCGCGGGGGACGGGGTTGAGCTGGGTCGGCTCGGTGGCGGCGTGGGCGCGTTGTGCGGCGTCCCAGCGGCCGTAGGCCATGGGGGCGGCGCGGCGGAGGAGGGAGCGGACCTCGACGAGGTCGTCGGCGTCGCGCAGGGAGTGGACGGCCACGTAGGCGTCGACCCACCAGTCCTCGGTGCTGCGGGACTCGAAGATCTCCTCGGCGTCCGTGGGGAGTTCGCCCTGGAGGCGGGAGCCGGGGGCGACCAGCACGAGGTGGGTCAGGTGCTCCCCGTGCGCGGCGGCGTAGGCCTGGGCCGTGGCGCAGGCGGCGTCGTGGGCGAGGAGGGCGAAGCGTTCCAGGCCCAGGTGGACGCGGAGCGCCTCGACGTCCTCGGCGAGGGCGGGGAAGGCGTAGCCGGCCACGTCGGGGGAGGGCGGGGAGGCGCCCGTACCGCGGCCGTCGGGGAGGACGAGGGTGTGGTGGGCGTCCAGCCCGCCGAGGTCGCCGAGGTACGCGGCGTCGCGGCCGGGGCCGCCGGCCAGACAGACGACGGGTGGGCCGGCGCCCTCGCCGAGGACCCGGTAGGCCAGCTCCACCGAGTCGTATGAGGTGTAACGATGCATAAGTCCACCATGCCGGAAATGTTGATTGATCCAGAAGTAAGCCACCCCTCCCCACCCCCCTATCCCAAATTCCGCTTATGATTCCGGCGTGTTCGACTCCCGGCACATCAAGACCTTCCACGCGGTCGTCACCGCGGGGTCCTACACGGCCGCCGCCCGGGCCCTGGGGTATACGCAGCCTGCGATCACCCAGCAGATGAAGGCCCTCGAACGCGCCGTCGGCACGCCGCTGTTCACCCGGGTCGGGCGGAGGATGCGGCTGACCGAGGCGGGTGAGGCCCTCGCGCGGCACGCGGAGGTCATCCTCGACAGCCTGACCGCTGCGCAACGGCAAATGAGCTCCCTGACCCGGCTGCGCGCCGGGCGGGTACGGGTGTGCGCCTTCCCCAGCGCGGGGGCCACCCTCATACCCGAGGCGCTGGCCCGGCTGGCGGCCGACCACCCGGGGGTGCGGGTCGAGCTCCAGGAGGGCGAGCCACCGGACTCGCTGCGCCGGCTGGTGCGCGGCGAGTGCGACATCACCCTCGCCTTCACCTACCCCGGCCTGCACGAACAGGTCCCCGACGAGCTCGTCGAGATACCGCTGTTCGAGGACCAGCTGACGGTGCTGCTGCCGATAGGCCACCCGCTGGCCCGCCGCCGTGCCGTCAAACTCGCCGACCTGGCGGAGGAGCGCTGGATCGCCGGCTGTCTGCGCTGCCGCACCAATTTCCTCCACGAGTGCGCCGAGCAGGGCTTCGCTCCGGACATCGCGTTCACAACGGACGACAACCTCGTCGTGCAGTCGCTCGTCGCCGAGGGGCTGGGGGTGGCGATGATGCCGGGGCTGGTGTTGTCCTTCCTCCGGCACGACAAGATCACCGGACGGGCCCTCGACCCGGCCTGCCGGCGGCAGGTCTCCGCCTACGTCCTCCGCGAGCACCTGCGCATTCCGGCCACGGCGCTCGTCCTCGACGAGCTCAAGGCCGTCGCGGCGCGGCGGGTCGGGTGCTGAGTTCCCGTTCCGGGTGTCCATGTACCCATAAGCGGGTGTTGGCGGTCGCGTAAAGAACTGTCGTTGGACGTGATGGATCGGGCGCCCCGACGCTGCACCCATGACCACCCCCACCGCACCCCCGACGACAGCGGCGACGGCGACAACGACGACGACAGCGACGACGACAGCGACAGCGACGACCGCGCGCCTCGGCCGGCTCGTCGACGAGATCCGTGAGACCGTCGGTCGCGGTCTGGCGCCCGACGCGACGGCCTACCTCGTCGGCGAGCGCCTCGCGGCCCACCTCGGCGCCCCGGACCTGCTCACCCCCGCCCAGTGCGAGGGCGACCCCGACCGCTACCGCCAGCACATCCTCCACGCCGAGGCCGACGGCAGCTTCTCCGTCGTCGCGCTCGTCTGGATGCCCGGACAGCGGACCGCCATCCACGACCACGTCTCCTGGTGCGTCACCGGCGTCCACCAGGGCACCGAGAGCGAGCGCCGCTACCGCCTCGTCCCCGACGTCCCGACCGCGCGCCTGATCGCCACCGAGGACGTGGTCAACCGGCAGGGCGACGTCTGCGGCTTCGCGCCGCCCGGCGACATCCACCGGGTGCGCAACGCCTGTTCGACCGTCGCCATCTCCCTCCACGTCTACGGCGCCGACGTCTCCCGGCTCGGCTCCAGCGTGCGGCGCGTGTACGACCTGCCCGCCGACGAGTTCTGATGGCGGTCGTCGACTCCCGGACCTCCGCCCCCACGGCCCCCACCGCGTCGGGCGCGCCCGTACGGTCCGTCCTCGGGCCCGTACGCGGAAAGCTGCCCGGGCTGGCCATGGCCGCCGTCGGCGTGGCCCTCGCCTGGGGCACCCACCGGCTCGTCCCCGCCGTTCCCATGCTCACCGCCGCCGTCGTCCTCGGCATCGCCGCCGCCCATCTGCCCGGCGTACGGGCCCGGGTGCGGGGCGCCGGCAAGCCGGGGCTGACGCTGGCCGGGAAGCGGCTGATGCGCGTCGGCATCGTGCTGCTGGGGCTCAAGCTGAGCCTCGACGACGTGCTCGGGCTGGGCTGGGCCACCGTCGCGATGGTGGCCGCGGTGGTCGCCGCGACCTTCTTCGGGACGCTGTGGCTCGGCCGCCGGCTCGGGCTGCGCGGCGACCAGCCGCTGCTGATCGCCACCGGCTACTCCATCTGCGGGGCCTCCGCGATCGGCGCGGTCAGTGAGGTGTCGGGCAGCGACGAGGAGGACGTCGCGACGTCCGTGGCGCTGGTGACGCTGTGCGGCACGCTCGCCATCGCCGTACTGCCGCTGCTGCACCATCCGCTGGGGCTCGGCGACGCGGAGTTCGGACGGTGGGTGGGCGCGAGCGTCCACGACGTCGGGCAGGTGGTGGCGACCGCGCAGACCGCCGGGCCCGCCGCCCTCGGCGAGGCCGTGCTGGTCAAGCTGATGCGGGTGGCGCTGCTGGCGCCGCTGGTCGCGGCGGTGGCGGTGTCCGTACGGCAGCGCCGACAGGCCTCCGTGACCGGTGCCACCGGGGCCACGGGTGCCACCGGCGCCACGGGCAAGCGGCCCGCGCTCGTTCCCCTCTTCGTCCTCGGCTTCCTCGCCACGGTGGCCCTCCGCACCACCGGGTGGCTGCCCGGCGGCGCGCTGGACGCGGCGGCGCACACCCAGGAGCTGCTGCTCGCCGCCGCCCTCTTCGGGCTGGGCAGCGCGGTGCACCTGCCCTCGCTCGTACGGACGGGCGGACGGGTCGCGGCGCTGGGGCTGTGCTCGTGGGTGGTCGTCGCGGGGGTGTCGTACGGGGGTGTGCTCCTCACGATGTGAGGAGTGCGGTGAGGGGTGGGGGGGGGGGGCGGGGGCGGGGCCCCCCCCCCCCGGGGGGGCCCCCGCCGGCCCCCCCCCCCCCCCCGGGGGATTTTTTTGAGGGGCCCGGCGCGCCGGGTGTTATTTTTTTG
>NZ_JBIAUP010000021.1:0-112196 GCF_042892945.1 Streptomyces sp. NPDC001678 | reverse complement strand
GTCTGCTCCGACGACCAACTCCCCTGGTCCTTCCTCACCCACACCGGACTGACAATCCACCCCCAACAACCACAGAACTAACGAAAACCTCAGTAAGGACTGTCCCGCAAAGAACTTTGCTCCAAGTATGGAGCAGCCTGAAGAGCGGGTGAGGTGGCCAGGGAGTGGGCGAAGTCAGCGAGTGCGCGGAAGTCGTTCTCCTGTAGGCCGATCCGCGGGTTGACGTGGTGCAGGAGCCCGGGCCCTTGGTGGTGGGCGGTCATGTACGTCTGATCCAGCCCGCTCTGCTCGTCGTCCACCCAGGCGAAAGGACGGCCGTTGGCGTAGTTCACCAACGGTCCGGTCTTCCAGTGGACTCCATCAGGGCGTTCTTGGAGCAGGGCGTCGCCGAAGTCGACGAAGGGTAGTTCCGGAAGGCCGAGGGCCGGTGCGATCCACCGGTTGGCGTCGTCCATCCATGTGGTGGCCCAGCACAGCTCGAAGCCGAGCCGCAGCAGACTTCGTCCGTGCTCCGGGTTGAGCCAGACACGTAGGGGGCGTCGTCGGGACAAGAGGCCCCTGTCGTCCTCATGGGCGTCGTTCCGGGGAACTCTGAGTGTGGTGTAGCCGGCGGGGCGCCTCTCCGGCTGGGCCGCGTAAGGGTTGAGCGGTCCGTCCACGTCGAGGAACAGCAGCGGTTGGTTCACGGTTTCCCCCGGGTCTTGCTCACTGTGGACTGCCCTGATCAGCGTAGCTGTAGGCCAATTGATATTCGCCTAGGGATTGTCCCGGCGTTGGGTCGTCCTGAGTGATGATCACGCTGTGACCAGTGTGATCACGGCATCGGAGCCGTCCTGGATAACCCCGTTCGCGGGGCTGAGCCCGCGCTGCTTCGGCAAGCTGCTGACCACGCTACGGCGTGATGGAGCAGATCTGGTCCACCGAGGCCAGCCGTGGAGCCTGCCGCTGGAGGACCGGGTGTTGTTGATCACCGCCTATTGGCGTACCAATCTGACGTTGAGGCAGCTCGCTCCGCTGTTTGGCGTCTCGAAATCCACGGCTGGCCGAGTCGGCAATCACCTCGGCCCCCTCCTCGCGCTCCGGCCCCGCAAGCGGTTCGCCAAGGACACCGTGCTCCTCGTGGACGGCACCCTGGCGAGGACCCGCTCACTCCCGAGGAGATCGACCTCCGCGAACGCCTCCAGGCCCGGCCCCACCCGAACGCGGAGACCCACAGCTAGAGCCCGTGATCGTTCTCAGCGCCAACGGCTGTACGAGGTTCCCCATGGCGCACACACCCCTACAAGGCGTTGGTGCCGTCCTTGTAGTCGATGACGGCAGCCAGCTCCTCGTACTGGAACCACTGCAGATCCGACGCGACCTCTCGCACCCGCTTGACGAACGCCATCCACGCCGGATGGGACTGGAGCTGAGTGGCGTGCATCCAGAAGGTGACCGCGAGCTGAGTCATCCCTGATGCCTCTCGGCACTGCGCGTTCTCGGCCCATGCGGTCAGGATGCCGTCCAGCTGCTCAGGCTGGATCAGGCGTGCGCACGGGATCACCGTCATCGCGGTGAGGCTCTCGGCGATGCGCCAGCCGCCGGCCGAGGCCAGGATGGGCGCCAGGAAGTCGGTGAAGTAGGCGGAGGGCCGCCGCTCGATGACGGCGGCCTGCTGGGTCGGGTACAGCTGTGCGAACTTGCTACCCAAGGCAGGGATGCGGGCTCGAACGGCGTCAACCCCGGCCAGGGCAAGCACAGATGCCATCGCGGGCTCCAGGAACACGGAGGCGTCGGTGGGGAGGGCTGGCCTGCGCTCGACGTAGGTGCCGATCTGTTGGCACACCGTCTCATCCAGGGCGTCCACGAACACGTCGAACGCGCCCAGGCGTGCGATCGCCTTCAGCTGCTGCTCGATGGGCAACCCGTTGAACGTGCTCATCGCCTTGGTGACGACCTCCCGCACGGCGTCCCGGTCATGCTGGGCGAAGGCGATCAGGCAGAGCGCATGCCGGTCGGCAGCCGCGCTCGCGGTGATGCCGATGTCCTCGGGCACCTCCAGTTCGAGCATGGCGTGCTTTGCCGCGATGCCCAGGATCTGCTTCCAAGCGCTGGACTTCACCCGCTGGGCGAACATCTGCACCAGGTAGTCAGCGTGGCCAACGAAGGACGGGTCGCTCACGTGAGCCTTGTACCGGTCGAATGCCTTGCGGCCCTGGGTGGGCGGGTGCACCAGCAGGGCGTCCAGCGCGGCCACAAGGTGGGCCCGCGCGTACTCGCCGCTCGGAGCGAACACGTCCCCGAGCGGGCGCAGGGAAGGGTGCGCGCACAGGTGGCGGTCCTGCTGCAGGCGTTCCAGCTGCCGGTGCTCGATGAAGTCGATGAGTTCCAGGTCGAGCGCGTTCTGCAGGAGCTTGCTCTCGACCTGCTGCATCGTCTTGACCGCTTCGGCGTCGGCCTTGCTGCGGGCCGCCTCGATCTTCTTGACGACCTCAGCGGCCGTGCCGTCGCCGTCCTCGGCGAGCTGGTAGAGCTTGTGGATGATGTCGGCGCAGACCGCGGTCCAGGTGGCCACGATGGCGGCCCGGGGGGTGCCAGTGCTGTGGCAGCGATAGGCGTCCGCGACCAGCGGCCGGACCTCCTGGTGCCAGACTCGGGTGATGCGCTCTTCCAGGTTCAGCACCAGGTGCTCTCCGTTCCGTCGGGGCCCGCGCGGTGCGGGCTGGCCCGGCGGCCGGCCGGGCGCTGAGTTCTCGTCCCCCTATGTATAGGCGGCGGACGCCCCGGGGGCACCGGGTTTCCCGACAGTGCCCGCTCACACGATCACCGGCTTAGCGTTAACCGCTGTACCGCTGTACCAAGCACCGCCAGTGCCCCAACATGCGAAGCCTCCCGTGGACCGGAAGGCATGCCCAGATCTTGTGGATCGTGGATCAATGGATCTGGACAGCAGCGGCGGCGATGAAGGCGTTGAGTGCATCCTGCAGCTCTTGTTCGCGTTCAGCCAGCTCGGTTCTTGTTGATGCACCACGGATTGGGCCGATCGCGTCGAAGGCCGACGCGGCAAGGGCGACGAGCATGGCGTCTTCGGCAAGGAGCCGGACTCGGAACTGGGCATTCTCTGTGGCGGCGCCAAGTCGGTCGCACTCTGTGAACGCGTGTCGCGTCTCGGGGCTGTCGGCCGCTTCCTGCCGACGGAACCAGAGGGCGACAGTCCCTTGCTTGAGTGCCGTAATAGCCCCTGCGTAGGCACTGTAAGTCGTCAGACGTTCCTGGCGCAGCTGCAGAGAGCGGGCGAAGACTTCTGCTTGTGTACTGGAACGGCGCTGGAAGGTAAATGTGATGATTGACCCCAACAGGGTTCCAGCAACAGCGATCAAGCTGGCCAGCACAGCCTCCATGTCCACATCTCACCACGCAGACGAGCGCCCGCATAGCCCCGGCCGGTGGTCAGGGGAACGGGCTGGACAGCCGCTGCCAGAGGAACCGGTGCCGGTGTGAAGGCCACTCAGCGTGACTAGATCCCGGCTCGCCAGACGAATACGCGACACCGGAACATGCGGGCCTACCAGTCCCAAGGCCGCTGCCCCCCGCGAGTTCGTGGAAACTGAAGGTTCTTCAGCGCGAACCCGAGGGTGCGGTGCCCTGATTCTGGAGGATGGCCCCGTGGGTTCGGGGTCAACTCGCGGGGTGATGGAGATCTTTAAATCTCCTCACCCTGTTACGCGCCGGCCCTGCCCCTTCTGTGCAGCCGGGCCATCAACATCCGTAGACCCCACCTTGCACACTACGTACCGTCACCATCGTCGAATACCCCCGAGGCACGTTCCATCACTCACACGGCGCGTGCTGACTGTGGGCTGAGACCCCGTGCTGGTTTGGTGCTGACTTTTGCGCTCGTGATGAGAGAAACCGCAGGTCCTAGCCCTGTTCGGATGGGTTGTCGTACCACTCGATGGTGGTCCCGATGAGGCTCGCGACGACGATTCTGGGGAGCGAGTTGGGAGTTGGGGTGTGTGGGGAGGGGGTGGCCATGTGATCACTTCCGGGTGAGGGAGGGGCGCGTCGTTGCGTCGCCACACCGTAGGAAGGGGCAGGCCGGAGACCTATGTTGTGGGGCTACACAGTGCGGGAGAGAGGTGTGGGTGGGGGAACCATGAGGGAGAGGGCGTAGGGCGCTGGAAACCTGGATGGGGGTGCTGAGTCCCGTGCTGATTTCGTGCTGACCAAAACCGCACGTCAGCACCCCTTCTCTCCCCTCCCGTGCCGGCGAAGAACGCCGTCCCGCGCACGCGCCTGGTCGGCATGGAGCAGTCCGTCTACTCCCACCAGCTGCGGCTGCTGGGCAACCTCGGCAAGTCCGGCCCGGCCGGTTCGTGGGGGGTGCCGCGGTCCGCGTGGGCACCGAGCTCGTCGACCAGCGACTCATCGGACGGGAGGAAGCGCTGCTCAGGGACACACCGCTCCATCTCCGGCACGCGCGCACACCGCGCATCACGTCCGCCGGGGAAGCCGACGTCCTCGCCCGGGGAATCGGCGCCTGCCCCGGTGTCGCCACCGGCAGAATCGCGACCACGGCGGACGGCGCGGTACACATGGCCCGAACCGATCCGGTCGTCCTGGTGCGCCCGGAGACCTCACCGAACGACATGCACGGCCTCGCCGCCGCCACCGGAATCGTCACCGCGCGCGGCGGGCCCGCCAGCCACGCCGCGGTCGTCGCACGCGCCATGGGAAAGCCCGCCGTCGTGGGTGTCGCAGGCCTCGTCGTCGACCGCGACGGCGTTTCGGTGACGGCCGACGGCCGCACCGTCCCGGAGGGCACGCTCATCACCATCGACGGCACCAGCGGCGACGTGGCCCTGGGCAGCCCCCGCATCGTCACCGACGCCGCCGACGAACACGTCCACCGACTGCTCGCCTGGGCCGACGACGTCTCGGGCGACCACTCCGCCCGCGACGAGACCCAACGCCTCGAAGCGGCCCACAGGGCCCTGCGCGACCGCTGAACCGACCCCTTCCCGACAGGAGATCCACCATGGCGACCCGGCATGTGTACCTGGTACGACACGGGGCGGCCGACCCCTTCGGCACACTGACCGACGTCGGGGAGAGGCAGTCGGAGCTCGTCGGGAAGCGCCTGGCCGGCCTTCCGATCGACTCGGTCCGGCACTCGCCGCTGCCCAGGGCGGCGCACTCCGCGCGGATCGTGGGCGCCGCTCTCCCGGGCGCCGTCGTGCGGGAGGCACCGGAGCTGGGCGATCACATCCCGCACGTACCGGTCGACGTGCCGCCGTCGTGGGCGGCGCTCTTCGACGGCTACGTTGCACCGAGGAAGCCGAGGACGCGCGCCGCCGTGCCGACGCCCTGACCGGCAGGTTCGCGTGCCCCGCCGAGACCGAGACACATGAAGTCCTGGTCACCCACGCCTACCAGGTGGCCTGGCTGGTCCGAGACGCCCTGGACGCGCCGCCGGTGCGATGGCTCGGCCTGAACTGCGGGAACGCGGCGCTCACCGTGATCGAGCACCGCGACGGCACGGAACCGACGGTTCTGCTGTACAACGACATGGGCCACCTCCCGGCCGAGCTGCGTTGGACGGGGTTCGGAGCCGGCACCCGCCCCTGAACCACAGCGCCGTGTGCGAGCATGCCCGGGCTGTTGCCCGGTCGCTCATCGACGAACACGGCCACGAAGGCAACTTCGTCCCCGCCGAGACCGCCGAAGAGCCCGCCGAGGAGTTCGTCGCCGCCCTGCAGAAGCCCCGCCGAGCCGACACACCATCAGTAGAGTCAGCGTCAGTACTGTCCTAGACGCCCGTGGGGCGGTGCCGCTGAGGCGCCTCCGACGCGCCTGTGTGATCCCCGTACGTCGGCCCGCACCCTCACGCGCCCCAGGCAGGTCACGCTGAAAGCCGGCCTCTCGACAGCGGCAGCCATGCGGCGCGAAACGGAAGGGGACGACTCATTCCTCAACCAACCCATGTTTACTCGGGAGTTGAATGGAATACTGCCGGACATGATTTTCGGATTCGCCCGAAGAAGCCGGACTTCCACACCCGCCTCAGGGGCTACAGGGAACGCGTTACGCCGACTGAATACACTGCTCGCCGCCGGGCTGCTCGCCCTCGGCCTGCTGGTCGCGGGCAGCGGCACCGCGTCCGCCGCTCCGCCGGACACCCACCGCATGGCCACCTGGAACATGCAGGTCGGCACCACCCGCTGGGACGGGGTACGCACCCTGGCCCGTAGCTTCGACGTGGTGGCCCTCCAGGAGGTGCCCGACAGACCACCGGCCGGAGCCCTCCAGGACGGGCAGACGGGCAACGTCACCTCGTACCTGTGGCCCATCGGCGGCGGCGCCTACCGTTACCTGTACATCCTGCGCCAGCAGTCACGGAACCTGGGCATCGTCACCTCGTGGGTGCCCAACCGCGTGCAGGAGATCGGCGGCGCCTACCGCTCCGCGCTGGCCGTGACGCACACGGGCGACAACATCATGTTCGCCTCCATCCACGCCGCCTCCAACGGCGGCAGGCCAAACGACGCCGCCTACCTGGTACGCCGTGTCTCCGACACCGCCTTCCAGCAGAACGTCGGCAACTGGGCGGTGCTCGGCGACTACAACCGCGCCCCGGGCGACCTGCAGGGCGACCGCTACATGCCCGGCAACGGACTGATCTACAACAGCGGTCAGGCCACCCAACAGAACAACAACGAGCTGGATTACCTGGTCTCCAACGTCGACACCGAGAACTGGCAGGCGACGGTCAACCCCAACTACGGCAGCGACCACTGGCCCGTCGGCTTCAGCGCCCTGCGGGCCGGTGCCGGCCCACGGCAGTTCACCATCCACGCCGACAACAGCGACCGCCTGCTCGACGTCTACCGCGGCAACACCGTCAATGGCACCCACGTGATCACCTACCACGCCAACGGCGCCGCCAACCAGCGCTGGACGCTCCGCGCGGTCGGCCGCAACGGCGAATCCGGGCGGCCGCTCTACAAGCTGGTCGGCGTCCAGAGCGGCAAGTGCCTCGACGTCAACCGGGGACAGGCCAGCGGCGACGGCGACTGGCTGAATATCTGGGACTGCCACAACTGGGATGGCGCCCCACTGCCGGGCGGCTACACGCGCGACACCCAGAACTTCACGCTCGAACACCCCGAGCCCCGTTTCCCGAACCTCACCGTGCTGCGCGACAACGCCACCCACCGCTTCGCCAACGTCCGCGGCAACGGCACCGGGGACGGCACCTGGGTCATCCAGTGGCCCTACCAGACCAACCCCAACGGCACCCCGGCCATCAACGAGACCTTCTACCTCCACCCGCAGTTCTGACACACGCCCTGCCGAGCAGGCGGCCTTCATGGCCGACTCCCAGGTCCCGTGGGGCGTCGACGCCCTCAAGGGCGCCGTGACGGCGCCCGCCTGGCGGGTGCAACCGCGCTGGCACCCGGTGGCGACCGACGACCGCACGATCCCACCGCCGGCGCGACGCGCAATGGCGGAACGGGCGGGCCCATGTCTCACCGAAATTCCGGTCGTCGAAGAGGACGACACTGCCGGCGTGCTGAGGCGGCGGGCTTGGTGTCCTTGCTGACGCGGTGGACGGGCCAGCCCCCGACCATGACCTGGAGGGTGCCGTCGTCCCGATACTCCTCCGATATGAGGTAGCAACGCCGGTCGGGAGCTACGCCATCGTTCGCGCGGCGCACACCCGGGGGCTTCACGGCGCAGGAACGCGGGTGCGGGGAGGTGTGCACGGCATCGAGCTGGTCGGCCGGTGCGCTCCCGGACCGGAGTCGGTGCACTGTGGGCCAAGTGCGGCACCGCTCACCCGCCTAACGTTCCGTCAGGAATCCGCGGTCGGGGCAGTGGCCCGGTCCGTGAGGACGTCCCACTCCCCGCCGCCCGCACCGGGCGGCGGCCCGATCCCATGACAGGAGGCTGTCGAGATGTCTGCGATGCCGGTCGGCGGGCTGGTCCCCCGCGCCGTCGAGAACGCCGCTGACGTCGTCGTCCGCAACGCGAAGATCCATACCGGGGACGCCCGTCGCCCCCGGGCCGGTGCCCTCGCCATCCGCGACGGCCTGATCACGGCCGTGGGGGACGAAGCGGACGTGGCCCCGCTCGTCGGACCGTCCACCACCGTGGTGGACGCCCTCGGCCGGCGTGTGGTGCCCGGTCTCAACGACTCGCACCTGCACGTGATCCGGGGCGGCCTCAACTACGTCCTGGAGCTGCGCTGGGACGGCGTGACCTCACTGCGCCACGCCCTCGCGATGCTGCGGGACCAGGCCGCCCGCACCCCCAAGGGGCAGTGGGTGCGGGTCGTCGGTGGCTGGTCGGCCGAGCAGTTCGCCGAGCGGCGGCTCCCGACGCCCTCCGAGCTGAACGAGGCGGCGCCGGACACCCCGGTGTTCGTCCTCCACCTCTACCAGTCGGCGATCCTCAACCGCGCGGCGCTGAAGGCCGTCGGTTACACCAAGGACACCCCGGATCCGGCGGGCGGGCAGATCGTCCGGGGCCGTGGCGGCGAGCCCAACGGCATGCTGCTGGCCGCCCCCAGCGCCTTGATCCTCTACTCCACGCTCGCCAAGGCCCCGGCGCTGGAGGGCGAGGACCGCAGGACCTCCACCCGGCACTTCCTGCGCGAGCTGAACCGCTTCGGGCTGACCTCCGCGATCGACGCCGCCGGCGGGTTCCAGAGCTTTCCCGAGAACTACGCCACGGTCACCGAACTCGCCCGCGAGGGGCTGCTCTCGCTGCGCATCGCCTACCACCTGTTCCCGCAGACCCCCGGTCAGGAACTCGACGACCTCACCCGCTGGATCGAGACGGTCCGCCCCGGCGACGGCGACGAATGGCTCCGGCTGAACGGCGCCGGCGAGAACCTCACCTGGGCCGCCGCCGACTTCGAGAACTTCGCCGAGCCGCGCCCCGAACTCACCCCATACGAGGGAGAGTTCGAGAAGGCCGTACGGCTACTCATGGAGCACGGCTGGGGCTTCCGGCTGCACGCGACCTACGACGAGACGATCCGGCGCGACCTCGCGGTGTTCGAGAAGCTCGCCGCCGAGGGGCTGTTCCCCTCCGGGAACCGGTGGCTCTTCGACCACGCCGAGACCGTCTCCCCGGACAGCCTCGACCGGATCGCCTCGCTCGGCGGCTCGCTCTCCGTGCAGAATCGTCTCTCCTTCCAGGACGAGGTGTTCACCCGCCGGTACGGTCCCGGCGTCGCCGCCGACGCCCCGCCGGTCCGCGCGATGCTGGAGCGCGGGCTGACCGTGGCCGCCGGCACGGACGCCACCCGGGTGTCCTCCTACAACCCCTGGGTCGCCCTCCACTGGCTGGTCTCCGGCCGCACCGTCGGCGGCCTGACGATCCGGCCACCGGGGAACCGGGTGGACCGGGCGACCGCGCTCGCGATGTACACCACGGCGGGCGCGGCGCTCACCGGCGAGCAGGACGTCAAGGGCGTACTGCGACCGGGCTGCTACGGCGACCTGGCCGTCCTGTCCCACGACTACTTCACCGTGCCCGAGCAGGAGATCCCGCACATCGAGTCCGTGCTGACAGTCGTCGGCGGCCGGATCGTCCACGCCGCGGCGGAGTACGAGGGCATGGACGAGGAGCTCCCGGCGGTCAGCCCCGCCTGGAGCCCGGTCGCCCATTTCGGCGGCTACCAGGCCTCCGGCCCGACCCTGGCACAGGGCGCGGGCGCGGGCGCCCGGCAGGCGGAGTTGCTCGGACAGGTCGTCGCCGAATCGGAGCTGCACCACCGGTGGCGAGTCGGACGCGGTCTGGCGACGGAGCACCAGCAGCCGTTCGACCCCTGCTTCCTCCTCTGACCCCCTTCCAACGAGAACCGATGAGAACCCAAAAGAACCGAAAGGAACCCGTCATGGTCGACTTCACCCAGGTCAGCGCCACCCCGAGCCCGGACCTGCTCACGCCCGACAACGCCGTGATGCTGTTCGTGGACCACCAGCCGCAGATGTTCTTCGGCACCGGCAGCGGCGACCGCACCGCGATCATCAACGCCACCGTCGGCCTCGCCAAGGCCGCCAGGGCCTTCGACGTGCCCACGGTGCTGACCACCGTGGCTTCCGAGTCCTTCTCCGGCCCGCTGCTGCCGCAGCTGGCGGCGGTCTTCCCGAAGGCCGAGATCCTCGACCGCACCTCGATGAACGCCTGGGAGGACGAGGCGGTCGTCGAGGCGATCACGGCCACCGGACGCGGCAAGATCGTCATAGCCGGCCTGTGGACCGAGGTCTGCCTGGTCCTGCCGGTCCTCTCCATGATCAGCCAGGGCTACGAGGTCTACGTCGTCGCCGACGCCTCCGGCGGCGTCTCCCCCAAGGCCCACGAGCACGCCGTCCAGCGGATGACGCAGGCCGGCGCGGTCCCGGTCACCTGGCTCCAGGTGCTGCTGGAGCTCCAGCGCGACTGGGCGCGCACGGAGACCTACGCCGCCGTCACGGAGATCGTCAAGGAGCACGCCGACGCGTACGGCCTGGGGGTCGTCTACGCCCAGGCGGTCATCGGCAAACACGCCGCGGGCTGAGCCCCGCCACCGGCGCCGTACCGGAACGCCGTTGTCAGAACAGGGACCAGGGGCATGGACAGGGACAGGAACAAGGACAGGACACGATGGATACCGGGCTGCTGATCCTCCGGGTGGTGGTGGGCCTGCTCATCGCCGGCCACGGGGTGCAGAAGGTGAGCCACCGTCTCGGGGGCGACGGCCTCGCCGGCGGGACGGAGGAGTTCCGGCGCGACGGCTTCCGTGGCGGGCCGCTCACCGCCCTCGCCGCGGGCGCCGGGCAGGTCGGGTCCGGGCTGTTCCTGGCCCTGGGCGCGCTCACACCGGCGGCGGCCATGGTCGCCATGGGTGTGATGACGGTGGCGATCACCGTCAAGCTGCCGCACGGGCTCTGGGTGCAGGACGACGGCTACGAGTACCCGCTGGTGCTGGTCGTCGTCGCGGGGGCGCTCGCCCTCACCGGCCCGGGCCGGTGGTCCGTCGACCACGTCGTCGGCCTGGCCGCCCGGCCGCTCGGGCTGTCGGTCGCGGCCGCCGTGCTCGGCCCGGCCAGCGGGCTGCTCACCCGGGCGGTCCTCCACCGCCCACCTGCGCGGGGGGAGGCGGCGGACGGTGCGCGCCCTGCTGACTGACGCCCTGCGGACCCTGGTCCCCCGGCGCACGGACCGGCACGGCCCGCTGCCGCCGCTGATGCTGCTGCTGACGGTGGCCACCGGCGTGGTGGACGCGGTGAGCTACCTCGGCCTCGGGCACGTGTTCGTGGCGAACATGACCGGCAACGTGGTCTTCCTGGGATTCGCTCTGGCCGGGGCCCCGGGGCTGTCGGCCGTGGCCTCGCTCGTCTCGCTGGCATCCTTCCTGGCCGGCGCGCTGGCGGGCGGGCGGTTCGGCAGCCGGACGGCGGCCCACCGCGGGCGTCTGCTGGCCCTGGCCGCCGGCGTCCAGACGGTCCTGCTGGCCGCGGCGGCCGTCACCGCCGCGGCCGCGGGCGGCGGCGCCCGCTACCCCCTGATCGTCCTGCTGGGCCTGGGCATGGGCCTCCAGAACGCCGTGGCCCGGCGGCTCGGCGTGCCCGACCTGACCACCACCGTGCTCACCCTCACCCTGACCGGCCTCGCCGCCGACTCGACGGCGGCCGGGGGCACGGCACCGCGCCCAGGGCGCCGGATCCTCTCCGCGCTGGCGATGCTGCTCGGCGGCCTCGCGGGCGCGACGCTGATCCTGCACGGCCGGCTCGCCACCGCCCTCGCCCTGACCGCGACGCTGCTGCTGGCCACCGCGCTGACCGCCCGCCGGGTCTCGGCCCCGGACGCCCACTGGGCCCCGCCGACGACCTGAGCGGCACCGACGGCGTGAGCCGCACCGCTGATCCGCAGTACCGGCGCCTTGAGCCGCACCGACGACAACCAGGCGCCCCGCGTCTCCGTACAGCCCGTACAGGCGGACGCCGCCGAGGCGCACACGACGACCGGAAGGTCCCCCGATGAAACGACGCTTCGTCCGACGGCTGGTCCCGTTGGTGACGGCGATCGCCGCCCTGACGGCGCTCCCCACCGCCTCGGTGGCCCAGGGCACCCAGCCACGACCACCGGGCTCGCACCGGCAGTTCGCCGTCGGGCCCCAGTACGACTCCACCCACGTCTATGTCGAACCGGGCACGGAGCAGGCGTTCGCGGCCAGTTGGGTGGCCACCTTCGGCGGGACCACGATCGGGCCGAACGCCACCCAGGTGACGCCCACGCCCAGCCGGACACTCTCCGAGCTGATCCTCTCCCCGGTGGGCACGCTGTCGGTGTTCGACTACACCACGCCCGTCCCCCACCCGTTCGGCACCGAGCGCACCGGCTGGCTGGTGACCGACCTCGACCAGGCGGTCCGCGCCGCCCGGGCCGACGGCACGGCCGTGACCGTGGCGCCGTTCGCCGACCCGATCGGGCGGGACGCCGTCGTGCAGTTCCCCGGCGGGATCAACGCCCAGCTCTATGTGCACACCGCCCCGCCGTCCTACCCCGGCCTGGCGAGTGTCCCCGAGAACCGGCTCTACCTGTCACCCGACGCGGTGGGCGCCTTCCTGCGCAGCTACCTCGCCTTCACCCAGGGCCGCGTCGTCTCCGACGACCGCCGGGCCGACGGCGCCGCGATCGGGCGGCCCGGCACGACGTACCGGCTGCTGCGGCTCACTTCCGGTTTCGGCACCACGACGGTCGCCGTGACGGACGGTCACCTACCGCACCCCTTCGGCCGGGAGCTCACCGGCTACGGCGTGCCGGACCTCGGCGCCACCCTGAAGCGGGCGAAGGATGCCGGAGCGTCGGTGCTGTGGGGTCCTGTTTCGGCGGGTGGCCGGGACAGCGCGATGGTGCGCTTCCCGGGCGGCTACATCGCGGAGATCCACACCGGCTGACGACCGGTGACCGGTCATCAGTGACGGGTACCCGATGGCGGGCCGTCGTGGTCGACGGCCCGCCGCCGCGCTCACACCGCGACGCCGTACCCCGAACCCGGTACGGCGGCCGGTAGCGGCAGCTGTACCGCGCCCGGCGTCAGGCCCGTTCCGGCGCGGGCCTGCCACTCACGAGGAGAGACGCCGTACGCGGCACGGAACGCTCTGCTGAAGTGACTGGCGCTCACGAACCCCCAGCGGCCCGCGACCGCCGCCACGGTCGCCCGGCCCGCCGTCGGGCGGGCGAGGTCGCGGCGGCACACGTCCAGCCGCTGGCGCTGGATCCAGCGGGCCACCGTCACCCCCTCGAAGCGGAAGAGCTTGTGCAGGTACCGCACCGACACATGGTGGGCCGCGGCGATCCGCTCCGGCGAGAGGTCCGGGTCCCCGAGGTGGCGCAGGATGTGGTCCTTCACCCGGGCCAGGGTCGCCAGGGCGGCCTCGGGTGCCTCCGGGCGGGAGCGGCCTCGGCGCTCGTGGGCGAGCACCGCGAGCAGGTCGAGCGCCGTGGTGGCGAGCCGGGAAGCCTGTCGCGGCTCCATCGAGCCGACCGATCGGGAGAGGCACTCCAGGTAGGTGGCCACCAGTCGGGCGGTGCTGTCGCCCGTCTCGTCGCCCGTGTCGAAGGCCGTGGCGGTGAGCACCCGCAGGTCCTCCTCGGAGACCCCCGCAGCCGACCGCGGCCAGTGGAAGGCCGTGAAGACGAAGGGCTCCGGCAGTTCCTTGGCGAACGGCCGCCCTGCGTCGGAGATCGCGAAGGTGCCCGGCCGCAGCTCCACCTGGTGGCCGTCCTGGACCAGCCGGGCGGTGCCGCGGTGCTGGAGCGCCAGCGTGAGGTGGTCCTCCCCGCCGCGGGTGATCAGGCCCGCGCCGCGCTCGACCCGCTGCGGTCCGGCCCGCACCAGAGAGACCTGTAAGGCGCCCAGCCGGTGGCTGGTGATCGTCGCGGGGGCGGGCGCGCTTTCCAGCAGGGCCACGTCCAGCGGGATGAACGTGCGGGAGACGGCTTCGTGCCAGTACTCGGCGCGGTCGGCGGACGGCACCTGGGCGGTGTCGAGGACGACGGACATCAGTGCTCCCCGAACGGCTGTCGGCCGGCATCGGCACTCCGGAGCGAGCGCCATTCACGCGGCGGGACGCCGTACGCGGCGCGGAAGGTCCGGCTGAAGTGTGCCGGATCGACGAAACCCCACCGCTGGGCGACGGCCGACACCGTCGGCGCGGTGCGGCCGCGCCGGGCCAGCTCGCGGGCGCACGCGTCCAGCCGGAGCCGCTGGATCAACCGGCTCACCGTCACCCCCTCGCCCTCGAACAGCCGGTGCAGGTAGCGCACGGAGATGTGGTGGGCGCGTGCGATCCTCTGGAGCGACAGTTCCGGGTCGCCGAGGTGCTGGTCGATGTACTGCCGCACCCTGCGGACCAGGTGTTCGTTCGGGCTGCCCAGCTCGTGCGCCGCCCGGGCGGGGGACAGCTGGGCGATCAGTGCGCCGAACAGGTCGGCGACGCTGCCGGCCAGCCGGTCGCCGACCGGGGCCGGGTAGGAGTGCGCGGAGGCGGCCAGGACGCCGAGGAACGGCAGGAGCACCGGTCCGCACCCCTCCTCGGGGCCGACGGCCGTCGCCGACGCTTGCCGCAGGTCGCGTTCCGGCACGCCGAGCAGCCGGCGAGGCAGGTGGAACAGGTGAGTGCGGAACCGCTGCGGATGGTCGACGGTGTACGGGCGCGCCGTGTCGTACAGGACGAGCCCGCCCGGCGGCACCTCCGCACGGCGCCCGTCCTGCGCCAGGACGGCCCGGCCCAACACCTGGACGCCTACGCCGACCTGCGGTTCGCCCAGCGGTGCCCGGGCGATCAGCGCCGCCGTGCGGGAGAGCCGGGCGGCGTCCGCCTCCAGCGTGGAGATCCGCACGTACCCGAGCCGGTGCGACTCCACCAGCCCGTCGAACGGCCGGCAGGTGAGCGGGCGCACCTCCACCGGTACCAGTGTCCGCGACACTGCCCCGCTCCAGAAGCCCGCCTTCTCGTCGTCCGCGACCGACGTGGTCGTCAACCGCACGCCCATCTGACCGCCCTTCCCCTGACCGTCCTTCAGCCGAAGTCCCCGTGCTCTCAGCCTGTGGCTCGGACGCCGCGCGACATTAGGTCATCTGACTGTCGCGTTCGGGCGGCGGGCGGCGCGGCAGGTCATGTGCCGTCGAGGGCGTGGGCGAGGGCGGCGCGCGAGGTGATGCCGAGCTTGGGGAAGACCTTGTAGAGGTGGGCCCCGACGGTGCGGGGCGACAGCTGGAGCCGCCGGCCGATCTCCTTGTTGGTCAGACCGGTCGCGGCCAGCCGGGCGATGCGCAGTTCCTGGCCGGTCAGGCCGGACGGTCCCTCGGCCGGTCCGTCCGGCGGCAGGGTCACGGACTCGCCGGCGGCCCGCAGTTCCTCCTCGCAGCGCCGGGCCCAAGGGGCGGCCTGGAGGCGGCGGAAGGCGTGGTGGGCCGCGCGCAGCGGCTCCCGGGCTCCGGGCCGGTGGCGGCGGCGCAGCCACGAGCCGTGGGCGAGCCGCAGCCGGGCGAGGTCGAACGCCCACCGTTCGGCGCCCGGGACGGCGTACGCGGCACGGTAGGCGTCGTCGGCTTCGGCCGCTTCGTCGGTGGCGGCGGTCGCGGCGGTGGCCAGGGCGGTGGCGGCCGCGTACAGGAAGGCGTGCCGGCCGGAGATCTCCGCGGAGCGTGCCGTGCGCCCGGCCGCGAGGTGGGCCCGTGCCTCCTCGTGCCGGCCGGTGTGCACAGCAGCTGTCACCAGGTCGAAGACCAGCGCGTGGTGCCAGGGCGGGCCGCCCGGCAGCCGCCCCGGCGGGGTGATCTCGCAGAAGTGCGCGTACGCCTCCTCGTAGCGCTGGTGGGCGAGCGCGGCCAGGCCGCGCAAGTGGGTCAGGCGGTCGAGGACGTACCGCATCCGGGCGCGGGTGGCGGCCGACCTGATCGCCTGCTCGATCTCCCGCAGTCCGGCCTCGTCGCCCCGGCCGGCCAGGAAGTGGGCGTAGTACTGGCGGAACATCAGGGCATTGGTGCGGTAGCCGAGTTCGTCCGCGATCTCGGCCTCGCGCAGGCAGACGGCCGCCTGGTCCCAGTGTCCGAGCAGGAAGTCCTGGTGGCACTTGGCCTTCGCGACCGAGCCCTGGGTGGCATAGCCGTGCGGCCCGGTGAAGCGCTGCCACAGGTCGCCCTCGGGGCAGTCGAGCGCGGAGGCGGTCCACAGCAGGAGCCAGGCCGCGCCGGCCTCCTGTTCCTCGGTCAGTCGCCCGGCCACCTCCCGGAGCGCGGTGGCCGTGTCCGGGCCCGGGTCGGACCAGGCCCGCAGACACAGCCGGCCCGCCTCGGAGACCTTCTCGCGGTGCCGTTCCAGGGCCCGCCAGGCCCAGGGGTCGTCCGTGTAGCTCGCGGCCAGGAGCAGTTTGAAGTAGGCCTGTTCGACCAGCCCGCCGAAGGTGTCGGCGCCCGGTGCGGTCAGCGTGTCGAGGGCCGTGGGCAGCAGTGCGGCGGAGGACGCGAAGTCGACGTGGTGGCTCTGGTCGGCGTAGACCACCGCGTACGCGAACAGCGGGGCGACGTCCTGCGGGACCGTGCTGGTCTTCAGCTCTTCCACCAGGGCGGCGGTGTGGCGCAGTTGCCCGCCGTGGGCCGACATCACCGCCGCCCAGGTGAGTCTTCGGGCGCGGTCGCAGGAGCTGGGGCTGAGGGCGGCGGCGCGTTCGAGCAGGAGCGCGCCCTCCGCGCCCCCGCCGCGGCGGGTGAGGTCGCGGCCCGCCTCCTGGAGGCGGTGTGCGAGTTCCTCGTCGGGCAGCAGCGCGGCGGCCGCCTCGTGGACCAGCCGTCGGGGGTCGTCCGGCGCGAGGGCTTCGGACAGGGCGCGGTGGGCCTCGCGGCGTGCGGTGTCGGAGGCCGCGGAGACGACGGCGGTGCGGACCAGAGGGTGCCGGAACACCAGGTGTCCGGCCGGGTCGAGCCGGGCCAGTCCGCCGGCCTCGACGCGTTCCAGGACCTCCCGCGCGTTGTCGTCCGCGATGGCGCGCAGCCAGCCGCCGTCGCTGAAGTCCGGGCCGGTGGCCAGCGCTCCGAGCAGGAGGAGGCGGCCGACCTCCGGTGTCACCTCTCCCAGCCGCTCGGCGAACATCCGCTCCAGCTTCCGGCCCAGGGGCAGTCGCTCCGGCAGCGGAACGGTTCCCCGCTGCTGGCCGGCCGCGAGCTGGCGCGGCAGTTCCACCAGCGCCAGGGGGTTCCCGGCCGCCTCGGTCAGGACCCGGTCCCTGGCGGGCGCCGCGAGTTCGGGGTAGCGGTGGCCCAGCAGCAGGGCCGCGTCCGTCCGGGGCAGGGCCTGCACGTCGACGGCTTCGGCCGACCACGTCTGAGCGGCCGGCCCGTCGGGGCGGGTCGCGCCGGCGATCACCACCGGCAGTTCGGCACAGCGCCGGTGGAGGAAGGCGAAGACGGTCGCGCTCGACGAGTCGATCCAGTGCAGATCGTCCAGGAGCAGCAGCACGGGTGCGGTCCGCACCGCCTCCTCCAGCAGCGCCAGGGCCGCAGTGCCGACCGCGAAGCCGCTGGGAGTCCCGGAGCGGACGCCGAGCGCGCTCTCCAGGGCGTCCCGC
Source organism: Streptomyces sp. NPDC001678 (assembly GCF_042892945.1). NCBI lineage: Bacteria > Bacillati > Actinomycetota > Actinomycetes > Kitasatosporales > Streptomycetaceae > Streptomyces > Streptomyces sp. NPDC001678. Next base: position 94,589 of record NZ_JBIAUP010000021.1, on the reverse strand, counting down.
TGGTGCGCGGACAGGGTGCCGGACCGCGAGAGCTGCGCCCAGAATGCCTGGTGAAGGGCTCCGAACGAGAGATCCGTCTCCGCCTCCGTTCCGGCCGCGCGCAGGACGGTGAATCCACGCTCGCGGGCCGCGCGTTCCGCCCAGGCCAGCAGCGTGCTCTTGCCGACCCCGGCATCACCGCGCAGCAGCACCGTGGAGCCGCTCGCGCCGTCCACCGCCTGGACCAGCGCCGCGGTCAGCAGCTCCGTCTCCCGCCGCCGCCCGACCAGGACCGGAACCTGCCCGTCCTCCGCCACCCCTCGTCCCCTCTCGGGCCGATCGGCCCGCTCCCCGGGCGCCTAAGGCTACTGCCCGTCAGAACACCAGTGCCACGCCGGGTATGGCTCCGAACACATAGGGCAACGCGGACGGGGTGGCGACGCACCGGTGCCGTGCGTGCTTTAGCGGTCGATCCCCATGGACACAGAAGGTGACAACCCCAAGGCCACCCTCAGCGCACACCTCGTCATCGCCGCGTTCCCCGTACGACGACGGCCCGGCGACGCCCGGCCGCCCGAGGGGAACAGTGACGCATCGGGTACGGGGGCAACTTCCTTGTGGGTGCCAGCACGTTTCCTGGCCTGCGCCCAGCGGTACTCCAGGGTTGAGCGCCCTCAGTAGGGGCTTCGTTACACATCGAGCGATGTCCGTGCTGATCGTGCCACTTGATCGCCCGGCCACCGTCGCCGGCCGCACCGCGGTTGATAGCCGAACCGCCCCGCCGTCACGGGAAACGCCTCGGCCGGAATGCCGAGCGGCCCGTCGGGCTGCCGGGGCAGGGGCACGTTCCTTCTTCGGGCTCACCGAAGGGTCCGGTGGACCTGGACGGGCCGCCGCATCACCTGTGCGGTGTCCGGGCCGAGCGGGCGCAACCCACGTACGGCGATCGGGCCCACAGCCGCTGCACAGCTGGCCCCAGCCGTTCGTCGGCGCCAGGCCCCGCCCCATCTACCGGGTCGGCAGTTCCCCGATCCGTGCCACCGCCGTTCCGCTCCTCGGGCATACCCACACAGCCGTATCCGTGCGGACTGCTGCTGTCAGCGGATGCGCGTCCGGGTGTGCCGGGCACTGTGGCCAAACCGCCGATGCGCCTTGGGCGCACAGTGCCTCCACCGCCCGGTCCTGGTGGAGTACGCGGCCGAGCGGGCCACCGCCGTCCGGGCCCAGCAGTTCCCGGTAGAGCCCGGCATGCGGGGCGAGATCTTCGAAGAAGTCGAGCAGGGCGGGCGGCGGGGTCGCGGGGGCGGGCGTGCCGCGCCAGGTGTGCAGGGCGTCCACGGCCTCGCGGACGATGTCGGCGCAGACGGCGGCGGCGAGTGCTTCCAGGTCGGCGTAGTGGAGGTAGAACGTGGCGCGGCCGACCTCGGCCCTGCGCACCAGCGCGGCGACGCTGACCTGCGTCGGCGGGTGGCCGGCGCACTCCTCCAGCAGGGCCCTGCCCAGCTTGGCCCGGGTCCGTGCCGCGCGGGGGTCTTCGCGCACGGCGGTCATCGGGCCGCCAGGACTGAGCCGAGCGCCAACGCACCGGGCAGTGCCTGGGCGGTCAGGATGCGCCGGTTCGCGGTGAGGCCCCTGTACAGCCCGGCGACGATGACGCAGGCGAGGAAGAAGACCTGGGCCCGGAACCCGGTCGGGTTCCCGGTGACCAGCCCCCAGACCGGCCCGGCCGCGAGGAACCCGTTGTAGAGGCCCTGGTTCGCGGCGAGCGGAGCGGTGGCACGGGCCATGGCCGCGTCGAAGGCGGAAAGCTCACGGCCCGGCCTCCTCTCCCACAGGGACATCTCCAGGACCAGGAAGTACACATGCAACGCGGCCACCAAACCGACCAAGACCCGCGCGGTCGTCTCCATCGGCGTATCCACCCCTCACATCTCATGGACGGCTGTCCAGAAGACGGCCCGCCCGGTGGGGAAGCGATCAGCGACGTGGTCGCCAGGAGTACGGCGGCCGACGTGGTCGTGCGGGCGTCCACGTTTCCCTCCATGCTGGAAATGAGGGGGTGAGGCGACGGAGGAAGTGGTGAGGATGCGGACCGTTGTGGACCTCACGCGCTGCCAGGGCTACGCGCAGTGCGTGTTCCTCGCGCCGGAGGTGTTCCAGCTGCACGGGCAGGAGGGGCTGCTGTACACCCCGGCAGTCCCCGACGACCAGGTCGAACGCGTACGCCAGGCCGCGGCGGCGTGCCCCGTCCAGGCCATCCTCCTCGGTGAGGAGGTGAACGCCGGTGCCCGGTGACCCCAAGGACGGCCGCTTCGTCATCGTCGGCGCGTCGCTGGCCGGGCTGAGGGCCGCGGAGGCATTGCGCGACGAGGGCTTCACCGGCTCACTGACCGTGGTCGGGGACGAGCCCCATCCTCCCTACGACCGGCCACCACTGTCCAAACAGGTGCTCCTCGGTCATGCGGCGGCGGACACCACCGAGCTGCCGATGCGACGGGACCCGGACGCCGACTGGCGGCTGGGCGTACGTGCCACGGGCCTGGACCCGCTCGCGAAACGGGTGGCGCTGGACACCGGCGAGTCGCTGCCGTTCGACCGGCTGCTGATCGCCACCGGGACCCGCGCACGGCCCTGGCCCGACCCGAAGGAAGCCGCCCTGGACGGGGTCTTCACCCTGCGCACCCGTGACGACGCCGGAGGGCTGGCGGAGCGGCTGGCCGCCGGGCCACGGCGGGTGCTGGTCATCGGTGGCGGATTCACCGGCTCGGAGATCGCCTCGGTCTGCCGCGAACGGGGGCTGGAGGTCACGGTCGCCGAGCGCGGCCCCGCACCCCTGGTGGGCGCGCTGGGCGGCACCCTGTCGAAACTCGCGGCCGTCATGCAGCGCAACCACGGGGTGGACCTGCGCTGCGGGGTGACGGTCACCGCCCTGCGCGGGGACGGGAACGGCCGCTTCAGCGGTGCGGAGCTGTCCGACGGCAGCCGCGTCGACGCGGACGTGTGCGTCGTGGCGCTGGGAGCGGTCCGCAACGTGGAGTGGCTGGCGGATTCCGGACTGGCGGCGGGCCCGCGCGGCATCGCCTGCGACGCCGGCTGCCGGGCCTTCAACATGTACGGGATCGTCACCGACGACGTCTTCGTGGCCGGCGACGTCTCCCGCTTCCCCCATCCGCTGTTCGGGTATCAGATGCTCTCCTTGGAGCACTGGGGCAACGCGGTCGCGCAGGCCGAGGTGGCGGCCCACAACATGGTCAGCCCCGGGCCCCTGCGGCGCCCGCACCTCGCCGTCCCCGAGTTCTGGTCGAACCAGTTCGGGCTCAACATCAAGTCGGTGGGCGTGCCCGCCTTCTCCGACCACGTGGTGATCGCCCAGGGCTCATTGGAGGCGCGCCGCCTGGCGATGGTCTACGGCTACCAAGGGCGGGTCACGGCCGCCGTCACCGTCGACATGGCCAAGTCGCTCGGCTACTACCGGCACCTGATCGAGACCGCCGCTCCGTTCCCGCCCCCACCCGGCGCAGCGGACCGCGCGATCGCGGCCGACATCACGATTCCCTCCGACGTGCCGGACCCGAAGGGGCTCACCCACGGCCCCACCGTGGCGCTCACCGGCTATCTGCCGGACCGCCGGCTGACCGTGGTGTAAAGCCCGCCCACCGACCGCGTCCCGCCCGACGACGAGGAGCCACCATGGCCTCCGACACCTTGCTGGCACGGATCACCGACTACGCCAGCCGCCCCGACCCCTACCCGCTGTACGCGGAACTCCGCGAGGCCGGTCCCGTGGTGCGGCAGACGGACGGCAGCCACCTGATCGGCACCTACCACGAGATCGCCGCCCTCCTCCACGACCCGCGCATGAGTGCCGATCCCCGCAGCCGTGGCGAGACGGCACCGCATCTGCCGTTCCTGCGGCTCGACGACCCCGAGCACCACAGGCTGCGCACCCTGGCCATGCGGCCGTTCGGCCCGCCGCACAGCCCGGGCCGGGTCGATGCCATGCGCGACGAGATCGCCCGGATCACCAAGGAGCTGGCGGGCACCGTTCAGGCGGGCCGGCAGATCGACATCGTCGACGACTTCGCCTACCCCCTGCCCGTCACGGTGATCTGCCGACTCCTCGGCGTACCGCGCGAGGACGAGCCGCTGCTCCGGGAATGGTCCGACGCCCTGGTCACATCCGCCGACGTGAGGCCGGGCGAGGACGCCACCGAGCGGAGGAGCGCGGGTGATCGGGCGCGGACCGAGATGGGCCGTTACCTGCTGGACCTCGCCGAGCGGCGTCGTGACCACCCGACCGACGACATGCTCTCCGCCTTCGTCAACGAGCCGGATCCCGCCCTGCGGCTCACCCGGGAGGAGCTCGCGGAGACCGCGATCCTGTTGTTCATCGCGGGGCACGAGACCACGGTCAACCTGATCACCAACGGCGTGCTCACCCTGCTGCGCCACCCCGAACAGCTGGACCGCCTACGCCGCGAGCCCGACCTGCTGCCACGAGCGGTGGAGGAACTGCTGCGCTACGAACCCCCGGTCCACATGCGCGAGCGCGTCCCCCTCGCTGACATCGACGTGGCCGGCACCACGATTCCCGCGGGCACGTCCGTCGTACTGGTGCTGGCCTCGGGCAACCGCGACCCCATGCGGTTCCCCGAGCCCGACAGGTTCGACCCCACCCGCCCGGACAACCAGCACCTCGGCTTCGGCAGCGGCATCCACCTGTGCTACGGCGCCCCCCTCGCCCGCATCGAAGCCCAGGCCGCACTCGGCGCGCTGATCCCCCACCTCGGCACGGCCCACCTGGTCCAGGACCCGCCCCCCTACCGCCAGAACGCCATGCTCCGCGGACCCCGCCACCTCCCCGTCCAACTATGAGGCCACGGCAACCACCACACCGGCGACAGCCGGCGCACTCGGTTCCGGGCACGAGACCTCCACCCCGCGCTCATTCCGTGACGGTGACGGTCACATGCTCGGAGACGCTCCACCGGCCGTCGGCACGACCGACGGCGTAGCCGGCCCGGATCGTGCCGGGCGCGGGCCAGGGGAGATGGAAGACGGTGCTCGCCCCCACCGCGGAGGGAGCGACGAGTCGGGAGTCGACCAGTGAGGTGCGCGGGACTCCGGTGTCCCAACGCATTCGATCAGGACGACGACCTGGAAGCGGCACTCGTCGCCGCCGTGCGCGAGCGCACCCCGGGTCAGTCGATCCCGCAGGCGTTGCGCGAGCATCTCCTGCTGAAGCAGACCCAGTTCGCCGTCCGTGCCACGGACCCACGGTTCGCCGACTTCACGCGCCTGGTGCAGGAGACCCCCGCGCTGCGCGACTACGCCCACCGCATGTGGACGCGTCACGAAGCGGCCCTGACGAGGGCCATCGCCGAGGCTGTAGGCGCTTCCCCTCCGATACTCTCCGTCACCGCTGAAGAGGCTTAACTCAGCGTGGCGTGCGCTTCCGCGAGCGCAGCCAGGTGCTCGAGTACGTCGCTGCCGTCCAGGGCCAGCTGCCCGGTCGCAGCGGCGGCCGGGGAAGCACACAGCGCCTCGGGCCCGGGAAGCGAATCGATCGGTGCGTCCTGGGCGCGGGCCGTGCAGCCGACCGCGCGAACTGCGTGCAGCCAGCGCCACCTCGGCCTGTCGACGCCTCTCCGGCGACAGGACGCAGAACATCCGAGCCGGCCGGGTCGGAATGCGGCCCCACCTCCTTGCGAAACGTGACCCAGCCCAGCCCAGCCCAGCAAGCCGGACCGGGATCTGCGACACCACACTCTTCCCCAGGCCGGCGCATACCCGGCAGCGTCCCTGTCCGGGACTCCGAGCACCCCCACGGCCCAGCCCTGACGTCCCCCGTCGCGACGTGGGCCGCGCTCGTCGCCCAGCACGGCCTGTGAGCAGGACCGGCAGTTACGGCGATCACGGCATGAGGCGCGGAATCAATTTCCGGGAACTGCGCCCGCGGGCGGTGCTCGGTCGCTGGGCGGGGCCCAGGCGCCCGGCTGCCGAGGAACCGTCTCAGGCGGCTGCCTGGTAGGCGCGGATCTCCGTGATGATCGCCCCGTAGGCTCCGCCTTCGGGGTCGCCGTGGAGCTGCAGGACGTCGTGCCCTTCGGCGATGAACTGGTACGTCACCTCGTGCCAGTAGTTCTGTTTGCCGGGCTGGTCGACGAGGTTGGAGAGCGCGCCGAGGTTGTAGGTGACACGGGTGGTGGGGTCTTCGTTGACCTGGATCCAGAACAGCGCGTCCGTGTCGTACATCCCGGCCGTGTTGTGGCCGGCCCGGAGTTTGACCGTGACACGGTGGCCCGGAGCGGTGAGCAGCTCCTGCTGGATCTCGCCGGCCTGAGTGCCGTTGAGGTGGAGGAGGCGGCGCGCCTCGGGCTCCCCTTGCGCGTGATCTACGCGTCGATGTGGGAGCGCTATGAGGGGTCGGTGCCATCGTTCACCGGTCAACGACCGGCGGAGGAGGTGGCGGCCCAGCACATCGTCGCCTCGTGCGAGCAGCGGGCCCGGCAGCTCTCCCCGGACACGAAGGCGACTGCCGTGACCGTGCCGGACGACGCGGTGGACGCGCTGGTGGAGGAGTCGCGCGGCGCGGCCGTCCTGGTGACCGGCTCGTCCGGACGAGGAGCCGTCAAGGAATTCCTGCTGGGCTCCGTGAGCCTCGCGGTGGCGGGACGTGCCGACTGCCCGGTCGTCGTGGTTCGCGGCGAGGAGCGCAACATCAAGGGCATGAGCAACCGGGTCGTCGTCGGTGTGGGCGAGGCGGACGAGGCCGCCACCGCTGTGCGGTTCGCCCTGCGCGAGGCCGAGGCCCGTGGATGTGAGCTCCAGGCCGTACGGGCCTGGCGCAGCCCCCAGCAGCCGACGGAGCTCTTGGCCGAGGTCGACATGGCCGCCCAGGCCTACGCGGACCAGGCAACCGCCGTCCTGGACGAAGTGCTGGAAGAGGCCGTGGCCGAGCACCCGAAAGTGTCCGTCACACGCACCGTGCTGGAAGGACCCGCGCACCGGATGCTGCTCGGGCCGTCCGTCGTACTCGACCAGTTTGTAGGCGGAATCCAGGTAGGGGGCGTCGGCGGAAACGCCGATCTTGGTGCCGACCGCATACGTGTCGATGGACGCCCCGGAGCGGACGAGCCGGTCCACGGCGAATTCGTCGAGGCCACCGCTGGCGACGATGCGCACCTCGTGGAGCCCGGCGGCATCGAGGATCCGCCGGGAGCGCACAGCCAGCGCGCCAAGATCACCGCTGTCCAACCGGATCGCACACCCCGGCCCGAGCCCCAGATCCTTCAGTACGCGTGCGGCGGTCGCGACACCGTTCTCGGTGTCGTAGGTGTCCACCAGGAAGGTCACCGGGCCCGGGTGGGCGCGGGCGAAGGCGCGGAAGGCCTCCTCCTCGGTCCCGAAGACCTCGATGTAGGAGTGGGCCATCGTCCCGACCGCGGGCACGCCCTCGGCGTGGGCAGCCGCCACGTTGCTGGTCCCGGCGAATCCGACCACAGCGCCCAGCCGGGCCGCCTGATAGGCGGCTTCCGTGCCCTGTGTACGGCGCAGTGAGAAGTCCACCACCGGGTGCCCCGCGGCGGCCAGCACGCAGCGGGCGCACTTGGAGGCGACGGTGGTCTGGTGGTTGACCTGGTTGAGGACGTAGCTCTCCAGCAGCTGGGCCTGTGGCAGGGGTGCGGTGATCTCCATCAGGGGTTCGCCGGCCAGAACGACGCGCCCTTCGGGCACGGCCCGCACGTCACCGGTGAACGTGAGGCCGAGCAACGGCTCCATGTCGTCCGGGGGCCGGTCCAGCACGGAGGCGAAGACCTCGACGTCGCCGGCGTCCACACGGAATCCGGTGAGATGGCCCAGAACGGACTCCAGGCCGGCGGCCACGAGGAACCCGCGATCGGGCGGGACGTCCCGTACGAACAGGCTGAACGTCGCCGGTCGGGTCAGCCCCTCACGCAGGTACGACAGGGCCATGGTGACCTCGTAGAGGTCGGTAGTCGTGGCGTCCGACATCACCGACGCCTCCTCCCTCAGCGGGAGCGTGCCGCCTTCGGGTTGTGTTCCGGGTGGTGCACGTGGGCGTCCGGACCGGGGTAGACCAGGGTCACCCTTTCGGTGTCCGACCAGCGCACGTCGTACGGCGGTGTGCCATCGGCGTGATGGAGGCCGACGATCTCCCCGTCGCGCTTGGTCGCACCCGTGGTCGGGCTCTCGACGATCAAGTGGTCACCGAGTTGCGCATGCATGTCGTCACCGCTTCCTTGCCGTGCCTCCAAGACCAGACTCCGCCCCTCCGGCCCAAGACGCACGCTGCCCGGACGGACCAGGGCAACCCCGTTCAGCGGAGCTCCTCGATATCCCATAGGCAAAGGAAGCCATGACCGGGCGGCGCATCGCTCCGAATGGACGACATGTGCTGCCGAGCAGGCACAAGGCCTCTGGGTGAAGGTGAGGGCAGCACGGAGGAGAGGCTCGAGCACAGGGAGCGGACCATGGCGGTCTCCCACCGCATCACGGTCATCGGGGTCGGCAATGAGTTCCGGCGGGACGACGGCGTGGGACCCGTGGTCGTCGCCCGGCTGCGGGAACGCGCGGCCCACGGCGGCCTGCCGGCCGGAATCCGGATGGTGTGCTGCGACGGGGAACCGGGCCGGCTAATGGGCTTGTGGGAGGGCACCGGGCTGGCCGTGGTCGTGGACGCCGCCCATGCCCATCCGGGGTGTCCGGGCCGGATCCACCGGCTGGAGCTGGACGGGTACCAGGCGTGGCAGGCGGGCACGGCGAGCAGCCACGGGCTCGGCCTGGGTGAGGCGGTCGAGCTGGCCCGTGCGCTCGACAGGTTGCCCCGGCGCCTGGTCGTCTACGCGGTCGAGGGGGCTGACGGTGCGTTGGGCACGGGGCTGACCCGCGCGGTCGCCGCCGCGGTCGGTCCCCTCACGGAACGCGTCGAGCGGGAGATCACCCGGTACCTCGCCGGATCTCGCCGCGAGGTACCGTCCCGGAGCGTACGGCTGTGAGGAAGGCGCCCGGGGGCGCTACGGCAGCCTCAGAGGTCTCGGGCCGGGTGGCCCGGGCGATCACGGTCTGCGGCAGGGTCCAAGGCGTGGGCTTCCGCCCCTTCGTCCACCGCCTGGCGACCCGGTTGAAGCTCGACGGGTGGGTCCTCAACACCGACGGTCGTGTCGAGCTGACCGTGGCCGGGCCGTCGGCAGCGGTGCGGACCCTGGCCGAACGGCTGCGCGCGGAGGCGCCACCATTGGCCGACGTCCGACGGGTAGCCGTGGCGGACCTGTCCGGCTCTCCCCCGCCGCCGGGTTCGGGCTTCACCGTCCGGGTCAGTGCACGGAGCGACGGCGGCAAGCCGGGCACCCGCGACATCCCGCCGGACGTCGCCACTTGCGAAGCGTGCCTGCGCGAACTGTTCGACCCTGCCGACCGGCGTTACCGCTACCCGTTCGTCAACTGCGTCGATTGCGGACCGCGCGCCACCGTCATCGAAGACCTCCCGTACGACCGTGAGCGCACCGTCATGCGGCACTTCCCGCTGTGCGCCGCGTGCGCCGCCGAATACGCCGATCCAGCCGACCGGCGCTTCCATGCCGAACCGGTGGCGTGCCCCGGCTGCGGACCTCGCCTGGCGTGGGAAGACCTCACCGGCGAGGCGGCCCTGCGCGCCGCGGAATCGGTGGTCGACAGCGGCGGCATCGCGGCGGTCAAGGGGCTGGGCGGCTTCCAACTGGTGTGTGACGCCACCGACGTACGGGCTGTGGCCCGGCTGCGCGCCCGCAAGCGGCGCCCGGCCAAACCGTTCGCCATCATGGTCGCCGACGTCGCGGCCGCCCGGCGCCTGGCACGGCTGTCCTCCGCAGGGTTGGCGGCGTTGACGTCCCAGGCCGCACCTGTGGCGCTGGCGCCGGCCCGCCAGACTTCCGGCATCGCACCCGGCGTACACCCGGGGACCGACCACATCGGCGTGTTCCTGCCCACCACGCCCCTCCACCACCTACTGCTGCGTGACCTCGGCAAGCCCCTGGTCGTGACCAGCGGCAACCGCTCGGGCGAGCCCATCACCACCGCCGAATCACCGGCTCGGGAGGCGCTGGCGGGCGTGGCCGACGGCTTCCTCGTCCACGACCGGCCCGTCCGGGCCCGCTACGACGACTCCGTGGTACGCCCGGTGGGCCGCACGGTCCTCACCGTGCGCCGGGCCCGGGGTCTGGCCCCTGCCCCGCTCACGATCCCCGTCGCGGCCACCCGTCCGGTCGTGGCGGCCGGTGCGCAGCTGAAGCACACCTTCGCGCTCGCCGAAGGGTCCCTCGCCGTCCTCGGGCCGCACACCGGCGACCTGGAGGACGCACTGACGCTGGACGCCTTCGAAGCCGCCCACGCCGACCTGGTCCGGCTGACCGGGATCGAACCCCGCGTCGTCGCCCACGACCTGCACCCCGGCTACCTGTCCACCCAATGGGCGCGGGCCCTGCCCGCCGAGCGGCGGATCGCCGTGCAGCACCACCACGCGCACGTCGCCGCCTGCGCCGCCGAATACGGGCTGGACCGTCCTTTCCTCGGGGTGGCCTACGACGGGCTGGGACTCGGCGACGACGGCACGCTGTGGGGCGGCGAGTTCCTGGTCGCGGACCTCGCCCGCTACCGCCGGGTGGCACGTTTCGCCACCGCTCCCCTGCCCGGCGGGGTGGCGGCCGTGCGCAGGCCCGCTCGTATGGCCCTGGGGTATCTGTACGGGGCCGAGGCACTCGGTGGGCCGTGTGTCCCGCTCTCCCTCGCCGAATCGTTCGTCCGACGGCTCCCGCCGAAGGAGGCCCGGGTGGTCCGGACGATGGTCGAACGGGGCGTCAACTGCCCACGAGCGTCCAGTGCCGGGCGCCTCTTCGACGCTGCAGCCGCCCTGCTCGGTCTGTGCGACGACGCCACGTACGAAGGACAGGCGGCCGTCGCCCTGGAGGCAGCGGCGGGGGACGAACGCGCCGAAGCCCTCCCCCGGCGCCTCACGTGGGCCGACGGGTTGTGGGTGTACGACCCCGTACCCACCCTGACCGCCCTGCTCGACCACGCCGTGGCCGGCGAGCGGACGGGCACGCTCGCGGCGGCTTTCCACCGCACTCTGGCCGAGGTGACCTCCGGCCTGGTCCAGCGGGCCGTGGCAGCCGGGGCACCGACGACCGTATGCCTGTCGGGTGGTTGCTTCCAGAACGCCCGCCTGCTCGCAGAGACGCGGTCACTGCTCGAGGACCAGGGATTGCGAGTACTGGTGGGCAGTGCCGTGCCGGTCAACGACGGCGGAATCAGCTACGGGCAGGCGGCGGTGGCCGCAGCCCGCCTGCGGGAAGGATGACGACGATGTGTCTGGGCATTCCGGGCCGGGTGGTGGAGATCCACGACCGTGCCGGGCTGCGGATGGCCACGGTCGACTTCGGCGGTGTCCGCCGCGAGGCGTGCCTGGCCTACACGCCCGAGGCCGACGTGGGTACGTATGTCGTCATCCACGTGGGGTTCGCCATCACCACGGTCGACGAGGCCGAGGCGGAGCGGACCCTGGACGTGCTGCGGGCCATGGCCGACGCCGTGGAGGGGGAACTCGGGGAGCCGCTTCCCGGCTCCCGCTGACACACGCGGGACGACCGGCCCGGCCCTCGACGACACCCTGCCCATGCGGCCTCCGCACGCCACGGGCCATGCTGGAAGCGAGGAGGCGACCGCGCCATGCCCAGTACCCCGGAGTCACCGGCCACCGCGGTGTACGCGCTGCTGGCCGACGGGACGACCGTGCGCGTCCGGCCCGTCGTGCCGGAGGACCGCACGACGGTTCTCCGGCTGTACGAGCACATGTCCGCCGAGAATCTGCGGCTGCGCTTCTTCGCCGCCGGTCCCCTCATCGCGCAGCAGGCAGCGGACATGCTGTGTCAGGGGACCGGGCCGGGAGACCGTGCCCTGCTGGCCGAGACTGACGGCACCGTGGTGGGACTGGCCGAATATCACGCGACACCCACCGATCCGCCCGGAGGCAGGCCGACCGCCGCCGAGGTCGCCCTCGCCGTGGCCGACGAGTGGCACCACCATGGCGTCGGAACGCTCCTGCTGGAACACCTCGTCGACCTCGCACGAGCCGAGGGGATCCAGGAACTGACGGCCGACGCGCTGAGCGCGAACATGCGCGTCATCAAGGTCTTCGCCGACCTCGGGCTCCCCGTACGACGGCGTTTCGACGGGCCGGAAGTCCACGTCCGGGTGGCGTTGACGCCGGACGAGCACTATCTGACGGCCCTCGACACGCGAGGACGCACCGCCGATATCGCCAGCCTCCGGCCATTGCTGCGTCCCGGGTCGGTCGCCGTGGTGGGCGCGGGCCACCGCCCCGCCTCCGTGGGGCGGGCGATCCTGCGCAACCTGCGGGCCAACGGTTTCACCGGCCCGGTGTACGTCGTCAACCCGCACGGGCCGGCGCTCGACGGCCTGCCCTGCCACCCCGCCGTCTCCGGCCTGCCGGACGTTCCCGACCTGGCCGTGCTGGCCGTCCCCGCGCACGCGGTGCCGCCCGTCGCCGAGGAGTGCGGTGCGCGCGGAGTGCGGGCACTGGCCGTGGTGACGTCCGGACTCGACGCAGAGCAGGCGACAGGACTGCGGGCAGCCTGCCGTCGGCACGGCATGCGCGTCGTCGGGCCCAACTGCCTCGGGCTGGCCAATACGGAGAAGGACATCCGGCTGGACGCGACGTTCGCCGCCCGCTTCCCGCTCCCGGGCACGGCCGGGGTCGCCACCCAGTCGGGCGGCGTGGGCATCGCCCTGCTGGACGGGCTGTCCCGGCTGGGGATCGGCGTGTCCACGTTCGTCTCGCTCGGCGACAAGTACGACGTCAGCGGCAACGACCTGCTGCAGTGGTGGGAGGAGGACGGGCGCACCGATCTGGCGGTGTTGCACCTGGAGTCGTTCGGCAACCCTCGTGCGTTCTCCCGTACCGCACGGCGGGTGAGCACGCGCATGCCCGTGCTCACGGTGGACGCCGGTCGTTCGGAGGCCGGGCGAAGGGCGGCGGCCTCGCACACGGCCGCCGCCGCCACTCCGACGATGACCCGGCAGGCGCTCTTCCACCAGGCGGGTGTCATCGCCACCCGGACCATCGGCGAACTCCTGGACACGACGGCGATGCTGCACGCCCAGCCCCTGCCCGACGGTGATCGCGTGGTGGTGGTCACCAACGCCGGCGGGGTGGGCGTGCTGGCCGCCGACGCGTGCAGCGAGGCCGGGCTGAGCGTACGTCCGCTGGAGCCCGCCCTGGCGGCGGAGGTCGCGGCCGCCCTGCCCGAGGGCGCGGCGGTCGGCAATCCGGTCGACGCGACCGCCGCCGTCCCGGAGGACCGGCTGCGTGCCTGCGTGGACCTGCTGGCGGCGCACCGGGACGTCGACGCCGTGCTGGGCGTCCTGGTCCCCACGGCCCTGGCCGCGGCCACCGGCGACGATCTGGTGCGGGCGTTCACCCACGCCCCGGCACGGGCACCGTGCACGACGGCTCTCGTCCTGGTGGACCGGTCCGCGCGCGTGGAGTTGCTGCCGGCCGAGCGTGGCGGTGCCGTGCCCGCGTACGCCGACGCGCAGGACGCGGCCCGGGCCCTGGCGTACGCGGCGGCCTACTCCCGGCGCCGGAGCCGTCCGCAGAGCCTGCCGCCGGAGCCGTCCGGCATCGACGTCGAGGGGGCTCGCGCCGATGTGGCCGGGTGGCTCGCCGAGCGTCCGGAGGGCGGCTGGCTCGATCCGGGCCGGTGTGCGCGGCTCCTCGCGCGCTACGGCATTCCACAGGTCGCCTGGGAGTGGGTGTGCGACGAGGAGACCGCCGTGGCGGCGGCCGGGCGGCTGGCCGGGCCCGACGGCCGGGTGGTCCTCAAGGCCCACTGGCCGGGGCTGGTGCACAAGACCGACGAGGGCGCCGTCCGCCTCGACCTCCAGGGCGAAGGACAGGTACGTGCCGCCTATCGCGACCTCGTGGACCGTTTCGGCGGCCGGCTCTCCGGCGTGGTGGTGCAACCGCAGGCCCCGCACGTCCTGGAGCTGGTGGCGGGCGCCGTCCAGGACCCGGTCTTCGGCCCGCTCGTGCTCTTCGGCCAGGGCGGCACGGCCACCGACGTGCTGGCCGACCACGCCGCCCGCCTCGCCCCGCTCACCACCTACGATCTCGACGACCTCATCACCTCGCCGCGCTGCTCCGCCCTCCTGTCGGGCCGCCACGGCGGCCTGCCCGTCGACCTCGGCGCCCTCGAACGCCTGCTGCTGTGCCTGTCCCGGATGGCCTGCGACCTGCCCCAGCTCGCCGAGGCCGACCTCAACCCGGTGGTGGCCTGCCCGGACGGCGTCATGGCGTTGGACGCCCGCGTACGGCTGGAACCCCATCAGGCGTACGACCCGTACCTGCGACGTCTGCGCTGAGACCGGTACCCGGATGGCCCGCACCCACCCGGCTCGCTCGGCGTGCGACCCACCGGGGGTGTGCTCAGGCTGAGGGGAGCACCAGCACCCAGCGAGCAGGAGACGTCATGCCCTCCGCGACGGCACCGCCGGACGCCGACAGTACGGCCTGTGTGCTGGACCTGGAAGGCATCGGAGCGCTCGTGCGGGAACTGCGCGCTCGGGGCCGGACGGTCGTCGGCCCGACCGAGCGGGACGGCGCCATCGTGCTGGCCGAGCTGGAGTCCGCCGACGAGCTGCCCTACGGCTGGGGGGTGGAGCTGGAAGGCGGCCACTACCGGATCAAGCGGCGGGCCGACGCCGCGGCCTTCGCCCACAGCGCCGGCCCCCAGTCCTGGAAGAACTTCCTGCACCCCGAGCGGGTCCGGCAGTGGACCGCCGACCGCGCTCCCGACGGCGGGATGACGGTCCGTCCCGAACGCCCCGCCCCCACCTCGTTCGCCTTCCTGGGCGTACGGCCCTGCGACCTGCGGGCCATCCAGATCCAGGACCGCGTCATGACCGGTGGCCGGCACCGGGACGACGCCTACGAGGAACGCCGTACCGGCGCGTTCCTCATCGTGGTCGAATGCGTCGAACCGGGTGCCACCTGCTTCTGCGTCTCCATGGGCACCGGCCCCGCCGCGCAGCCGGGCTACGACCTGGCACTGACCGAGGTGCTGGACGAGGCCGGGCACCGGTTCCTGGCCCGCGCCGGCACCGAGGAAGGCGCGGAGATCCTGGCGAGCCTGCCGCGCCGGCCCGCCGACGACCTGACGCGCACCCGGGCCCGCGAGGACGTCGAGGCCGCCGCCGGGCGGATGGGCCGCACCATGCCGGACGTCGACCTCCGCACACTGCTCGCCGGCACGCTGGACGCCGAACGCTGGAACGACGTCGCCGCCCGCTGCCTGACCTGCGGCAACTGCACCATGGCCTGCCCCACGTGCTTCTGCACCACCACCGAGGACATCACCGACCTCACCGGCGACCACGCCGAGCGCTGGCGCCGCTGGGAGTCCTGCTACGACCTGGACTTCACCCACCTGCCCGGCGGCTCCGTCCGGAGCACCGGGCGCAGCCGCTACCGCCAGTGGCTCACCCACAAACTGGGCACCTGGTGGGACCAGTTCGACAGCTCCGGCTGCGTAGGCTGCGGCCGCTGCATCGTCTGGTGCCCGGTCGCCATCGACATCACCGAAGAAGCCCACGCTCTCCATCAGGAGGCTCTCGGCCGCGAGGCCGGGAGGAAGGACGGAGCGCCGTGAAGCGCACCGGTGTGCTCGACGCCATCCCCGAGGGCCCCCGCGAACGGCTGATGGAGCTGGGCCGCGAGGTGGCGTTCGACGCGGGCACGAGGATCTTCGAGGAGGGCGGCAGGGCGGACCGGTTCTGGGTGATCCGCACCGGTACGGTCAACCTCGACATCCACGTACCGGGCCGCCAGGCCGCGGTCGTCGAAACTCTTGGCGCCGGGCGGCTGGTCGGGTGGTCATGGCTGTGCCCGCCGCACCAGTGGCACCTGGGCGCCGAGACGACGACCCCGGTGGAAGCCTGGGAATTCGACGCGGCCGAGGTCCACGCCCTGCGCGAACACGACCCCGAACTCGACCGCGCGCTGCTCACCTGCGTCGTGGAGGTCATCGGCGAACGCCTGCGGGCCGCCCGCACCCGGCTGCTCGACCTGTACGGCCCGTACGGGAGCGGACCGGAGCGGTGACCGCCGTCCCCCTCCCCTACCGGGTGGTGAGCAATCGGCCCGAGAGCACCGACACCCGCACAATCGAACTGCGACCGGTGGACGAGGCTCTTCCCGCGTTCGCACCGGGCCGGTTCGCCATGCTCTACGCCTTCGGGGTCGGCGAGATCCCCGTCTCCGTCGCCGGTCTTCGGAACGGCACCCTGACCCACACCATCCGCGGGGTGGGCGCGGTCTCGCGCGCCCTGTGCGCCGTCCGCCCGGGCGCGCAGGTCGGTGTGCGGGGCCCCTTCGGCACCGGCTGGGACCTGCCGGCCACCGCCGGACGCGACCTGGTCGTGGTGGCGGGCGGCATCGGCCTGGCTCCGCTGCGGCCCCTCATCCAGGCCGCGGCATCGGCCCACAACAGACTGAACGTCCTCATCGGCGCCCGCACACCCGAAGACCTGCTGTACCGGGACGAACTGGACGGCTGGGGGCGACCGTACTGCGGAGTGACGGTGGACCGCGCAGGTCCAGGCTGGACCGGCCACATCGGCGTGGTGACCACCCTGCTGGACCAGGCGGCCTTCACCCCGCACGAGACCACGGCCTTCATCTGCGGCCCCGAGGTCATGATCCGCGCCACCGCCCGCGAACTGCTGCACCGAGGCGTCCCGGCCCAGCACATCCGCATCTCCCTCGAACGCAACATGCACTGCGCCACCGGCCACTGCGGCCACTGCCAGCTCGGTCCCCTGCTCCTGTGCCGGGACGGGCCCGTAGTCGACTACGAACGCGCCGAGCCCCTGCTCGCCATCCGGGAGCTCTGAGATGACCGAGCCGCCCGAACGCCCCCGCCCACGGCTCGGCGTGTTCAAATTCGCCTCCTGCGACGGCTGCCAGCTGACGCTGCTGGACTGCGAGGACGAGCTGCTGCCGCTGGCCGCCGAGATCGAGATCGCCCACTTCGTCGAGGCGTCGAGCGACATCCGGCCGGGCCCGTACGACCTCTCCCTCGTCGAGGGCTCGGTCTCCACCCCCGAACACCTCGAACGCGTCCGCCGCATCCGCGCCGAATCCCGCCACCTGGTGACCATCGGCGCCTGCGCCACAGCGGGTGGCGTCCAGGCCCTGCGCAACTTCGCCGACGTCGCCGAATTCCGCGCGACCGTCTACGCGAAACCCGACTACATCGAGACCCTCGCCACCTCCACCCCCATCTCCGCCCACGTCCCCGTCGACTTCGAACTGCGCGGCTGCCCCATCGACCGCGGACAGCTCATCGAAGTCATCACCGCCTTCCTCGCCGACCGCCGCCCCGACATCCCCAACCACAGCGTCTGCTTCGCCTGCAAACGGCGCGGCACCACCTGCCTCCCCGTCGCACACGGCATCCCCTGCCTGGGACCGGTGACGCACGCGGGATGCGGGGCCCTGTGCCCGGCCTACGGGCGGGGCTGCTACGGCTGCTTCGGACCCTCCGGTTCGACCAACATGCCCGCGATGATCCCGCTGCTGCGCGGTGACGGCATGAGCGACGAGGACATCCTCCGCTTCCTGCACACCTTCAACGTCGCGAAGTTCGCGGCGATCGAGCCGGAGAGGGAGGAACCATGACGCACCGCGGCTCGCGCGTCCTGCACGTCGGCTCCCTCGCCCGCGTCGAGGGCGAAGGGGCACTGCACCTGCGCATCGACGACGGCACGGTCGCCGCCGCCCAGTTGAAGATCTACGAACCGCCCCGGTTCTTCGAGGCATTCCTGCGCGGGCGCCGGCACACCGAACCGCCCGACATCACCTCCCGGGTCTGCGGGATCTGCCCGGTCGCCTACCAGACGAGCGCTTGCCGCGCGATCGAGGACGTCTGCGGCGTCACTGTCGACGGTCAGCTGGCCGCGCTACGCCGCCTGTTGTACTGCGGTGAATGGATCGAAAGTCAGACCCTGCACATTTATCTCCTCCACGCCCCCGACTTCCTCGGCTACGACAGCGCCATCCACCTCGCCCGCGACCGACGAGCGGACGTCGAACGGGGCCTGCGGCTCAAACAGGCGGGAAACGCCATCCTGGAGCTCCTCGGCGGCCGCTCCATCCACCCCGTCAACGTCCGCGTCGGCGGCTTCCACCGCACTCCCACCCGTGCTGAACTGCGCCCGCTGGCCGAGCGGCTGCGACGGGCCCGTGACGACGCCGAGGAAACCGTCCGCTGGGTGGCGGGCTTCGACTTCCCCGACGCCGAATGCGACGCCGACCTGCTCGCGCTCGCCGAACCCGGCACGTACGCCATCGACGGCGGCACCCCCACCGCCCTCCCGTACGGGGACGGGCGGAAGCCGCGCGCCTTTCCGGTACGGGACTTCACGGCCCATGTGGTGGAGGAGCAGGTGCCGTACTCCACCGCGCTCCAGGCCCGGCTCGACGGGCGTCGGCACCTGACCGGCTCGCTCGCCCGGTACGCCATCAGCGGCCACCTGCTCCCGCCCTCCGTCCAGGAGGCCGCCCGCGCCGCCGGTCTCGACGGCGTGTGCCGCAATCCCTTCCGCAGCATCGTCGTCCGGGCCGTCGAAGTCCTGTACGCGGTCGAGGAAGCCCTGCGACTGATCGACACCTACGAGCCGCCACCGCGCCCCGCAGTGGACGTGCCCCCGCGAGCCGGCACCGGCCACGGCGCCACCGAGGCCCCGCGCGGCACCCTCTACCACCGCTACGCCCTCGACGCCGAAGGACTCGTCACCGACGCCCGCCTCGTCCCGCCCACGTCCCAGAACCAGGGCGCCATCGAGGAGGACCTGCGCCGCATCGTCCAGGACCGGCTGCGACGCGGCGACGCCACCGACGCCGAGCTGACCCGGCTGTGCGAACGGGCCATCCGCAATCACGACCCCTGTATCTCCTGCTCGGCCCATTTCCTCGATCTGACCGTCGAGCGAGCGTGAGGAAAGCCGTGTGAAATATCTCGACGAATACCGCGACCCGGCGCTCGCCCGCCGGCTGCTGGACGAGCTCCACCGCACCGCCACCCGCTCCTGGCAGATCATGGAGGTCTGCGGCGGTCAGACCCACACCCTCGTCCGCCAGGGCATCGACGAACTCCTGCCCGCGGGCATGCGCATGATCCACGGCCCCGGCTGCCCGGTCTGTGTCACCCCGCTGGAGACCCTCGACCGGGCCATGGCCATCGCGGCCCGGCCGGGCGTGGTCCTCACCAGCTTCGGCGACATGCTCCGCGTCCCCGGTTCGCACACCGACCTGCTCGCCCTGCGGGCACGGGGAGCGGACGTACGCGTCGTCTACACGCCTATGGACGCCGTCAAGCTCGCCCAGGAGCATCCCGGCCGGGAGGTCGTCTTCCTCGCCGTCGGCTTCGAGACCACGGCGCCCGCCAACGCCATGGCCGTACTGCACGCCTCCCGCCTGGGGCTGCGCAACTTCAGCATGCTGGTCAGCCACGTCCTCGTACCGCCCGCCATGACGGCGCTGCTGGACTCGCCCGAGTGCGAGGTCCAGGCGTTCCTGGCCGCCGGGCACGTGTGCGCGGTCATGGGCTGGACCGAGTACGAACCCATCGTCGCCCGCTACCGGGTCCCCGTCGTCGTCACCGGCTTCGAACCCCTCGACCTGCTCGAAGGCATCCTGATGGCCACACGGCAGCTCGAGGACGGCAGGGCCGAGATCGAGAACCAGTACGTCCGGGCCGTACGCCGCCAGGGCAACGGCGAGGCGCAGTCCGCCGTCGCCCGCGTCTTCCAGGTCACCGACCGTGCCTGGCGCGGCATCGGTGACCTCCCCCGAAGCGGCCTGGAACTCCGCCCGGAGTTCGCCGCGTTCGACGCCGCGCGGCGGTACGACGTCGACGGCCTGCACTCGGCGGAGCACCCCGAGTGCATCGCCGGCGGCATCCTCACCGGCGCGCGGCTGCCCACCGACTGCACCGCCTACGGGACCCGCTGCACACCCCGCCACCCGCTCGGCGCGCCCATGGTGTCGGCCGAGGGCACCTGCGCGGCGTTCCACGCGGCGGGGCGCGTCGCCACCATCGCCACCGCGGAAGGGGCGTCCTCGTGATCGCAGAATGTCCTGTGCCCCACCCGGAGAACGAGCGCGTCCTCCTCGGTCACGGCGCCGGCGGCCGACTCACCGCGGAACTTCTGGAACGCACGGTCCTTCCCGCCTTCGGCGGGCAGGACGGCCCGCTGGAGGACGCCTCGGTCCTGCCCGGGCCCGGCGAACTCGTGATGACCACGGACGGCTTCGTCGTCAGCCCGCTGTTCTTCCCCGGCGGCGACATCGGCTCCCTCGCCGTCCACGGCACCGTCAACGACCTGGCGATGCGCGGCGCCGAGCCCATCGCCCTGTCAGTGGCCCTGATCATCGAGGAAGGACTCGAACTGGAGCGGCTGGAAACCGTACTGCGCTCCCTCGGCAAGGCGGCACAGGAGGCGGGCGTCCCCGTGATCACCGGAGACACCAAAGTGGTGGGCCGCGGCGCGGCCGACCAGGTGTTCATCACCACGACCGGCATCGGCAGGCGCCTCCCCGGCCTCTCCCCTTCCGCCGCCGACGCCCGCCCGGGCGACGCCGTGCTGCTGTCGGGCCCCATCGGCCTGCACGGCACGGCCGTGCTGAGCACCCGGGAGGGTCTGGGCTTCGAGGCCGACATCGCCTCCGACACCCGTCCCCTCCACCGCCTGGTGGCGGCCCTCGCCCCGCTCGGCGACCGGCTGCACGTCCTGCGCGACCCCACCCGGGGCGGGCTGGCCGCCGCGCTCAACGAGGTCGCACGCGATTCGGCCGTGGCCGTCGACATCGACGAAGGCACCGTACCGGTGCCGGAACCGGTGGCCGCGGCCTGCGACATCCTCGGGCTCGACCCCCTCCACGTGGCCAACGAAGGCTGCATGGTCGCCTTCGTCGCACCGGACGCCGCCGATGCGGCCCTGGCGGCGCTGCGCTCCCTACCGGAGGGCAGTGGCGCGGTGCGCATCGGGGAGGTCCTGCCCGCCGACGGGCACCCCGGCCGTGTCGTCATGCGCACAGTCGTGGGCGCCCGCCACGTGGTGGACATGCCGCTCGGCGAGCAACTGCCCCGCATCTGCTGACCCGCCGCTGATCCGCCGCACCGAGGGACCATGGAGGTGGGACACCAGGGCGAACACGCCCCGAACCCCGGATGACCTGGGGAAGTGAATCGATGATGTTCTGGTACGACCATGGTGGCGGCTGGGGTCTGTTCGCGATGACGGTGAGCATGGTCCTGTTCTGGGCATTGATCATCACCGTGGCCATCCTGCTTTTCCGCGCGCTCGCCCGCCCGCCGTACGGTGGTCAGTACACCGGCTGGCAGAAGGGCCCGGCACCCGGCCACGCCGAGCAGATCCTCGCCGAGCGGTACGCCCGTGGCGAGATCGACGAGGAGGAGTACGCGCGACGCCTGGCCACCCTCAGAGGCTCACCGCCCGGCCCTGCTGGACGGTGACCCGCGGCGCGTGCAGGCTCAGCAGGTCGGACTCCGACTGACCAGCACGAGGGGGAGAAACCGGACAAGGTGGTGGAGCGGCCGATGTCACCGCGTGCACCTGTCGCCGAACTGGTTGGTGTCAATGGACGATTGACACGATCCGGCAAGCCGCTTCGGCCAGTTGGCGGTCGCCGTCGATACGGGCGCGGGCCAGGGCGGTGTCCGGCTGAATGCCGCGGGCGCACAGGCGCCAGGCGGTCTCCGCGTCCAGGCCGACGACCGCGGCGGGGCGTGCGGCATCCGGCTCGGCGAGCGACCAGCGGGGCCCGGTGGCCGTCACCGTCCAGGTGCCGCCGGCCGGGCCGTCGATCCGCACCTGGACCTGTGTACCGGCCGACGCGACGACCTCGCGCAGGGTATGGGGCAGGGCCCGCATGAACGTGTCCAGGACCACGGACAGGAATCGCGGATCGGGATCGGTGTCCTGGCCGATGGCGTGGCGGATCTGCTGGCGGTGGGTCCAGAACTCGGTGAAGTCGCGGGCGCTGTCCAGCCACATCGGCGCCGGATCGACCCCGGCCCAGGAAACGCCCAGCGACGGCGTGCCGGGGGCGGTGGCCTCGAAGAACCGGGCGACCTGCCCGCCGACCAGGTCAAGGGTGTCGGTGAGCGCGGCCGGGCTCACCCGGCGCGAAGGCGGGCCCGTCCTGGTGACCGTCGCGGTCCCGGGCGAGGCGCCCGTAGAAGTCGCCCAGGACGTGCGCGGCGAGATCACGGACGGTCCAGCCCGGCACCGCCTCCTCGCCCCAGTCGGCGGGTGAGAGGCCGCGCAGCGTGGCCATCAGCGCGGCCTGCTCCGGGGCGAACAGGGAGCGGGCACTCCTGGGTTCCCGACGGCTTCGCCACCACCGCCGACGCCTACCGCGACGCCTGCGAACGGATGCCTGGGACGACCGTATCGCGGGGCATCCTGGCCTGCGGGTCGGCGTGGACGAGATCTCCGGACTGCCGGCGAAGGCGCTTCTCGACGTGACCCGGGAGTCGCAGCTGCTCACGCTGGGGTCGCGTGGGCTCGGCGGCTTCGAGGGGTGGCCGCTGGGCTCGGTGAGTCCCGCCGTCATCGCCCACGCGACCGTACCGGTGGTACTGGTCCGCGCCGGGGCGGAGCCGCCCGTGCGCGGAGGGGACGGCCCGGTCGTGGTGGGGATCGGGCGGGACGGTTCGTACGGACCGTTGCCGGACTTCGCCTTCCGGGCCGCGGCGGCCAGGCGGACCGGGCCGCGGGTCGTCCACGCCCGGCAGCGGGAAGCCGCCGCCGGAGACGGGGCGAAGCAGAGCCGGGCTGTCCGGTGGCGGTCGTACCGCACAGCTGACATAAACGGAATATCTGGGATCTTCCGGAAGGGACCCGAACATCATGTTGCAGCACCGCACGGTCGACGAGCTCATGACCCGCAACGTGGTGCGGGTGGGCCCGGACACGCCGTTCAAGGAGATCGTCAGGGAGCTCGCGGAGAACGACGTCACGGCCGTGCCGGTCGTCGACACCGGCGGCCGGGTGATCGGCGTGGTCTCCGAGGCCGACCTGATGCGCAAGTCGGCCGACCAGCCCGACCCCTTCGGCCGCGTACCCGTGCCGAGTCTGGAATCGTGGGAGCGGGCCAAGGCGGAAGGCGCGCGGGCCGAGGAGATCATGTCCGCTCCCGCGGTCTGCGCCCGGCCGGAGTGGAACGTCGTGGAGACCGCCCGGCTGATGACGGCGCAGAACGTCAAGCGCCTGCCGGTGGTCGACGAGACCGACAAGCTCGTAGGGATCATCAGCCGGGCCGACATCCTGCGGGTCTTCCTCCGTGAGGACGCCGCCATCCGCGCCGAGATCGAGCGCGACCTGCTGGAACAGACCCTGGGCCTGGCGCCCTCGGCGGTGCGGGCCGAGGTGTCCGAAGGACAGGTCACTCTCACGGGCTCCGTCGAGGCCCGAAGCACGATCCCGCTCATCGAACGCCTGTGCCGGTCGGTCGACGGCGTCGTCTCCGTCCACCAGCGCCTGGCGTACACGACGGACGACACCGGCGGCGGCTTCCCCGCCCCATGACCGGGCGCGGGCACCTTGACGAGGAGCCGGGGATGCATGGCACGCGGCGCACCGTCAGCGACGTGATGACGCGGACCGTCGTGGCGGTCAGCCGGACCGCACCGTACAAGGAGATCGCCAGGACACTCTCCCGGTGGAAGGTCAGCGCCATGCCCGTCCTGGCGGGCGAAGGCCGCGTCATCGGGGTCGTCTCCGAGGCCGACCTCCTGCCGAAGGAGGAGTACAAGGGCCGCGAACCGGCCGATCTCGCCAGACCCGAGCAGCTCGGCGACCTGGCGAAGGCCACCGCGGGGACGGCGGAGGACCTGATGAGCACCCCGGCGATCACCGTGCACGCGGACGCCACCCTCGCCGAAGCCGCACGGGCGATGGCGCTCAAACACGTCAAACGACTGCCCGTCGTCGACAGCGAGGGCAAGCTCGTCGGCATCGTCAGCCGCAGCGATCTGCTCAAGGTCTACCTGCGCAGCGACGAGGACATCGCCCGAGAGGTCCGCGACGAGGTCGTCGCCCGACTCTTCCCCCACCGGCGACCCACCGTCGAGGTCCAGGTGGACGAGGGTGTGGTCACCCTCTCGGGCCGGCTGCCCGACGCGACGATGAGCCCGCTCGTGGCACGAATGGTCAGGGCCGTGGAAGGCGTCGTCAACGTCGACCTCCGGCTGGACGGCCCGGAGAGCTGACTGCCCCCCCGGGCCGGTATGCCGCTTTCCGGGTTCCCGATCGGCGGCGCAACGCTGGCACGACCTCCCATGCTCTGATCCCCTGGGACAAGGGCAGCTCACGAGCAGCGAACCGACGGCGACGGCACGCCGCTCAAGACGGCCACCCGGAGGCAAGGACGATGCATGACGACGGGCCACGATCCGGTAGCCCCGAAACGGACTCCGGGAATCAGCGCAAGGACACGGTGGCGACCCGCTGTGCCGTACGCCGCGAGCAGCTGGGACTGACCCGGGAGCAAGTGGCGCGCCGGGCCGGCATGTCGGTCCCCTATCTGAGCCAGCTGGAGACCTTCAGCGGCGACTTCGACCCCGCCGCCCTCATGCGCCTCGCCGCCGCCCTGGAGATGCCCTACGACGAACTCACCAAAGGCCCGCGCGAAGCGGCCCCCGGCCAGCGACCCGCGGCCGCCAGCCCTCAGCTCGCGCAGCTCTCCGAGGACGACTGCTGGCGCAGGCTCGGCACCCACGGCATCGGCAGGATCGGCCTGACCGCCGGGCCCGAGCCCGTCGTGCTGCCCGTGAACTTCCTGGTCGACGGCCGCACCATCGTCTACCGCACCGACACGGGAGGCACGGCGACGGTGGCCGACGGGGGCCAGCTCGCGTTCGAAGCCGACCATATCGACGAACACCTCAGCCGCGGCTGGAGCGTCCTCGTCACCGGAACGGCCGAACACATCAGAGATCCCGGCGCGATCGAGTCCCTCGCCACCCGCCCGGGAGCGGAGCCTTGGGCCGGCGGGAAGCGCGACCTGTGGATTCGTGTCCGGCCCGGCCAAGTAACCGGACGGACCATTCGCACCGGGTGAACCCGGTGACGTCGCGAGCTCGAAACGGTGGACGGCCGGATGCCCCGCCGTGGTCAGTGCGGCCGACAGCGGCGCCGGTCCGATGACCGCCGCGTTCAGAGGACCGGACGCGGAAGCGGTCCGCGGTCCGGAAGCCGGAGCCGATCCACTCCATGCCTCAGTCGTGAGGCACCACGGCGACCGGGCACCGGGCATGGTGCACGCACGCCTGAGCGACATTCCCCAGGCGTGGCGCCACTGCCGGGTGGTGCCTACGCCTGCCGATCACCAAGAGGCCGGCTCCGGCGGCAGCTTCGAGGGCGGCGCGGGCAGCGCTGCCCAGCCGGACGGTGCTGGTCACCGTGACGCCCGGGTTGCGCTCGCGCCACGGCTGTACGGCACGGGACAGCTTCTCCTCGGCTTCCTTGCCGATCTCTTGCGCCACGTCGGGGTCGACGCCCCAGGGCGCGTACGCCTGCACCGGCAACGGGCAGCCATGCACGACGCGCAGCGGCATATCGCGGGCCGCAGCCGTCTCGAAGGCGAACTCCAGCACGCTGTCGCACGGACCGTGCAGACTGACGCCGGCGGCCACACCGCCTTCGTCGGCACCGGCGGGACGTCGGGCCCCGGCTGCGGCCCGTACGAGTACCACCGGCCGTTCGGCCCTGCCCGCGACTTGGAGACCGATGTCGCCCAGGAAGAAGCTCTCCACGCGGTCCAGACCCCGCGAACCCAGGACGACCATCGTTGAACTCTCAGCAGCTTTCAGCAGCGCGGTCTCGGGATCTTCCGCCACCAGGTCCTCGGTGACGGAGAGGTCGAGGTGGCGCTCGCGAACGGCCGTCGCAGCCGCCCGCACGATGCGCTTCGCCCAATAGTTCTGGTCCCGGTCGGCCGGAAGGCCGGTGGCCGGTTCACCGGCCAGCAGGACCCACGCGTGCAGCAGACGCAGCCCCAGCCCGCGCCGGTCCGCCTCGTCCGCCGCCCAGAGGGCAGCCTCCATGCTCTCCGGGGACCCGTCCAGCCCGACAGTGATGGGTGCAGGCTCCATGACGGTCACCTCCGTGCGATCGACGTATCCGCGGGCCCACCGTGTGACTCGTCCCCTCCAGCCTGAACGCGGCCGGACGGAACGGCCACCGGGGCCGCACACCGCTCCTGGCCCCGGGCCGGTCGGTTCTCCGTGCCGGTCAGTCCTCCATGACGAGGACCTCGGAGACCGGGCGACGTGGCGTGGCGGGTCCTTGCGGACCGTAACCGAGGCGCAGGATCATCTGTACCTGCCCGCTGCCGGTGCGGGGATCTCGCAGGGGCCAGCGCAGGTCGGGCCACTCCAGGGCCTGGGTGGAGAACGAGGTGGCCAGGTCGTTGAGGGTGGCCAGGAGCAGAACGCGCTGCATGGCCTGGCCGGCGCGCAGCCAGTGCACCGGCTGATCACCGTCCGTGCTCAGGACGGCGAGGTGCGGGGTGTCCTCGAAGGGGGTCGTGCCACGATCGGCGACCGATCGACCGCCCGAGAAGTCCCTCATCGGGGCCCTGCCGCCGTGCTTGCGCGGCCCGAAGGCGTACTCGGGAACGCCGTCGGTCGCCGTATCCGCTTCGTCGGAGCCGATCCGTGTCCACCGGGCGAGGTCCTGCTCGCTGCCGCGGTCGGTGAGATTGCGGGCCTCGGCTTCCTCGGCCAGTTCCGCCACCCAGCGTGTTTGCCAGGACTCGGGGAAGGACAGAGCGGCCCCCTCCCGTTGAGCCGCGTCGACCAGAGCAGTGCGCACGTTCTCGGGTATCGCCTTGTCGGCGAATGGGTACCGGCTGGTGTGCCGACGGCGGATCGCGGGCTCCAGCAGCGTCAGCCCGGTGTCCTCAGTGGTGTCGGAGGGTGCCGTGCGCACCTGGGCCAGCAAGGTGGTGTCGTCGGAGTCGGGCAGCAGCACGACGTCCGCGTGGAAACCGGCCTTCGCGAGGGCCACGCGAAGGTTGAACAAGGCGGCTCCGCACCCGAGACGCAGGGCCCGGCCGTCCGGGTCGGAGTGCGGCATGCTCCGCTCAAGGTCGGCATACAAGTGGAACGTCCCGCTTGCCCGCGAGTACCGGAAACGCCACGGTTGTGCGTTGTGCATCGAGGGGGCGGCCACTGCCTCGCCTACGAGCCCCATCACGTGGGCATCGTCCAGGGCGGATGATGCTGACACCGGGCACTCCCTTCCGGCAGGGGCCGGCGGCGACACCGGCTCACTCCCATCTTCCCTCTTCGGCTCGGATGTGGCACAGGGGCTGCCCGCTCGACAACCACTTCGGAAAACTCTTCAGAACAGCGGGCCGACGACCGGTGGTTCCGGGGGCCCGGACGTTCCGGGGGCGGTGATCCGGAGGTCGACGTTGACGACGCCCTCCACCGCCCGTACGAGCCGTGTCACCAGCGGTACCAGCTCCCCGTCGGCCAGCCGGCCGGAAAGGGTGACGACCCCCTCGGCCACATGGACTTCCACGGTCGGCCGCCGGTTCGGGAAGAGCCGCACGATCACCTCCTCCCGGACCTCCCGCGCGATGTCCTCGTCGTCACGGAGATACACCTTGAGCAGATCGCTGCGGCTCACGATGCCGGCGAGCTTCCCTTCCGGATCCACGACCGGCAGGCGTTTCACTCCTTGGCGCGCCATCACACGCGCGGCCTCCGCGAGGGTCGCGTGTCCGTGCACGGTGATCGGCGGTGTGCTCATGAGCTCCCCGGCCGTACCCGCTCCGGCCTTCGCCCGGTCCTCGAGGTGGCGGAGCTGCTCGAACCGCGACGGGTCCCGGCCCTTGAACTCCTCCTTCGGCAGCAGGTCCGCCTCCGAGACGACCCCGATGACCCGGCCGTCGCCCGCCAGGACGGGCACGGCGCTGACCCCCCACTCCGCGAGGGTCTTCACGATCTCCTTGTACGGAGCACTGCGGCTGACAGCCACGACCGTCTGGGTCATGACGTCGCTGACGCCGCGTCGCGTGTCCTTCATCTCCGGGCTCCTCCTCGATGCCGGCCGACGGATCATGGCCGATGGGTCATTGCGTGGGGAAACCACCGTCCGTGTCGTCTCCCCCGTACGTGATGCGCTGGTGGACCGAGACCACGCCGTCGACGGAGCGGCAGAGCCGCTCGACAACCGGGATCAGGCTCCTGGCCTCCACCCGGCCGGTGAGCGTGACCTGTCCTTCGGAAACCTCGGCGGTCACGGCCGACGGGGCCAGGCCCAGGGTCCGCTCCAGCAGGTCGTGGTGGATCTCGGCGCGGATGGCGGCGTCGTCGCGGAGGAAGACGCGCAAGACGTCGGCGCGGCTGACGATGCCCAGGAGCTTGTCGGTCTCGTCCACCACCGGCAGTCGCTTCACGCCCTGGACCGTCATGAGACGGGCCGTCTCGACGACGTTCCACTCGGGCCTGGCGCAGACGGCGGGCGCGGACATCAGCTCCTCCGCCCGGGCGCCCTCGGCCTTGGCGCGTTCCCACTCCTCGAGGTTCGGTACGGGGACGCGTCCGAAGGGATCGGGCTGGTCGGCCGATTTGCGCATCAGATCCGCCTCGGACACCACGCCGATCACGCGTCCGTCGCCGTCCACGACCGGTACGGCCGTGACGTCGTTCTCCGCGAGCTCCCTGACGATCTCCTTGAACGGGGTGTCCGGGCGCACCTTGATCACGGTCCGGGTCATGAGCTCGTCGACCGTTCGGTGCTGCAGCATCTTCCCGCTCCTTCACCCGAAGTCCTGGGCCTCGCGATTCCAGCCTGCCAGGCCCGGGCCGGCCGGGAATGAGCCGGTCGGCCCAGAGAAGCAGGGACACTCGGCCGCTGCCGTGCCCGGACGGCGGAGCGACCATGGAAGGAACGTTCCGGCTGTCTCCGGGCGACGGTCCGTCACCCGGTACGGGACGGGCACCGCCGTCATCGTGATCGATCGCGGGTTCCCGCTCGAGGACGCCCTGGGGCGGCAGCCCCGGACGACCGCTGAGCGGGGCCTGGTGCGTCCGTGTCAGAGGGCGGGTACGAGCACGAACGGGCAGTGCGCGTGGTTCAGCAGGGCGTGTGCGACCGTTCCCAGCCATGGGCCGAACCGCCTTCCGGCACGGTGTGCGGCGATCACCACCACGGCCGCCGACCGGCTCTCCTCGACAAGCGCCCGGCCTGCCCCCAGACGGACCGCCACCGTGTCCACGGCGATCTCCGGGTGATCGGCCCGGAGCATGGTGACGGCGCATTCCGGGACGGCTTCCGCGGCCTTCGCCAGCAGGCACAGGTCGTCCCGGCGCTGTCGCGCGGGAGGCCGTGCGCCCGGGGGTGAGGGATGGCTCCAGGCGTGGAGCACACGCAGTCTCGCTCCACGGCGAGCCGCCTCCTGGAATCCGAAACGCAGCGCGTCGAGGTCGGCGTCCGACGCGAAACCGACCAGCACGCACCCTCGTTCGGGCTCCGGCTCACCGCGCACGACGAGCACCGGGTTCGTGCTGCGGGCCGCCACCCGCGCTGTCAACGACCCCGTCGGCATCGCCGGCGGTCCGCCGTGGCCACGGGTGCCCAGAACGGTCAACGCGGAGGTGCGCCCGGAGCGCACCAATGCCTCGGCGGCGACCTCCGTGGTCAGCGTCGGGATCACCCGCAAGTCCCCGGCGCGGGCGTGCGCTCGGGCCACGGCCCGGTCCATGCGCCGCCGGGCCGTCTCGTAGCGGGTCCGGCTCTCCCGGGTCAGCACCGGCTCGGTCACCCGTTGGCGGTCCCAGGGCCAGCCGCACAGGATCTCCAGATCGGTTCCGCGACGCACGGCCTCGTCCGCCGCCCGGTCCAGCACCGGCAGCGCGGATGCCGATCCGTTGAAACCGGCGAGCACCCGGCCCTGCCGGGGGACGCGCATGCGGGCCATCACCGTCTCCTTCCGGGTCGGCACGCGTCGGCCGGGGCGATCGGTGGCGCGGTCAGGGGCGGGCTGCCACGGCCACCGGGCAGGGCGCGTGGTGCAGGGCCGCGTGCGTCACCGAGCCGATGCGGCGGACGCCGTGCTCGCCCGCGGCGTGCCTGCCGACCACCAGCAGGCAGGCGGACCCGCTCCGGGCCAGCAGCACCTCCGCGGCGCTGCCCAGCTCGACGTCCTCGACGACCTCCACCCGCGGGTACCGCTCCCGCCAAGGGCGCACGACGTCGGCCAGACGCTGCTCCTGCAGCTCCTCCAAGCCCCCCGCCTCGGCGGCGAGGTAGGAGGAGCCGGCGCTCCACGCGAACACCGGTGGAATCGTCCAGGCCCGTACGACCCGCAGTCGTGCCCCGCGCACCGCCGCGGCCTCGAAGGCGAGGTCCAGTGCGGGCGCGACGACCGCCTCGTCCGCGTCCGGCACACCCACGACAACCTCACCCGTGGCGGCCGGCCGTTCGGCGTCGTCCTCGCGCGGCCTGCGCACGAGGACGACCGGGCCGGTGGCCTGCCGCAGGACGCGCAGGGCGACGGAGCCGATCAGGTGGCCGACGAGCGTGCCGTGACCGCGTGAGCCCAGGACGAGCAAGCCGGCCCGGGCCGACTCGGCCACCAGAGCGGACACCGGATCGTCGGACAACAGCCGGGTGCCGACCTCCAGCCCCGGATGGGCGGCGGTCACCCGCCGCTCCCCTTCCTTCAGCACGTCCTCGGCCCACTTCCGCTGAACCTCCGCGTCGGCGGCGACCGGGACGTCCAGAGGCCGCGGCGCCCAGGCGTGCACCAGGCGCAGCGCCGCCCCGCGGCGCGCCGCCTCGGCCGCCGCCCAGTCGGCAGCGGCGAGGCTGTGGTCAGTGCCTTCGAGTCCGACGGTGAGGGTGGTGAGCATGGGCACCTCCGGGGTGACGGGCGTGTGCGTGTGCGTACCCACTGTCCGGCGTGCGGCGGTACACGGCCGAGGGGCTGAAGGTCCCTGGTCCGGGGGCCGATGGGGCCGGGCGCGCCGGGACCGGCGAACCCGCCGAGCCCCCGGGTGCCCACGACCGTCAACGACGGCATAACGCCCCCCGCACGCAGGATGGCCCGGGCGTCAAGCCACCGCGGCCGTCGTCGTGCGGGGCGCGGCTGCCAGCTCGCCGAGGTCGTGCACCACCACGTCGGCACCGCGGTGGAACATCTCGGTCATACCGTGCAGGTCCCCGGCCCGCGTGAGCCCGACGACCAGGCCGAACTCGCCACGGGCGGCGGCCTCCACGCCGTCCGGGGTGGCGTCCACCACGGCCGTCTCCCCCAGGCCGACGCCCAGCAGCCCGGTCGCGCGGTACAGCCGTGCCGGGTCCGGCCGGGCCGGCGCGTGCGGGTGTACGCGGTCGTCCCCGTCGAGGACCACGTCGAGCAGCGGCAGCAGTCCGCGCGCGGCGAGCAGGCCGCGTGCCCTGGCCGTGCCGGAGACGGCGGCGCGGGCGATGCCCTGGCGACGGAGGTCCGACAGCAGTGCGGCCGTGCCCCGCCTGATGCCGACGCCGTAGTGGTGCAGGTACCGCTGGAGCAGGGTCTGCTGACGGACGGCGAGCGCGTGCGCGGTCCTCATGGCCTGGCCGAAGTCGCCGGTCTCCAGCCCCCGTGCTTCGAGGAACGACGTCAGCGCGCCCACGACAGGGGTGCCGTCCAGGAACCGGGGCAGCTCCGTCTCCGGCTCGGGCCCCCGCAGCCCCGCTCCCGGCTCGTACGCCTCCAGGTAGTCGTCAAGGACCTGGGTCCAGGTCACCGCTTGTGCGTGGGACAGGTCGGTGATGACCGAGTCGATGTCGAAGACGACCGCATGGATGTGCGAAGGCAGTGCCGGGCGGCTGTCGTGGGCTTGTTCGGGCACATGGGTGAGCGGGCGCATCTTCTGCCTCCTGAGTGGACGTCAGGGTTTCAACACAGGACGGAAGGCGCGGGCGGCGGTCAGGCCGCCCGGCCGCCGTGGCTCAGGCGGTTCACCACGCCCACGACGCCGTCCACCTGCCATGCCTCCCGGATCAGGGCCGGGACGACATCGCCGTCCGGCACCCGGCCCGTGAGCGTGACCACCCCGTCACCGACGGAGACGGCCACGGCGCCGGCCGCCGGGCCGATCAGGCGCGGGAGCAGTTCGTCGGTGATCTCCGCGTGGATCTCCTCGTCAGTCCGCATGAAGACGCGCAGCAGATCGCTGCGGGTGACGATGCCGATCAGCCGGTCCTCCTCGTCCACCACGGGGAGCCGGTTGACGCGGTGACGTTCCATCACGCGTGCCGCGTCGGGCACGCGCTTTTCGGGGTGCACGGTGACGGCGGGCGTGGACATCAGCCCGGACGCCCGTTCCGCCACCCGCGCGGACAGGTCCTTCCGGGACACGACCCCGACGACCTTGTCGTCCCGGTCGACGACGGGCACGCCGCTGATCCGGCGCCGGTCCAGCAGCCGCGCCAGGTCCCGGACCGACGTGCCGGGGCGCGCGTACGCGACCTCGCGCGTCATGACCTCACCTACGGTGCGGGGCTGCACGGCGGCACTCCTTACTCCACTGTGAGCGGGTGTACGCGGCCGGCGTCGCGGCCTTCGTGTCCTCCACCCTCCCCCACGGGACGGGCGGGCGCAGGGGCCGACGGTCCCGCGGGCGGGCCCCTCTTCACGGGGGCCGATCGGCCCTCTCCGGGCGGCCACCACGGCTCACCGGTGTACGGCCGCTTCGACGATGAAATGGATGAACTCCCCTTCCCGCCACCGGCCGGAGCCGTACCACCAGCCGGCGCGGACCGTACGGGGCAGGGTGAACGCGCCACAGCGCACCTCCCCCTCGAACGCCGCTCCGAAGGCGTGCGCGCGGTAGCCGTGATGGTCCGGGTCGCCCCACCGAGCCAGGCACACCGATTCCAGCACCCCCGAAAGGGAGACCGTGAACGTCACGGGAAACACCTCCCCGTCGACGCGGACGCGCGCCACCGCGTGCCGCTCGTCACCGGGTTCCCATGTGACCGAGGGGCCCAGGGCCGCCGCGGGCACCAGGGGGATCTCGCACGCCAGCCGCCCGGCCGCGCTGCGGGTCACGTCCGGGCCGGAGCCCGACACGACGGGAACCACGCCCAGCAGCCGCCAGCGCGACTCGCCCGTCCCACCGCCGTAACGGTCGTACCCGGTGACGGGAAACCCCGCCATGCGCGTCCGGGCCGACCAGACGAACCCGCGCGGCGGTGCGATGACCTGGCGGGCGGAGAAGCGCCGCCAGGCGCCCACCCGGATCCGGCCGTGCATGGTCAGCTCGGCCGATTCCAGCAGGGCGGCCCCCGGGGCGACGGCGCGCCCGAGCCAGCGTCGTACGGGCGCGGGGAGCCCGGCCGTCAGCTCCGGGGAGAACCGGCCCGGGGACGCGGTGGGAGCGGTCAGGTCCGCCCACTCGCGCCGCGCCGCGCCGTCGTGATCGTTTCGTCGGAGTCCTGTCACCGCCGCCTCCGGCCGCCGGGCCCCCGGACGGAGCCGATGGCTCCGACACTGCGCGGGAACGGCGGCCCGCGCCAGGACCGAACGGCACGGGCGGGACGGACGGTGGTCCCGAGGCCGCCGCCGCGGCGCGCCCCGCCGCCGGCCGGTCCCGCACCGCGGGACGTTCGGCCCCGTGACCGCCGCCCGGCGGGAAGCCGATGGTGGGGGCATTCGAGTCGAGCCGGAGCGGCTCTTCGTCCGGGAGGCAGATCATGACCACGGACCGCACTCCGAGCCCGCGAAGGGCGTTCCTCCCCATAGCCCGCCGGAGAGCGGTCCTTCCGCCGCGGCGCCCCTGCGACCGCCACGAGAGCCGGGTCCGGGTGGTCCTGCTGCTGCTCCTCGTCCCCGCACTGGTCTGTGTGCCGTGCCTGGCCGCCCGGACCGTGTACGAGGCGGAGATGCGGACCGTGCGGGAGGAGTCCGCGGCCAGGCACCGGGTCACGGCGTGGTCTGCCGGGGACGTGTCCGAGGCCGGGTCCGGGTCCGGCACCCGGTGGTCTCCGGTCCACTGGACCGGCGACCGGGGTACCCCCCGCACGGGCTTCGCCGACGTTCCCACGGGCACGGCCCGGGGCGAGCCGGTGGGGATCTGGGTCGACGCCGAGGGGGAACCGACCCGGGCTCCCATGCGGCGCCAGGACGCCCTGGAGACCGCCGGGTTCACCGGGGCCATGACGGCCGTGACGCTGATCCTGGGCTTCCTGGGGGCCCGGACGGGCGTCACCACCGTGTTCGACCGCAGGCGGTACGCGCACTGGGCGGCGGAGTGGGAGGTCGTGGAACCCCAGTGGTCGAAGAGGCTGCCCACCTGACGCCCCCGGTTGACGCCCCCGGAGGGGCCGAAGGTCCCGCGCCGTCCGGGACCGCGGGCCCCGGGGGCGCGGGCGGATCGGGGCCGGACGGCGGCGCGGCCCGCGCCCCCCGTCCCTGGCCCGGCCGGGGCGGTCGCGGCGAGCATCGGGTCAGGACGCCCCCACCGGACCGACGGCGAGTGGTGTCGCGAACGAACGGAGGCAGTGATGACCGTGGTGACCGGGACGGACACGGAGGCGACCGCCCGCCCGTGGCGGGGCTTCGCCGGACAGGACTGGCGCGAGCGGGTCGACGTGCGCGACTTCATCCTCGCCAACGTCACCCCGTACGAGGGCGACGCCGCCTTCCTCGCGGGCCCGACCGACCGGACGCGCGCCGTATGGGGCAGGATCACGGCACTGCTGCCGGAGGAGCGGCGCAAGGGCGTCCTGGACGTCGACGCCACCACGCCCTCGACGATCACCTCGCACCGGCCCGGATACATCGACCGCGACCGGGAGCTGATCGTGGGTCTCCAGACCGACGCCCCGCTCCGGCGCGCGATCATGCCCAACGGCGGTCTGCGCATGGTGGAGAACAGCCTGCGCGCCTACGGTTACAAGCCCGACCCGTTCGTCTCCGAGGTCTTCGGCACGTACCGCAAGACCCACAACGACGGGGTCTTCGACGCCTACACGCCCGAGATGCGCCGCGCCCGCAAGGCCGGGATCATCACCGGGCTGCCCGACGCGTACGGCCGCGGCCGGATCATCGGGGACTACCGGCGGGTGGCGCTGTACGGCGTGGACCGGCTGATCGAGGCCAAGCGGGCCGAACGCGCCCGGCTGGACGGGGTCCCCTCGGACGACACCGTGATCCGCGACCGCGAGGAACTGGCCGAGCAGGTGCGGGCACTGGAGGAGCTCACGCGCATGGCGGCCGGCTACGGCTGTGACGTCTCCCGGCCCGCCGCCACCGCCCACGAGGCCGTGCAGTGGCTCTACCTGGGCTACCTGGCGGCGGTCAAGGAGCAGAACGGCGCCGCCATGTCCCTGGGCCGGACGTCGACCTTCCTCGACGTCTACTTCGAGCGTGACCTGGCCGAGGGCCGGATCGACGAGACGCGCGCCCAGGAGCTGATCGACGACTTCGTCATCAAGCTGCGGATCGTGCGCTTCCTGCGCACCCCGGAGTACGACGAGCTGTTCTCCGGCGATCCCACGTGGGTGACGGAGTCCCTCGGCGGCATGTCCTCCGACGGCCGGCCGCTGGTCACCCGTACGTCCTTCCGTTTCCTGCGCACCCTCTACAACCTCGGCCCGGCTCCGGAGCCGAACCTCACCGTGCTGTGGTCGCCGAGGCTGCCCGAGGGGTTCAAGCGGTACTGCGCCGAGGTCTCCCTCGACACCAGCTCCATCCAGTACGAGTCCGACGACCTCACGCGGCCCCGCACGGGCGACGACACCGCCATCGCCTGCTGTGTATCGGCCATGGCGGTGGGCCGGCAGATGCAGTTCTTCGGCGCCCGCGTCAACCTCGCCAAGGCGCTGCTGTACGCGATCAACGGAGGCCGGGACGAGATGACCGGCGAGCAGATCGCCCCCGCCACGACGCCGCTGACGGGCGAGTACCTGGACTACGAGGAGCTGCGCGCCGCCTACGACCGGACGCTCGAGTGGCTGGCCGCCACGTACGTCAACGCGCTCAACGTCATCCACTACATGCACGACAAGTACGCCTACGAGCGGCTGGAGATGGCCCTGCACGACTATCCCGTGCGACGCACGATGGCCTGCGGCGTCGCCGGCCTGTCGGTGGCGGCCGACAGCCTCTCGGCCGTCAAGCACGCCCGGGTGAAAGTGATCCGCGACGCCACGGGCCTGGCAGTCGACTACGAGGTGGAGGGGGAGTACCCGGCCTACGGCAACAACGACGAACGGGCGGACTCGCTCGCCGCCGGCCTGGTCACCTCGTTCATGGCGAAGCTCCGCAAGCACCCCACCCACCGCGGTGCGGAGCACACCCAGTCGGTGCTGACCATCACCTCCAACGTGGTGTACGGCAAACACACCGGCAACACGCCCGACGGACGCCGCGCGGGCGCGCCCTTCGCCCCCGGCGCCAACCCCATGAACGGCCGTGACCGGCACGGCATGGCCGCGTCCGCCCTCTCGGTCGCCAGGCTGCCCTACGACCAGGCGCTCGACGGGATCTCGCTGACGTCCACCGTCACCCCCGACGGGCTGGGGCGCGGCCGTACGGACCGGGTCACCCACCTCGTCGGGCTGCTGGACGCGTACATGACCTCGGGGGGCTTCCACATGAACGTCAACGTCCTCGACCGGGCCGTCCTGGAGGACGCCATGGCTCACCCCGGGAAGTACCCGGACCTGACGATCCGTGTCTCCGGCTACGCCGTCAACTTCGTCCGGCTGACGAAGGAACAGCAGCGTGACGTCATCAGCCGTACCTTCCACGGAGCGGTGTGAGCACCGGTGCGCGGGACGGGCTCCCCGCTCGGGCGGGGAGCCGTACGGGACGTATCACGGGCCGGATCCACTCCTGGGACCTGTCCACGGGTGTCGACGGCCCCGGGACCAGGTTCACGCTGTTCACCAGCGGCTGTCCGCTGCGCTGCCTGTACTGCCAGAACCCCGACACCTGGCACATGCGCGACGGCCGGGCCGTCACGGTGGACGAGGTCATGGCCCGGATCAGCACGTTCGCCGGCTTCCTGGCCGCCGCCGGTGGCGGCGTGACGCTCAGCGGCGGCGAACCCCTGCTCCAGCCGGCCTTCACCGGCGAGGTCCTGCGCCGGTGCGGGGAACTCGGCCTGCACACGGCGCTGGACACCTCGGGAAACCTGGGCTCCCGCGCCGGGGACGCGCTGCTGGGCGCCACCGATCTGGTGCTGCTGGACATCAAGTCCTTCGACCCGTACCGCTACCGGGCGCTGACCGGCGGCGAGCTCGCCCCGACCCTGCGCTTCGCCCGCCGGCTCGACGCGCTGGGCGTGCCGGTGTGGGTGCGCTACGTCCTCGTACCGGGCTGGACCGACGGGGAGGACGACGTCGCGGGGCCGGCGGCCTTCGTCGCGGGACTGGCGTGCGTGGAGCGCGTGGACGTCCTGCCGTTCCACAAGCTGGGCACCGTCAAGTACGAGGCCCTGGGCATTCCCTTCCCGCTGCGGGACACCCCGGCCCCGGACGCCCGGACGGTGGAGCGCGTGAAGGAGCGGTTCCGGGCGCACGGGCTGCGCGCGGACTGACGGGCCGGTCGGTCCGCCGGCCGGTCCGCCGATCGGTCCGCCGGCCGGGCGGGACCGCGGACCATCGGGCTTTCTCCCGGGACCTTCGGACCACCGGTCCGGCGGGGTCGGTGGGCAAGGCTGTGAAGTGCGGGCGGCACCCCGCTCGGTGCCCCCGGTAAGGCCGCCGGCATCCCCGGCCGCACCTTTTCGATGACGGAGTCCCCCTGATGAACCGACACGACGCCGGACCCCGAACCGCCGCCACCGACGCGCCCTCCGACACCGCCGTGGCGGTCGACCGGCTGGTCAGGAACGGGCTGAAGGCACTCGACGGCTACGCCTTCCTGACCCAGGAACAGGTCGACCACATCGTGGCCAAGGCGTCGGTGGCCGCCCTGGACCGGCACACCCACCTGGCGCGGCTGGCCGTGGAGGAGACCGGCCGGGGTGTCTTCGAGGACAAGGCGGCGAAGAACATGTTCGCCTGCGAGCACGTCACGGACAGCATGTCCCGGATGCGGACGGTCGGCGTGATCGCGCGGGACGACACCGACGGCATGGTCGAGATCGCCGAGCCGGTGGGGGTCGTCTGCGCGATCACCCCGGTCACCAACCCCACGTCCACCACCGTCTTCAAGGCGCTGCTGGCGCTCAAGACCCGTAACCCGGTGGTCTTCGCCTTCCACCCGTCCGCCCAGCGCTCCAGCGCGGAGGCGGCGCGCGTCGTCCGCGACGCGGCCGTCGCGGCGGGCGCCCCGGAACACTGCGTCCAGTGGATCGAGGCGCCCTCGCTGGAGGCCACCCGTCTGCTCATGAACCACGAGGGAGTGGCCCTGATCCTGGCCACCGGAGGCAACAGCATGGTCAAGGCCGCTTATTCGGCGGGCAAGCCTGCCATCGGGGTCGGCGCCGGCAACGTACCCGCCTATGTGCACCGCAGCGCCGACCTCCGGCGGGCGGTCAACGACCTGGTCCTGTCGAAGTCGTTCGACAACGGCATGATCTGCGCCTCGGAGCAGGCGGTCGTCCTGGACACCGAGATCTACGAGCAGGCGATCCGGGAGTTCCGCCGCCTCCACGCGCACCTGGCCACCGCCGAGGAGAAGCGCCTGCTGGAGGAGTTCCTCTTCCCGGCCGACCCGGCCGGCCACGGCGAGCCCCGGGTCAACCCCGCGGTCGTGGGCCGCAGTGCCGCGTGGATCGCGGAACAGGCGGGGTTCACGGTGCCGGCGGAGACCTCGGTCATCCTCGTCGAGGCCGAGCGGGTGGGGCCCGGCGAGCCGCTGACCCGGGAGAAGCTCTGCCCCGTCCTGGCCGTCCTGCGGGCGGCGACACAGGACGAGGGCTTCGACCTCGCGGCCGCCATGGTCGCCTTCCACGGCCAGGGCCACAGCGCGGTCGTCCACACCGGGGACCGGGCCGTCGCCGAGGAGTTCGGGCACCGCGTGCAGACCGTGCGCGTCATCGTCAACGCACCTTCGTCGCAAGGGGCCATCGGCGGCATCTACAACCACCTGATGCCCTCGCTGACGCTCGGCTGCGGCTCCTGGGGCCACACCTCGGTCTCCGACAACGTCTCGGCCGTCAACCTGCTCAACATCAAGCGCGTCAGCTCGCGCCGCAACAACCTCCAATGGTTCAAGGTCCCCCCGAAGATCTACTTCGAGCCCCAGGCCATCCGCTACCTGGCCTCGATGGCAGGCGTCCACCGCGTCACCGTGGTCACCGACGCGACGATGACCCGCCTCGGCTACGTCGACCGGATCACCCGCGTACTGCTGCACCGCGCGGAACCGGTGACGATCCAGATCATCGACAGCGTCGAGCCGGAGCCGAGCATCGACTCGGTGCGCCACGGCGCCCGCCTGATGCGGGAGTTCCGGCCCGACACCATCATCGCGCTGGGCGGCGGCTCGCCGATGGACGCCGCCAAGGTGATGTGGCTGCTGTACGAGCAGCCCGACGTCGACTTCTCCGACATGCGGCAGAAGTTCTCCGACATCCG
Source organism: Streptomyces sp. NPDC001678 (assembly GCF_042892945.1). Lineage (NCBI taxonomy): Bacteria > Bacillati > Actinomycetota > Actinomycetes > Kitasatosporales > Streptomycetaceae > Streptomyces > Streptomyces sp. NPDC001678. The sequence continues at coordinate 54,911 of NZ_JBIAUP010000021.1, read as the reverse complement.
CAAGCGGGCCTTCCGCTTCCCCGAACTCGGCAAGCGGGCCCGCCTGGTGTGCGTCCCGACCACCTCGGGCACCGGAGCGGAGGTCACCCCCTTCGCCGTGATCTCCGACCCCGCCACGGGCCGCAAGTACCCGCTGGCCGATTACGCGCTGACCCCCAGCGTGGCCATCGTCGATCCGTTGCTGACCAAGGACCTGCCCCCGGCCCTGGCGGCGGACAGCGGCTTCGACGCGCTCACCCACGCCACGGAGGCGTACGTATCGGTGTACGCCAACGACTTCACCGACGGCCTGGCCCTGCACGCGATCAAGCTGGTCTTCGAGAACCTGGAGGCGGCCGTCACGGACCGCGCGGCGCGACCCGTGGCCCGGGAGAAGGTGCACAACGCGAGCACGATCGCCGGCATGGCCTTCGGCAACGCCTTCCTGGGCATCGTCCACGCCATGTCCCACACCCTGGGCGCGACCTTCCACATCGCCCACGGCCGGACGAACGCGATCCTGCTGCCGCACGTCATCCGTTACAACGGGAGCGTTCCCACCAAGCTCACCGGCTGGCCGAAGTACGAGAGCTACCGGGCCCCCGAGCGCTTCCAGGAGATCGCCCGGACCCTCGGCCTGCCGGCCGGCACCCCGGAGGAGGGTGTCGCCTCGTACGCCGCCGCCGTGGAACGCCTGCGCGAGGCGGTGGGCATCGAGCCGTCGTTCCAGGCACTGGGCATCGACGAGGGCGCCTTCCTCGACGCGCTTCCCCGGCAGGCGCTCAATGCCTACGAGGACCAGTGCGCGCCCGCCAACCCCCGGATGCCGATGCTCGACGACATGCAGGACATCATGCGCACCGCCTACTACACGCGTGCCACGACTCCGGCGGCGGATCGCTGACGCCCACGGGCGCGGCACGGGCGTTGCCCCCATCACCGGGAGGTGGTGGGGGCAACGCCCTCGTCGTCGTGCCGCCATCACGGCGCGGGGTGTCCGCGCGCCGTCCGGCCCGTGCCGAGGGGCCGCGCGGGCCGATGGTCCCGGCCACTCGGCGGCCCTCTGGTCCCTCCCCAAGCCGGGACCAGAGGGCCGCCGTTGAGGACCAGTGGCAGCCGTTGACAGTGGTGGGGACGTGACACTGTCGAGCCATCAAGCCGGAGGCCGAGATCAGGCCACCGGATTCCGGAGAGCGGGCGTGCCCGGCCGATGGCCCCGCCGCCCACCGCTCCCGTCCCAGGAGAGTCATGAACTTTCACGTTGATTCCGAGGCCGGCCGGCTCCGTCAGGTCATCCTCCACCGCCCGGACCTGGAATTGAAGCGCCTCACCCCCACGAACAAGGACGAGCTGCTCTTCGACGACGTGCTGTGGGTCAAGCGCGCCCGGGAGGAGCACGACGCGTTCGCCGACGCCCTGCGCGACCGAGGAGTGACGGTCCACTACCTGGCCGATCTGCTCACCGAGACGCTGGCGCGCCCGGCCGCCCGTGCCCTGGTGCACGACCGTCTCTTCGACGAGCGGGACTTCGGCCCCCTGGCCACCGACCGCATACGGGCCGCGTTCGACGCCATGGGCCCCGCCGAGCTGGCCCGGTCCCTCATCGGCGGCGTGACCAAGCGGGAGCTGACGCAGCGCCTGGGCACCGTACGCAGCGTCCGGCTGCACACCATGGCACCGGACGACTTCGTCCTGGCCCCGCTGCCCAACCACCTGTTCACCCGGGACACCTCCTGCTGGGTGTACGACGGGGTGAGCGTGAACCCGATGAGCAAGCGGGCCCGCCGCCGCGAGACCGTCCACTTCGAGGCCGTCTACGCGCACCACCCGCTCTTCGAGAAGCAGGAGTTCCGGCACTGGTCCGATGGTCAGGCCGCCCACCCCGCCACCATCGAGGGCGGTGACGTCCTGGTCATCGGCAACGGGGCCGTCCTGGTGGGGATGAGCGAGCGCACCACCCCGCAGGCCGTCGAGGCGCTTGCCCTGCGGATGTTCGCGGCCGGCTCCGCCCGCCGCGTCGTGGCCCTGGAGATGCCGAAGAAGCGCAGCTTCATGCACCTCGACACGGTCATGACCATGGTCAGCGGCGACACCTTCACCCAGTACGCGGGCCTCGGCATGCTGCCGTCGGTCACCATCGAGCCGGGCGCGGACGACGAGAAACTGCACATCACCGATCACGCCCCCGGGGACATGCACCACGCCATCGCCGACGCCCTGGGCCTGCCGGCCATCACCGTGCTGACCGCCACCCAGGACGTCCACTCCGCGGAGCGGGAGCAGTGGGACGACGGCTGCAACGTCCTGGCGGTCGAGCCCGGGGTCGTCGTCGCCTACGAGCGCAACGTCACCACCAACACCCACCTGCGGCGCAGCGGCGTCGAGGTGATCAGCATCCGGGGCAGCGAGCTCGGCCGCGGCCGCGGCGGCCCGCGCTGCATGAGCTGCCCTGTCGAGCGCGACGCCGTCTGACAGCCCTCCCCCGTTCGTTCCCCTAGCAAGGAGAGACACCCGACATGGCCCTCAACCTCCGGCACCGCAGCTTCCTCAAGGAACTCGACTTCAGCCCCGCCGAATTCCGCTTCCTGCTCGACCTGTCCATCCGGCTGAAGGCCGCCCACGCCTCCGGCACCGAACAGCAGCGGCTGCGCGGCAAGAACATCGCCCTCGTCTTCGAGAAGACCTCCACCCGCACCCGCTGCGCCTTCGAGGCCGCCGCCCACCAGCAGGGCGCCCACGTCACCTACCTGGAGCCGGCGAGCTCGCAGATCGGCCACAAGGAGTCCATCAAGGACACCGCCCGTGTCCTCGGCCGCTTCTACGACGGCATCGAGTACCGGGGCAGCGGCCAGAGCATCGTCGAGGAACTCGCCGACCACTCCGGGGTCCCGGTGTGGAACGGGCTGACGGACGAGTGGCACCCCACCCAGTCCCTCGCCGACGCCCTGACGATGTGGGAGAACACGGACAAGCCGCTGCACGACATCTCCTTCGCCTACCTCGGCGACGCCCGCAACAACGTCGGCAACTCCCTCCTCGTCATGGGCGCGATGCTCGGCATGGACGTCCGCATGGTGGGCCCCAGGAGCCTGCGCAACGCCCCCGACGTGGTCAAGGAGGCCCTGCGCGTCGCGGATTCCACCGGCGCCCGGATCACCATCACCGAGGACCTGGAGGAGGGCGTGGCGGGAGCGGACTTCCTCTACACCGACGTGTGGGTGTCCATGGGCGAGCCCAAGGAGATCTGGGACGAGCGGATCGCCCTGCTCCGGCCGTACCAGGTGACCATGGACGTGCTGAAGGCCACGGGCAACCCCCGGGTGAAGTTCCTCCACTGCCTGCCCGCCTTCCACGACGGCGACACCACCGTGGGCGCCGAGATCCTCGCCCGGACCGGCATGACGGCCCTGGAGGTCACCGACGAGGTCTTCGAGTCCTCCCACTCCGTGGTCTTCGACCAGGCGGAGAACCGGCTGCACACCATCAAGGCCGTCCTCGTCGCCACCCTCGGCGACTGACGCCCCCAACCCACCACTTCCGGGAGAAGTCATGCGCGTCGTCGTCGCGCTCGGCGGGAACGCCCTGCTGCGCAGGGGAGACCGGCCGGACGCAGCCGTGCAGCACGCCAACGTCAGGGCGGCCGTGGCCGCCCTGGCCCCGCTCGCCCACGACCACGAACTGGTCATCACCCACGGCAACGGGCCGCAGGTCGGCCTGCTCGCGCTGCAGAGCGCCGCCGACCGGAGCCTCACCTCGCCGTACCCCTTCGACGTCCTGGGCGCCGAGACCCAGGGCATGATCGGCTACTGGCTGCTGCAGTCGCTGCAGAACGCCCTGCCGGGCAGGCAGGTCTGCGCCCTGCTCAACCAGACCCTCGTCTCCGCCGCCGACCCGGCCTTCGAGCGCCCCACCAAGTTCGTGGGGCCGGTGTACGGCGAGGAGGAGGCCGGGCGCCTGGCGGCCGAGCGCGGCTGGACCGTACGGCGGGACGGCGAGCACTGGCGCCGGGTCGTGCCCTCGCCCGATCCGCAGCGCGTCGTCGAGACCCGGCTCATCCGGCTGCTGCTCGCCTCCGGCGCGGTGGCCGTCTGCGCGGGAGGCGGCGGAGTCCCGGTCGTCCGCGACGACACCGGGCGGCTCACGGGCGTCGAAGCGGTCGTCGACAAGGACCTGACCGCCGCCCTGCTCGCCGAGGCGCTCGACGCCGACGCGCTGCTGCTGCTCACCGATGTACCGCGGGTCGTCCGCGGCTGGGGCACCCCGGAGGCCGAGCCCATCAGGCACACCACGCCCGCCCGGCTGCGCGCCGAGGAGTTCCCGGCGGGTTCGATGGGTCCGAAGGTGGAGGCGGTGTGCCGGTTCGTGGAGCTCACCGGCGGCATGGCCGCCATCGGGGCGCTCACCGACGTGGAGGCCATCCTCGCCGGCACCGCCGGCACGGTGATCACACCCGGCGGGCGTCCCTTCGCGCCGGCAGCCGCCGACGGAACGGGGACGCGGGCATGAGCACCGGCACCACGCCCCGCACTGTCGGCGAACCACGGGACGGCGACGGGACGGCCGCCGTCCCGGCCGCCCGGAAGGCACCGCGCTTCCCCTCCGCGTTCACCGTCCTCGTCGCCGTCACCGTCGTGGTCTGGGGCCTGACGTTCGTCGTCCCGCCCGGCCGCTACGACACCAAGGACGGCAGTCCCGTCCCGGACACGTACCACTCGGTCCATCTGACCACGGGTTTCGGCGGCCGGCTCAAAGACCTCTTCCTCTCCCCCGTCAACGGCCTGTACGGGGTCACGAACGCGCACTCCGGGCTCACCGCCCCGGGCGGCGACGGCGCGTTCTTCGGGGCGGCGGGAGTGTTCCTGTTCGTCCTGGCCGTGGGCGCCTTCATCACCGTCACCCTGCGCACCGGCGCCCTGACCTCGGGAGTGGCCCGGCTGGCCGAACGGCTCCAGCGGCACCGGACCCTGCTGCTCGTGGTGCTCATGGCGCTGTTCTCCCTCGGCGGCACCACCTACGGGATGGCCGAGGAGACACTGGGCTTCTACGGGCTGATGATCCCGCTGGTGCTGAAGCTGGGCTACGACCGGATGGTGGGCGCCGCGGTGATCATGGTGGGGGCGGGGGTCGGCACCCTCGCATCCACCGTGAATCCCTTCGCCACCGGGGTGGCCTCCGACAGCGCCGGCATCGGCACGGGCGACGGCATCGCGCTCCGGCTGCTGATGTGGGCGGTGCTGACCTCGCTGGCCGCCTGGTACCTGGTGCGCTACGCGCGAAGGGTGCTGGAGGATCCCGCCCGCTCGCTGGTCCCCGCACTGCCGGAGGACAACGAGCTGCGGGCCGGGGGCGGCACGACCGAGCCTCTGACGGTACGTCAGCGCGTGGTGCTGGTCCTGTTCGCGGCGACCTTCATCTTCATGATCTTCGCCGTGATCCCCTGGGCCGACCTGGGCGTCACCTTCCTGCCCACCCTGGGCTGGTACTTCCCGGAGCTGGCGGCCCTGTTCATCGTGGCGGCCGTCGTGGTGGGCGTCCTGGCGGGACTCGGCGAGAAGGGAACGGCGAACGCCGTCGTCGCGGGTGCCGGGGACTTCATCGGAGCAGCGATGATCATCATGCTGGCCCGTGGCGTCACCGTCATCATGAACAATGCCGGCATCACCGACACCATCCTCCATGCCCTGCACGGCGTCGTCTCGGGCACCTCCTCGGGGTTCTTCACGGTGCTGATGTTCCTGGTGAACATCCCGCTGGCGTTCTTCGTGCCTTCATCCTCCGGCCACGCGGCCCTGGCCATGCCGATCCTCGCCCCGCTCGCCGACTTCGCGGGCGTCGGCCGGGCGATGGTCGTCACCGCCTACCAGTCGGCCTCGGGCTGGGTGAACCTGATCACGCCGACCTCCGCGGTCGTCATGGGCGGGCTGGCCCTGTCGAAGGTCCGCTACGACCGCTACCTGCGGTTCACGGCACCCCTGATGGGCCTCCTGCTGGCGACCGTCGCCGGATTCATGGTCCTCGGCGCGGCGCTCGCCTGAACACACGCGAACCCGTCCGAACACGCGTGACGCCGCGGGCCCCAGGAGGGCCCGCGGCGTCACGCGTGCGGTGGCAGGATGACCCGTATGCACCACTTGTGGGGGCCGACAGGCCCTGTGCGAGGGCCCCGTGCCGGGGGCATCCTGCACAACGGAACCCGCGGCCGCGACGGCTGCGGGACACGGCACCACGGAGAGTAGGACCATGCCGGAAAGCGCCGCCGAAGGGCGGAGGACACCCGTGAGGATCTTCCTTCTCGACGACCACGAGGTGGTACGGCGCGGCGTCCACGACGTCCTCGACGCCGAACCCGACCTCACCGTGATCGGCGAGGCGGCCACGGTCGCACAGGCCCTGACCCGGGTGCCCGCGCTGCGCCCCGACGTGGCCGTGCTCGACGTACGGCTGCCCGACGGGGACGGGGTGTCGGTCTGCCGGGAGCTGCGCTCGCGCATGCCCGAGCTCGCCTGCCTGATGCTGACCTCCTTCGACGACGAGGAGGCCCTGCTGGACGCCATCATGGCCGGAGCCGCCGGCTATGTGCTCAAGCAGATCAGCGGCACCGATCTGGTGACCGCCGTGCGCACGGTGGCCGGCGGGCAGTCCATGCTCGACCCCGGCGCCACCACTCGGCTGATGGCCCGGCTGCGCGGCGAGAAGACGGAGAAGCACCAGCCGCAGCCGCTCGCCGGGCTGACCGACCGCGAGCGCGAGATCCTCACGCTCATCGGCGAGGGGCTCACCAACCGGCAGATCGGCCAGCAGCTCTACCTCGCGGAGAAGACCGTGAAGAACCACATCTCCCGGCTGCTGTCCAAGCTGGGCGTCGAGCGGCGCGTGCAGGCCGCCGTCATCGCCACCGAGGCGCTCGTCGGCGAGCAGCAGCACCCCCACCCGTGACGGCGCGGCGGGGGGCCCCCCCCCCGGGGGGGGGCCCCCCCCCCCGGGGGGGCGGGGGGGGGGGCGCCCCCCCGGGGGGGGGGGCGCCGCCCCGCGCCTTTCACGCGTACAGGTCCTTTCACGCGTACGGGCCCTTCCGGCGCCCCTGGTCCGTCGTGCGTACGGGTGGGTGGCTAGTGCTGGTCCAGCGGCGCGGTCCACAGCAGGTGGCTGCCGCCCTCGGGCGGTGTGGTGATCTCGAAGGTGCCGCCGACGCCGCGCGCCCGCTCGGCCAGGTTGGCCAGCCCGCTGCGGCGCCCGCCCTCGGGAATGCCCGTGCCGTTGTCCGTCACCGTGAGCACCACCTGCATCCCGGCGACCCGCAGGCCCACCTCGACCCGGGTGGCGTGGGCGTGCCGGGCGGTGTTGCTCAAGGCCTCGCCGAGGACGGCGATGACGTGGTCGGCCACCTGCGGGGGCACATCCGTGTCGATCAGCCCCTCCATGGTCAGCCGGGGCGGGAATCCCAGCGTGGCGGCCGCCTCGCCGACGGCCCGCGCGGCCCTGGCGCGCAGCGTCGGGCCCGCCTCGCACTCCCGCGCCCGCAGCCCGAAGATCGTCGAGCGAATGATCTTGATGGTCTCGTCGAGGTCGCCCACGGCCCGGGTGACGCGTTCGGCGGCCCCGGAGTGGTCGATGAACCTCGTGGCGCTCTGCAAGGTCATCCCGGTGGCGAAGAGCCGCTGGATGGCCAGGTCGTGCAGGTCCCGGGCGATGCGGTCGCGGTCCTCCAACAGGGCGAGCTGCTCGGCGTCGCGCCGCCGCTCGGCGAGCTCCAGCGCGAGGGCCGCCTGCCCGGCGAAACCCTCCAGCGGGCGGATCTCGTCCTCGGTGAACGCCGGCTCCCCGGCCGTACGGGCCAGCAGCAGCACGCCCCGGACCGAGTCCCCGGAAGTGCCCAACGGCACCGCCACGGCCGCCCCCAGGCCGGTGAAGCGCCCGGGCCCGGCCGTGAACCGCTCGTCCTCACAGAGATTTTTACTGGTCACCGGCTTGCCCTCGCGGTACGCGGCACCCGGCAGCGTGCCCTTCATGGGCACCACCAGCCCCTGGCGTGCCCCGGCCCCGGTACCGCTCGCCAGCTCCACCCGCAGCTCGTCCTCGGAGACGGCCACGAAGACGTCCGCGAGCACCGCCGCGGTGATGTCCCTGGCACGGGCCGCGATCAGTTCCAGGACGTCCAGCCGGGCCCGGCCCGACAGCAGGCTGCTGGTGATCTCCCCGCTCGCCCGGAGCCAGCGGTGCTGCCGCTGGGACGCCTCGTACAGGCGCGCGTTGTCGATGGCGACCCCCGCGGCCACGGACAGAGTGGTCAGGACCGCCTCGTCCTCGGCATCGAAGTCCTGGCCGCCGCGCTTGTCCGTCAGATAGAGATTGCCGAAGACCTCCTCACGCACCCGGATCGGCACGCCGAGGAAAGTCCGCATCGGCGGGTGGTGGGCGGGAAACCCGTAGGAGGCGGGATGGGTGGCCAGGTCCGCCAGGCGCAGCGGCTCGGGGTGGCGGATCAGCTCGCCGAGGATGCCGTGCCCGGAGGGCAGGGGGCCGATCGCGTCGATCTCCTCCTGGGAGAGCCCGACCGTCAGGAACTGCCCCAGGGAACGGCCGTCCGGGCCGATCACCCCCAGTGCCGCGTACCGCGCGTCGACCAGCGTCGCGGCGGCCTCCACGATGCCGCTCAGCACGTGGGTGAGGTCCAGATCACGCCCCACCGACAGGACGGCCTCCAGCAAGCTGTGCACCCGGTCCCGGGTGCCACGCGCGTCGTCGATCCGTGCCTGCAACTCGTCCAGCAACTCGTCCAGGCGCAGCTGCGGCATGTGCGACGGTCTCTCGTCCTTGTCCACCGGCACCCTCCTCATCCGTCACCGGGCCCCCGGGGCCCTGCGAGAACTCACGGTAGCCGTCCTTGCCGACGCGCCGGGAACGGGTGCGCGAACCCGTGGATCCCGGCCGGACCGTTCCCTGTGGTGCCGGATGATGCCGGTGGTGCCGGATGGCGCCCGTGTGCCGGATGGCGCCTCTCAGGCGGCCGTCGCCCGGGCGTCGAGGAGGCGCTGGGCCGCCTCCCGCCCGCCGGCGACGCACGCGGTGACGCCCACTCCCCCGTACGCCGCACCGCACAGTTCCAACCCGGGCAGGCCCGCCACGGCACCGCGGACGCGACGCACCCGGTCCGGGTGGCCGACGGCGTACTGGGGCAGGCCGCGCGCCCAGCGGGAGACGTGGAAGTCGGCGGGCCAGCCCGGCGGGCCGGTCATCCCGGCGAGCTCGGCGAGGCAGAGAGCGGCCGGCTCGCCGTCCTCCCGGCCCAGCACCGGCTCCTCGCCGAAACGGCCGATGGAGGCCCGCAGGACGAACGTGCCGGGGGCGCTCCCCCGTCCACCTCCACGGACACACCTGCTGGCAGGCATATCTCTCCTCCCCGCACGCCCTCATCGCCGAATGCTTCGCCGGACAGCAGACGTGACCTGTCGGCAGGAGGGACGCCGACGCGCAAGGAGGCTCGCCACCCCGGCGATCGTCTCCAGGCATCGTTGAAGCAGCGACTCCGGCTCACCCACCGCGCCGGGCTTGCCCACCGACAGGCGTGACCTCGGCGTTCCTGCTGTCTCACGGCCTTGCCACCCATGATCAGTCTCAAATCCGTGGCATTTCCTCGCGAGGGCGAGGGCGAGGTCGGGATCAGGCGGCTTGCCCGTGTCGGCCGAGTACACCACGCTGAGCCCCGAGCACGAGGCCTACCGGCGAGCCCAGATCGCGCACCGATGAGTTCCCGCGCCGCGCTGGTCTATACGCCGGACACCCACGGACGTAAGGCTGGGCCATGCGGAAACTGATCTACGGCATGAACCTGACTCTGGACGGCTACATCGCCGCGGCCGGCGACGACATCGGCTGGAGCGGACCGCCCAGCGACGAGCTGTTCCAGTGGTGGCTCGACCACGAGCAGGCGAGTGGCCTGTCGCTGTACGGGCGCAAGCTGTGGGAGACGATGAGCTCCTACTGGCCGACCGGCGACCAGCAGCCCAACGCCACCCCGGCGGAGATCGAGTTCGCGCGGAACTGGCGGGACACGCCGAAGGTGGTGTTCTCCTCGACGATCGACAAGGTCGACTGGAACACCCGCCTGGTCACCGGCGACGCGATCGCCGAGATCACCCGGCTCAAGGCCGAGGACGGCGGCCCGATGAACATCGGCGGCGCAACGCTCGCCGGGGCAGCCATGCGCGCCGGGCTGATCGACGAGTACGCGATCGCCGCCCACCCGGTCCTGGTGGGCGGCGGCACGCCGTTCTTCACCGCGCTGGACAGCTGGGTGAACCTGAACCTGGTGGAGACGCGGACGTTTCCCGGCGGCGTGGTCCTGATCAGGTACGAGACGAGGCGCTGAGCAGCTTTTTTCCCCCCGCGGCGCGATCTCCCGGGGTGGAGTTTCGGGCCTGCTCTGGAGTCGGCCTCCCGGCGGTGCGACCGGACGGCGGCAGCGTTACTGCTCTGATGGCGTGACGGTTATCGCCCCGAGTGGCTGTGGCGGAGGGAGGTTCGGTTATGGCACCTGGGCCTCACGTACCGGGTCCTTGCGAGGGTGCAGGCCAGCGCGCCGCGCTGCTTTGAGCAGGGCAATGCTGACGGCTGCCAGCCAGCAGAATTGCGGCGCCAGGGTGAGGGCGGCGACGGCGATGCCGCATCCTTCTGAGAATGTTTGCGGAAGGATGGGTGTGGCGCGGTTGGAGATGGCGACTCCGGCGAAGGACAGCGCCCATAGGACGCTTGCCATGCCGAACATCATTCTGAGGTTGCTCCAGTTATAGGCGATCATTTCTGTAGTCGGACGGACTGTCACCGAACGACGGATTTCCGCAGGCGTACATCACCACGCCGTTGTTGGAGGCGCCGCCGACTGCGCAGATGGCGGCATAAGCCGAAACTGGCGGGACCGGATGCGGTCCGCAGGATGTCCTCGGTGGCGCAGCCGTGTGCGAACTCCGCCACGCCGGCATGGAACCGCTTTCGCTGGGCCGGGCTCATGGGGTTCATGATCCTGTCGATCAGAGCCGTCATCTCACGCACATACCCCTGTGTTCCCTGCCCCTTGCGGCCGTCGTGCAATGTTTCCAGCGCCGGCTCCAGCACCCCGCGTACCGCTTCATCGCCCCGCTGGTCGGCGAGGATGTCGTCGAGGACGTTGTCCACCGCGCCAAAGAACTGGTAGCAGTCGCAGATCACCCGGATGCGGTCGGGGAGGAGGGCGCCCTGGTCGGTCGGAAAAGCTTCCGGCGCTGGCGGGTCAGGGAACAGGCAGGCAAGGTGCTCGCTGCACCACAGTCCGGTGCGCTGCTGTTCCTGATCGGCCAGAGGGTGCAGACGGTCGGCGGGCAGACGGCGGCTGAGTGGGGGGAAGGCAGGCGCCGATCCAGGCCAGTCAGCGGTGGCATGCCGAGCGCACGCACGCCTGACAGAACGCCTTCCACCGCCACGCCTTCGACCTCACCGACACGATCATCACCGCTCGCAGCCTGATCCGTCGAGCCTGGACCACCCACCGCTGGGACAGCCGGCCCACACGCCGGCGCTGAACACCTCACCCCTTGTGCCTCCTACTCGCCAGCGGCAACTCGTGATGACCGCACGGGCAATGCCTTCTCGTAGCACACCGACAGCGGGTCCTGGTCGTGCGGCGGGTAGTTCGCGATCCTGCGGTACCCGGCCCGCTCGTACAGGCGCATCGCAGCAGGCTGCCGGACTCCCGTCTCCAAGAGCATCGACCGGCTCCCGAGCCTCAGGGCGAGCTGCTCGGCCTCTGCAAGCAGCATGTCAGCCACCCCCTGTCCCCGGACAGCCGGGGACACGAACATCCGTTTCAGCTCACATACCTGCGGACCAACCGGCTGCACAGCACAACACCCCACCACCTGGTCGTTCGTCCGAGCCAGTAGGTACCGGGCTTCTGGAGCCAAGGGAACCGGCTGGACATCAGGCGGAAGCCCATACACAGGAATCAGCTCTGCCGTCATCGCATCGACCAATGAGCACAGACCCGGATCATCGGCCATACAGGGAGAAACAATAAACATCGCGCCATCTTCATACCGCCTCACGTTCTCCCGCTACAGCCAGATCACAGTCCACTCCTTGAACACTCAGCACTAAAGTGCGATCACAATACGTAACGGAATCGCGGGGGGTTCGAATGCACTGGACAACACGAATGATGCACTCTGCGGCCAGCCCATTTGCGCGGCCTCTTAGCTTGATGCGACTTCGGCCTGCACTTCCGCGTGCACGGTGCCGCCGAGCGGGGTATGGGGTCCTGTCCTACGGTGGATAACAGGGGCCCGCCGCCCGCGGCGGGGACGGCGGGCCCAGTCCGAGCGATCTGTCGGAGGCATCAGATGACATCCGACACCACACTTCTGAGCCGGATAGACCACATCGTGGTCCTTATGCTGGAAAATCGTTCCCTCGACAACATGCTCGGGTTCCTTTATACCGATCAGGGCAATCGGTCCCCGTCCGGCCAGTCCTTCGAAGGCTTGAGCGGCACGGAGTCCAACCCGGGCGGGAACGGCGGCAAGGTCACCGTCTTCCGGATCGACCACACTCAACCCGGTGCGTATTTCATGCCCGGTTCCGTCCCCGGGGAGGAATACCACCGAGTCAACAACCAGCTGTTCGGCACGCTACAGGTGTCCTCACCGTCCCCTGCCGCGGCCAACGAAGGCTTTGTCACCGACTTCGGGGAGATATTCCCGACCAGGCAGGGCAACTCCCCGAACGTCACCGCCGGCGACATCATGGGCTGCTTCCCCCCGGAGGCGTTGCCGGTGCTCTCCCGGCTGGCCCAGGGATACGCGGTCTGTGATCACTGGTACTGCTCGGTGCCGACCCAGACCTTGCCCAACCGGGCCTTCGCCCTTGCCGGGACCAGCCTGGGCCTGGTGAGCGACAAGGCGTGCACGGCCCAGGCGAAGGCCAACAAGGTCATGTTCGACACGCCCAGCATCTTCGGCCGGCTCAGTGACAAGAACATCGACTGGAGGATCTACGGCTACAACCTCCAGCCGCTGACCAGGGCGAACTTCCCCGACACCCAGCAAGCCGGTCCGCAGCACTTCGGCCGTTTCATGGACTTCAAGAACGATGCCGCCGGCGGCTCGCTGCCCGCCTTCGCCTTCCTGGAGCCCGCCTGGAAACACGACGGGAACAGCCAGCACCCCAACGATGACGTCTCGTCGGGCGAACAACTCATCCTCGACGTGTACAACGCGCTGCGCACCGGCCCGGGCTGGACCAAGACCCTGCTGGTCATCACCTATGACGAGCACGGCGGCTGTTACGACCATGTGCCGCCGCCCGCTGGCGCGACGCCTCCCGATCATTCCGCAGGAGAGGCCGGTTTCGACTTCACCCGGTTCGGAGTACGGGTGCCCGCGGTGCTGATCTCTCCGCTCATCGATCACGGGACCGTCTTCCGGGTTCCCGCTGGCAGCGTGCCGCTCGACCACACCTCGGTGCTCAAGTCGATCCAGCAGCGATGGGGCGTGGCTCCGCTCACCGCCCGGGACGCCGCCGCCCCCGGCATCGGAGGAGTCCTGACTCTGGACAAACCCCGCGACGACAATCCGCTGGAAGGCGTCATCGCCCCCGTGGCCAAGGGCGACAACCCAGCCCGGGCCGTCACCTCGCACCTCGAACGGGTTTACAGCAACCTCGTCGCCGAGGCGCTCCTCCCGGGCGACTGAGCAAGAATGCTCCGACCAGGACAGTACCGCCATTGGAATCGCCCCATCATAATGATCCGAACGACTCATTCTTGGGGCAATCACTCGACCTGCCGGACAGGCCCTGAAATCCAGTGAAGGTGTTGGGGTGTTCTGACCCTGGATCATGTGGTTCGGGGCCAGAGTTGTAGGCATGATAGGACGGCCGCCCAGTCGTCCGGTCGGACCTGATGTGTGGGTCACGTGCCGGGAGTTGATTCCTGCCGGGAGCGTGTTCGCGTTCCTGGCCGAGCGCCGGGATGAGGTGTTCCCGGAGGCGATGTTCGTGAATACGTATCCGTCATACGCTGCTGGCGTACTTCCGGCGACGGCCGGCGCGCTCGGGGCAGCCGGACCGGATCTCGGCCGCCGGGTCTTCGGTGACACGGTGCACAGTAATCGGTGCCCCTTCTCGTCGAGCTGGGCGAGTTCGCGTTCGTCGTCGACGGTGATGGAGCCGTAGCGGTTGACGGGCGAGCTGCGGGCCGGGGAGATGTGGGCCAGGACCTCGGCGTCCACCTCGTGGCCAGCGCCCCGGAGCTCGTTGACGGCCAGGCCCATGTACCGACAACCCCAGCGGACCAGCTCGTCCTTGCCGATCGCCGGGAAGGACCGCAGGGCCTCCAACTCCGCATCGGAGAACACTCACGTTGCCATCTGCCGCCCTTCCCGCCACCGGATTCATTCGTTCAGCCCAACGAGCCGACCGGCTCCACGACAACGGGCCAGGTCAGGGGGCTACTCCATTGTTTTTCGGCGAGTACTACCGGGCCCCCTTGACCCCGCGAGTTCGCGAAAACTGAAGGTGCTTTGGGCGGAACCCGAGGGTCCGATGCCCCGATGTTAGGGGGTGGACCTGTGGGTTCGCGGTGAAGTCGCGGGGTTGGCCTCCAAGGGCCGTTCCCGGAGAGCTTGAGCGGAGTTCGCCACTTCAGAGGCTCACCCGCGCTGTTCTGCCAGAGGTGAACCCCTGTTCCGGCCGGGCTCGACGATCTCTACAGTCCAGTCTCATGACGATTGCAACGCGTGCGGTCGAGTACCCGGCCGACGGTTTGACAATGATCGGGCACCTCGCGCTCCCGGCCGGTGTCGACCGCCGGCCCGCGGTGCTGCTCGGACCAGAGGGCATGGGACTCAGCGACGTCGAGCGCCACCGGGCCGAGGCGCTCGCCGAGCTGGGATACGTGGCGCTGGCCTTCGACCTTCACGGCGGGCGCTATCTGGGCGACCCCGAGGAGATGCTGGCCCGGTGTATGCCGCTGCTCGCCGACCCCGACCGGATGCGAGGCATCGGCCACGCGGCGCTCGACGTGCTCCGCGCCGAACCGCGGACCGACCCCGACCGGATCGCCGCCGTCGGCTACGGCACCGGAGGCGCAATCGCGCTGGAACTCGGGCGAGACGGCGTCAACCTGCGCGCGATCGGGACAGTCAACGCACTGATCACGGGTCGGCCGGGCGAGACGGCGCGCATCCGCTGCCCGGTGTGGGCCGGGGTCGGGTCGGAAGACCCGATCATGCCGCCCGCGCAACGGGAGGCGTTCACCGCAGAGATGCAGGCCGCGGGCATCGACTGGCGCCTCGTGGTCTACGGCGGCGCCTTGCACGCCTTCCACCACCCGCCGGTCGACCACACCGTGCGCCCCGGGGTCGGCTACCACCCGCAACACGCGCAGCGAGCTTGGCGGGACGTTGTCGACCTGCTCGCCGAGTGCCTGCCCGTCACAGATTGATCCGATTGGCTCCTGATACTCACTCCTGCCCGCCGCCGTCGTCTTCGTCCAGTTCTGGGGCGTCCGGGTCGCACAGCGGGCGCAGGGCGTCGGCGGCGTCGATGTACTTCGTCGTCCAGAGCACGATGGCGTTGAGGACCAGGCCGAGAGCACCGAACTGGTCCTCCATCCCATCCCGGTACGCCTGGAGTTGTCCCCTCCCTCGACCGGCTCGGCCGCTGCGGGTCCGGGCGGACAGTCCGGCTTCCAGCCCAGCACGCCCCTCACACGCGAAGAACTACCGGGCGCATTGGCCGATGCGGGCATCTGGGAGTATCCGGAGAGTGGTGACTGGATGGGCCGCCTGACCCTCACTCTCACACGGGAGGGGCACCAGATCCCCTGGTAAGCAGTCACAGGCCACACCCTTGCGGTGGGCCTACAGGCCCGTCGCGTAGGCCCTGGTGGCCCGCCTTGTACGGCGCGGAGCCGGCTCGAGTAGTCGCGGCATACGTTAGCGCCTGCCCGACGGGTTGCGGAGGCTGGCAACCGGCCTCTGGTAGGAGGCTCACAGCCGATCGTCAACCAATAGGCAAACTTCACCCAATTCGGTGACCTCTGGTGCGGAGTTGCCGGAACTGTCATGCTCGTGCGCGACACGGCTCATGCCAGATAAGTCCCACTAAAATGGGGGGATTTTGCATGCGTCCCAGATTCGCCGCCGTCTGCCTCGCCCTTACTGCCGGCATCGGCGGTATCGCTCTGGCTCCCACGGCAGACGCCGCCCACCATCAGTCCGCCTCCTTGTCCGTCGCGAGGCTCATGAAGGCGCCCGGCTTCAATGCCGGCGGGACCTGGTCCATCTACCAGAGCAACGTGCTCATCGCCACGCTCACCGTGACCCAGGACGCCCAAGGGAACCTCACCGGCACCGCCTCGAAGAGCGGCAGCAGCGCGACGGGCACCATCGAGCAGGGCTTCGTGGACGGCAACTACATCTACTTCGTCATCCCCTGGTCCGACGGCACCAGGGGCCGCTACATCGGTTCCCTCGGCGCCGACCGCCACCTCAGCGGGGTTTCGACCGACCTGGCCCATCCCACCAGCCAGGCCACCTGAAACACCACCCAGGCATTCTGAGCCCTCCGCAACGTGTGCGCTTGTCATGTTCTGCAAGATCCGTAGGCCGAAGGAGGACCGTAATGTTCCCTGCGTCCACTCGTAGTCGGGCCGCCGTCGGTACGGTAACCGCCCTGCTCCTGACGGCGATTGCCACAGCACCGTCCGCTGCGGCCGACACTGCTCGCGGGCGGCTGGCGACCTTCAACTGCGCCGGCTCGATCAACGTAAACGTCCATCCCCTCAACGGCGCCGTCGACGGCAAAAGCGGCAGCGGCTTCCGCTGCGCGACGCCGGATGCGTCCTTCCCCGCCGAGCTCACGATCTCCGGCTCGGTGACCAGCAGCGGAGACCTCCTCTTCACCACGAGGACCACCGACAGCCTCAAGCGGACCGACACGGGACAGGTCATCCAGTTCACGATCGACCGCCGCTTCGACCGGGACTCCACCGCCGCATCCGGCAACGCCACCGAACGCAGCACCGGCGGCCAGGGGCGGGACTCCGGCACCGGGACATTCGGCACTGGGACGGGCCTGGTCACGTTCCTGATCACCAACAACTACATGCTCGACGTCACCATGTGACCGCTGAGTGGAGGCGGCGCCTGCAAACCCTGGCCACAGTCGGCAGGCGCCGCGCCGGCCGGGCTTCCTCACTTGTCCGCGACGCAGCGACCTTCAAGGCCGGCCGGGGCAGGGTGGCGGCATCGAAGTCCTGGCACTGACCACGCACGGGAGCCCCACACCCATCAGGACAGAAACCCGGACGGTCACGGGGACCATGCCGAGAGCGGCGGCCGCCATGGCCCCGAGCCACGCTTCGTCGGGACGCCGGTCAACGATGGCGCGGAGCATTCGCAGATCGGCCGCAGCGAACACGTCGACCCGCCGTTCGGCTTGCTTGCGCAGCGCGGTGGCGGCGTCCCAGCGCGAATCCGGTGGCGGGCCATGACCGCAACTGCTTGGATGCCACCGTGTTCTCCGATCAGCTTGCCAGGCTGGAGGCGTACTACGACGCCGTCCCGCGCACCGGTGCGCGGGCCGAGGACTTCGGACTGCTGACCCTGTTCGTGCAGGAGGGCCGAGGCGGCTGGCCGTACTATGCCCGCCCGGCTCTCGGCCGACCCGGCGTGGTCGGCCCCGAGGACGTGGCCCGCGTCCGTGCGCGCCAGCGTGAACTCGGGGTGCCCGAAAGCTTTGAGTGGGTCGCCGAGACGACTCCTTCTCTCCGGGCTGCGGCCGAGGCGGCGGGGCTCACCGTGCACGAGCACCCGTTGATGGTGCTCGGCCCGGACGCCCCCGTCTCCACCGTGGCCAAGGGCGTGACGGTCCGCACCATCGGTCCGGACGACCCTGCGCTCGCTGACGCACTCGCCGCCGCCCATCTCGCCTTCGCCGAACCAGGCACCCACATCGGCACGACGGGCCCGGCCCAGCTGGCCGAAAAGGCACGCGCCCTGACCGAGGATGGCTCGGTGGCACGTCTCACGGCGCGCCTCAGGGACGGTACGTCGGTACTCGTCGCCGCCCTGCGCGATGACACAGTGCTGTGCTCCGGACAGCACCAGCCCGTGGGCTCCGTCAGCGAGATCGCCGGCGTCGGCACCCTGCCGACCGCACGGCGACGCGGTCTCGCCCTCGCAATCACGGCGGCGTTGGCGACGGACGCCCTGAAGCGGTGGGGCGTGGAGACCGTCTTCCTCTCGGCAGGCGACGACGATGTGGCCCGGATCTACGCCCGGGCAGGTTTCCGCCGCATCGCCACTGCGTTGATCGCCGAACCCGCCGACGGCGCCTGACTCAGGGCAGCGGACCCGCGATCGTCCTGAGCGCGACCAAACAGCACCGGTAGACGGCGAGTCCGTTCCCGGTCGGTACCACCGCCTCGTCTCACCCAACCCAGGGCACCCCCAGGTCAAGGCCGCGAGATCAGAGGGGCCATGAGGTAATCTTGAATTAGCCTTATATCGGAACATATGCACCCATGACATCACTCGATACTATTCACACACGCTCGCCATTTCACCCGAAGCATCCATTCGCCCTGCTCGAATGGCCGGGAGTGACTCTGGGGCAGGCGCAAGTCCGATGAGAGCATGAGCATGCCAAGGAGTGGCGTCGATCATCTCGATGACTTCCAGGGGGAATCATGCGGATACATGCCCGTATACGCACGACCTCGGCTGCGCTCGCCGTTGTTGCGGCTAGCCTCACGTTCACCTCCGCCGGAACCGGATCCGCCAATGCGGCGAGCTGTCCCCCAGGTGGCCAGGTGCTCGGGGCCATCCAGAGCATCAAGGTGGGCACGCAGACCATCGGCCAGTTCTACCTCGGGTGGAACTGCAACGGTGCCTACACCGAGGTCAACCTGTGGAACACCAACTACGTCAACAACTGGAGCTTCGGCCAGGTCGACGTGAAGTCCAGCTCGAACAGCTCCGTGAACTCGAACAAGCCGGTGCTGAACAACGGAACGTATTGGTTTGACGCCGGGTACATTCCAGTGACTAACGTAACGAACACCCGCGAGTACACCGGCAACTGGAACTTCACCGCCAACGGGCACTCGTGCTCCGGCCAGACCTCGACGTGGAACTTCTCCTACGGCGGCGTGAGCAACACCAACAACAACCCGTACTCGAACTGCAGCTAACACTCCCAGCATGTTGCCGCGGCGCCGTCGTAGCACGGCGGTCGGCGCATCGTCGACAGCTGGACCCACGCACAACCGGCCCAGGCGGCCCAGGGTCTGTCCGACGGGTCGGGTGACGGTCTGTATGACGGGTCGTTCGGCCCTGCATGGGGCGGGGTGATCTGTCTGATCGGGAGTGGGCTCGGCTGGAGCCACACCTTCCGAAGAACGCGGGCCGGGGCGGGCGTTGGAAGGAGCACCGCGCTGTTATCAACGGCATTCTTTTCCGGCTGCGGACCGGTGTTCCATGGCGGGATCTTCCCGAGCGTTTCGGGAAGTGGAGGACCGTTCATGACCGCCACCGACGCTGGTCGGCGGACGGTACATGGGAGAGGATCTTTCGTGCGGTCCAGGCTGATGCCGACGCGGAGGGCCGGATCGACTGGAGTGTGGTGAGCGTGGACTCCACCGTGTGCCGTGTCCACCAGCATGCCGCCGGAGCTCGCCACCGACCGGTGCGGATACCCGGGCGACGCCGTCGGCCTACCGCGCATCGTCCCGACGAAGCGGTCGGCCGCTGGCCGTCGTGCTCACGCCCGGACAGTGGGGCGACGGCCCGCAACTGATCCCGGTCCTGGAGCGCATCCGCGTCCTGCGTCCCGCCGGAGGCCGCCCGCGGACCCGCCCGTCCCATCTGTGCGCCGACAAGGCATACAGCTCCCGTCGAAACCGCCGCTACCTGCGGCGACGGCAGATCCCGCACACCGTCCCCGAACGCCGGGACCAACGAGCCAACCGCCGACGCCGTGGCAGCCGGGGCGACCGTCCCGCCGGCTTCGACCGGGCATGTTATGCCAGGAATGAAGCCGAGTGGACCGTCAACGCGATGAAGGGAGCCCGTGCCGTGGCGACCCGGTACGACAAGCGAGCGTACGTCTACCACGGCGCGGTGACCCTGGCATCGATCCGGCTGTGGCTGCGCTGATGGCGGACGTCGCGCTGCCTCTCATGGCGCGACGTCCGCGCCCGTGGCTACGGCTTATGGACCGTCACAGTGATGAGACCGGTCTGGCGGGTCAGCCCGCCGGGCTGGAGACACTGCTGCATCCTCGGCTGGGCGTCGGTGATGACCTTCTCGGCGTGAAGCAGGACGCGACGAAGTCGCCGGTGAACATGCGCGGCTCAACGCCGGTCAGTGTGGGATCCGTGGAGGTGCACGGGCTGATCAGGTTCTCTCCGGAGTAATGCACCGTCTGAGACTTCAGCGTCAGGCCGGGGGGGTTATTTGCTCTGTGCCCTTGCAGGCGACGTCGACGGCCACGGCGTGGGCGGCGGTTGCCGGTCCCGCCAGAGGGAAGCCCACAGCGAGCAGCAGTGCCACGGCTGTTGAGGCAGGCGCGGTTCCCCTGGTCTTCAACACACGCATGGCAGACTCCTTCAGCTCGGTGCGGAGCACGATGGCCCCGTCGAATACCGGCCATGGTCAGCCTGTAGAGCTCGTCATAGATATGCCCTGCAGTAGCGCACAGGCGCCTTCAGGGCGCGCGCCACACACCGGGCACCCCCATCAGGCTCGGCGCCATCGGACACGCCCGCCCCACGCTGGCCGGAACGACGCCAACACGACTCGGTCACGCGACCCGTCGGACACGCCTTAACCCCGGTGACCGGGCTGACCTGCTGTGGCAAGGAAAGCTCGCCGGCCAGGGCGGTGGAGGCTCTTGCTTCACTACGTACCGTAGCTATCGGTAAGTGCCGCCGGGCGTGCCCTCTCCCTTGGGCGGTGGGCATTGAGGGTAGTGCTCGAATTCCGGTGCTGGTTCGGTGCTGACTTCGGAGCCCAGGATGACAGAAAGACGGGCAGACACCTCCTGTTCATGTCATTAGACTGCCACCCACTCCCCCGCGACTGTCTGATGTGTGAAGGGCGATACGCCCTGCCCCGAGGAGGCACCGGAATTGATACGCGAGCCCCAGCCGATCCAGCGGCCGATCCCGCCCGCGGTGCGGAAGGCCTATGGAGCGGCCGACCTCGGCTCGAATCCCATTTTCGCCGGAGGGTTCATCAACTTCGGCCACTGGCAGGCCGTCGACCTCGACTACGGCCTCTCCCACGAGGACCGTGTCCGCAGCCAGCAGGACATGTACCGGCACGTCCTCGACGCCCTGCCGACCACCGGGCGGCTCCGGGCGTTGGAGGTCGGTTCCGGTACCGGGGTCGGGACCGCGTTGGCGCTCCAGGAGTACGGCTTCGCGCAAGTCACCGGCATGGACATCCACCCACGACAGGTCGAGCGAGCCCGGGAGGCCAACTCCCGCGTGCTGGCGGACCGGCCACAGCACCTCGGCTTCGTCCAGGGCGCGGCCGAGGGCATGCCGTTCGGCGACGAGGAATTCGACTGCCTCTACAGCGTGGAAGCCGCCCAGCACTTCAGTGACCTGGCCGCCTTCGGACACGAGACAGCCCGTGTCCTGCGCCCCGGCGGGCACGCCGTGATCGTCAGCTTCTTCACCACCGACGACATCCCCGGCCACGCCGAGTACCTCGCCGAACACCTCGACTGCTACGCCAACGGCCTCGACCTCGCCCACCCCGTCACCCACGTGACCGACGCCCTCCACCGTGCCGGACTCACGCAGACCCGTGCCGTGTCGATCGGGCCGGCCGTGTGGCAGGGCTGGGACCGCTGGATCGCCCACGTCTCCGGGCCCGACGCATGGCCCCGCAACTTCCTCCGCGCATACGAGGAAGGCATCCTCGACTACTACGTCGTCACCGCCACCCGGCCCACAGCCCCTGTCTCCTAGCACACATGGTCACCGTGCTCTAGCTTCCGGGCGATCCGGCCCGGCCTCCCCTCATGTGCCGGAGGGCCGGCGCATGGCCAGGCGTGGCCACCGGTCCAGCCCGTGCTCGGCTTCCCGCTCGCGGACCCTTCGCAGGCCCGGGCCGAGGGCGTGCTCGGCGAGCGGCTGGAAGCCGCAGCGTACGTAGTACGGTGCGTTCCAGGGCACGTCCTTGAAGGTGGTGAGGGTGAGCGCCGGGATCCCCTCGGCTTCGGCTCGGTGTGCGAGGTGGTCCAGCAGAGAACGTCCGATACGTCGGCGCGAGCTCTCGGGGTGCACCGATACCTGTTCGATGTGAAGATTTCCATCGATGTGCTCGGCGATGAGGTAGGCCACGGGGACATCGGCGTGGTCGACAGCGACCCACGCCATCCCGGCGTGCTGGTAGCGGGCGAGTTCCGCGATCGACGGGGGCTCGTCGTCGGCGATCTCAGGCATGCCGATGTCGCGGAAGCATCGCCCGGCGGCCCGTTCGATGTCCTGGAGTAGAGGAAGGTCTTCGCTGCGCACCGCTCGGATAGGCATCGGCATGAACGCATTCTCCTTGCGGGCCTGCTGTGGGTCTCCTGATTTTCGCGTCGGCGGGCAACAGCGAACAACAGTGGTGGGCCGGGGCGGTCGTTTCGGTGCGGAATCAAACGATCACCGGTGGGGTTCCTACAGGAAGAGTCCGCGTCCCACCGAAAGGCGAATCGCATGACCACCCTCCCCTCCCCCGCCCCGCTCGCCAACCGCGACGTCGTCATCGTCGGCGGGAGTTCGGGCATCGGGTTGGAGGTCGCGCGCCGGGCCGTCGCCGGTGGGGCCCGCGTTGTGATCGGTGGACGGAGCGCCGGGAAGCTGGCGGCGGCCGCGGAGTCGCTCGGGGAACAGGCGAGCTGGGGCGTGGTCGACACCACTGACCAGGCATCACTGGCCGCGTTCTTCGACTCCGTCGACCGGATCGACCATCTCTTCACCCCGGCGGCCTCCTACCAGGTGGGCCCCATGCGGGAGCTCACCGACAGCGAGGCCGAGAGCCCCTTCGTCTCGAAATTCTGGGGGCAGTACCACGCCGTCAAGCACGCGGCCGCGAAGCTCACCGCCCATGCCTCCATCGTGCTGATGTCCGGCGCCGCGAGCGTACGTCCCCCGGCCGCCGCACCCGCCTACGTGGCCTGCAACGCGGCGATCGAGGGGCTCGGACGCGGGCTCGCGGTGGAGCTCGCGCCGGTCCGGGTCAACGTCGTCGCGCCCGGCACGGTCGACGGCAACCTCTGGGCGCAGCGCCCCGCCGACGTACGCCGGGCGAGCTTCGCCCAGTACGGACGCGACGCCCTGCTGCACCGGCCCGGCACGGAGGGCGAGATCGCCGACGCGGTGCTCTTCCTGTTCACGAACACCTTCATGACCGGCTCGACGCTCTACCCCGACGGTGGTTACGCCCTGCGCTGACACCGTCAGGTGCCTGGCCGTGCCGGCGTCGCTGGGGCCTGTTCGCCGACAGCCCCGGCCGGTTCGTCACAGGGGGGACATGAAGTCGGCGGCGCTGTCGATCGCGTCCAGCCACGCCGGGCGGGCGCCCGTGCCGAAGGCGACCGCGAGCGCGTGGCCGATGGACACGTCGAGCGGTCGGACGTCCGCCTGCGGCTCCCACTCGGCTTTCGTGCGCCCGGTGATCCGCGTCCGGAACCGGCCGATGCACCGACCGTCCCTGATCAGCCGACTCCTCCGGTACGAGTGCGGGACGAACTCATAGGTCGCCTCTTCGCACTGGACACTCACCGTGTGGGAACGCCGGGTGAGACCGGGCCGGCCCGGGAGCAGTACCACCACGGTGTCATCGACACTGATCGTGAGTTCCTTCGCGGCACGGGTCCCGATCGGCACGTCCTTGGCGCGCTTGGCACGCCAGTCACGGGCGATCCTCACCCGGGGGATGGCGGGGCCGGAGACGTCGAGAACGCCATTTTCCCTGTTGAAGGCGATGGACGGGGTGGTGCGAAGAAGATCGGAAGACATTCAGGCCATGATCGCAGATGTCTCGGGAACCCTTTCGGGCCGTTCAGCCTCCAGCCCCGCCCCGCCCGCACGGGGTCCGGCACCTGTTCGCCGCCTACGACCTCGCCCGGAACCAGGGCCTGTGCGGAGCCGTGATCACGGGATGGGGGCTGAAGGTCCCCGGTGAGGAGGCGCTTCGCCGTCGGCGAGGTGAATACGCGCTCCAGGCCGCGCCACGAGGCATCTCCGCCGGTGGCGTCACGGGCGCCGGGGAGGACGGAGAGGGCTGGGAGGGCTGGCGGGTTTCCGGCATCGGCCGCCGGCGTACGCTTGCCGTAGTCCTGGCCCGGACCCATGGGAAATCCGGACGATCACGAATACTCTGGTCGCCGTGGGGCCAAACGATGGGGTGTGGAAGTCGGCGCTGTCCGGCTTGGGGCGGCTGGGGCTCGGTGGGTTGTTCGGCGCGCGTGGGGGTGAGCAGGGGCAGTCCTCCGGCGCGCGGGGCGATCAGGACGGGACGCATCTGGGCTGGGGGTTCACCCACACCCAGTACAGCGCGGACCACGGCGTACCGGATGCCACGCGGCGGGCCGGCGCCCTGCTCTCCGCACAGCCCATGGCGCAGAACCAGCACCTCATGGGCTGGGGCGCGGAGAACCCCGAACCCTCGCCCGGGCGCTACGACTTCGAGGCCCTCGACCAGCGTGTCGCGCTGATGCGGGCCACCGGCGCGGACCCCGTCCTCACCCTGTGCGGCGCTCCCGACTGGATGAAGGGCGGGCGGAAGGGGCGTACCGACTGGTCGCGGCTGGAGGCGGCTCCCGGCCCCGACCACTACGCCGACTTCGCACGGCTCGCGGGCGTGGTGGCGCGCCGGTATCCGGACATCCGGCACTTCCTCGTGTGGAACGAGCTGAAGGGTTTCTACGACGAGGACAAGCGCCGCTGGGACTACGAGGGGTACACCGAGTTGTACAACCTCGTCCACGCCGAGCTGAAGCGGCAGAGGCCGGAATGCCTCGTCGGCGGCCCGTATGTGGTGGTCGACCACGAGCCGCCCGGTGACGAGGACGGCTCACCGGAGGTGCGCGGCCCGTGGGGCGGCCTCGACCGGCGCTCCGTCGACGTCATCCGCTACTGGAACGAGCACAAGGCGGGGGCGGACTTCGTGGTCGTGGACGGGGCCAGTTACACCCGGGAAGGGCACCGGACGCTCCCCGACGAGTTCGCCGCGACCGAGAAGTTCGCCGACGTCACCCACTGGCTGAGGAAGGTCACCGGGCTTCCGGTGTGGTGGGCCGAGTGGTACGTCGAACCGCCGGCCGAAGACGACCGGGCGGGCGGCCGGGACGGCTGGAGCGAGCAGCACCGTACCGCCGTGCAGGCCACGGCGATGATGCAGCTCGCCATGGGCGGGGCCGCCACCGCCCTTTACTGGAACCCGCAGAGGATCGAGGGCGACTGTCCTGGTTGTCTGTGGCGGAGCACCCACTTGGACGACGGGGGCAGGGAGTTGCCCATGGCACGGCTGCTGAGCAGGTTCGCCCGCGAGTTCCCGCCGTGTACCGCCTTCCGCCGGGTCGCCGTCGCGGCCGAGGCCGGTGCCCGGATCCGGGTCCTCGCCCACGAGGGCGTGGTGCTCGTCGTCAACACCGAGCGGCAGCGGGTCACGGCCAGGGTGGACGGGCGGGAACTGGCCCTGGCGCCGTACGAGGTGCGCTGGCTGGACGGTTGAGCGGGCGAACCCGGTCGGTGGCCGGCTGCGGCGCGTTCCGGGGTGAGTCGCGGCCTTCCAGGTGGGAGCTGGTTGACTAAGCCGCATGGATCTCGCACGGATATGCCCTGTGTACGCGGGCGCGCTGACGCGGCGGGAGGGGCTGTCGTGAGTGCCGTCGGCATGCCGTCCGAGCCCGGCCCCTTCCCGTCGGCTTGCGGCGCGCCCCCGTTCGACCCCGAACTGGGCGCGGCGCTCGCGGCTCTGGGCGATGGTGTGAGGCAGCCGTTCACGCCCGAGAACCTCGCGGCCCGCCAGGAGCGGGATGCCGCGGTCCGGCCCAGGCCGACGGTCCGGGATCTCCGGGCCGACGGCCTCTTCGAGGTCGAGGAACTGCGTGTGCCGCGAGGAGCGCCGGGCGGGCCGGACGTCACGCTCGTGAGCGCACGGCCTGCCGGACTCACCGGGTCGCTGCCGCTGCTGTACTACATCCACGGTGGCGGAATGATCACCGGCAACGCGTGGTCCGTCCTGCCGCGGCTGCTTCGCGAATGGGCTCTCACGCTGGAGTTGGCCGTCGTCTCTGTCGAGTACCGGCTGGCGCCGCGGGCGCGGTACCCCGGACCGCTGGAGGACTGTTACGCCGGATTCGTCTGGGCGGCCGAGCACGCGGCCGAGCTGGGCATCGACGCGGACCGCGTGGTCATCGGAGGGAAGAGCGCCGGCGGCGGGCTCGCCGCGGCGCTCGCCCTGCTCACCCGTGACCGGGGCGGGCCCACCCCGATCGGGCAGCTGCTCCTGTGCCCGATGCTCGACGACCGCGACGAGACCTTCTCCAGCCACCAGATGGCCAGCGTCGACATCTGGGACCGGACCTCCAACGCGACCGCGTGGCGGGCGCTGCTGGGCGACCGGTACGGTGCCGCGGACCTGCCGCCCTATGCGGCTCCCGCGCGGGCCAGGGATCTGTCCGGCCTTCCCCCGGCCTATATCGATGTCGGGTCGGCCGAGACCTTCAGGGACGAGGGCGTGGCCTACGCCAACGCGATCTGGCAGGCCGGTGGCCAGGCCGAACTGCACGTATGGCCCGGAGCCTTTCACGGCTTCGACACCTTCGCTCCGCAGGCGGCTCTCAGCCGGGACGCCCGCGACGCCCGTTCCCGCTGGCTTCGGCGCGTTCTCACACGGTCCGGTGCGAGCGGCGGGCCCGGTGCGGACAGCGGGTCCGCCTGCTGAGCACGTTCCCGCCTGGGGTACGGAGGCCCGGTGTGAGCTCCGGGTGGCGAGCCCGGCCTGTTCACCGGGCGCGTGCGCGCGTCAGCTCACCGCCTGCTTCACGAGCGCGCCGATCCGCGCCTCCACCTCCGCCGTCACCTCGGTCAGGGCGAACCCGGCCGCCCACATCGGCCCGTCGTCCAGCTTCGCCTGGTCGCTGAACCCGAGCGTCGCGTAGCGGGCCTTGAACTTTTCCGCGCTCTGGAAGAAGCAGACGACCTTGCCGTCCAGCGCGTAGGCGGGCATCCCGTACCAGAGCTTGGGCGCCAGGGCCGGGGCCTCGGCCGTGATCACGGCGTGGACGCGCTCGGCCATGATCCGGTCCGAGTCCTGCATCTCGGCTATCTTCGCGAGCACGTCCCGCTCCGCCTCCGCCGCCTTGTCCGCGCGCGAGCGGCTGCGCGCCGCCGCCTTCAGCTCTTGGGCGTGGTCCTTCATCGCGGCCCGCTCCTCGGCCGTGAACCCCTCGTACGCGTTGCTCTGAGTGCTGCTCATGACAGGCCTCCCCCGTGAGGATCTCGGTGTCCGAGATCGTGAGAGGGACCTTACTCCGGCCCACTGACAACCCGACTCGCCACGATCCCGCCCGTGCAGCCCGGCGGCGAGTCGGCTGCCGGACGACGCGCTCACCGCGACGGCTGAGGCGCGTCGGCAAGAACCGTCGCTTCGCGCTGTGGAAGGCCGGTGACCTGCCGGATCCAGTCGACCAGGCCGGACACACGGGCGAAGTAGTCCTCGTGTCCCTCCGCGTCGCACGGTTGCGAGCCGACGCTACCGCTGGTGAGTCCGACGAGTTCAAGTCGGCCGTGGCGCTTGTGCATGAGAGGGCCGCCGGAGTCTCCGTAGCAGGTCGCCTTGTGGTTCCGTATCAGGGTGCAGACATGAACGTCGCGGTTGATACCGGGGGCGCGGTAGCAGCGGGTGCTCTCCCGCTGCGTGATCTGTTGCAGTGTCTCAGGAAGGGTTTTTCCCGGTTCGCTCGTCAGGCCCCATCCGGCGGTGATCAGGCGTCCGGGGTAGCGCACCAGCCGGTTGCTCGGCAGGGCGATGGGCTGGATCGTCCGAGTGAAGGTGATGGGTTGTTCGAGCCGCAACAGCGCCGCGTCGTACTCGATGGGGTCCGAATTCCGGAAGCCGGGATGGCGGATGATCTGGACGACGCCGGTGCTGCCCGAAGTGCTGGTCTTGCGGGCTGTGGTGCCCAGTTGGACGCGGACGGTGGTCTTCTGCCCGATGCAGTGCCCTGCGGTGATCACCCATTGCCGGTCCAGTAAGGATCCCGCACATGCCCCTCTGAACTGCCCGTCGGGTCCGACGAACTGGACCTGGGCCATCCACGGGTACGTGGCGGCATCCGCCACCGGGGAGCCCCCGATGATGGGGTTGGGCGGCGCGGCGGCCGCCGACGCGGTGGGCACCGCGCCGCACATCATTGCCCATACCGCCCCGAGCGGGGCGAGAACTCTTCTCCACCGCCCGCGCGCAGCGCCCGGCCACAGTCGGTTCAATTGTCCACCCCCGGTCGATCGACGACTCGGGCGATCTTCGCCCACATCACCGGTGATCCTTCCCTTGCGGCAGGGGAATCGAACGTGAATCCTCGTCGGCGGACAGCGAACCCTTGAGGACGCCTTGTCCCTTCGGGGTGGCGAGTCCTGCCGGGCCTTCCGGCCACGGGCGGCAGTGGTTCCTCCAGGTCAGTGCTGCCGCCCGCCGAATCCCGATCACGGGCGCGGTTGTTCGCGCCTGTGAATCACTACCGGCCGGCGGTCGCCGGCTCCTCGGCGGAGGCCGCTTCCTCGGCCGGTCCCGCGCTTCCCGGCGTGCCCGGGGCAGGGGGCGGTGGCGTGGGGCGGACGAGGGCCAGGACGAGGAGGCCGCCCACGGCCGCTGCCGCCGCCGCGCACAGGAAGACGTCCTGCATGCCGTCGGCGAAGACCCGGTGGACCAGCTCCCGCGCCTCCGCGTGGTTGCCGTGCGGCGCGGCGGCGACGAGGCGTTGCGCCTGGCCCCCGGCCAGGGCGGACGCGGCGTCGTGTGCGTCCGGGACGAGGCCCGAGAGCCGCTTCTGGGCGGTATGGGTGAACACGGCGCCCAGGACCGCGATGGCCAGGGTCATGCCGAGCTGCCGGAAGGTGTTGACCGCGCCGGCCGCCATGCCCATCCGCTGGGGCGGCACGCTGCCGGTGGCGGCGGAGACCAGGACGGGGGTGGCCAGGCCGACGCCCGCGCCGCCCACGGCGAGCCCGAGGGCGAGGGAGGACGCGGTGGCGTCGGCGGACATGGCGTCGTACAGCAGGTACATGCCCACGGCGATCAGGAGCAGGCCGATGCCGATCGGCAGCCGGGGCGCGAGCCGCTGGATGTGGCGGCCGGCGATCGCCGCGACGAGGAAGGAGACCACGGCCATGGGGGTCAGGGCCAGGCCGCCCTCCACGGGGCCGAGCCCGAGGACCGATTGCAGCCACAGCGAGACGAGCACCAGGCAGCCGAAGGCACCGCCCTGGAGCAGCAGCGCGCCGCCCATGAGCCCGGCGAAGGACGGGCGGCGCAGCAGCGCGAGGTCGAGCATGGGCTGGCCCCCGCGGCGGCCCAGGCGGGTCTCCACGAGGACGAAGGCGATGAGGGAGGCCGCCGCCACGGTGAACGAGATCATCACCGTCGGTGATGTCCAGCCCGCCTCGGTGCTCCGGATCAGCCCGTAGGTCACGGCCGCCGCCGCGAGGGTGAACGTGACGGCGCCGGGGACGTCCACCCGGCCGGTACGGGCCTGGGGCTGTTCGGTCCGGTCTGCGCGGACGACGCGCAGGGTCAGCAGGATGGCGACGGCGGCGACGGGCAGGTTGACCAGGAAGATCGCTTGCCATCCGATGTGCTCGGTGAGCAGGCCGCCCAGGATGGGGCCCGTCGCCGCCGCGGCGCCGTTGACGGCTCCCCAGATGCCGAAGGCGGTGCCGCGGTCACGGCCGTGGTACGTGGCGCCGAGCAGGGCCGCCGAGGTGGCGAACATGGCGGCGCCGCCCGCGCCCTGCACCGCCCGCGCGGCCACCAGCACACCCGCGTTCGGGGCGAGGCCACAGGCCAGGGAGGCCAGGGCGAAGAGGGCGAGGCCGGACACGTAGAGCTTACGGTGTCCGTGGAGGTCGGCGATCGAGCCCGCGGCGAGGAGCAGCGCGGCCAGTGACAGCGCGTAGGCGTCGACGACCCATTGGAGGGAGGAGAAGGGGGCGTCCAGGGCCTCCGCCATCTGCGGCAGCGCCACATTGACGATGGTGACGTCCACCAGAAGGATGAAGGCGCCCAGGCATACCGCCACCAAGGGCGACCACTTGCGCATCGAGGGAACTCCGTTTCGTTCGGCCGCGTGCTGGTACGACGCGGTCGTGTCCGCCCAGGATGGGCGTAAGCAGCCCTGACGTCCCAGCCGGAGCGGCTTCTCGCGCGGAATCCGACAGCTCGTACACTCATTTGGTGAATCTCGACATCGAGCGTGGTGCTGCCCTCCCGGCACTCGACGCGCAGGACCGGATGCTCGCCCACGCGCTCCAGGTCGACGGGCGGGCGCCGTTCCGCCGGATCGCCGAGGTCCTCGGGGTGTCCGACCAGACCGTCGCCCGCCGCTACACCCGGCTGCGGACCGCCGGAACCCTGCGCGTCCTGGGGCTCACCGACCCGCTGCGGCTCGGCGAGGTCCCCTGGTTCGTCCGGATCCGCTGCGCGCCGAGCGCCGCCGCCCAGATCGGTGAGGCGCTGGCCCGGCGCAGGGACACCACCTGGGTCCATGTCGCGGGAGGTGGCACGGAGCTCTTCTGCCTCGTGCGGTCGCGGGGCCCGTACGGTGACACGCTGCTGGAGAAGCTGCCGGGCACGCCCCGGGTCGTGGACGTCTCCGCGCACTGCCTCCTGCACGTCTTCTTCGGCCAGGCCCGCAGCCTGATCACCAAGACGGGGCCGCTGACGAGCGAGCAGGTCACCGCCCTGAAGGCGCGGGACGCCGAGGACGCGCCGGAGACCCCGCTCGCCGACCCCGCCCCGGCCTACCCGCTGGAGGACGCGGACGGCCGGCTGTTCGACGCGCTGGCACGGGACGGCCGTGCGGGCTTCGGCGAGCTCGCCTCGGCGACCGGCTGGTCGCAGACCACGGTCCGCCGCAGGCTGGCGGAGCTGCGGTCGGCCGGGGTGCTCTACTTCGACGTGGAGTACGCCCCGCGGGTCCTGGAGCGGAATTTCCGGGCCTCGCTGTGGCTGAGCGTGGAGCCGTCACATCTCGACGCGGCGGGAGAGGCGCTCGCCTCCCACCCGGAAGTGGCCTTCGCCGCCGCCACGACGGGCCCGACGAACATCTTCGCCAGCATCACCACACACGACGCCGGGTCCTTCTACCGCTACCTCACCGGCCGCGTCGCCGCCCTGCCCGGCATCCTGGGCACCAGCACGGCGCCCATCCACCGCACCATCAAGACAGCGGGGCCGTTCGTTCCGACCGCGCCATGAGGCGGGGCGGGCGCTGCGGCGGCGCACGCTCCGTCGCCGCCCAGGCGATACCGCGGTCACCCGATCGGCCCTCTTATCACGGTAAGTAACAGCTCTGGCGCATTAAGCTGTTGGGCGGCGGTTCTTGTCCGGATCAGTCGGCCCCATCCGGAGCACTGCGATGACGAATCGATTCACCGAAACCCGCGCGGCCCGCGCCCGGCGCCGCCGCGTCGTCATGGTGGTGTCATCGGTCGCGGTGCTGGGGGTGGCCGCGTGGCCGGCGATGAGCTTCTTCGAGATTCCGCCGTTCACGGACAAGGGCGAACCCGTCAGCTACGGCCGGGTCGGCCGGGCGGTGAGCGGCAAGCCGGCGGACACCCGGACCCTGCTGCCCACCGGGCCCGAGGCCGCCTTCACCAACGCCGAGACCCTGGGCGACGGGTCGAAGATCGGCGTCGTGACCCTGGAGGGCGGGAAGTCCGGTTTCAAGGGCAAGGTGTGGGTCTGGGCGCCCAAGGAGTACACGGACGACCCGAAGTACGCGAAGAGCGGCTTCCCCGTGATGATCGCCCTGCCCGGCGGCCCGGGGTACGAGAGCAACTACTGGATGGGCCGCCCGGGCGGGTTCTCCCTCCAGGAGAGCGTCGCCGAATGGTTCCACGAGGGTACGAGCAGGCCGTTCCTGCTGGCGATGCCGGTGCTGAACCCCGGCCCAGGCGACAAGGGCATCTACTGGGACGGCAGTGACATCCCGGGGCAGCCGAAGATGGGCACCTGGCTGACCGAGGACGTCCCGGACCTGATGCGCGCCAACTTCCGTACGCTCAAGTCGCGGGACGGCTGGGCGTTCATGGGCTCCTCGACCGGTGGATTCGCCGGCCTGAAGGCCGTGCTGAAGCACCCGGACAAGTTCAAGGCCGTCATAGCCAACGGCCCGGACGTCGTGCCCGACTCGCCGCTGTGGAACGGCCACGAGAAGGAGAAGGCCGAGAACAACCCCGAAGTGCTGGCCAAACAGCTGATCGACACCAAGGGGCCGGACGTCTACCTCTCCTTCCAGGTCGGCACGAGAGAGAACGCCGCCACCATGAGGAGCGTCAAGAACTTTATGCGCTCCTATGGCAGAGGCCCTGTCCACACCAAGCTCTGGGAGATACCCGGCGGCAGCCACAACGGCGCCACCTACGGAGCGAACATGGCGGCCCCCATGAAGTGGATCAGCGACCACCTGGAAGGTCCGCCCCTCTCCCCCTGAAGCCCCCTCCCCCTGGCACCTCTCCCAGACGCGCGCCTCACTCCCGGCGGCCGATGGCCTTCGCCTGTGTGTAGGCCCAGCCCCCGAGCACGACACCGGTGCCGACGAGGGCGGCGTGCGCGAGCAGGACCGGGACGAAGCCGCCCGGCACCCACCCGAGCAGACCCCGGTCGTCGGGGCGGACGCCCCGCCGTCTACTGCTCGCGGAGCTGTCAGGCCCGCGCGTACCGGCGGCGCAAGCAGCGCCTGCCCGCACCCGGCACCCCGCCCGCGCCCGCGCCCGCCCCGGCGCGGGCGTCCGGCACCCGGGAACGCCAACGGCGCCGGATCGCCGAGGCGCTGTGGCGCATCGCGGCCGAGCACGGCCTGCACGCCGCGAGCATGCGCCGTGTCGCGGACGAGGCCGGGGTCTCACTGCGCGTGGTCCAGTACCACTTCGACGGCAAGCACGCCCTCCTCGTCGACGCGCTGCGCCTGCTGCACGAGGAGAACGAACGGCTGGCCAGAGCACGCGTCCCCGAGGACACGACGGATCCGCGCGTGCTGCTGCGGGCCGTACTGCTCGAATTCCTGCCCCTTGACGAGCAACGCGCCCACGCCCTGAGGGTGTTCGCGGCGTACTACGCCCGCAGTCTGACCGATCCCGCCCTCGCCGCGGTCTTCCTCACCGCCGACCAGCCGCTGGAGCGGTTCGTCGCGGACATCGTCGAGGCGGGCCGGGCGGCCGGGATGACGGCGCCGGGCCTCGACCCACTGCACGAGGCGGACCTGCTCGTCTCCGGCATCACCGGCCTGGGCCTCGACGTCGTGCACGAGCGCCGCTCGCTGACGGACGTACGGGCGGTCCTCGACTACCACATCACGCGCGTCTTCCCGCCGGCCCTCCCTCCAGGGGTCGCCACGCGCCCGTGAACGCCCGCCAACGCTCGTCACCGCGCCGGAGCGCCGGAGCGTCGCACGCGCCCGCGTGAGGCGCTTTCCCGCTGCCCCGTGTGCGCCCCCGGAGTGCTTCCGTGCCCCCTTCTCACTCATACGAGCGGGGGCGCGCCGGGGCTTGGCCCATGGTTGACTTTCAGCCAACTGCCCGCCAGATGCTGCTGGATACGACCGGCCGGGGAGGGGCTTGCGATGACAGCGGAGACGGATGACGCCGGGCGTACCGAGAACGCGATGTCGGGTGGCCGGGTGCGCGGATCGGTGATCCAGGCGCGGAACATCGGGAGGATCTCCTTCGCCGGCCAGCCGAAGGACGACTCCCGGGAGCGGCTGGAAGCCGCCAAGTCCAGGCTCGCGGACGAGGTCCGGCGGCAGTGGGAGGGGGAGGTGGCCGCCCAGGGGCTGCGGCGCCCGGAGCCCATCCGTTTGCAGTGGGCGAACACCCGCCGGGCGGTGGCCGTACGTACGGCCGCCGCGCCCACGACGCCCGCCGGGCAGGCGGGGCCCACCGCCTCGGCGGGCCGCGCCACGTCGGCGGGCCGTGCCGCCTCGGAGGCGCTGGGGCGCTGCGTCGATCTGGACGAGCTGGTACGGGCGTTCCGCGCGCTCCCCCAGGGGCACTTGGTGATGCTGGGAGAACGCGGGTCCGGCAAGACGGTCTGGGTGATGCTCCTGACGCTGGGGCTGCTCGGCTCGTACGAGCCGGGTGATCCGGTTCCGGTGCTCCTGACCGCGTCCTCGTGGGACTCGGGGAACACCTGGGTCCCGGGGGTGGAGCATCTGCGGACCTGGCTGGCTCGCCGGCTGGTCGAGGAGTACCCGTTCCTGGCCGACAAGGAGGCCTACGGTGCCGGTGTCGCGCAGCGGCTGGTCACCGGGGGGCATGTCTTCCTGCTGCTGGACGGCCTGGACGAGATGTCGGAGGCCCTTCACGCGTCCGCCCTCGGCGAACTGGACGACAGCGGACAGGATCTGCTGGTTCTCACCTGTCGTGTCGCCGAGTACGAGCGGGCGGTCGAGCGGTCGGGACGGGTGCTGAGCCGGGCGGTGGTGAAGGAGATGCTGCCGATCGGCGTCCGTCAGGCCGAGGGCTTCCTGACCGCCGACAGACCGTGGGAGGACACCCGTTGGCAGTCCCTGCTCGCGGAGCTCCGCGACCGCCCGGACTTCCCGGACCTCCCGCTGTCCCGGGCCCTGACCAGCCCCCTCATGGTGGCGCTCGCCCGGGTGATCTACGCGCCGCCGGCGAAGGACCCGCGCGAGTTGCTGCGCCTGCCCGACCGGGAGAGCGTCGAGCGGCATCTGCTCACGGCCTTCCTCCCGGCCGTCTACCGTCCGCGTCCGGCGCCGCCCGGGGCCCCGGGCAGGGCTCCGGGGAGCTACGGCCTTGAGGACGCGCGCGGCTGGCTGGGGTTCATCGCCCGTCACATGGCGCGGAACGGCACCCATGACCTGGCGTGGTGGCAGGTGGCGTGCGCCGTTCCCGGGTGGGTCGCGGGGCTGGTCTTCGGGGTCGTCTCGGGGCTGATGTTCGGCTTCATCGGGGCGGCGGCGGGCGGCCCGGTGATCGGGCTGGTCTTCGGCACCGCCTTCGGCTCGGCCGGTTTCCTCGTCCAGGCCGTGCCGTCCCGGCGGCCCTCGCCGGCCCGGGTGGAGATCCGGCTGCGGGGCACGGTCAGGGTGTTCGCCCTGAGGTTCGCGCTCGGGTGCGTGACGGGCATGGCGCTGGGTTTCGGGTTCGAGCTGCCGTGCTGGGCCCAGCTCGTGCTCGGCGCGCCGTTCGGGCTGGCCGTCGCCCTGCACGCGTGGCTGCGGGCCCCGTCGGACGCGACGAAGGTGGCGAGCCCGGGGTTGGCCTTCGAACAGGACCGGGTGTCCACGATCGTTCTGGGGGTCTCCTTCGCACTCCCCTTCGGGCTCACGTTCGGGACGGTGTTCGCCTTCACGGATCCCCGGGTCTCCGCCTGGCCGTCCCTGGGGCCGGTCGGCGGGCTGACGTTCAACACGGTCTTCGGCCTCGCCGGCGCGCTCGCCGGGTGGACCGTGGGCCATCTGTCGTACGGGCGGGTGGGCCGCTTCGCCTACAGCGCGGTGGGGGCGGTCGTGAGCGGTGTCGTCTTCCCGCCCGCCGACGACCCGGGGTTCGCCTTCGGCACGGGGATCGCCTTCGGGGTGGCGTGCGGTCTGGTGGTCATGCTCGGCCGTCCGTGGGGGGCCTTCGTGTTCGCCCATGCCCTGCTGGCCCTGACGGGGCGGCTGCCCTGGCGGCTGATGCGCTTCCTTCATGACGCCCACCGGCGGGGCGTGCTGCGCCAGGCCGGTGCGGTGTTCCAGTTCCGGCACGCGCGGGTGCGGGACCGTCTGACCTCCCACCGCGACGACCTGTAGAGCGATCAGGACAGCGGCCGGGCGTATGTGATGAACTCCCGTTCCGTCGCGAAGCCCATCCGCTGGTAGAGCCCCAGCGCTCCGGTGGGGTTGTCGGCGTCGACGACCAGTTCCACCCTGTCGTAGCCCCGGCGACGGGCCTCAGCCAGCGTGTGCGCCAGCAGGGCGCGCGCCGCGCCCCGGCCCCGGTGGGCCGGCCGGGTGCCCAGGTGGCCGACCGCGCAGGCGCGAAGCCCGGTGGCCGCTCCGTCGGCGACGTACTCGTCGGCGAGGAGGTACGCGGCCACGCGGTCGTCGGCGTCGAGCAGGAGCGCGGAGAGCCCGGCGCGGAAGGAACGGTCGCCGGTGAACCAGGTCTCCCAGTCGGTGCGGTCCGTCTCGGTGAAGCTCCAGTGGTCGCGGAAGGCGTCGTTGTGCGCGTCGCGGGTGGCCTCGTCGAGGGCCCGGTCGAAGGGCACCAGGCGCAGCCCGTCCGGTGTGCCCGGGGTGGGCAGGTCACGCGTGCGCAGCTCGTGTCCCATGCTGAACCAGTAGCGGCAGGGCTTGAATCCGGCGCGCTCGGCCAGGGCGGCGAACCCCTCGTTCGTGGCCACCCCATCGATGAGCAATTCTCCCGGCACGCCGTCGCCTTGGTGGCGCTCGGCCCAGATGTCCCGGGCCCGGGTGAGCATCCAGCCGGTGAGGCGCTCTCCGGTCCCCCGGCGGCGGAGGGCCGGGTGGACGGCGGCGGCGGTGCCGAAGCGGGCGATGTCCCGGACGTTCTCGGGCTCGTGCACCATCGCGTACGCCACCAGCCGGCCCTCCTGCCAGACGCCCGTGGTGTTGCGGGCCAGGTCCAGCTTGGGGTCGGTGAGCTCGTGCAGGACGTCCGCCTCGTCCTCGTGCGTGCCGGTGCTGTCGACGCGCTCGACCTCTCGCCGCAGCTCCGTGAGGTCGCGGGCGTCGGCTGCGCGGAGCGGCTTGAGGGTGACGTTCATAGGCGAAACCGTATATAGGGATAAAGCGTGCGTCGAAGGATTTTCGCCAACCGCATGTCCTGCGCGTTTTCCGCTCGGGCGACGGTCAGTCCGCTCGGTGACCCGGCCGGGCCGGGTGATGGGCGTCGGGGCTCGGCCAGTTCCGGATTTCGTACGGGTCGCCGTAGGTCTTCCAGCGCAGCGGTGGTTCGAGGGTGAAGTTCCGTTCGTTGAGGAAGACGCGCTGTTCGGTGTCGACGCGGCTGGTGTTGCCGTGGACCGTGGCGCGTTTGATGGCGTCCTTGCGGGCGTCGAGGAAGGCGTTGAGGTAGGTCGTCTCGTCCCCGCCCAGGGCCGGCGGCTTGGCCTTGGCCATGGCGTTCTTGCGGATGGAGCCGAAACCGTTCCGGTCGTCGCCACCGCCGTGCATGACGATGGCGTCGAAGTAGATGAACTGTCCGAGCGTGCGCAGCCCGTCCTCCTTGGCCCGCCGCACCGAGGGGTCGAAGTAGACATGGTCGCGTTCCTCTTCCTGCGCGGCCTGGAACGCCTCGTCGGCGGCGGCCGCCTTCCACGCCTTGACGAAGGGGTCGCCCAGTCCGGCGTGGGAGGAGGTGCCGTTGACCTTGCGCAGTGCGGGGAGGAACGGGGCGAGGGGGTTGGCGGGTTTGTGCCGGGTGTAGAGGGTGACGACCTCGAGCATGTCCCCGGTGCCCGAGCAGAAGCCGATGATGCCGCCGGTGTAGCCCTGGCCGTCGCCGATGTCCTCGATGTACTGGTACTGGCTCCTCCAGTCGAGGGTGGAGTTCTCGGCGCTGGCGACCAGTTCCATCGCCACTTCCTTGGCGGGCGGGCAGTCGAGGCCGGCCTCGGGGGTGCGCGCGGCGCCGACGGTGAGGGCGACCGCCAGGCCGGCACAGGCGATCCGGAGATCTCTTCGAGCGGTCCGAGCGGTCCGAGCGTTCTGAAGGCTCTGAGGGCTCTGAGGGTTTCCTCGGGCTGGCCGGTCACGCATGGGCTTCTCCCGGGGCGGGGTTCAAGGGCCGGAGGGGGCTGTTGTGGTCCTTGGATAGCCGTGGGGTGGCAGTGGCCACAAGCGTCCGGGCCGGGCCCCGGTCTTTCCGACCCGCTTGGCTGAACCTGCGCGTTCCGGCCCTGGCGCGTCGCTGGGGCCCCGGCGAGCGGGGTCCCAGCGGTTCGCTCTACGAGTACCGGCCCCGTCAGGCGGATTCGCGCTGTCAGCCGTGGTTCGGGTCCGGACGTCACCCGTCGTTCGAGGGCGTGAACGCGCGCGGGATGAGGACGGCGGCCAGGACGGCCACCATGGCCATGACGCCGGCGGAGATCAGGCTGGTGGTGGCGAAGGAGTCGGTGAACGCCGCCTTCGCGGCCTCGGCCAGGCGCGCGCCGTCCCCGGGCAGGCGCTCGGCCACCGACAGCGCGCCGGCCAGCGATTCCCCGGCCTGCTCGGCGGTGTGCGCGGGCAGGCCGGGCGCGGCGCCGGCGACCGTGCCGCGGAAGAGGGCCGCGGCGAGGCTGCCGAGGACGGCGATGCCGAGCGCTCCGCCCAGTTCGAAGGACATCTCGTCGACGGCGGCCGCGCCGCCCGCCCGCTCCGGCGGGACGGCCGCCATCAGGGTCACCGAGGACGCGGTGAACATGGCTCCGCCGCCCGCGCCGAGGAGCACCAGGGCCCCGGCCACCGCCGCGTAGCCGCCGTCGACGGTCAGGCCCAGCAACAGCGCGCCGAGCGCGACCAGCGTCAGGGCGCCCACGGTGACGGCGCGCACGCCGAAGCGGTGGATCAGCCCGGAGGCGGCCGGGGCGGCGGCCAGCAGGGCCAGGGTCATCGGCAGCAGCCGCACCCCGGACTCGAAGGCGCTCAGTCCCTGGGCCATCTGGAAGTGCTGGGTGAGCAGGAAGAGCACGATGGCCTCGGTGGCCATCGTCAGCAGGATGGCGATCGCGGCCGCGTTGAACGTCCGGTTGGCGAAGAGGCGTACGTCCAGCAGGGGGTGTTCGAGACGGAGCTGCCGGCGTACGAACCGGACGAGCAGGACGGCGCCCGCCGTCAGCGCCACCAGGGTGCTGGGGGCGAGGAGTCCGGCCTTGCCGATCTGCTTGACGCCGAAGACGAGCGCGACCACGCCCGCCATCGACAGGGCCACGCTGAAGGCGTCGAGCCCGGCGTGGGCCCGGCCCGTGGACTCCGTCAGCCACAGCGCGCCCGCGACCAGGGCGACGAGGACCACCAGCACATTGACCAGGAAGGCGGCCTGCCAGCTGAAGTGCTGCATGAGCAGGCCGCCCACGAGGGGGCCCGCCGCCATGCCGCCCGCGGCCATGGCGGACCAGACGCCCACGGCGACCGTGCGCTCGCGCGCGTCGGTGAAGGCGGCCCGGATCATCGAGAGCGTGGACGGCATGATCGCGGCACCGCCGACGCCCAGCAGGGCACGAACGGCGATCAGGCCGGCCGGGCCGGTGACCACGGTGGCGAGCGCGGAGGCCAGTCCGAAGAGGGCGAAGCCGATCAGCAGCAGTCTCTTGCGTCCCCAGCGGTCTCCGAGAGCGCCGGCCGTCACCAGCAGTCCGGACAGCACCAGCGCGTAGGCGTCCACGATCCACAGCTGCTGGGTCGCGTCGGCGCCCAGGTCCCGTACCAGGGAGGGCAGCGCCGCGTTGAGAATCGTGGCGTCCATGGCGATGAGCAGGACGGACGCGCACAGGATGGCCAGCTGTAGCCAGCGCGACCGCACGGGGGCGGGCGTTGAGGCGGTGCTGGTCATGGGTATCTCTCCTCGTTCGAGGCATTGATGTTTCCAATGAGACATCGATGTCTCATTTCCGGTTTCAAGCGTACATGCCTCGCCCAGCGGCTGTATCGGCCGAAAGGGCGCGGGAGGGCGGGCGCACCTGCGCAGACGCGGTCGGGTGCTATCCCGGCGCGGGCACCGGGTACCGGTTACTCATCGGCCATCGCCATATATGAGGAGGCAGGGTGAGGGATACGACCGACGCACCGCTGTCGGGGTGCGCCGCGCTGGTGACGGGCGCGTCGAGCGGCATCGGGGCGGCCATCGCTCTCGCCCTGGCCCGGCAGGGCGCGGGACTCGCTCTCGTTGCCCGGCGCGCCGAACGGCTGGAGCGGCTGGCCGCCACGATCCGCGGCGAGGGAGGCACGTGTGCCGTACTCCCCGCCGACCTGAGCGAGGACGCGCGGGCCCGTGACGCCGTCGAGGACGCGGTGCGGAGCCTGGGGCGGCTGGACGTGGTCGTCAACAGCGCCGGTTACGTGGCCCGGGGCGCGGTCGAGGAGGGCGACCCGGAGCAGTGGCGGCGGATGGTGGACCTCAACTTCACCGCCGTCCTGAACATCGCGCGGGCGGCCTTGCCCCACCTGGTGGGCGCGGCCGCGGACGGGCGGCGCGGGGTCGCCGACCTCGTCAACATCAGCTCCGTGGCCGGCCGTATCGTCCGCAAGAACAACAGCGTCTACTCGGCGACCAAACACGCGGTGTGCGTCTTCAGCGAGGCGCTGCGCCAGGAGTTGACCGGCCGGGCCGTCCGGGTGGGCGTGGTGGAGCCCGGACTGACCGCCACGGAGATGACCGCCGGCAACGACTGGGAACCGGTCGCGCCCGGCATGCCGCGGGAGGCGTGGCTGCGCGCCGACGACATCGCCCGGGCCGTCGTCTTCATGGTGACCCAGCCGCCGCACGCCGCCGTCAACGAGATCATGGTGCGGCCCACGGCGCAGGAGCCCTGACCGCTGGGCCCGTCCCGGTCAGCAGGGCCGGTCGAGCGGCGCACCCTCCGGGGTGCGCCGCTCGACGGCGTTCGCGGCCACCCCGGTCGACGAACGGTGGATCACTCTCCGAATTGGTTGTACTCTTCAAATGATTGGACTTATTTAATTAATCTCTTCGGGAGGTCGGCGTGACGCCGGAGTTGCCCTCCAGCCGCCGTTGGCTCGTCCTCGGCATCTGCTGCTCGGCCCTGTTGCTGGTCAGCCTGGACAACACGATCCTCAATGTGGCCCTGCCCTCCCTGCGGACCGATCTGGGTTCCTCGGTCTCGGGGCTCCAGTGGACCATCGACGCCTATGTCGTCGTCATGGCCTCGTTGCTCATGCTCGCGGGTTCGACGGCCGACCGGTTCGGCCGGCGCCGTGTCTTCACAGCCGGTCTGGTGCTGTTCACCGCCGGATCGGCCCTGTGCAGTCTCGCGCCCGGCCTCGGCTGGCTGATCGCCTTCCGGGCGCTCCAGGCCGTCGGCGGCTCCATGCTCAACCCCGTCGCGATGTCGATCATCACCAACACCTTCACCCGCCCCGCCGAACGGGCCCGGGCCATCGGTGTCTGGGGCGGGGTCGTGGGCATCAGCATGGCGGCCGGGCCCATCATCGGCGGCACCCTGGTGGAGTCGGTCGGCTGGCGCTCGATCTTCTGGATCAACGTGCCCGTCGGGCTGGCGGCGCTGGCGATGACCCTGCGCTACGTCCCGGAGTCCCGGGCCCCGCGGCCGCGCCGCTTCGACCCGGCCGGCCAGCTGCTGATGATCCTGCTGCTGGCCTCGCTGACCTACGGGCTCATCGAAGGCCCCGCCGCGGGCTGGACCTCTCCGGGGATCGTCGGCTGCTTCAGCCTCGCCGCGGCAGCGCTCGTCGCGCTGATCGTCCACGAGAACCGGCGCTTCGAGCCCCTCATCGAACCCCGCCTGTTCCGCAGCGCGCCACTGGCCGGAGCCACCACCACGGCGGTGTGCGCCTTCGCGGCGCTGTCCGGCTTCCTGTTCCTCAACATGCTGCACCTCCAGGAACGGCGCGGCCTGTCCGCTCTGGACGCGGGTCTGCACATGCTGCCCATGGCCGCCATGTGCCTGGTCTTCGCGCCGCTGTCCGGACGGCTGGTGGGAGCGCGCGGGCCCCGGCTGCCGCTCGTCCTGGCCGGGGTGACGCTCACCGCCAGCGGCGTGCTCTTCGCGGTGTTCGACGCGGAGTCGTCGGACCCACGGCTGTTCACCGCCTACGTGCTCTTCGGGATCGGCTTCGGGCTGGTGAACGCGCCCATCACCAACACCGCGGTCTCCGGGCTCCCGCGCTCCCGGGCCGGGGTGGCGGCCGCGCTGGCCTCCACGAGCCGCCAGGTCGGCACGTCGCTCGGTGTCGCCGTCATCGGCGCCACGGCCGCCACGGGGACGGGGGCCACCGGTTGGTGGATCATCACGGGGTGCGGACTGGCCGTCCTCGTCCTCGGTACGATCACCACCGGCCGCTGGGCCGCCCGGACCGCCGAACGCGCCGCGGCCGGCCTCGACCACGACGACCCCGACCGGACCAGGACCTCGGTGACGACCTCATGAGCACGCAGCACGACGAAACGGCACGACGGGCCTGGGACAACCTCCGGGAGATCGTCCTCGGCGGCAACGAGCGCCGCAAGGAAGTCGTCGAGGCACTCGGCATGAGCTTCTTCCGCATCAAAGCGCTGCGCCGGATCGCCAAACGCCCCATCACACTGCGGGAGCTGGCGGAAGAACTGCTGACGGACCGGCCGTACACGACGCTCGTCGTGGACGACCTGGCACGGCAGGGTCTGGTCGAACGCTCGGAGAACCCCGCCGACCGGCGCTCCAAGATCGTCTCCCTGACGCCGGAAGGGCGCGTCGCGGCGGAGCGCGCCGACGCCATCATCGGTATGCCGCCGGCGGCACTGCTGGCCCTGCCGGAAGAGGACCTGGCGGCGCTGGAGCGGATCGCCGAGCGCGTGGTGAAGCTGTCGGCCGATCAGCAGCGCTGACCGCGCCGGACTCCCGCCCGTTCGGTCGCCCTGCCGGCGGAACAGCCGCTGTCCGCGCCGCGACCGGCCAGGTGGCGCCCTGGGCGACGAACTGCGGCAGGAGGGCCAGGAGTGGACGGTCCCCACGTCGAAGGCGGGCCGAGGCCAGGCGCCTGAACGACCGTGTCCCCCGCCGACGGACCGGCAAGGGGACACGGTGCTTTTCGGGGCACGCGACCCGTCGGACGGGTCCTAGGCCAGATTGCCGCAGTTTGTCTTGTACCGGGCCACGACATAGCCGTCGATCTCGCCGCCCCAGTCGACGCACTTGCCCTTGGCGTCCAGGTGGACGGGACCCGAGTACGAGGTGAAGAAGCCGTACTGTTCCTGCTTCGACTTCAGTTCCGTGTTGCGCTGGATCCAGGAGCCCACCCACAGCGGCGAGCCGGTCGTGCTGTTCCGCTTGGTGACCACGCAGTTCTTGCCGGTGGAGGCGTTGTAGGCCAGGTAGACCGCCCCGCGGCCCGGGATCGGGATCTCGTTGACCTGCGCGTATCCGCTGCCGCACTCATGGTTGTACGCGGCGGCGCGGGCCGGTGCGGCGACGGACGTTCCGCCGCCCGCCACCAGCACGGTGACGGTCGTCGTGGCGGCGAGCAGGGCAGCTCCCGCCACGCGGGTACGTACAGCACGCTTCACTGTGTCCTCCGTAGGAGTCGCAAGTCGCATGGTGCTGGTTGGTGGATGTACGCGGGACGGCCGTCTCCGTGCCCATACTGACACTCCACACCCCAAAGAGGTTGCACGCCCCTTTACCCCCACAACTCAGAACCGGCCACCACTCCGCACGGCGGCGCACGCGATCTCCACCTCGAACCGGCCGTCGAGCGCGACGTGCGCGCGGAGGGCGGTGAGGTCCTCGACGGTCACGTCCGCTTCGAGCTTCTCCGCCGCGTGCGTGGTGGTCAGGGCGATGGTCGTCATGCCCGCCGCGCGCCCGGCGGCCAGTCCGGCCGGCGAGTCCTCGACGACCGCGCAGCGGGAGGGGGCGACGCCCAGGCGTTCGGCCGCCAGGAGGAAGGGCTCCGGGTGGGGCTTGTGGTGGGTGATGTCCTCGACGGTGACGAGCACTTCGGGGAGCATGCCCAGCTGCCCGAGGCGCGCCTCGGCGACGCGGCGGGCGCCGGAGGTCACCACGGCCCAGCGGTGCGCGGGCAGCGATGCGGTGAGTCCGGCGGCTCCGGGCACCGGGGTGACGTTGCCGGTCAGGGCGTCGGCCACCTCGGCGTCCTCCAGGCGCCGCACCGCTTCGGCCACTTGGCCGGCGGGCAGCAGGTCCGCGATGATCGCGGAGGCGGGGCGGCCGTGCACCGGGACCCGGGTCATCACCTCGTCAAGGGTCATGCCGTAGGACTCCGCCCACCGCGTCCATACGCCGCGGGCCACCGGACGCATGGAGACGAGCGTGTCGTCACTGTCGAATAAAAGGGCATCAACCGGAAATCGCATGGCCGGGAGCGTACCGGGGCC
Source organism: Streptomyces sp. NPDC001678 (assembly GCF_042892945.1). Taxonomy (NCBI): domain Bacteria; kingdom Bacillati; phylum Actinomycetota; class Actinomycetes; order Kitasatosporales; family Streptomycetaceae; genus Streptomyces; species Streptomyces sp. NPDC001678. The sequence continues at coordinate 10,588 of NZ_JBIAUP010000021.1, read as the reverse complement.
GTTCCGGCCCGAGAGGGCCGGCACCCGAGGGGGCCGGCATGAGCCGGTCGCTCTCAGGTCAGTGGGTTCAGCTGCCGGACGGGCCGAATTCCCTCTCCCAGCGGGCGAAGTCGTTCTTCGCGTCGTCGACGTTCGTCTCGCGTCCGCGGGGGCTGCGGGGTCCCTCGCCGGGGACGGACGGGAAGGCCGGCGGTACCCATCGTTCCGCCGCGCAGTCCCGCAGGGCTTCCTCGACCGCCGGGGGCAGGACGGGACGGCGTCCGATGTCGCAGACGAGGAGCCAGATCCCCCTGTCCTTCGGGATGCGCAGGCCGTGCGGCGCTCCGGGGTGGAGGCGGACGTGGATGCCGTACGTTCCGGTCTCCGCGTTCCTGCCGCGGGACCTGCGGACGGTGACCTCCGCCACGTGGGACCAGTCGAAGCGGACCTCTCGCTTCGGGGATATGAGACACGAGATCCGGTGGGGTGAGATCCGCAGGTCCACGGTGCGGCGCGGCAGGAGCCACGACAGTCCGGAGAGGATGCCGCCGAGGCCGAGGAACAGGGCGGCGGGGGCGCAGAGCCGGGCGGGTGCGCTCGCGCCGTCGCGCAGGGCGACGCTCAGGGTGAACAGGGCCGCGGGCGGCAGGGCCGCCTTGAGGGGGGCGAAGCTGCCCTTGCGCACGTTCAGCCGGAAGGCCCAGCCGCCGTCGGACGTGGCGGTGATCCCGTCCTCCGTCAGCAGCCGCTCGTCGTACAGGGAGGCGGAGCGGTTGCGGAAGCCCGTCGAGGTGCTGATCGCGAGCCGCTCCTGGAGCCAGGCGTTCCGGAACTGATAGGTCCCCGCGACCTGGCGCAGGACGCCCTGGCGGTGGGCGTCCTGGAGGAAGCGCATCAGTGCCCAGGGGGCCTGGCCGGTCAGTGCCAGGGTGGTCCGGGCGAGCGCCCAGCGGCTCCACGGGCTGACCAGGATCAGCATTCCCGCCGCGCCGAGCCAGGTGACCAGCCCGGCCGCGCAGGCCATGGACGCGTCGTCCGGCTGGTAGTGCAGTACGCCGGACGCGATCCCGAACAGCGGGCCGATGACGAACAGGGCCCGGGTGACGGCGGCGTGTTCGGCCCGCAGCAGGGCGCGTGGAGTGGTCGCGTTCTCGTCGGCGTCGGACGGCGCGGTGAAGAGCACGGCGACGGCGAACGCCGCCACGACACAGCCGGCGCCCAGCCAGTAGAGCCCCGGTGTGGCGGTGTGGAGCACCGGTACTTCGATGCCGGCCGCGATGGGGCAGGCGAGCAGGGACGCGGTCAGGGCCCGGCGCCGTGTCGTGTGCCGCCAGGCGGAGCGCGCGGCCGCCACGGGCCGCCGCAGGCTCACCGTCCGTCTCGGTTCGCCGAAGCGGTGATCGGTGTACCAGCCGCGTACGAGCATCTGCGTCGCCATGCCGGTCACCACGCCCGCGAACAGGGACGTCGAGAGCTGCATCGACGTCAGGGCCTCCCACGGCCCCGGGCCGCCGCCCGACGCCTCGCGGACCCGCTGTCCGAGGCCGGTGGCCAGGGCGGACAGCGTCACCCCGAGCAGTACGAGGGCGGGGAAGGCGGCGAGGCGGGCCGCGGGGGTGCGGTGCAGTCGCCACCAGGCGAGTTCGGTGGTCTCCCGCGCCTGCAAGTGGCGGGCGAGGGCGCCGAGGTAGCGCCGCGCGCGGGGCGGGGACCATCGGCGCGGGGGGTCCAGGCGGTCGTGGGAGGGGATCTCCCCCGTGAAGACCGACGGGACGAACTGGTCCAGCAGATGGTCCTCCACGGATCGCCGGGAGGGGAAGCGGACCCGGTCGGTCAGTTCGGCGGGCTCCGACCAGGGGCGCGCGTAGACCGTGCGGGCCAGCGAGAGCATGAGGGGCGTCGACAGCGCCCCGGCCAGTGGCCCGTCGGGCCGCTCGCGCACCTCCGTGAACAACCGCTCCCAGCGCGGGAGGGCGTCCGGAGCGGCGCCGCCGGTCAGGTAGGCGACGGTGGCGGTGGCCGTGACGGGGCGCGCCTCGATGACGGCCGTGTGCCCGAGCACGGTCTCCGGGGAGAGGGCGTCGAACTCCGCGGTGCGGGAGGTGATGATCAGCGGTCTGTCGTACAGGGCGCGGTTGAGCGCCTCCACCGCGGCCGAGCGGCGGGCGCCGGGAATCTCGTCGAGGCCGTCGAGCACGGGCAGCAGCACGGACCCGCTGGTGCTCCACAGCTCGCGGGCGGGGTGCCGGCCCCCGATCCGGGGCAGGCCGGGGTAGTCCTCGGCCAGCCGGCGGGTGAACCACGCGCCGAACTCCTCGCGGTCCGGGTCCCAGGAGGTCAGCGAGAGGAGGACCGGTACGGGCAGGCCCTCGGTGCTCGCGTCGCCGACGCGGCCGGCCAGCCGCCGTCTCAGCAGCTCCATGGTGAGCAGGACGGCGAGCGTGGTCTTGCCCGAACCCGCCGTTCCCAGGAGGGCGAGACGGCACTTGGGCAGCGCGAGGAACCCGGTGAGCAGGTCCGTGAGCTGGTCGGCCCGGCCGTGTACGTCCCCGCCGATGTTCCCGGCGTGGTCGGCCCGTCGCCGCCGGGGAGCCCAGCGGACCGCCATCGCGGCCCGGTCCCCGCCCACGTCCCAGGCCTTGGCCTCCTCCCGCCACTGCCGGTACACCGCCTCGGCGAGGGCGTGCGCAGACCTCTCCGGCGGTGTGGCGGACGGCGGCGCGTGGACGTGGATCTCGCCGAAGTTGTCGCGGAACTGGATGACGATGTCGGCGGTGCCCTGGAAGATGTTGTTCACGTCGCCGCCCGGCTGGCCGTCGGCCATGGCTGCCCACCTCGAGTCAATGCGGTGCCCGGCGTCGACCTGTGAGGTGAGGGGGCCGGGCGATGCGGGCAACTCTACAACTCTCCTGTTCGGATGGAGGGTTGAAATGGAGGGTTGAATAGGTCAACCGCTCGATACGGCGGAAGAGCTTGTTCAGCGTTCAGGGCCGCCCTGTCGTCGTGGCCATCGCGTACAGGCGCCGCCAGTCCAGCGGGGGCTTGGCCCGGGGTACGCCCGGGCGGCGGCGCGGCACCCGTACGCGCAGCGCGCCGGGCTCGATCGCGCAGCGTACGGGCGTCGGGAGGGCGAGCGCCTCCCCGTCGACGCCGACGTCCACCTCGGCTGTGTCGGCCTCGATGACCGCTTCGTGGGTGGTGAGGAGCGTCAGGCCCGGGGAGTCGGGGGCGAGCAGCATGTCGGCCGCCTGCGCGGCGGTGTCGACCTTGATGCCCAGCAGACCCAGGACCCCGCCGTCCAGCCGGTCGCGCCGTCCGAGGCCCGCGCTGTCGCCGACGCGGTAGGGGTTGTTGCTCACGAGCACGGCCTGCGGTGCGTCGATCGTGTCGCCCCCGGCGTGGACGCGCAGGTGCGGGCCGGTGTGGCGGGACAGGGCGTCCGGCAGCAGCCGCAGGATCGTACGGATCTTGTCGTCGCGGTAGGCGCGGCTGCCCACGATGGTCGCGTAGGCGCCGAACGAGGCGTTGTTGACGAAGGCGCGCCCGCCCACGCGTCCGAGGTCCACGCGCAGTTCGACGCCGTCGGTGAGGGCGTTCAGGCACGTGACGGGGTCGTCGCGGTCGAGGCCGAGGTCCAGGGCGAAGTGGTTGCGGGTGCCCGCCGGGACGACCATGAACGGCAATCCGTGTGCCGCCGCGACATCCGCCACGAGGGCCTGGGTGCCGTCGCCGCCGGCCACCCCGAGGAGGTCCGCCCCGTCGGCGGCGGCCTGACGGGCGAGAGCGGCGATGTCCTGGTGGTGGTCCGGGTCGAGGAGCACGACGCGCGCGCCCAGGACTTCCGCCTTCTCCCGCAGCCCGAGCCCCTCGACCTTTCCGCCGCCCGAGCGCGGATTCATGATGAGGCACGGGCGCGCGGGCGGTGCGGCGGGGTGTTCCCGGGCGGTGGCCGAGGGGCTGCCGGCGCCCAGCGCGGTCCAGCCGGCGGAGGCCGCCCCGGCCCACAGCGCCAGACAGAGCAGGACGAGCCACAGCAGTCCCGCGGCGGCGTAGAGGACGATCGCGGCGACCGGCGCGGCGATGGCCAGCCCGGCGGCCAGGATCCGTACCGGGCCGCGCCGGGCCACGGTCCACCACAGGCCCATGACGAAGGCGACGAGTGCCACGGCCCCGACGCCGAGCAGCACGATGCTCCTCGGCCCCGCCACGATCAGGAGCAACAGGATGCCCACGGCGGCGGCCGCGATCGCCAGGCGCGCGAAGCGGCGCCGCCTGATGGCCTCATCGGGGTCCGGGGCATCGTTCATCGTCTCTCCCGTCCGCGTGCCGGTGTCGTCGACATCACTGTCGATATCACTGTCGATGTGGTCCAGGGCGTGGGGTCCCTGCCGCCATTGGACGACGGCGCCCCTCGCCACGCCAAGCACCACTGGAGGCAGCGGGCCGCCGGAGGGGGCGTACGGGGGCGGTGGCCGTGACCGGCGAAACCACCCGTACCGCTCCAATGGCATGATCGGACACTCGACGTGCGCCCCCGTCGCCCGTCCCGCACCGGAAGGCCACGCTGTCCGGCACGAAGAGTGACCGCTGAAAACGACGTCTAACAAATCGGCCAAAACAATTGATATCCATAAACTCCAGAATCAAGTCCGCCGCGCGGCAGCCACGGGTGATCCTGTGGGCCACGGCAGGTGTGGTGGCTCTCGGATTCCTCATAGCGCTGGAGATCGTCGCCCGTAGCTACGCCGGCGTACCGGGGCCGATAACGAACCAGGCGAAAGAGGTGATATTCGCGCCCAAGCCGGGTCCGCTGTACGGCGGTCTGGCGCTGATGATGGTGGTGCTCACCTGGCGGCAACGGTTCATCGCCGCCGGAGCCGCGATAGGCATCGACGTCGTCTTCGTGCTCGTGCGGTGGGCGATCGGCGCCAGGATGACCGACGGCCACTACTTCGGCAACGGCGCGTTGTGGGTGATGCTGGGCTGCGCGGTCATCGCCGTCACGCGCCGCACCGGCCGGGAGCGCGTCCTGCTGCTCAAGGGCGTCGGGCTGGGCCTGCTGCTGGTCGCCGGCCGCAAGACCGGTGACACCTGGCTGCTCATCACGTCGAAGACCCGCCCGACGGTGCTCGACCAGTACGTGGCGACCGCCGATCACGCGCTGGGCAACCCGTCATGGGTGGCGGGCCGGATCCTCGAGGCCACCGGCCCGGTCGGCACCCATGTTCTCGACCTGGTCTACGCCCAGCTCGCGGTGGCCGCGGTCGTCGTCGCCCTGTACCAGCTGCGCAACGTGGCGGCCGAGCGCCGCTTCCCCAGCCACCATCTGGTGCGCACCTTTCTGGTGATCGGCCTCCTCGGGCCGGCCATCTACATGATCTTCCCGGTGGTCGGGCCGATCTTCGCCTACGGCCCGGGCACCTCCGGAACCGGCGGCCTGCAGTGGGCGGTCGCCGATCTGTGGCCGCACACGCCGCCGCCGATCGGTGCCCCGCACCCGGTGCCGTACGACGGGATCACCCCGCGCAACTGCATGCCCAGCCTCCACACGGCGTGGGCCACCGCGATCTTCATTCACTCCCGCAAGGGACCGCGAGTTCTGCGATACGCGGGAACGTTCTGGCTGATCGCCACGCTCAGCGCGACGCTGGGCTTCGGCTACCACTACGGCGCGGATCTCGTCGCCGGTGTGGTCTTCTCGCTCACGATCGAGGCGGGCCTGCGCTCTCTCGACCGCGGCTGGGACCGGTCGGGAATCCAGCTGGTCGCTTACGGTACGGCGGTATTCACGGCGCTCCTGGTGTCGTACCGCTATCTGCCGGTGGAGATGGCGAAGCATCCGTGGGTGTTCGGGCCGCTGCTCATTCTGGCGATGGCCTCGGTGATCTACGGCTATGTACGGACCACGAGACTGTGGGAACCGAAGGCCGCGCCGGTGCGGCTGCCGGAGCCGCAGCCCGAACTCGTTTGAGCCACGAGTGGCGATGAGAGACAGCGCACCGGCCGATCCCGGCCGGTGACGCTCGTTCGGGCAGGTCGCGCGGGTACGCCCTAATCCGGGGGCGACTCCCCGCGGTGTCCCCAGCCGAGGACGTCCTGCTCGGGCGCCGGCTTGTAGCCGCCCTCCGCCGCCTTGTCCGCTTCCTTCCTGGCTTTCGCCGCCCTTTCCTGCTGCTTTCGCTCGTGTTCGGCGGCGCGGGATTCCTTGCTTCTTCTTTTCGGTAGTCCGATCATGGCCGATCCCCTCTCGCATCGGACTTCCGCGTCATTTTCAGGTTTGCACGGGTGCGTGGAGCACGCATCCGTCGGGCTTCTACGTCAGGAGCTGTCCGCGAAGCGCCGCCACCAGGTCGTCGTCGACACCGAGCCGCTGCGCGGCGTAACCCCGCACCGACCCGTACCGTGCGGTCAGCTCGGCCATGAAGAGCCTCATGATCCCGGCCGGTGCGCGGCCGTAGCCGGGCCATGCGAGCGTGAGGTCCGGATAGCTCGCGTGCCATTCGGCGACCAGGCGTTCAGTGGCCAGCCCGGTGAGGGCGAAGTCGGCGACGATGTCGTCCTCGCCCACGCCGACCAGGGCGAGGACCAGCATGGCGAGCAGGCCGGTGCGGTCCTTGCCCGAGTGGCAGTGGAAGACGAGCGGGGCGGTGTCGCCGGCGACGATCTCCAGGGCGCGGCGGAGTTCCTCGACGCCGTCGTGTGCCACTTCGGCGTATCTGTCGGCGAGGTAACGGGCGGGGGCGACGTCGGGGCCCAAGGCGGCCTGGTCGTACGGCCGGTGCTCGATGCTCAGGTTGTGGTGGGCGAGCGCGGGGTGGTGCGGGACGCGTCCGCTGCGTTCGGCCTCCCAGGGGTGTCTGAGGTCGATCACGGTGCGGATGCCCAGGGCGAGGAAGCGGTCCCAGTCCTGGTCGCGCAGCTTGCCCAGCGAGTCCGAGCGGAACAGCCGGCCCCAGCGGACCGTACGTCCGCCGGCCGCCGGATAGCCGCCGAGGTCCCGGAAGTTGTACAGCCGGTCGAACGCGATGTGTCTCCTCACGCCGTCACCCTATGGCCGGGCAGGCCGGCGTCGAGGCCCGGTTCCCTCGCCCTGTCTGAGAGCCTTGAGACACAGGCGGTGTGCTGGACACGGGCCGTGGGCGGGTGCGCCCCGGCCGGGAGGAGCGGACTGTGACCGAGCGTAAACCCCATGTGTCGGACTTCGAGTCGTGGGCGGACCGGCAGATACGGGAGGCCGAGGAGCGCGGCGACTTCCGGGACCTGCCGGGCTTCGGCCGGCCGCTGGCGGGCATCGACCGGCCCTACGACGAGGACTGGTGGGTCAAGGAGAAGATGCGCCGCGAGAACATCTCGTTCCTGCCGCCGACGCTGGCGCTGCGCAAGGAGGCGGAGGACGCTCTGGAGGCCGCGGTGGCGGCCCGGACCGAGGAGGAGGCGCGGAGGATCGTCCACGAGATCAACGACAAGATCGCCGCGTCCCTCCGCAGGCCACCGCCCGGGCCGCCGCTCGGTCTGGTCCCGTTCGACGTCGACGACGTCCTGGCCGCGCGGCGCGAGAAGCGGGGCGGCGGCCTTCCGTGACGCACCGGCCTTCCGTGACGTGCTCCCCCGCCTTCCGGGCCGTCTCCTGATCCCGGGGCATCAGCGCCGTCGTTCGTTCCCGTTCGCCCCGGAAGGCTTCCGGGGCCGCGAGGCTGGGAACGGTCTTTGCACCAGGAGTCCGGTGCGCAGTGCCGTGCAGGGTGGGGCGGAAGGGGCTGGCAATGGCGGAGGAATCGGCTCGGGAGCCGCTGGTCGTCTCGGACGAGGTGCGGGAGGCGCTGGACGGCGGGCGGCCGGTGGTGGCTCTGGAATCGACGATCATCTCGCACGGGCTGCCCCGGCCGCGGAACCTGCGGGTGGCGGAGGAGCTGGAGGAGCTCGTACGGGCCGGTGGCGCCGTACCCGCGACCGTCGCGGTGCTGGACGGGCGGCCGCACATCGGCCTGGACAAGGCGCGACTGGCGCGGGTGGCGGACGAGGACGGGCTGCGCAAGCTGGGGAGCCGTGATCTGGCACCGGCGATGGCGGCGGGGGCGAGCGGGGCGACGACGGTGTCGGGGACGGCGTTCCTCGCGGAACGGGCCGGGATCCGCGTTTTCGCGACGGGCGGCCTGGGGGGCGTCCACCGTGAATGGGTGGACACGCAGGACGAGTCCGCCGATCTTCGGCTGCTGGCGCGGACCCGGATCGCGGTGGTCTGCGCGGGGGTGAAGTCGGTCCTGGACGTACCCGCGACATTGCAGCGACTGGAGACGCTGGGCGTGGGTGTGCTGGGTTTCCGGACGAGGGAGTTCCCCGGTTTCTACCTCAGCGGCTCCGGCGTGCCGGTCGACTGGTCGGCCGGGACGGCGGCGGAGGTGGCGGAGGTGTTGCGCGCCCAGGACGCGCTGGGTGGTCCGCCCTCGGCTCTGATCGTCGCGAACCCCGTTCCCGTGGAGCAGCAGCTGGACCCCGCGCTGCACGACAGGGTGCTGGCCGGGGCGCTGGCGGCCCGCGCGCGGGAGGGCGTCACCGGGCAGGCGGTCACTCCGTTCCTCCTCGACTATCTCGTCCGGCATACCGACGGCGCGTCCTTGGAGGCCAACGTGGCCGCGGTGCGGGGCAATGCCCGGCTGGCGGCGGAGATCGCCAAGGCGTACGCCGCGTGACGGGCGGCGGGGCGGGAGGGCTGCTCGTCGTCGGCGATGTGGTGACCGACATCGTCGCCCGCCATCACTCACCGCTCGCGCCCGCGACCGATACGGCGGCCCGCATCGCCACGCTGCCCGGCGGCGCAGGGGCCAATGCGGCCTGCTGGGCGGCCCGTTCGGGGGCCGAGGACGTACGCGTCCTGGCCCGGGTGGGCGCGGACGAGGTGGACACCCACGGGCGCGTGCTCCGCGCGGCCGGTGTCCGGCCGCATCTGGTGGCCGATCCCGCGGCGCCCACCGGCACGGTCGTCTGCCTGGTCGGCGCGGACGGCGAGCGGACGTTCCTCACCGACAGCGGCGCGGCGCTGCGGCTGTGCGCCGCCGACTGGGACGGCGGGCTGCTCGCCGGGATCGGTCACCTGCATGTGTCCGGCTATCTCTTCTTCGCCGACACCAGCCGCGCGACGGCCCGGCTGGCGATGGAGGCGGCCCGCGCCCGTTCCATACCGGTGAGTGTCGACCCGGCGTCGGCGGGCTTCATCGCCCGTTTCGGTACGGACCGTTTCCTCGCGGCGATCGCCGGGGCGGACGTCCTCCTGCCCAGTCACCACGAAGCGGCGCTGCTCACGGGGCGTTCCGGGCCGGCCGACGCGGCGGCCGAGCTGAGCCGGCGCTTTCCGCTCGTGGTCTCGACGCGAGGTGCGCGGGGCGCGCTGGTGGCGGCATCGGGCGCGGTCGTCGCCCGGGTGCCGGCCCGGCCCGCGACGGTCGTGGACACCACGGGTGCGGGTGACGCCTTCACCGGGGCTTTCCTCGCGGCCCGGCTCGCGGGCCACGGCCCGGTCGAGGCCGCGCGGCACGGCTGCCGGATCGCCGCCGAGGCCGTCACGGTCATCGGCGGCAGGCCGCGTCGGCCGGAGTGATCGAATGACCGGATGCCTTGTCTTTACTGTGGTGGAGGGAATGGGCTCGCGGCCTGCCCTCGTGACGTGTCCGGTGTCGTCCCCGGCTCGTTGTCGTCGTGGAGGCTCTTCCGTCGACGATCGAAGGAGTCATGATGCGACGAGTCCTTGCGACGGCCGCCCTGGCCGCAGCGGCCCTGGGCGCGGGTGCTGTCGGGCCGGGGGCCACCGCTCACGCGGCCGCACTGCCGAAGGGGCTCGACCTGAAGGGTTTCACCATGGCCGACCCCGGCAATCTGGGCTCGGCGGTGGACGAGGCCGCCCAGAAGACGACGAGGGTGATCGGCGACACCGGAGGCAGCGCCGTCGGCAGGGGTGTCCCCGCGGCCGGCCGGACGGGCGGTACGGCCGTGAAGTCGTCGACGTCCGCCGTCCAGCAGACCGTCGGCCGCGCGGCGGGGTCGGCGGGCGAGGCCGTCGGTGAGACAGCCAGGGCGGCCACCAAGGACGGTCCGCCCTTCGGGCGGCTGGCGTCAGGAGGACTGGGGCACCTGCCCTCCTGACAGGTGCCCGTCGCCACGGCCGGTCCGCGCCGGGGCGGGTGCCCGGGACCGGCTGGGCGTCACTGGAGGTCGTCGAGGTCGTCCTCGTCGCCGTAGAGGTCCTCGTCCAGCCGCTCGCGCTGCCCCTCCTGCTGCTGCGCCTGCATGCTCTGCCGGGACTGCTCGCGCCACCCCAGCGTCTCCTCCGTCATGTCCTCGACGTAGTCGTCGGTGTCACGGTAGGGGTCGCGTTCCCTGCTGCTGTCCATGCTGTGCTCACTCCTCGATGAGGCGGGCGCCGGGCGGCTTCGCCCAGAGCAGCCTCACACGCATCCGCGCGGCATGCATGTCGGCGACGGGCCGGACGGGTCAGGGCGTGGGGCCCTGCATGTGCTCACTGAACCTCTTTCATCCTGAATAGCCGCAGGTCAAAAGGGTGTGGACGGCCTGCACGATGCGGCTGATGCGGTTGGTGGAGCATCGGGCCCGGCGG
>NZ_JBIAUP010000020.1:0-114578 GCF_042892945.1 Streptomyces sp. NPDC001678 | reverse complement strand
GGTCCTACACCAACACCGCCCCCCCCCCCCCCTTCCCCCCCCCCCCCCCCACGAACACTCGCCCTGAGGCGGCCCCCCCCCCCGGGGGGGGGGGCGGGGGGGGCCCCCCCCCGCCCCCCCACTCGTGACGCGTCAGAACTTGTTGCGCGGCGTGATGCCCAGCGACATGCCCGACAGACCCCGCTGCCGCCCGCCGAGCTTGCCCGCGATGGCGCGCAGCGCGCTGCCCGCCGGGGAGTCGGGGTCGCTCAGGACGACCGGCTTGCCCTCGTCGCCGCCCTCGCGCAGCCGGACGTCGATCGGGATCGAGCCCAGCACGGGGACGTTCGCGCCCGTGGTGCGGGTGAGGCCGTCGGCGACCTTCTGGCCGCCGCCCGTGCCGAAGACGTCGACCATCTCGTCGCAGTGCGGGCACGGCAGCCCGGACATGTTCTCCACGACGCCGACGATCTTCTGGTGGGTCTGCACGGCGATCGAGCCGGCCCGCTCGGCGACCTCTGCGGCGGCCTGCTGAGGGGTCGTCACCACGAGGATCTCGGCGTTGGGGACCAGCTGGGCCACCGAGATGGCGATGTCGCCCGTGCCCGGCGGCAGGTCGAGGAGGAGGACGTCCAGGTCGCCCCAGAAGACGTCCGCCAGGAACTGCTGGAGGGCGCGGTGGAGCATGGGGCCGCGCCAGACCACCGGGGCGTTGCCCGGGGTGAACATGCCGATGGAGATGACCTTCACACCGTTCGCCGACGGCGGCATGATCATGTTCTCGACCTGGGTGGGACGGCCGTCCGCGCCCAGCATGCGGGGCACCGAGTGGCCGTAGATGTCGGCGTCCACGACACCGACCTTCAGGCCGTCGGCCGCCATGGCGGCGGCCAGGTTGACCGTCACCGAGGACTTGCCGACGCCGCCCTTGCCGGAGGCGACCGCGTAGACGCGGGTCAGCGAGCCGGGCTTGGCGAAGGGCACCTCGCGCTCGGCCTGGCCGCCGCGGAGCGAGGCCGCGAGCTCGCGGCGCTGCTCGTCGCCCATCACGTCCAGCTCGACGGTGACGCCCGTGACGCCCTCGACCCGGGAGACCGCCTCGCTCACCATGGAGGTGATCTTGTCGCGCATGGGGCAGCCGGCGACCGTCAGATAGACCGCCACCGCGACCGTACCGTCCGCCGCGATCTCCACCGATTTGACCATCCCCAGCTCGGTGATGGGGCGCTGGATCTCGGGGTCGTTGACCGTCGCGAGCGCGGCGCGGATCGCGTCCTCACTCGGCGCGGCGGTGTCGTACGTGTCGGTAGCCATAGCTCCGATGGTACGGCGCGGCACGGGGCCTCGGGAAAGCCTCTCAGCGGTCGCCTTCCTCACTCTCCGCCGGGAATACGCGCCGCTGCTCCAGCTCCTTGACCAGCTCCTCGAACTCCGAGCGGATCCAGTCCCGGGTCGCGACCTCGCCGAGGCCCATCCGCAGCCCCGCGATCTCCCGCGTCAGGTACTCGGTGTCCGCGATGGAGCGCTCGTTCTGCTTACGGTCCTGCTCCAGGTTGACCCGGTCGCGGTCGTCCTGGCGGTTCTGCGCCAGCAGGATCAGGGGGGCGGCGTACGACGCCTGGAGGGACAGCACGAGCGTCAGGAAGATGAACGGGTAGTTGTCGAACCGCAGGTGCCCGGGGACCGAGGTGTTCCACACGACCCAGACGATGATGACGACCGTCATCCAGACGATGAAGCGGCCCGTGCCCAGGAAGCGGGCGATCCGCTCCGACATCCGGCCGAAGGCCTCCGGGTCGTACTCCGGCAGCCAGCGGGCCCGCTTCACCCGCGGCAGGTCGAGCCGGACGCGCGGCGACGGGTGGGGGTGCGGGTGCACCGCCGCCGACTCCGCCTTCGCCCGGTCGGCGGACCGGTCCGGGCGCAGCGCGGGCGCGCTCGCGCGGGCCCGGTCGCGGTCCCCGGGCCTCATGGCCCGCCGCCCTGGAGGTCGATGCCGAACGCGCCGTGGTGGAGCTCGGTCTCCCGCCAGTCGTCCGGCAGCAGGTGGTCGAGGACGTCGTCCACGGTGACCGCGCCGAGCAGCGAGCCGCTCTCGTCCACCACCGGCACGGCGATCAGGTTGTAGGTGGCCAGATAGCTGGTGACGGCGGGCAGCGGGGTGTCCGGCGGCAGCGGCCGCAGCTCGGTGTCGGTGAGCGCGCCGACGAGCGTGAACGGCGGGTCGCGCAGCAGCCGCTGGAAGTGCACGGTGCCCAGGTACTTGCCCGTCGGCGTCTCGTCCGGCGGCCGGCACACGTACACCTGGGCGGCGAGCGCGGGGGAGAGGTCGGGGTTGCGCACCCGCGCGAGCGCGTCGGCGACGGTCGCGTCCGGGCGCAGCACGATCGGCTCGGTGGTCATCAGACCGCCCGCCGACAGCTCCTCGTAGGCCATCAGCCGCCGGACGTCGGCCGCCTCGTCCGGCCGCATCAGCGTCAGCAGCCGCTCCATCTCCTCCTCCGGCAGCTCGGAGAGCAGGTCGGCCGCGTCGTCGGGGTCCATGGCCTCCAGGACGTCGGCGGCCCGCTCCTCCTTCAGCTTGCCGAGGATCTCGATCTGGTCGTCCTCCGGCAGCTCCTCCAGGACGTCCGCGAGCCGGTCGTCGTCCAGGGCGGCGGCGACCTCGGCGCGCCGCTTGGGGGAGAGGTGGTGGAGGACGTTGGCCAGGTCGGCGGGGCGCAGCCGCTCGAAGGTGGCCAGCAGGTTCGCGGCGCCCTGGCCGTGCTCCTCCAGCGAGAAGCCCGTGACGGCGGACCACTCCACCGTCAGCGTCTCCCCCTTGCGGCGCAGGGCGCCGCCCTTGCCCCGGCGGACGAAGACCTTGTCGATCTCCCAGTCCCGGCGGGCGGGCAGCTGGGTGATGGACACGTCGAGGACGGTCACCTCCTCGTCCGTGCCGGTGAGCCGCACCCGGCGGTCGAAGAGCTCGCCGTAGACCAGCGTCTCCGTGGGCCGCTGCTCGAACCGCCGCATGTTCACCACACCCGTCGTGATGACCTGCCCGGACTCCACGCCGGTCACCCGGGTCATGGGCAGGAAGATCCGCCGGCGGCTGACCACCTCCACGACCAGCCCCAGCACCCGGGGCGGCCGTCCGCCCACGCGCAGCATCGCCACGACGTCGCGGACCCGGCCCACCTGGTCCCCGTTGGGGTCGAAGACCGCCACGCCCGAGATGTGCGACACGAACACCCGGGGGGCACCTGCTGCCATGGCCGCGTACCTCCTCCCGCGCCGGGTGGTGTCCGATTCAGGCTAGCGTGACCGGCTTCGCCGGGCGCGGGAGAGACGGCCGTACGGAGCCTCTACGGATCCTGTACGGACTCCCCGCTTCCGCTCGTCGGCGGCACAGGTACGCTGCGCCGTAGCCCACCGGTGACCGGAGGACAGGAGCAGGGGTGCGAACGCGGAACGCGGCTCTCGTGGGAGCCCTGTGCGTCGGCCTGTCGGCCGTGCTCACGGCCTGCGGCGGCGGAGCCGAGGACCCGGACGCGGGGACCAACGGCGTCGGCAAGCTCGAACCCGCCGCCATCCAGGACAAGGCCCGCACCGCCGCGCGCGGCGCCGAGGCCGTCCACCTGTCCGGCAACGTCGTCAGCCAGGGCCGTACGTACCGCATCGACATGCGGCTGAAGAAGAACGGCGGCACGGGCCGGGTGTCCTCCTCCGCCGCCAGCTCCTTCGAGCTGCTGCGCGTGGGCGACGACCTCTACCTCAAGGCACCCGCCGGGTTCTGGGCCAAGGGGGCCACGCCGGCGCCCTCGAAGGCGCCCACCTCCTCCGCCCCGGCCAAGGGGGACAAGGCGGCCGCCGCGGGCAAGCTCGACGACAAGTACGTCAAGGTGCCCTCGGACGACCCCGCCTACCAGCAGTTCCGGGGCTTCACCGACAAGGACGTCCTCCTCGACGGCCTGCTCACCCTCCACGGCACCCTCGCGCGCGGCGACCACGGCACGGTCGGCGGCGTCCGCACCATCCGGGTCACGGGCGCCAAGGGCGGCGGCGGCACGATGGAGGTCTCCCTGACCGGCACCCCGTATCCGGTGCGGGTGCAGCGCGCGGGCGGCGCGGGGCAGCTGGAGCTGGACGGCTGGGGCAAGGACTTCGCCCTCGCCGTCCCCGACAAGAACCAGACCGTCGACTACGGCAAACAGCTGCGCATCCCCTCGGGCGGCGCGCTCCCGTCGTCGGGGGCGGGCGCCGACCCGGGGAAGTGACCGGACGCGCCCGAAGGGCGCGGGGCAGTGTCGGTCTGCGGCTACCGCCGCGCGGGCGCGACCAGCCACGATGCGCCCGCAGATGACGCCCCGACTACCAGCGGAGCGCCTAGCGGCGCCCCCGGCGCAGCAGCCGCGGCAGCGCCGCCGGCATGGGCTCGCGCGTCGTCGCCGGCGTCGCCAGCGGAACCGCCGCCAGGGAATCGTCCGGCAGGTCCGCGGTGGCACCGGACGGCGTCAGCCGCAGCACCCGGCACTCCTTCGCCCAGCGCTCCTCCAGCTGCTCCGCGCCGGGCGCGTTGAGCCGCTTGCCCTTCAGCTCGGTGACGGCCGCCGTCCACTCCTCCCCGTGCGCCGGGAGCTCGCTCACCGACGCGGTCCAGGAGACCAGCCGCCCGCCCTTGTCCTTGCTGCGCACGGTGACGGTGGCCGTGGCGCCCTCGGTGAGCCCCAGCTCGTCCACGGGCTGCTCGCCCGGGCCGCCCACGAGATGCGCGGCACCCTCGTGCCAGACGTGCCACAGCGCCCGGCTGGGCCCGGCCGGACCCTTCACCCAGATGAGGCCGGACTTCTTCGTGGCCTCTTCGATCAGCGCCTGCGTCATCGTCATGCGCCCTACCTTACGCACGGGTCCTAGGCTTGAGTCCGTGAGTGCTGCCCGAGCGAGACGCGACGCGATACCGACGCCCACGACGACCACCGGGCAGGCCGGACCGGCCGGACCCGGCCCGGATCCCGGCACGCCGGGGGTGTCCGTCCGCACCGAGCTGCTCCTGCTCGCCGTCGCCATCGCCGGCGTCTCCCTCTCCGCGCCGCTGATCGCGGCCACCGCCGCCCCCGCCCTGGCCATCGCCTTCTGGCGCAACGCCATGGCCGTCGGCGCGCTCACCCCCGTCGCCCTGCTCCGCCGCCGCCACCGCGCCGAGCTGCGCGGCATCGGCCGGCGGACGGCACTGCTGGCCGTCGCCGCCGGGGCGCTCCTCGCCGTCCACTTCGGGGTCTGGCTGCCCAGCCTCCAGATGACCTCCGTCGCGTCGTCCACCGCGCTGGTCACCACCACGCCCATCTGGACCACCCTGCTGCTGCGGCTGCGCGGCCACCGCCCGCCCGCGCTGGTCTGGGCCGGCACCGGGCTGGCCTTCCTCGGCGTGCTGACGCTCACGGGCGTCGACCTGTCCCTCTCCCCGCGCGCCCTCGCCGGCGACGGCCTCGCGCTGGCGGGCGGCATCGCGGCCGCGGGGTACGTCCTGCTGGGCGCGGAGGTGCGCCGGACGGTGGGCACGGTCGCGTACACCTATGTCTGCTACACGACCACGACGGTGCTGCTGCTCGCCGCGTGCCTGTGCGGGGGAGTGTCCCTCGGCGGCTACAGCGGGGAGACGTGGCTGAAGCTGGCGGTGCTCACGGTCACGGCGCAGCTGCTGGGCCACTCGCTGATCAACCGGGTGGTCAAGGGCCTGGGCCCGTCCGTCACGTCCACGGCGATCCTGCTGGAGACGCCGGGGGCGGCGCTGATCGCGGCGGTGTGGCTGGGGCAGACGCCGCCCGCGATCGCCTACCCGGCGCTGGCGGTGATCATGGCGGGGCTGGCGCTGGTCATCATGGGCGACAGGAAGAAGGACCGGGTTCCCCCGGAAACCGGCGTTTAAAGGCCTGGGACGCGCCTACAGCCACCCGTTCCGCTTGAAGCCGCGGTGGATGGCGTAACAGATCACGACGGTGACCACCATGACCGTGGGGTAGCCGTACTTCCACTGCAGCTCCGGCATGTACTTGAAGTTCATGCCGTAAACGCCCGCGATCATCGTCGGGACGGCGAAGATCGCCGCCCAGGACGTGATCTTGCGCATGTCCTCGTTCTGGGCGACGGACGCCTGCGCGAGGTTGGCCTGGAGGATGGAGTTCAGCAGGTCGTCGAAGGAGACCACCTGCTCGTGCACGCGCGCCAGGTGGTCGGCGACGTCACGGAAGTACTTCTGGATGTCCGGGTCGACCAGCCGCATCGGCCGCTCGCTGAGCAGCTGCATCGGCCGCATCAGCGGGGTGACCGCCCGCTTGAACTCCAGCACCTCGCGCTTGAGCTGGTAGATGCGGCCCGCGTCGCCGCCCCGCCGGCTGCCCTTGCTGGGCTCGGAGAAGACGTCGATCTCCACCTCGTCGATGTCGTCCTGCACGGCGTCGGCCACGGCTATGTAGCCGTCGACCACCTGGTCGGCGATGGCGTGGAGCACGGCCGAGGGGCCCTTGGCGAGCAGCCGGTCGTCCTCCTCCAGCCGGTGGCGCAGGGCGCGCAGCGAGCCCTGGCCGCCGTGCCGGACGGTGATGATGAAGTCCGGGCCGGTGAAGCACATCACCTCGCCGGTCTCCACGACCTCGCTGGTGGCGGTGAGTTGGGCGTGCTCCACGTAGTGGATGGTCTTGAAGACGGTGAAGAGCGTGTCGTCGTAGCGCTCCAGCTTGGGCCGCTGGTGGGCGTGGACCGCGTCCTCCACGGCCAGCGGGTGCAGCCCGAACTCGCGGGCGATCCCGGCGAACTCCGACTCCGTGGGCTCGTGCAGCCCGATCCACGCGAAACCGCCGGCGCCGCGCACCCGGCGCAGCGCCTCGGCGGGGCTGACGAGCTCGCTGACGCGCTTGCCGTCGCGGTAGACGGCGCTGTCCACGACGGCGCTGCTGACCGAGGCGTCACGGGTGGTGCCGTAGCCGCCGCTCTGGGCGGGCACCCGGCGCAGGGCGGGGCGGACGGCGGCGCGCAGGTCACGGATCATCGACATGGCTGGCTCCTTCACGGGCCGGCCGCGGGCCGCTACGCGGGTGCAACGCTGCCTGGAAGGAGGACGTGGCCGGGCGCTCGGGGCGCGGGGGAGCACGTCCGCGAATCAGGCGGCGCTTCGCGCGGTGCGTTGCGGCCGACGGCAGTTCGCGGAGAGTTCGCAGAGAACTGCGGAGAACACGGAACAAAGCGAGGGAAAGGCGCTCTTCCGTCAAGTGCCGCGGGCGTGAAGGGACTTCCGGGATGCCGTCCGGCCGAGGGGCCGGTCGTGGAAGGCCTCAGATCACAGGGTGACGTGCGTCCGGGGCGAGGAGACGGGAGAACTGCCGGTACTGCACGGTCGACTAGGATCCACCGCAGCCCCACCTCCTCCGGCCGGTCCCCGCGTAAGGGACGAACGTCATGCCTGGACCAGAGGCCGAGGCGAGTCAAGGCTAGCAGTGACCTGACGCGTCAAGGCCCCGCTTTGCCTGTTCGATACGCGTTCTATGCTCACTGCATGTCAGACGTTCTCGCACTGGTCGAGGCCCGGCTGCTGACGGCCCTCGGTGCACCCGACGCGCGTGCCGCGATCACCTTCCTGGGCACCGACCGGATCGAGGTCCTCCGGTTCCTTGCCTCCGACGACACCGGGGACATCGTCCGCTACGCCACCCTCGGCATGTCCGCCCAGCCCATGACCGACCCGGCCGGCCCCTCGCCCGACCACCACCCCTCATCGAGCCGCTTCGCGGCGCCCCTTTCCGTTTCCCTCGCCGACCCCCTGCGTGGCCCCCGCGCCGAGCTGGTCCTCTCCGTGCGCGCCGGCCGCGCCGACACGGACAAGGTGCTCCGCCCGCTCGCCGTCCTCGCCGCGTCGCCCCAGGTCGAGGGGCTCGTGGTGGCGCCCGGTGCCTCCCTGGACACCGGCGAGCCGCTCTGGCCCGGGGCGCCCTTCACCTCCGTGCTCGTCGCGGAGTCCGGCGGCCTGGTCGAGGACCTGGAGCTGGACGCCCCGCTGGATCCCGTCCGCTTCCTGCCCCTGCTGCCGATGACGCCCAACGAGGCCGCGTGGAAGCGCGTCCAGGGCGCCGCCGCGCTGGAGGAACGGTGGCTTCGGCACGGCACGGATCTGCGCGACCCGCTGCGCGCCGGGGTGCCGCTCGGCGAGTGACCGGCGGGTGGCCGGCGGGTGACGCGCCGGACGGGGTGTCCCGAAGGGTGGGGACGCCCCGACTCCGGACGGGTGATCGTCCTTGACGCGGGGGCGCCCTGGTAGGACCGTTGGAGGCTATGAGGGGCGAACCCAGTTGCCCGAAGTGCGGTGGCCGGGTCCGCGCGCCCGGTCTCTTCGCCGACTCGTGGCAGTGCGCCGTGCACGGCACCGTGCACCCTCTGCAGCCGGTCGTCCCGCCGAGCGTCGAGGCACTGGCCGTCGCGGTGGGGCGGGCCCGGGTGCCGGTCTGGATGCCCTGGCCCCTGCCCGTCGGCTGGCTCTTCACCGGTGTGGCCAGCGCGGGCGACGACCGCGCGGGCGCGCGGGCGACCGCCGTCGCCTGCTCGGGGCCCAGCCCGCTGGGCGGCCCCGGTGAGCTGCTGCTCGTCGCCGAGGAGCTGGGCGTCGGCCTCGGCGCGCGCTACGCCGGCGTCGACGGCCCCGACCCCGGCCCGTACCTCCGCGTCGACCGCTCGCCGCACGCCAAGGTCCACGCGGCCGGGCGGCCCACCCCCCTGTGGCACGTCGAAGGCGCCCCCGGCGACCGGGCCGTCTTCGCGGGGGAGGCGCGGGGGCTGTGGCTGTGGGCGATCGTGTGGCCCGAGCGGTCGGGGCTGCTGATGTACGACGAGCTCGTGCTGACGGATCTGCGGGACGCGGGGGCCGAGGTCGACCTCCTGCCGTGCGGGGCGCTGTCGCCGCGGATCCTGTCGCCCTGAGCGCGGGCGCCCGCCCACAACCGGGCCCGTTATCCTGAACCGGTCCTGTCCTGTTCCGGTTGTGTTGGGAGTCGTGTCGTGCGCATCGATCTGCACACCCACTCCACGGCCTCGGACGGTACGGACACCCCCGCCGAGCTGGTGCTGGGCGCGGCCGCCGCCGGGCTGGACGTCGTCGCGCTGACCGACCACGACGGGGTCGGCGGCCACGTCGAGGCCATCGCGGCCCTCCCCGCCGGGCTCACCCTGGTCACCGGCGCCGAGCTCTCCTGCCGCTTCACCGGCCCCGACGGCTTCAGCGTCCACATGCTGGCCTACCTCTTCGACCCCCACGAGCCGGAGCTCGCCCGCGAGCGCGAGCTCGTGCGCGACGACCGCGAACCGCGCGCCCGCGCCATGGTCGCCAAGCTCAACGAGCTCGGCGTGCCCGTCGCCTGGGAGCGCGTCGCGCGCATCGCCGGCGACGGCGCCGTCGGCCGCCCGCACGTGGCCACGGCCATGATCGAGCTCGGCGTGATCGACAGCGTCTCCGACGCCTTCACCTCCGAGTGGCTCGCCGGTGACGGCCGGGCCTTCGTCG
The DNA here is from genome assembly GCF_042892945.1 of Streptomyces sp. NPDC001678. NCBI lineage: Bacteria > Bacillati > Actinomycetota > Actinomycetes > Kitasatosporales > Streptomycetaceae > Streptomyces > Streptomyces sp. NPDC001678. The sequence goes on along the minus strand of NZ_JBIAUP010000020.1, from coordinate 105,073 downwards.
AGAAGCACGAGCTCGACCCCTTCGACGCCATCCGCCTGGTCAAGGCGGCCGGCGGGGTCACGGTGCTCGCCCACCCCTTCGCCCTCAAGCGTGGCAACTGCGTCTCCGAGGCACAGATAGCCGAGCTCGCCTCGGCCGGCCTGGACGGCATCGAGGTGGACCACATGGACCACGACGCCGCCACCCGCGCCCGGCTGCGCGGCCTCGCCGCCGACCTCGGCCTCCTGCCCACCGGCTCCAGCGACTACCACGGCAGCCGCAAGAGCTGCCGCCTCGGCGAGTTCACGACCGACCCGGAGATCTACGGGGAGATCACGCGCCGTGCGACGGGCGCGTTCCCCGTCCCGGGCGCCGGCGGCTGACCACTCCGCGCTCCGGGCCCGGCCGTCCGTCCACGGGCGGATGAGCGCGCCCGTACGTCCCTTCCCCTCTCACCGCGTCGACGTGTACGCGGCGATCGTCCGAGGCGTACGAGCCGTTCGCGCGCGCCCCTCGAAAGCACGCTTTTCGAAGGCTCCGCCCGAGGCGCCCCCTCATACCTCCCCCCACCGCTCCTGCTCGCTCCGCACCCGCAAGGCCCTCACGTGTTCGACATCGCTGTCTTCGGCTCCCTCTTCCTCACCCTGTTCGTGATCATGGACCCGCCCGGGATCACGCCGATCTTCCTCGCCCTCACCGCGGGCCGCCCGGCCAAGGTCCAGCGCCGCATGGCCTGGCAGGCGGCGACGGTCGCCTTCGGCGTGATCGCCCTCTTCGGCATCTGCGGCCGGCAGATCCTCGACTATCTCCACATCACCACCCCCGCCCTGATGATCGCGGGCGGTCTGCTCCTGCTGCTGGTCGCGCTGGACCTGCTCACCGGCAAGTCGGAGGAGCCCAAGCAGACCAAGGACGTCAACGTCGCCCTCGTGCCGCTGGGCATGCCGCTGCTGGCGGGCCCCGGTGCGATCGTCTCGGTGATCCTCGCGGTGCAGCGCGCCGACTCGGCGGCCGCGCAGGTCTCGGTGTGGTGCGCCATCGCGGCGATCCACGTCGTGCTGTGGGTGGTGATGCGGAACTCGCTGCACATCATCCGTGTGATCAAGGACGGCGGTGTGGTGCTCGTGACCCGGCTCGCCGGCATGATGCTCTCGGCGCTGGCCGTGCAGCAGATCATCAACGGCATCACCCAGGTGATCCAGCACCACTGACGCCACCCCGCGAACGCGGAACGCCCCCGTACGGTCGTCGTACGGGGGCGTTCGGCTTTCCGGAGCGGGTCGGCGCTACCGGACCGAGGAGTCGGCTGGACGGATGTATATGCGCTGGCCGATGGAGGCGGCCTGCTGCACGATCCGTTTGACGGAGGCGGCGTCCACGACGGTGCTGTCGACGGCGGTGCCGTCGACGTCGTCCAGGCGCATGATTTCGAAGCGCAAGGCTTCTCCCTTCGTCTGATCCTCCTGCGGAGAACGGTGAACAGTGACGCGCGCGGCGACATTGCGACGCGCGTTCCAAGAGTGTCCAACGAGTTTAACCCTCGAAACATTCCCTACGCTAAAGAAATTTTTAACATGACTAATGAGTGACCGGGTGGTGACCGGTCTACCCCCCTGACGGCCGCGCGTGCCGGAGTGCGTTCGGGGGGAGCGAGTGGAACCCTGGTCCCACTCCCGGATACGGAAACGAGGCGATCGGCGATGGCGGCCACGGAGGGTGCCGGGCTGGGACAGCCCTGCTGGGTGAGCCTGCTGACCGCCGACCTCAAGGCGTCCCAGGACTTCTACGCGGCCGTGATGGGCTGGACGTTCCGGGCCGGCACGTTCGGCGAGGGCTTCTCCGTCGCGATCTCCGACGGCAAACCCGTCGCCGGCCTGACCGACGCCGCCCGCACCCTGGGCGTGGCCGCCGCCTGGACCTCGTACTTCGCCGTCGACGACGCCGACATGGTGGCCTCCCGGGTCCGGGAGCGCGGTGGCACGGTCGCGGTCGGCCCCCTCGCGGTCGGCCGCGGCCGCGTCGTCCTGGCGGCGGACCCGATGGGCGCCGTCTTCGGCTTCTGGGAGGGCCCTAACACCCCGGGCTGGCGGATCGGCTCCGGCTCCGCGCCCGCGTGGCTGGAGCTCCGCACCCGCGACGCGTTCGCCGCCGCCATGTTCTACGGCGAGGTCTTCGACTGGGCGATGGACCGCCCCGGCCGCTGCGAGGTCCGTTACGAGGACGACGCCGTGACCGTCCGCGCGGGCGGCCGCACCGTGGCCTCGCTGCGCGGCGGGGCCGTCGAGGCCGACCCCGACCCGCGCATCCGCCCCCGCTGGCACGTGTACTTCCGCGTCGACGACGTCGAGAAGGCCGTGGAGGCCGCCCTCGCCGAGGGCGGCGCGGTCGTCTCCGAGCCGACCCGCTCACGGGTGGGACGCGAGGCGACCCTGCGGGATCCCGAGGGGGGCCTCTTCACGGTCACCGAGAAGACGGGCTAGGCCGAAGACGGGCTGGGCCGAAGACGGGCTGGGCCGAAGACGGGCTGGGCCGAAGACGGGCCGGGTCAGGGCCGGGCCGCGTCGTTCCAGAAGCGCGCGAGCGCCTCGGCCGTGGCGGCCGGCCGCTCGGCGTTGGGGGAGTGGCCCGCGCCCGGGATCACCGTACGGACCGCCGACAGCTTCTCGGCCATCGCGTCGATCTCCGGCACCGGCCAGGCGTAGTCCAGCTCCCCGGACACCACGTGCTTGGCCAGCGGCACCCGCGCCAGCTCGGCCGTACGGTCGGGCTCGACCGTCAACTGGACACCGGTCGCCTTCAGTTGCTCGGGAACCGTGCGCATCCAGCGGTGATGGAGGAACTCCGTCAGCTCCGGCGGGGTGTCGGCGGCCGCCGCGCCCTCCGCCCCCTCGCGCTGCATCTCCCGCCAGACGCTCTCCATGTCCAGCATGCCCAGGGCCTGGACGAGCAGACGCGTACGGGCCTGCTGCGACTCGGAGATCGAGCCGGGGCCGCTGCTCATGACGGTCAGCGAGCGGAAGGGGGACGCGTCCGCGAGCACGGCGGCGCGGGTGATCAGGCCGCCGAGCGAGTGCCCGAGCAGATGCACGTCACCGCCGAGCGCGGCCGTCTGCGCGAGGACGTCGCGGGCCAACTCGTCCTGCGCGTACGCGGCCTCGTCGCGCGGCCCCGGGCTCTCGTGCTGCCCCCGCCCGTCCACGGCCACCACCCGGAACCCGGCCGCGGCGAGCGGTGCGAGCAGCGCGATGAAGTCCTCCTTGCTGCCCGTGAAGCCGGGCACGAGGAGGGCGGTGCCACGGGGCGGGGAGGAGGGGCGGGCGTCGTGCACGGCGAACTCCCCGCGGGCGGTGGTGAGGAGATACGCCTCGGCGCACGGCGGGAGGGCGAGGAAGGGGGGCCGGCTCATGGCACGAGGCTAGCGCGGGGCGGGTGACGGGCCGGAGGGGGTGCCCCGGCGCCGCCCCTGGCCTGCTACTGGCCCGTTCCCGGGCCTACTCTCGGCCTGTTCCCGGGCCCGCCCCCGGCCCCGGATACGCCCGAGCGCCGGGTGGGCTGACATCAGCCCACCCGGCGCTCGGGTTTTGGATCAGGCGTCGGCCTTGGGGGCCGCTGCCTTCCGGGTGCGCTTCGGCTTGGCCTCGGCGGCTTCGGCGGTGTCCACGGCGGCCTCGGCCTTCTTGGCCACGGCCTTCCGGGTCCGCTTCGGCTTCTCCTCCGCCGCTGCGGCGGTCTCGACCGGGGCCGCGGCAGCCTTCTTCGCGGTCGTACGGGTGCGCTTCGGCGTGGTCTCCGCTGCCTCGGCGGTGTCGACGACGGCCTCGGCCTTCTTGGCGACGGCCTTCCGAGTGCGCTTCGGCTTCTCCTCCGTCGCCTCGGCGGCGGTCTCGACGACGGCCGCGGCGGTCTTGCGGACCGTGCGGGTGCGCTTCGGCTTGGCCTCGGCCGCCTCGGCGGTGTCGACGGCGGCTGCGGCAGCCTTCTTCGCGGTGGTGCGGGTGCGCTTCGGCGTGGTCTCCGCTGCCTCGGCAGCGTCGACGACGGCCTCGGCGGCCTTCTTGGCAGCCGTGGTGCGGGTGCGCTTCGGCGTGGCCTCGACGGCCTCCACCGCCTCGGCGGTGTCCACGGCGGCCTCGGCCTTCTTGGCGACGGCCTTCCGGGTGCGCTTCGGCTTCTCCTCCGTCGCCTCGGCGGCGGTCTCGACGACGGCCGCGGCGGTCTTGCGGACCGTGCGGGTGCGCTTCGGCTTGGCCTCGGCCGCCTCGGCGGTGTCGACGACGGCCTCGGCGGCCGCCTCGGCGGTGTCGACGACGGCCTCGGCGGTCGCCTCGGCGGCGACGACGGCCTCGGCGGCCTTCTTCGCCGTCGTGCGCGTCCGCTTCGGCTTGGTCTCCGCCACCTCGGCCGTCTCGGCCGTCTCGACGACCTCGACCTCGGCCTCGGCCACGGCGACGGCCTTCTTGGCGGCCGTGCGGGTGCGGGCGCGCTTCGGCTTCGCCTCGGCGGCCTCCACCGTCTCCACGGCCTCCGCCACGCGGGCGGCCGGGACGGCCAGGGCCGCCGCGGCGCTCTCGACGGTCTGGAAGTCGACCGTGTCGGTCACCGGGGCGACGACCGGCCGGATGCGGCGGCTGCGCGTACGGGCGGGGGCCTCGGCCTTCGCCGCGGGGGCCGCGGCCGGAGCGGCGGCGGGGGCTGCGACCGGGGCCGCGGCCCGGGCCGGCTCGGCCGTCACGGCGGGCGCCGTGGCGACGGCGGTCGTACCCGCACCGGCGTTCGCACCCGCGCTGCCGCGCGTGCGGCGACGGCGACGCGGGCGGGCCGGGGTCTCCGGGGCGCCGGACGCGCTCACGGCGCTCTCGGCGGCCTTCGTCGGCTCGGCGGCCGGAGTCACGGCCGTCGCGGCCGCCGGGGCCTCCGAGCCGACCGGCGCGCCGTTGCGCGTACGGCGGCGCTGTCGCGGCGTACGGGCCGGACGCTCCTCCTCCGCGCGGTCACGGCCGCCGTCACGGCCGCCACGACGGCCACCGTCACGGCCGCCGTCACGGCCGCCGTCACGACCACCGTCCCGGCCGCGGCCACGGCCGCCCGGCTCGCCGAGGTCCTCGATCTCCTCGGCCGCGAGGCCGGCGAGGGTGCGCTCGGAGCGGGGCAGGATGCCCTTGGTACCGGCGGGGATGCCCAGCGCCTCGTACAGGTGCGGGGACGTGGAGTACGTCTCCTCCGGCTCGTCGAACGACAGCTCCAGCGCCTTGTTGATCAGCTTCCAGCGCGGGATGTCGTCCCAGTCGACCAGCGTGACGGCCGTACCCGACTTGCCCGCGCGGCCGGTGCGGCCGATGCGGTGGAGGTAGGTCTTCTCGTCCTCGGGGGTCTGGTAGTTGATCACGTGCGTGACGTCGTCGACGTCGATGCCGCGCGCGGCGACGTCGGTGCAGACCAGCACGTCGACCTTGCCGTTGCGGAAGGCGCGCAGCGCCTGCTCGCGGGCGCCCTGGCCGAGGTCGCCGTGGACGGCGCCGGCGGCGAAACCGCGCCGGGTGAGCTGCTCGGAGATGTCGGCGGCCGTCCGCTTCGTACGGCAGAAGATCATCGCGCGGTTGCGGCCCTCCGCCTGCAGGATGCGGGCGACCATCTCCGGCTTGTCCATGTTGTGGGCGCGGAAGATGTGCTGCGCGATGTTGGCGTGCGTCTGGCCCTCGTCGTCCGGCGAGGTGGCGCGGATGTGCGTGGGCTGCGACATGTAGCGACGCGCGAGCGAGATGACCGCACCGGGCATGGTCGCCGAGAAGAGCATCGTCTGGCGCTTGGCCGGGAGCATCGTGATGATGCGCTCGACGTCGGGCAGGAAGCCCAGGTCCAGCATCTCGTCGGCCTCGTCGAGGACGAGCGCCTTGACGTGGGCGAGGTTCAGCTTCTTCTGGCCGGCGAGGTCGAGCAGCCGGCCGGGGGTGCCGACGATGACGTCGACGCCCTTCTTGAGGGCCTCGACCTGGGGCTCGTAGGCGCGGCCGCCGTAGATCGCCTGGACGCGGACGTTGCGGACCTTGCCGGCGGTGAGGAGGTCGTTGGTGACCTGCTGGCACAGCTCACGGGTGGGGACCACGATGAGCGCCTGCGGGGCGTCGGTCAGCTGCTCGGGCTTCGCCCGGCCCGCCTCCACGTCGGCGGGGACGACGACGCGCTCCAGCAGGGGCAGGCCGAAGCCCAGGGTCTTGCCGGTGCCGGTCTTGGCCTGGCCGATGACATCGGAGCCGGAGAGCGCGACCGGAAGGGTCATTTCCTGAATGGGGAACGGATTCACGATGCCGACGGCCTCGAGGGCCTCGGCGGTTTCGGACAGAATCCCGAGGTCACGGAAAGTGGACAGAGTCTTGCCTCTTCTGTGAGACGCGGCGCGAAGCGGCGAAGGGGGTCGTACGTGAGGACGTACGGACCGCGCGGGGGTACTGAGCCGGCCACCGGGTGGGGGCCGGGCGCGGCGCGGGACCACTGCCTTCGCTCGAGCACACGTGCCGCGAGCGGATCCCTCCAGGTGCGTACGACTCGTGCGCACCCCGCGGAGGGCGGTCGGTTGTGTGGAAGCCGATCGGGCCACCGACCGGGCATCCGCTGGAGTCCTGGAGACTCGCCTCCAGAAGACACAGCATGAGTTCGGCCGGCCGAATACTCGGCTGGCCTATTAGCACTGTACCCCGGAAAGGCGCATGTGTGTCCGGACAATCGGGTGTCCGGATCGGGATGAACTGTCTGACCAGGGGGTTCGCCGTGTCGCGTGGCGGGCTATCGTTCGCTGCATGGAGACGCCCGACACGCCAGAGAACGCCACCGAGCCCGTCTCCCCGGACGCCGGGGAGCACACCGGAATCGCCGCCCAGGACTGGGCCACGGCATCCGCGGACCCGCAGTACCGGGCGGCCGTCGTGGATCTGCTCGGCGCCCTCGCCTACGGTGAGCTGGCCGCCTTCGAGCGGCTGGCGGAGGACGCCAAGCTCGCGCCGACCCTGGACGACAAGGCGGCCCTGGCCAAGATGGCCGCGGCCGAGTTCCAGCACTTCCAGCGGCTGCGGGACCGGCTGGAGGCGATCGACGCGCCGCCGACCGCCGCGATGGAGCCCTTCGCGGCCGGCGTGGACGAGTTCCACCGGCTGACCGCGCCCTCGGACTGGCTGGAGGGCCTGGTCAAGGCGTATGTGGGCGATTCGATCGCCAGTGACTTCTACCGTGAGGTCGCGGCGCGGCTGGACTCCGACACCCGGGCGCTGGTGCTGGCCGTGCTCGACGACACGGGCCATGCCTCGTTCGCGGTCGAGAAGGTGCGGGCGGCGATCGAGGCCGAGCCCCGGGTGGGCGGGCGGCTCGCGCTCTGGGCGCGCCGGCTGATGGGCGAGGCGCTCTCGCAGGCGCAGCGTGTGGTCGCCGACCGGGACGCCCTGTCGACGATGCTCGTGGGCGGGGTGGCCGACGGCTTCGATCTTGCCGAGGTCGGGAAGATGTTCTCCCGGATCACCGAGGCGCACACCAAGCGCATGGCCGCGCTGGGCCTGGCGGCATAACAGACGCCGGAGCAGCGGGACGCTCAACGCTCACCACCGGTCATCCCGTCTCACCACCGGTATCCCGTCGCGGGCCGCGGTCGTCAGGCCGTGGCCGAGCGGCGGGGCCGGCCGGTGGGGCGCAGCAGCAGCGAGAGCAGCGCGACGCAGACGCCCAGGGAGACGCCCAGCGTGGCGAGGGTGTGGCCCGGGCCCAGCACGGAATGGCCCAGGAGGGCGCCGAAGAGGGCGGCGCCCGGTCCGGTGGACAGGGCCAGGCCCCGGGAGCGGATCTGCCCGAAGCGGGCGGGAAGCCAGCGCAGGGCCGCACAGGAGACGGCGAGGCCGATGAGGACCGAGCCGAGCGCTTCCCAGAGGATCATGCTCAATACCCTCCCAGTGAGGTGGCCGAGAAGCGGGGTGCAAATCGGTCGTAGCGGTCTTACCCCGGGACACCCCGGGGCAACCCTCGACGACGATCTCGGTACACCCCCGTACCGGGCCCCGTACTGGCTGACAACAACGGCGGGGCCCCGGTGAATTCCATACCGGGGCCCCGCCGTTCAATTCCGCTGGAAGCGGGTCACATCGCGCCGAAGCCGACCTTGCGGGTCGCGGGCTCGCCGATCTCCACGTACGCCAGGCGGTCGGCCGGCACCAGGACCTTGCGGCCACGGTCGTCCGTCAGGCTCAGCAGCGCGGACTTGCCGGCGAGCGCCTCGGCCACCACACGCTCGACTTCCTCGGCAGCCAGCCCGCTCTCCAGAACGATCTCGCGGGGCGCGTGCTGCACGCCGATCTTGACCTCCACGGTCTGTCCCTCCGAAGGTTGGGGTCCCCCATGGCTGAGCCCAGGGGAGGGGTGCGCGGACCAGCCGCGCCGTACGTTCCCCACATTAGCCCGGTAAGGGCGGTCCGCCGGGCCTCGCCCGCACGCTCGCAGCGAACATCATTCGCCGCGTGTCACCGCCGCGCGTCAGCCCTGCTCGTGGCCGACCTTGGGGAAGCCCGCGATACCGCGCCAGGCCAGCGAGGTCAGCAGCTGGACGGCCGTCTCGCGCGGCACGGTGCTCTCGCTGGAGAGCCAGTAGCGGGCGACCACCTGGGAGACGCCGCCGAGGCCCACGGCCAGCAGCATGGCCTCGTCCTTCGACAGGCCGGTGTCCTCGGCCACGACCTCGCTGATCGCCTCCGCGCACTCCAGCGAGACCCGCTCGACGCGCTCGCGCACGGCCGGCTCGTTGGTGAGGTCGGACTCGAAGACCAGGCGGAAGGCGCCGCCCTCGTCCTCGACGTAGGCGAAGTAGGCGTCCATGGTGGCCGCCACGCGCTGCTTGTTCTCGTTGGTGGAGGCGAGCGCCGTGCGGACCGCCTGCAGGAGGTTGTCGCAGTGCTGGTCCAGCAGGGCCAGGTAGAGGTCCAGCTTGCCGGGGAAGTGCTGGTAGAGGACCGGCTTGCTCACGCCCGCGCGCTCGGCGATGTCGTCCATCGCGGCCGCGTGGTAACCCTGCGCCACGAAGACCTCCTGGGCCGCGCCCAGGAGCTGATTGCGTCGGGCTCGGCGCGGCAGGCGCGTGCCACGCGGGCGCGCCTCGGTCTGCTCGATGGCTGTCACGCCGCCTCCCATGTCGTTTTCTGTGCTCCCCCGGCGGCAGCCGGGAGGTGCCCGGTGTGCACGCGCCCGCCATCGTACTTTTGGGTAACCGGGGCGTGCGCGGTAGGAGCGGAGAATTTCATGGACCGGTCGCTGTAGGAAATCGACAAATCGTCGATTATCCGCTCAGGTGCCCCGGGAGTCAGCGGTAGTCGTCCTCGTCCAGCTCCACCACCCGGGCCTGCTCGGCGCGGTCCGCCTCGTTCGCCGCGCCCGGGTCGACGTGCGCCAGCGAGTCGTCCTCGTGCGGGGACAGGTCCGCGTGCTGCTCGGCCGCGTCCGCCTCCGGGGTCTCCGCGTCGAAGTCCATGGCAACCGCCTCGTCGTCGAGTTCTTCCTCAAAGGTGTCCGGGTCGGTCGGGTCGACTGGCATAACGGATCCCTTCCGGTATCCGGGATGAACGCTCCTCTTGGATGAACGCCCCTCTTACTCCTTGATACTCCCTGTCGGGCAGCCTAGGAGAGAGCGCCCCGCACCGCCAGGCGATCTGTGACCCCCACCACAAGGGCCCCGGCGTGATCGTCTCGTAACATTGCCCGCATGTCATCGACCGAGTCGCCGGACACCGGTGCCGTGCCCGTGGTGCCGCCCACGCGGTCCTCACGGGTCAGTCCGGGGGAGGTGCTGCGCACGGTGGCCCTGCCCGGGGTCACGCTGACGGTCCGCTCCCGCCCGCCCGTCCGCGCCGGACTGCCGCCCGCGCTCTTCGTCCACGGGCTCGGCGGTTCCTCGCAGAACTGGTCCGAGCTGATGGACCGGCTCGCGGACGCCGTCGACGGCGAGGCCCTCGACCTGCCCGGCTTCGGTGACGCGCCCCCGCCGGAGGACGGCGACTACTCCATCACGGGGTACGCGCGCGTGGTCATCCGCCATCTCGACAGCAGCGGCCGCGGGCCCGTCCACCTGTTCGGCAATTCGCTGGGCGGCGCCGTCGCCACCCGCGTCGCCGCGGTCCGCCCCGACCTCGTCCGTACGCTCACGCTCGTCTCGCCCGCCCTGCCCGAGCTGCGCCCCCAGCGCACGGCGGTGCCCACCGGGCTGCTCGCCGTGCCCGGCGTCGTCTCCCTCTTCGCCCGGATGACGAAGGAGTGGACGGTCGAGCGCCGTACCCGCGAGGTGCTCGCCCTCTGTTACGGCGACCCCGCCCGGGTGACCCCCGAGGGCTTCGCCCTGGCCGTCGCCGAATACGAGCGGCGCCTGGAGCTCCCCTACTTCTGGGACGTCATGGCCCGCTCGGCGCGCGGCATCGTCGACGCGTACACACTCGGCGGACAGCATTCGCTGTGGCGTCAGGCGGAGAAGGTCCTTGCCCCTACTCTGCTCGTGTACGGAGTGCGCGATCAGCTCGTCTCCATCCGCATGGCCCGCCGCGCGAACAAGGCATTCCGCGACTCGCGGCTGCTGACGCTTCTCGAGGCGGGGCATGTCGCGATGATGGAGGACCCGGACGCGGTGGCTCGCGCCTTCCGGGACCTGCTCGCGGACACCGTCACGACACCGACACCGGAACGGAGCGCCCCGCCCCGTGGGTAAACACAGCGCACGCGCCGACCGGCCGCCCCACGGGGCCGCCGCGGGCGCCGCCCCCGGCTCGGGCCGCCGCCGCACCGAGGGCGGGCCCGGCCCCGGGGCCTCGCTGCCCGACACCGGGCAGCCCGTGCCCGGCCCCGGCCCGGGGCGCCGGCGCGGTAGCGCCTCCGGCAGGGACGCCGAGGAGCTCGCCGCCGACTTCGACGCGGGATTCGGCCACGACTACGACGCCGGTTACCACGCGGGCTACAGCTCGGGCTTCACCCCGGGCGCGGCCGCCGAGCCGCGCGAGCCGGTGCTGGGCTGGGGCGTCATCGGCGCCCAGCGCGCCCAGGGCGCGGCCGGTCCGGCCGCCCCGCCGGCCGGACCCACCCGCTTCACCACGGGATACGTGCCCGCCGACGCCCTCCACGGCGATGCCCTCCACGGTGATCCGCTCGCGGACCCGGCGGCCGGGCCCGGGCCGTCGGCCGGTTCCGCCCGGCCCGCCCCGCCCCGGCCCCGCCGTGACGGCGGGCGCGCGGCGGCCCGCGGCGCCGGGAACCGTGGCGGCGGGACCCGTGGCGGCACCGGGCGGACGGTGATCGGCGTCGCGGCGGCCGTGGTGACGGCCGTCCTCGCGGTGACGGTGACCACCCAGCTGCGGGACGGCGGCGACGACGCGGCACGGGCGCGCGCCGCGGACGTCGGCAAGCGCGTGGACCCCGAGGCGGCCTCGCGCTCCGACAGCAGACCCACGCCCAAGGGCGGTGCCGAGGTGCCCGCCACGTACGAGCAGAAGATGGCGAAGAAGTACCCGCTGGAGGCCGACGCGGGGGCCTCGGGTGAATTCGTGACCGTGGCGGGTCATGACAAGGCCCCCGGTAAGGGTGATGTTCTCCGGTACCGCGTTGACGTGGAGAAGGGCCTGCCGTTCGACGGCTCGCTCTTCGCCACCGCCGTCCACCGCACTCTCAACGACGACCGCAGCTGGGGTCACGGCGGCAAGCGCACCTTCGAGCGCGTCTCCTCCGGCGACGCCGACTTCGTCGTCACCCTGGCCAGCCCGAAGACGACGGCCGCCTGGTGCGCCAAGTCCGGCCTGGACACCACCGAGGACAACGTCTCCTGCGACTCGGCCGCGACCGACCGCGTGATGATCAACGCCTATCGCTGGGCACAGGGCTCGCAGACCTTCGGCGACCGGATGCACGAGTACCGGCAGATGCTGATCAACCACGAGGTCGGCCACCGCCTCGGCCACGACCACGAGTCCTGCGCCAAGGAGGGCGCGCTCGCGCCCGTGATGATGCAGCAGACCAAGTTCCTCACGACCGACGGGAAGACCTGCCGTCCCAACGCCTGGCCCTTCCCGGGGTCCGGTTCCTGAGACGGCTGGTCTCGCACCCTGAGACACCTTTGCGGCTGGGCGAAAATTCGTTCAGTCTTCTCGGCATGTCGTCCCGCCCCGCCTTCGAGAACGCCGCCTTCGAGCTGGCGCTGATCGGCGTGGCCGCGCACTCCGTCGCCGACATTCACTGTCGCTGAACGACCCGTTCCGGCATCTCCCCGCGTATTTCCGCGCGCCTTCACGCGTCGCGTCCGCCGGGGGCGGTACGGGCGCTTCCGCGCGCTCTTCTCCTGCCGCCTTCCGGGAACGCGTTCCGCGCTCCTCCCCCCTCGCATTCCCGCGAAAGGCCTGACCTGTCATGCGTCAACTGTCCGTCATATCCCGCCGCGTGGCCGCGGCAGCCGTCAGCGTGGTCCTGGTCGGCGGCGCGGCGGCGTGCGGCCCGAAGGGGAGCGGCGGTGACTCCGCCGGCGGCGGCGCCGACGGCGCGCCGAAGAAGGGCGGCACGCTCACGGTCCTCAACAGAGCGCCGCAGAAGCAGTTCGACCCCGCCCGCCTCTACACCTCCGGCGGCGGCAACATCCCCTCGCTCGTCTACCGCACCCTCACCACCCGCAACCGCGAGAACGGCGCCGAGGGCACCAAGGTCGTCCCCGACCTCGCCACCGACACCGGCACCGCGAGCGACGACGCGAAGACCTGGACGTACAGGCTCAAGGACGGGCTGAAGTACGAGGACGGCACGCCCATCACCTCCGCCGACATCAAGTACGGCGTCGAGCGCTCCTTCGCCCCCGAACTCTCCGGCGGCGCCCCTTACTTGCGCGACTGGCTCATCGGCGGCGACACCTACCAGGGTCCGTACAAGGAGAAGAAGGGTCTCGACTCCATCGAGACCCCCGACGCGAAGACCATCGTCTTCAAGCTGAAGAAGTCCGAGGGCGACTTCCCCTACTTCGCGACCTCCACCCAGTTCGCCCCCGTGCCCAAGGCCATGGACACCGGCGCCAAGTACGCCGAGCACCCCGTCTCCTCCGGCCCGTACAAGGTCGTGAAGAACACCAACGACGGCGAGCAGATGGTCCTGGAGCGCAACCCCAACTGGTCCGAGGAGACCGACAAGGAGCGCCACGCCTACCCCGACCGCATCGAGGTCAAGTCCGGCCTCGCCCCGGCGGTCATCAACCAGCGGCTCTCCGCCGGCCAGGGCGCCGACGCGGCCGCCGTGACCACCGACACCAACCTCGGCCCCGCCGAGCTCGCCCAGGTCACCGGCGACAAGAAGCTGGCCGCCCGCGTCGGCACCGGCCACTTCGGCTACACCAACTACCTGGCCTTCAACCCCAAGGCCAAGCCCTTCGACAACCCGAAGGTGCGCGAGGCCGTCGCCTACGCCGTGAACCGCACCAGCGTCGTCAACGCCGCCGGCGGCTCCGCGCTGGCCGAGCCCGCCACCACCTTCCTGCCCAACCAGAAGTCCTTCGGCTTCACGCCCTACGACCCCTTCCCGGCGGGCGCCAACGGCAACGCCGCGAAGGCCAAGGAGCTGCTGAAGGACGCCGGTTACGCGGACGGCCTGGACATCACGCTGACCCATTCCACCGCCCAGAACTTCGAGACCAGCCCCGAGATCGCCACCGCGCTCCAGGCCGCCCTCAAGGAGGCCGGCATCCGGGTCAAGCTGGAGGGCCTGGAGGAGAACGACTACGACGAGAAGACCCACAGCGTCGACAAGCAGCCCGATCTCTTCCTCGCCCACTGGGGCGCCGACTGGCCCTCCGGCGGCCCCTTCCTCGCCCCGATCTTCGACGGCCGGCAGATCGTCAAGGACGGCGCCAACTTCAACGCCTCCCGCCTCGACGACTCCGCGGTCAACGACGAGATCGACGCGATCAACAAGATCACCGACCATGACGCCGCCGCCAAGCGCTGGGGCGCCCTGGACCAGAAGATCGGCGCCCAGGCACTGACCGTGCCGCTCTTCCACCCGGTCTACAAGCGCCTCGTCGGCAAGGACGTCAAGAACGTCGTCATCAGCGACTGGACCGGTGTCCTCGACGTCTCCCAGGTCGCCGTCAAGTGACCACCGAACCGATCACCACCCAGGAACCGGTGGCGGGAGCCGCTCCCGCCTCCGGCGCCCGGCAGGTATGGCGGCGGCTGCGCGCGCGCAAGTCCGCGCTCGCGGCCGCCGCCGTCCTGGGCCTCCTCGCACTCCTCGCCCTCGGCGCGCCCCTGCTGGCCGCCCTGGAGGGCCAGGACCCCAACAGCTACCACGACACCCTCGTCGACTCCGCCCGCGGCGGCGTCCCGCTCGGCGACCTCGGCGGCATCGGCGCCGAGCACTGGCTGGGCGTCGAACCCGGCACCGGCCGCGACCTGTTCGTCCGTCTCCTGTACGGCGCCCGCGTCTCGCTGCTCGTCGGCATCGGCGCCACGCTCGTCCAGGTGCTCATCGGCCTCGCCGTGGGCCTGGCGGCCGCACTCGGCAGCCGCGCCGTGGAGAGCGCGCTCGGCCACCTCACCGACGTCATGGTGGCAATGCCCCTGCTGGTCTTCGCCATCGCCCTGATGGCCGTCGTCCCGGCCGGCTTCCCCCGCCCCGTGCTGCTCGTCATCGCCATCGGACTGCTCAACTGGGGCGGCATGGCCCGGCTCGTCCGCGCCCAGGCCCTGAGCCTCACGAAGCTCGACTTCGTCTCGGCCGCCCGGCTCACCGGCGCCTCCCGGCGCCGCATCGCCCGCCGGGAACTGCTGCCCTCGCTCGCCGCCCCCGTGATCACCTACGCGGCCGTGCTGCTGCCCGCCAACATCGTCATCGAGGCGAGCATGTCCTTCCTCGGCGTCGGCGTGAAGCCGCCCACCCCCTCCTGGGGACAGATGCTCTCCACGGCCACCACCTGGTTCCGCGCCGACCCCATGTACGTCCTGCTGCCCGCCCTCATGCTCTTCGTCACCACCCTCGCCTTCACCGTCTTCGGCGACGGGCTGCGCACGGCGCTCGACCCGCGCCAGGCGAGCCGGCTCGGAGCCGGCCGCAAGCGGCGCACGCCCCGCACGAGCGGCGCGGGGACCCGCACGAGCGACGCGGGAGGTGCGGCATGACCGGCTACTTCCTGCGCCGCGCCCTCGGCGCGCTCGCCGTCGTCCTCGTGCTCTCCGCCGTCGTCTACGCGACCTTCTACATCGCCCCCGGCGACCCCGCGCGCCTGGCCTGCGGCCCCCGCTGCAACCCCGAACAGATCAGCCAGGTCCGCGAACAGCTCTCCCTGAACGACCCCGTGTACGTGCAGTACTGGCACTTCCTCCAGGGCATCGTCACCGGGCACGACTACTCCACCGGCACCGGCGTCCTCCACTGCCAGGCACCGTGCTTCGGATTGTCGTACCAGAACGACCAGCAGGTCACCGACCTGATCGTCCAGCGGCTGCCCGCCACCGCCTCCCTCGCGACCGGCGCCATGGTCGTCTGGCTGCTGCTCGGCACCGGCACCGGACTGCTGTCCGCGCTCCGCCGCGGCGGCCCCACCGAGCGCGTGCTCACCTGGCTCACGCTCGCCGGCACCGCCACCCCCGTCTTCATCAGCGGCCTCGGCCTGCTGATGCTGTTCTGCGCCTACCTGGAGTGGCTGCCCTTCCCGACGTATGTGCCGCTCATGGACGACCCCGAGCAGTGGGCCTGGAACATGCTGCTGCCCTGGCTCGCCCTCGGCCTCCTCGAGTCGGCGAAATACGCCCGGCTGACCCGCAGTTCCATGCTGGAGACGCTGGCGGAGGACCACATCCGCACCTTCCGCGCCTACGGGGCGACCGAGCGCTCCCTGATCGCCCGGCACGCCCTGCGCGGCGCCGTCGCCCCCGTCGTCGCGCTCACCGCCGCCGACTTCGGGTCGATGTTCGGCAACGCCGTGCTCACCGAGATGATGTTCGGCCTGCCCGGCATCGGACAGCTCCTGGTGAACGCCACCCGCACCATCGACCTGCCCGTCGTCGTCGCCGTCGTGATGGTCACCGGCACCGCCGTCGTGATCGCCAACATCGTGGCGGACCTGCTCTACGCCGCCGCCGACCGAAGGGTGGTGCTCCGATGACGACCGTCACGCCCCCGCCGACCGGGACCGACGAACCCCTCGTCGTCGTGGACGACCTGTCCGTCCGCTTCCCCACCGGTTCCGGCGACGGTGCCGTCCAGGCCGTCTCCGGGCTCTCCTTCACCCTCGCCCCCGGCGGCGCCCTCGCCGTCGTCGGCGAGTCCGGCTCCGGCAAGTCCACCGCCGCCTACGCCCTCCTCGGCCTCCACCACGGCACCGGCGCCGAGGTCGGCGGCACCGTGCGCGTCGCCGGCCAGGACGTCCAGGCCGCCGACGAGGCCACCCTGCGGCGGCTGCGCGGCGGAACGGCCGCCATGGTCTTCCAGGACCCGCTGTCCTCGCTCGACCCGTACCAGGCCATCGGCGACCAGATCGCCGAGGTCCACCGGCTGCACCACCCGGGCGCCGGCCGCCGCGCGGCCCGCGCCCGCGCCGTGGAGGTCCTCGACCGCGTCGGCATCCCCGACGCGGCCCGGCGCGCCCGCTCCCGCCCGCACGAGTTCAGCGGCGGCATGCGCCAGCGCGCCCTCATCGCCATGGCGCTGGCCTGCGACCCCCGGCTCCTCGTCGCCGACGAGCCCACCACGGCCCTCGACGTCACCGTCCAGGCCCAGATCCTCGGCCTCCTGCGCGAGCTGCGCGAGGAGACCGGCATGGGCCTCATCCTCGTCACCCACGACCTGGGCGTGGCCGCCTCCAGCGTCGACGAGCTGCTGGTGATGAAGGACGGCCGGGCCGTCGAGCACGGCCCGGCGCACGAGATCCTCGCCCGGCCCCGGGAGGACTACACCCGTGAACTGTTGGCGGCCGTCCCGCGCGTAAACGTCCGCCGGGACGGAACCGGCACGACCGGACGTGACGACTCCGCGCAGCCCGTCCTCCTCGAAGCCTCCGGCCTCCGGCGGGAGTTCGGGCGGGGAAAGAAGACCGTCACCGCCGTCGACGACGTGACGCTCACCGTCCGGGCCGGGGAGACCGTCGGCGTCGTCGGTGAATCCGGCAGTGGCAAGACCACTCTCGGCCGGATGCTGGTGCGCCTGCTGGAGCCCACCGGCGGCGAGCTGCGCTACCGGGGCCGCGACATCGGCGGCCTGAAAGAGCGTGAGCTGCGCTCCTTCCGCAACGAGCTCCAGATGGTCTTCCAGGACCCCGTCTCCTCGCTCAACCCGCGCCGCAGCATCGGAGAGTCGATCGCCGACCCGCTGCGGGCCGCCGGACGGCTGGACGACGCCCGGATCGTCGCCCGCGTACGGGAACTCCTGGAGCGCGTCGGCCTCGACCCGGACGCCTACCACCGCTACCCGCACGAGTTCAGCGGCGGCCAGCGGCAGCGCGTGGGCATCGCCCGCGCCCTGGCCCCCGAACCGAAGCTGATCGTGTGCGACGAGCCCGTCTCCGCCCTCGACGTCACCACACAGGCGCAGGTCGTGCGGCTGCTGGGCGAGTTGCAGCGCGAGCTCGGACTGGCCGTGGTCTTCATCGCCCACGACCTCGCCGTCGTCCGTCAGGTCAGCGACCGGCTCGTCGTCATGCGCGGCGGCCGGATCGTCGAGGAGGGCCCCGCCGACACCGTCTACGAGCGGCCCCGGCACGCCTACACCCAGGGCCTGCTCGCGGCGGTGCCCCGGCTCGAACCGGCGGAAGCCACCGCATAGCGCGGAACAACGCCGCATCTGGCCGAAAGTCACTTCTGTTCACCCCTTCCGGTGGCGCGACGGACAACCGTCCGCCGCGCCACCGGGAAGCGCGCATAGCGTGCTCCCCGCTGCCGTAACGGCGGTTGCCGACAAGGGAGAACGGGGGTGTGTTCGTGCGCGTGGGACTGCTTTCCGAGGGCGGTTACCCATACGCCGCCGGCGAGGGCGGAGAGTGGTGCGACCGCTTGGTGCGCGGGCTCGGCCAGCACGACTTCGAGCTCTACGCACTGAGCCGGACGGCCCGTCAGGAGGACAGCGGCTGGTACGCGCTGCCGGGCAACGTCCGGCGAGTGAGAGCCGCCCCCCTCTGGGGCGGACCCGCACCCGGCGGCAGCGGCCGGGCCTACGGCGCGTACGGGCGCGACCAGAGACGGCGGTTCACCGCGCACTTCGGGGACCTGGCGGCGGCCATCACCTTGCCGGGAGATCAGGCGTACCGTTTCGCCGACGGCCTGGGCGGTCTCGCCGACCTCGCCCGCGAGGAGGGCGGCCTCGCCGTCGCCCTCCGCTCCGAACTGGCCCTGCGCGCCCTGGAGACCGCCTGCCGCGCACCCGGCGCCCACCCCGCCGCCTACAGCACCCGCGTCGCCGACCTCCTCGTCGTCTCCGGGCTGATCGAGCGCGCCCTGCGCCCACTCTCCCTCGACTGGTACGGCACCGCCGACGGCGACCGCGGCCTCGCGGCCGTCGATCTGTGCCACGCCACCTCCGCCGGCACCGCCGCCCTCCCGGGCCTCCTGGCCAAACGCTTCTTCGGTACCCCTCTACTCGTCACCGAGTACGAGATCGGGCTCCGCGAGTACTACCTGTCCTCCGCCCCGGCCGACCTCTCCCCGTCCGTCCGCACCCTCATGTCCGCCTTCCACCGCCGGCTCACCGCGCTGATCTACGCCGAGGCAGCGGTGATCACCGCCGGCGACGGCCAGGGCCGCCGCTGGCAGGAACGCGGCGGCGCCGACCGCTCCCGGCTGCGCACCGTCCACCCCGGCATGGACGCCAGCCTCTACGAGGCCGTGGGCGAGGGCGACGAGCGCGCCGCCCCCCATCCCGACGGCCCCCCCACCCTGGTGTGGGTCGGCGGCCGGACCGAACCCCATCTGTGGGAGGCCCTCGCCACCCTGCGCACGACGGAACCGGAGCTCCGGCTGAGAGTGGTGGGGGTGCCTCCGGATACCGACACCCCTCCGGAAGGCGTGTCCTTCGGCCCCGCCTGCGGCCCCGAGGACTACGCGGCGGGCGATGTCGTCCTCCTCTCCGGAGCCGTCGACGGCTTCCCCGCAGCCCTCGCCGAGGCGATGTTCTGCGCCCGCGCCACGGTCTCCCCGGACGTCGGCGCCGTCCGCGAAGTCATCGGCGGCACGGGTCTGGTCGTCCCCCCGCGCGACCCGGCCGTCCTCGCCGACGCGTGCCTGGCGCTGCTGGGCGACCCCGAGCGCCGCGCCCGGCTGGGCGCCGCGGCCCGCGCCCGCGCGCTGGAGCTCTTCACCGTCGAGCAGAACGTCGCCGGGTTCGGGGCGATCTACCTGGAGGTCCTCTCCAGGGCCCCCGTCCAGCTGGGCACCCCCGACCCGTCCGTCCCCTTCTCCCACGCGGCGGCCCCCCTCTCCGCGACCTCCCGCACGGCCTCACCCACCTGGGCGGGCCGCCGATGACGACGTCGATAACTGAAGAATGCGTGTGGGCAGGCGTTCCGCAGGGCGGAACGGGTGGGCACACGCCACCCACGGACCCGCACGGGCAAGCGGACCCGGTGAAGGTACTGCTGGTGCGCCACCACAGGCTGTGCGCCAGAGCAGTGGACCCGCTCGAAATCGCCGCCGGCCTGGAGGCACGCGGCATCTGCGACCGCGTCGCGTCCACCGACTACCGCCACCGGGACGTCTTCTCCCTCGCGGAAGAACTCCACGCGAGAGCGGAACGCACGGAGTCGGACGTGGCCCGCGCCCGCCCGCCGCTGGAGGGCAGACGTCACGGCCCGTGCACCGCCCTGCGCGGCGCCCGGGCCGCGACAGCCGCCCTGGCCTGCCTCTGGCTGGTCGCCCACGTCCTCGTGGGCGACCTGTTGATCGCGGTGCTGCTGCACGGCCGCCGGGCCCTGGCCGGGCAGCCGCTCCTCCCGGCCGTCCTGGCCGGGGCGGCACCCACCGCCCTCGCCCTGGCCTGCGCCGTCGCCCCCGCGGCCTGGTGCGCGCACTGGTTCGCGGCAAGGGCGCGCCGGGTGCTGCCGGCCAGCCGGGACCTCGCCGAGTTCGGCAGGAGGACGCGGCCCGCGCTGCTCGTGGCGCTGACGCTCTTCCTGGGCGCCCTGCTGGCGTTCCTCTGGCCGGCACGTTCGGCCTTGCCGATCAGCCAGGCGCCCGGCGCCACCCCGCCCGTCCTCCACTACCTGACCGCGGCGGCCCTCGGCCTGCTCCTCTTCCTCGCCGCGCTGCTCACCGCCCACGGCCTGCCCCGGGCGGCCGTCGCCGCCACCCTGGCCGCCGCCGCGGCCGAGGCCCTGCCCCCGCTCACCCTGCTCGCCGCCCGGCTTCCGGGCTGCGAAGCCCTTCGCTGGCCCGTCGGCTGGGCGGCCGGGGCCTTCGGCCCCACCGCCCTGTCGCTCGCCGCGTGTGTCCCGCCGGCCCTCGCCCTGCTGGTCCACGCCGTCTCCGCGCTGTCCCGGGCCTCGGTCCACGGACCCCGGTGACGACACCAACCGCACCACCCCGTCGACAGGAGAGAGAGCAAGCACGATGACCGTTTCCTCCCCGCGCACCACCGGGCGAGAGCGAGGGCCCGACCGATGAGAGTCCTGCTCCTCGGCGCCAACGGCTACCTCGGCCGTTTCGTGGCCGACCGGCTGCTCGCCGACCCCGCCGTCCAGCTCACCGCCCTGGGCCGGGGCGACGACGCGGACGTCCGATTCGACCTGGCCACCGGCAGCCCCGGCGCCCTCACCCGCTTCCTCAACGCCGTCCACCCCGGCGTCGTGATCAACTGTGCGGGCGCCACCCGGGGCGGGGCGCGCGAGCTCGCCCGGCACAACACCGTCGCCGTCGCCACCGTCTGCGAGTCGCTGCGCCGCAGCGGCTGCGGCGCCCGGCTGGTGCAGGTGGGGTGCTCCTCCGAGTACGGGCCCTCGCAGCCCGGCTCGTCCACCGCCGAGGACGCGGTGCCGCGCCCCGGCGGCCCGTACGGGGTGAGCAAACTCGCCGCCACCGAGCTGGTGCTCGGTTCCGGGCTCGACGCGATCGTGCTGCGGGTCTTCTCCCCGGTGGGGCCCGGCACGCCCGCCGGCTCGCCGCTGGGCCGGCTCGCGGAGGCCATGCGCCGGGCGATGCAGAGCGGCGACAACGAGCTGAAGCTCACCGGCCTCGGGGTGCAGCGCGACTTCGTCGACGTCCGCGACATCGCCCGGGCCGTCCACGCGGCCTCCCTCTCCGCCGCCCAGGGCGCCGTCAACATCGGCACCGGCCGCGCCGTGCGGCTGCGCGACGCCGCGACCCTGCTGGCCAGGGTCGCGGGCTTCGGGGGCGCCCTCCACGAGCTGGACGACCCCCACCTGGGCAGCCCGCCCGCGTACCCCTACCCGGACGGCTGCGGCAGCTGGCAGCAGGCCGACGTGCGCACCGCCCGGGACCGGCTCGGCTGGCGGCCGCGCATCGCCCTGGAGGAATCGCTGGCCGACATCTGGATGGAGGCGGCGTGTCGTATCTGATCTCCCCGGGGTACCGCCGCGCCCTCGCCGCCCGGAAGGCCCCGCTCCGTCTCGCCGTGCCGGGCTTCGCGCATCCGCTGGTGGCCCCCGCCGAGTGGGGCGGCCTCCAGCGGGCGGGCCTCCCGCTGGACTGGGTGGCGATCGGCGGCGGCGTGCCGGTGGAGCCCGACGGCGCGAGCGGCGGCCCCGGCGCCCGGCAGGACCCGTACTGGCTGTCCGCCGTCGTCCCGCTGCGCACGTCCGGCGTCCGGGTGCTGGGCCACCTGGACGTCCGGTACGGCACCCGGTCCTTCGGTGAACTCCTCTCCGACGCGCAGCGCTACCTCAACTGGTACCGGGTGGACGGCTTCACGCTGGCCCGCTGCCCGGCCGACGAGGCCGGGCTCTCCGGGACCCGGCGGATGGCCGGCGCGCTGCGGACCCTGCTCGACGGGGCGTATCTGGTCCTGTCCCACGACGCCCACCCCGGCCCCGGATACGCGGACGTCGGCGATCAGTTGGTGACGTACGCGGGCCCCTGGTCCGGTTACCGGTGGTCCCGGGCCGCCGAGTGGACCGCCGACCATCCGCCCGAGCGCTTCTGCCACCTGGTGCACGGCGTGCCGCGCACCCATCTGGACGAGGCGCTGCGCGTCGCCCGCTGGCAGGGCGCGGGCACCGTCTACTTCACGGACCGCACCGACCGTGACGCCCTGGACCCCTGGGAGTCCCTGCCCGGCTACTGGGACGACTTCGTCTCGCGCATCGGACCTGGTGTCTCGGAATGAGACAGGGCGTGGCAGTGTTACGGGAAGCACCACCGTACTGACATACCGACCTACGGAGTCCCCGTGTCGCTGCCACCCCTGGTCGAGCCGGCATCCGAGCTCACCGTCGACGAGGTCCGCCGGTACTCCCGCCACCTGATCATCCCGGATGTCGGGATGGACGGGCAGAAGCGGCTGAAGAACGCCAAGGTGCTCTGTGTGGGCGCGGGCGGTCTGGGCTCGCCCGCGCTGATGTACCTGGCCGCCGCCGGCGTCGGCACCCTGGGCATCGTGGAGTTCGACGAGGTCGACGAGTCGAACCTCCAGCGCCAGATCATCCACAGCCAGGCCGACATCGGCCGCCCCAAGGCCGAGTCCGCGCGCGACACGGTCCTCGGCATCAACCCGTATGTGAACGTCGTGCTGCACGAGGGCCGCCTCGAGGCCGACAACGTGATGGAGATCTTCTCCCAGTACGACCTGATCGTCGACGGCACGGACAACTTCGCCACCCGCTACCTCGTCAACGACGCGTGCGTGCTGCTGGGCAAGCCGTACGTCTGGGGCTCCATCTACCGCTTCGACGGTCAGGCGTCCGTCTTCTGGAGCGAGCACGGCCCCTGCTACCGCTGCCTCTACCCCGAGCCCCCGCCGCCGGGCATGGTGCCCTCCTGCGCCGAGGGCGGCGTGCTGGGCGTGCTCTGCGCCTCGATCGGCTCGATCCAGGTCAACGAGGCCATCAAGCTGCTGGCGGGCATCGGCGACCCGCTGGTCGGCCGGCTGATGATCTACGACGCCCTGGAGATGACCTACCGGCAGGTCAAGGTCCGCAAGGACCCCGACTGCGCGGTCTGCGGCAAGAACCCGACCGTCACCGAGCTCATCGACTACGAGGCCTTCTGCGGCGTCGTCTCCGAGGAGGCGCAGCAGGCCGCCGCCGGCTCGACGATCACCCCGCTGCAGCTGAAGGAGTGGATCGACGAGGGCCAGAACATCGACATCATCGATGTCCGCGAGCCCAACGAGTACGAGATCGTCTCCATCCCCGGCGCCCGGCTGATCCCCAAGAACGAGTTCCTGATGGGCAGCGCGCTCCAGGGGCTGCCGCAGGACAAGAAGATCGTCCTGCATTGCAAGACGGGTGTCCGCTCCGCGGAGGTGCTGGCTGTCCTGAAGTCCGCGGGCTTCGCGGACGCGGTGCACGTGGGCGGCGGCGTGATCGGCTGGGTCCACCAGGTCGAGCCGCAGAAGCCGGTGTACTGACGGTCCGACGGTCCGGATGCGAACCGGCCCCGCTCGCCGAGAGACGAGCGGGGCCGGTCGTGCTTCACGAGCTGTACGTGCTCTACGGGCAGGTCGTGCCGTCCGCCGGGAGCCTGCCGTCGAGGAACGCGGCGTCCATGGTCTTCGTGGCGCACGCGTCGACGCCGTACGTGCCGTGGCCCTCGCCCTTGACGGTCAGCCGGACCCCGACGCCCTTGCCGAGCTTCTCGGCCATGTTGGCGGCGCCGGCCACCGGCGTCGCCGGGTCGCCCGCGTTGCCGACCACCAGGATCGGCGCGGCCCCCTCGGCGCTCACTTCCGGGGTCTTCCACTTGCCCTTCACCGGCCAGCCCGTGCACGACAGCAGCGACCACGCGGCGGACTCCCCGAAGACCGGCGAGGCGGCCTTGAACTCCGGCAGCAGCCGCCGGACGTCGTCCACGCCGTAGCGGTCCTGCGAATCGGCGCAGGAAATGGCCCGGTTGGCGGCCTGGAGGTTGTTGTAGCGGCCGTCGGGCGACCGGCCCGCCATGGAGTCGAAGAGCAGGAGGAGGGTGTTGCCCGTGCCCTTGACCCTCGCCTCCTGGATCCCGGCGGTCAGGTACTTCCAGGTGTCCTTGGAGTACAGCGCGGTCGCGATGCCGTTGGTCGCCTCGTCCTGGGTGAGCTTGCGTCCCTGGCTCGTCGGCAGGGGCCGCGCGTCGAGCTCCTTGAGGAGCGTGGTGATCTCGTCCAGGGTGGGGCAGCGCCCGCCGCCGCCCGCCGAGGCGCAGTCCTTGAGGTAGTCGTCCAGTGCGAGCTGGAAGCCCTTGGTCTGGCCGAGGTCGCCCTGCACGGTGTCCTGCGTCGGGTCCACCACGGCGTCGAGAACGGTGCGCCCGACGTTCTTGGGGAACAAGTGCGCGTAGACGCCGCCCAGTTCGGTGCCGTACGAGATGCCGAAGTAGTGGAGCCTGGAATCGCCGAGCGCGGCCCGGATCCGGTCGAGGTCACGGGCGGCGCTGATCGTGTCCACGTACGGCAGGACCTTGCCGGAGTTCTTGGCGCAGGCGTCGACGAACGCCTTGTTGGTCGCCAGGGTCTGCCGGAGTTCGGCGTCGTCGTCCGGGGTGCCGTCCACCTGGTAGGCCGCGTCGAGTTCCTTGTCGCTCTGACAGCGCACGCCCGCGCTCTCGCCTACGCCGCGCGGGTCGAAGCTCACCAGGTCGTAGCGGGCGTGGAGGGTGTCGTAGCCGTCGGCGAGGGCGGGCAGCGCGGAGACGCCCGAGGCGCCGGGGCCGCCGAAGTTGAAGACGAGCGAGCCGATGCGGCGGGACGGGTCGGTGGCCTTGCTGCGGATCAGCGCGATGTCGATCTTCTCGCCGTCCGGCTTGGAGTGGTCGAGCGGCACCGGGAGCTTCGCGCACTGCCATGCCTTGCCGGGGGCCTTGCCCTCGCCCTGCGCGGGGGTGGGGGCGGCGCACGTCTTCCAGCTGAGCTTGGGGACGGGGGAACCGTTCTTGCCACCGCCGTTGCCGCCACCGCTGCTGTCGGCACCGCTGCCGCTGCCGCTGTCCTGGCCGTTCGCTCTGTCGCCGCCGTTGCCACCGCATCCGGTGGCGGCGAGGGCGATCACGAGGACGGTGGCGGCGAGGGAGGCGAGGGCCGTTACCCGGGGGCGTGTGGGACTCATTCCACCGACTCTACGGATGAATCGCTCTTTCCCGACCCCTTGGGGACCCGGCGTACGGGCGTTGTCAGGCGGAGCGCAGGGGCGCGCAGCCGATCCGGCCCGCGACGGCGTCCACGAAGGCCGGGAACGCCCGGCGCGGATCGTCGGCCCGGGTGCCGGTGCGGCCGGGGCCCGTGCGCATGGTGAACACCGTGGGGCGGCCCGCGCAGTCGGCCCGTACGAGCGCGCCCGTCGCCTCGATCCGCCCGTGGGCCCGCCAGCCGGGCGCGGGCGGGCTGTCGCCCGTGAGGCCGTCGAACAGGGCGACGATCCTGGGCCGGGCGGTCATCGCGAACCGGGTCGCCCAGCGGAACGCGTCGGCGGGGGTGGCGGTGTCGTCCTCCGTCGCCGCCAGCGCGCACGTCTCGAAGTCCGGTTCGGCACTGCCCGTGCCGGCCGGACCGGCTATGCCCGGTATCGCACAGGACCCGGGCGCGCGGGGCGAGGCCATCGGCCGCGCCTCCCCGGCGCACCCCGTCGCCTTCGCCGCCCGGTTGGCCACCTCCAGCAGGAGCCTGCCCGTCCGTGCGGGGGAGGCGTCCGGGAACGACCCGGTCAGCGTGACGACCGACGGGCGGCCGCGCACATCGCACGACTCCGGCAGCACCAACGTGCCCGACGCGGCCGTGACGAAGCCGGGGAGGGCGTCCGGGAGCGGCGAGTCGCCCCCGGCGAACAGCTCCGTCAGCCAGGCCCGGCGCTCGTCCGCCGCCTCGGGGCCCGTGCCGTAACGGACCTCCAGGCGGCGCTCGGTGCCGCGGCCCCCGCGGTCGCCGCCGCGCCAGCTCAGCGTGCAGTGGCCATGGGGACGGCCGGGCCCCGGCGCGCTCTCCCGGGAGACGCGCTGCCGGGCACCACCGGCCTCCCCGCGGAACGGGCCGCCGTCCTCCGGCCAGGTGCCCCAGCAGTAGTCCTGCCTGGCCAGCGGCCTGAACTGCGTCTGCCACAGCGCCATCAGGGCCGCCAGCAACGCCGCTATGGCCAGGGCGCCGGTGAGCAGTCTGGCCCTGCGGCCCGGGTGTTCGGCCGTCCGTAACACCTCTGTCCCCCTCCGTCGCCCACGGTGAAAACAGTCCGAGTGAAACTCTGTGCGGGCGATGGTAGTGCGGGCCACTGACATTCGAGCCGCTGGAGTTCGTAGTACCGGTGTGATGTGCTATGGGTGCTATGAGCACACCTTCCCGGGTGCCGGAACAGTACCTTCCAGCAGGTATGCGTCAACCGCGCTTTTCACGCACGCGTTGCCGCTGTCGTACGCCCCGTGGCCTTCTCCCCGGTACGTCATCTCGACTCCGACGCCCTTGCCGAGCTCCTGGGCCATCTTGCGCGCTCCCTCGTAAGGAGTCGCCGGATCACCGGTGTTGCCGACGACGAGGATGGGCGCGGAGCCCTTCGCGCTGACATCGGGCGTCTGCCATTCGCCCTTTACGGGCCAACCGGTGCACTGCAACAGGCTCCATGCCATGAAGTCCCCGAAGACCGGTGACGCCTTGCGGAACTCCGCCGCCCTGCGCTGGATGTCGGCCGCGGTGTAGCGCTGGGTGAAGTCGGCGCACGTGATGGCGTTGAGGGACGCCTGGAGGGAGCTGTAACTACCGTCCTGGCCACGTCCGTTCATGGAGTCGCCCAGCATGAGGAGGATCTTCCCGTCGCCGTTCTCGGCGTCCTCGACGCCCTCGGTGAGGTAGTCCCAGAACTGCTTCGAGTAGAGCGACTGCGCGATGCCGCTGGTGGCGAGCGACTGCGTGAGGTCGCGGCCCCCGCCGCCCGGCACCGGCTTCTTCTCCAGCCGGTCGAGGAGCGAGCTGATCTGCTGCTCCGTGGGGCAGTTGTCCGACGTCTTCGTGCAGGCCGTCATGTAGTCGCCGAGGGCGAGCTGGAACCCCGCGGCCTGGGCGAGGGCGCTCTGCAACGGATCGCTCGACGGGTCCACCACGCCGTCCATGAGCGCCCGGCCGACGTTCTTGGGGAACAAGTGCGCGTAGACGCCGCCCAGTTCGGTGCCGTAGGAGACGCCGAAGTAGTGGAGCTTCTCGTCGCCCAGGACCTGGCGCATGAGGTCCATGTCGCGGGCGGCGTTCGTGGTGCCGATGTGGGGGAGGAACTTGCCCGAGCGCTTCTGGCAGCCCTCCGCGTACTTCTTCACCCGGTCCACGAGGGCGTTCTGTTCGGCGGTGGTGGCCGGGGTGGCGTCCGCCGCGTAGTACGCGTCCAGCTCCTTGTCCGGCAGACACGTCACCCCGCTGCTGCGGCCGACCCCGCGCGGGTCGAAGCTGACCAGGTCGTAGCGGGTGCGCAGGGTGCGGTAGTCGTCGGCGAACGCCGGGAGCGTCGTCACCCCGGAGCCGCCGGGGCCGCCGAAGTTGAAGAGGAGCGAGCCGATGCGGTGCGCCTGGTCGGTGGCCTTCGCCCGGATCATGGCGATGCCGATCTTCTCGCCGTCCGGGTGGGCGTAGTCGAGCGGCGCGCGCAGGGTCGCGCACTCCCAGTCCGGGCCGGGGGGCCGGCCGGCGGTGCCCGCGTCCTCGCTGCGGCTGGGGGGCGGGCAGGGCTTCCAGTCCGGTTTCTGTCTCTGGAGGGCGGCGTCGGCGGGCGCGGTGGGGGCGTTCGAGGAGGAGGGCGTCGCCCGCCGTGCTTCGCCGTCGGCGTCGCCGCTGCAACCGGTGAGCCCGGTGACCGTGGTCAGCAGCGCGGCGGCGAGCAGCGCTCGCCCTCTGGACACGCGTACGGATCTGGACACGCCTCCCACTTTTGGGCGGGGCGGGCCGGGGCGCGCGCAGGGCGGGCCGTATGGGTTACATGGGGACGAATCCGACTTCCGTCGCCTTCGCGGTGACCCAGACGGGGGTGCCCTCCGTGAGCTGCAGCTCCGCTGCGGCGGCAGGGGTGATCTCAGCGACGATCTCAAGGTCCGCGTCCACGAGGACGCGCATTCTGCTGCCTTGCGCGGTGAGTTCACGGACCTTGCCCTGCCAGACGTTGCGGGGGCTGCTGGCGGTGGCCGTGGGGCGGGTGGTGTGGAGAGACACCGCTTCGGGGGCGATCACGGCGAGGCCGGGGCCCGGGGCGGGGGGCGGGCCCGCCGTCGTCAGGGTCGCGCCGTTCGCCAGGCCGAGGGTGCCGGCCGTCGCCTCGGCCGGCCAGGCGTTGAGGCCCAGCATGCGGGCCACCCACGGGGAGCGGGGGTGCCGGGCGAGCTCGGCCGGGGGCGCGTACTGGGTCGTACGGCCGTCCTCCAGGACGAGCACGTGGCCGGCCAGCGATACGGCTTCCACGGGGTCGTGGGTGACGATCAGGCACACGCCGGGGAAGTCGGCGAGGTGGGTGCGCAGGGCGTGGCGCACCTGAGCGCGGGTCGACTGGTCCAGGGCGGCCAGCGGCTCGTCGAGGAGCAGCAGGTGCGGACCGGCGGCCAGGGCCCTGGCCAGGGCGACGCGCTGGGCCTGGCCGCCGCTGAGCAGGCCGGGCCTGCGGTGGGCGAGGTGGCCGATGCCCAGGTGGTTCAGCCACTGCTGGGCGGTGGCGTGGGCCTCGTCCTTCGGGGTGCCCTGGGCGCGGAGGCCGTAGGCCGTGTTGGCGAGCGCCGTGAGGTGCGGGAAGAGGGCGCCGTCCTGGGGGACCCAGGCGATGCGGCGGCGGTGGGGCGGGGCGGACGAGACGTCCTGGTCGCCGAGGGTGAGCGTTTCCGCTGTGGCGCGGTGGGTCAGGCCCAGGAGGGTGCGGAGGAGGGTCGTCTTGCCGGCGCCGTTGGGGCCCACGATCGCGATCGTGGTGCCGGCGGGGGCGTCGAGGGTGGTCTGTACCGCGCCCGTGACCGTGGTGCGCAAGGGGTGCGGCGTGGTGCGGGCGGGACCGGGGCGGGCAGGGCCGGGGCGGGCAGGGCTTTCCGGAGCCGCGTGGTGTTCGGCCGTTGCCGTACTCGGTTCCGGGTGCTCCGCACTCGGCCGCCCTCCCGTCGTCGGCGTCTGCGGCCAGCGGCCCCGGAGGGTCAGGAGGACCGCTGTCGCGATGGCCAGGAGGAGCAGTGATACCGCTGTCGCGCCTTCCGGGTCGTCCTGGAGGAGCAGGTAGACCTGGAGAGGGAGCGTCTGGGTGATGCCGGGGAGGTTGCCCGCGAACGTGATCGTCGCCCCGAACTCGCCCAGCGCGCGCGCCCAGCAGAGGGCCGCTCCCGCGAAGAGGCCCGGCGCGATCATGGGGAGGGTGATGGTGCGGAAGGTCCGGAGCGGCGACGCCCCGAGGGAGGCCGCCGTCTCCTCGTAGCGGGGGTGGAGGCCGCTGAGGGCGCCCTCCAGGCTGATCACCAGGAAGGGCATGGCCACGAAGGTCGACGCCACGACCGCCGCCGTGGTCGTGAAGGGGATCGTGACGCCGAACCAGTCGTCCAGCCAGGCCCCCAGGACGCCCCGGCGGCCGTAGCCCTGGAGGAGTGCCACGCCCGCGACGGTCGGCGGGAGGACCATCGGGAGCATCACGAGGGAGCGGACGAGCGCCTTGCCCGGGAAGTCCACCCGGGCCAGCAGCCAGGCGAGGGGCACCCCGAGGGCGAGGGAGAGCGCCAGGGCGTACGCCGAGACCGTCAGGCTCAGGGTGAGGGCCTGGGTGACCTCGGGGGAGGTGAGGCGGGATGGAAGGGTGGCCCATGGCGTGCGGGTGAGGACGCCCGCCAGGGGGAGGAACAGGAAGCCGACGGCGAGGATGGAAGGGATCGCCAGGGTCAGGGGCGTGCGGGCCCTCATGGCTGCTGGAAGCCCGCCTCACGGAGGAGCTTCTGTGCCTCGGACGAGCTGAGCCACTTGACGAAGTCGGCCGATTCCTCGGTGTGCTTCGAGCCCTTGAGGGTCGCGGCGGGGTAGGCGGCCACCGCGTTCTGGGCGTCGGGGATGGCGACGGTCGCGACCTTGCCCTTGGCCGCGGTGGCGTCCGTGACGTACACGATGCCCGCGTCCGCCTCGCCGAGGGTGACCTTGCTCAGCACGGCGCGGACGCTGGGCTCCTGGGAGACCGGCTTGACGTCGACGTGCTGCTGGTCGAGGACCTTCTTGCTGTAGCGGCCCGCGGGCACCTCGGGGGCGGCGAGGACCACCTTGAGGCCGGAGCGGGAGAGGTCGGGGAGGCCCTGGATCTTCTGGGGGTTGCCGGGGGCCGTGGCGATCGTCAGGCGGTTCTTCGCGATGGTGGCGGGGGTGTTCGTCTGCTGGGCGAGGCCGTCCATCGTCTTGGTGTCGGCCGTCACCAGTGCGTCGGCGGGCACGCCTTGGCGCACCTGGGCGGCGAGCTCCTGGGAGCCGGCGAAGGAGAAGTTCACCGTGGTGCCGGGGTGCTCCTTCTCGTAGACGGCCTTGGCCTCCTTGAAGACGTCCGTGAGGGAGGCGGCGGCGAGGACCGTGAGGGTGGTCCGCTGCTTGGCGTCGTCGCTCTTGCCGTCGCCACCGCCGCAGGCCGTGGCCAGGGGGAGGAGAAGCGCCGCCGCCAGGGCCGTGCGCGCGAGGGTACGGGGCATTGTCTCTCCTGGTCAGGCGCGGTCGATGTGCACGTTGGTGGCCTTCACCCGGGCCACGGCCTCCATGCCCACGGTCAGGCCCAGTTCCTCCACGGCCTCGCGGGTGAGGAGGGAGACCAGCCGGTGCGGCCCGGCCTGGATCTCCACCTGTGCGGCCACGTCGCCGAGCTTCACGGCGGTGATGATCCCCGGGAAGGCGTTGCGCGCGCTGGTGTGCGGCTCGTCGTCGCTCTCGTTCGCCTCGGCGGCGAGGCTCACGGAGAAGGCCGCCAGGTCGGGCCCCTCGATGATCCGCTTGCCGGTCTCGTCACGACGGGTGGGGATCCTGCCCGCGTCGGCCCAGCGGCGGACGGTGTCGGGACTCACGCTCAGCAGCCGGGCTGCCTGCCCGATGGTGTACGACCGCATGTGCGGCACGGTATGTCGATCCAGCTCGCATCTGCAAGGCTGAAAGCCTGACCTGCTGGGTAAATCCAGCCCCTCCGGCGTTTGAGGAGCGGGGGTCCGGGGGCGGAGCCCCCGGGAAACGGCCCGCAGGGCCCCCTAGATCGCACCCTTCCGCGTCAGATGCGTGAACGACGCCCAACCCGGCAGGACCGGCAGCCAAAGCGTCATCAGCCGGAACAGCAGCACCGCAGGAGCCGCCTGCTCCGCCGGCAGCCCGGCAAACGTCAGCGCACCCGTGAGCGCGAACTCCACCGCTCCCACACCACCCGGCGTCGGCGCCGCCGACCCCAGCGCGTTGGCGGTGAGGAAGACGACCGCGATGCTCGCGTAGCTGAGGTCGCCACCGAAGGCCCGGATCGACGCGTCCAGGCACATCACGTTCGCCGCCGTCAGCAGCAGCATCCCGCCGATGCCGAAGCACAGCTTCTGCGGCCGCTGGAGCACGTCCAGCATGCGCGGCACGACGCCCGCGAACAGCGACCGGACCCGGGTCGAGACGAACTTCCGCAGCACCGGGATCGCGGCGACCACCAGCACCAGGACCGCGGCCGTCAGCAGGCCGCCGATCACGGTCCGGGAGGGGCCCAGGGACGAGCTGCGTTCCGTGCCGGTCACATAGCCGAAGGACAGCAGCAGCATGATGTGGCAGGCCAGGCCGAAGAGCTGGGACGCGCCGACGCTCGCCACGGCCAGGCCCGGGCGGATGCCCGCCCGCTGGAGGAAGCGGGTGTTCAGGGCCACGCCGCCCACCGCCGCCGGGGCGACGATCTTCACGAACGAGCCCGCGACCTGCGCCAGGACCGTCCGGCCGAAGGTCACCTTCTCCGGGACGAAGCCGAGCAGGCTCATCGCCGCGGCCACGTAGGTCAGCGCCTGGAAGGCCACTGCCATCGCGACCCACGCCCAGTTGGCCTTGTCGACGAGATCGCCGAACTTGATGTGGGTGAGCTGGGACAGCAGGAAGTACGCGGCGATCGCGCCCGCGACGAAGCTGATCAGCGTGCGGGGCTTGATGCGCTCCAGCCGCACCGGCTCTATCGGCGCCTGCGGCCGGATGAGCAGGACCTGGCGGCGGATCTGGGCGAGCAGGTCCTCCTCGCGGGCCTCCTCGATCGCCTCGTCGATCGCCTTCTTCTCCGCCTGGCGCTCGGCCTTGAGCGCCTTGCGGCCGGCCTCGACGGGCTCGGCCTCGGCGGCGCGTTCCGCCTCCCGGGCCTCCTTGGAGAGGCGGGCGTTCTCCAGCACCCGGTCGCGTTCGCGCTGCGCCCGCTCGCGGGCGAGCTGGCGCAGGGTCGCGCGGTTGACGCGGGTGAGGGCGAGGGGCTGGAGGAGGGGGAGGCTGTCGGCGACGGCGTCGGGGCCGAGGACCTCCACGGCGGTGGCCACGGCCCGCTCGGCGCCGACCCGCAGGCCGAGGGTGACGAGGAGTTGGGCGACGTCCATGCGGAGCACCAGGTCGCCGGCCGCGATCTCGCCGCCGCGCAGATCCGTGAGGACCACATTGCCGGAACGATCCACCAGCAGGGCGTCGCCGTCGAGCCTGCGGTGGGCGATACGGCGCGACTGGAGGGCCTTGAGCTGGTGCCAGGCGCCCCGCATCAGCTCGTCGGTGATCTCCTCGGTGGGGACGGAGACCAGGGGACGGCCGCCGATGTGCTCGTAGATGAGCATCACGGCGTCCGGGCCCAGCTCGGAGGTGGCGATGAGCTTGGGCGCGTTGGCACCGGCGGCGATGGCCGCGTAGGCGAGCAGCGCCTCCTGTTCGAGGGCCTGGCGCAGCGACTGGAGGCTGCGGCGCTGGGTGATCCCGCGCAGGGCCAGGCGCTGCCAGACGCGGTAGAAGAAGCCCTGGGCCTGTTGCTCGCGGTCCACGACGGTGACGTCGAGGGGCGGCCCGTCCTCCATGGTGACGATGTAGCGGCGGCCCCGGTCGGGGTGCTGCTCGGCGGTCTCGTGGTCCTCGGCGCGCAGCGCGGTCTCCGGCCGGAAGCCGACGCGCCGCAGCCCGGCGAGGAGGTGCTGGCCGGTGGGGCGGACGTTGGGGGAGCCGACGGCGTAGAGGGTGGCGTAGGCGACGGTCCAGCCGATCAGGACGGTGATGGCGATGGAGAACGGCGTGGTGTAGCCGTTGACCAGCACCGCGAAGGCGTCCAGGAGGAGCACGGCCCACATGGCCACGCGCCAGCGGGGCCGCCGGGACATGCCGACGGCCGTCATATAGGCGATCACGGGCGCCAGATAGCCGTGCACCGGGTCGGTGAAGCCGCCCGTGGGCGAGCGCTGGGTGAGCGCCGCGCGGATGGATTCGGGCGCCGACTCGGCCACCCACAGGTCGGTGGCCAGCGACACGCCGTGGGCCAGCACGGCGGCGAGGACGCCGTCGGCGATGCGCAGCCCGTCGCGTTTGATCAGCCGTTCGATGGCGAAGGCCACCGGGACGATGAAGACCGCGATGTTCGCCGTGAGCCCGGCGAAGCTGGCCAGCAGATGGGGCGCCTTGCCGGTGCTCGCGCTGATGTCCTGCGCCAGGCCGGAGGTGGTGGCGTGGGCGAAGGCCGCGAGCGCGAGCACGAGGGCGATGCCCACGATGCCCAGGAAGAGCCGGACCAGGTCGGCCGGACGGTGGACACGGGCGGGGAGCAGCGGCTCGTCGCCGGAGACCTTGTCGATGTGGCCCTCACCGTCCTCGCACGGATACGCGCCGCGGTCCCTGTCGCAGGGCAGCACGTCGCGGGCGCGGGCCTCGTCCGGAGGCTGCGCGCCCTGCTGCTTGTCGGTCTCTTCTCGGTCTCGTATCACCAGTCACCGCCCGGAAGATGGTGGCATGGCCCGGCCGGGCAAGGGGGTATCAGGGTGCATTTCGGGGGGCGCGGACTCCGGATCGTACGCCCTGTAGTGCGATGACGCACTCTGGGTGATCTTCTGGACGGCCTGGTTCCGGTGGCCGGGACGGCCTGTCCGGGGCGGGCCTGGGCGGCCCGTCCGGGGTGCGATGCGGCAGTATGCACCGGATGGACGAGCTTCCCGAGTACGCGGAACGGGTGCTGGCCGTCGCCGAGCTGATTCCGGCGGGCCGGGTGATGACCTACGGAGACGTCGCCGAATGGCTGGAAGAGGGCGGCCCCCGGCAGGTCGGCCGCGTCATGGCCCTCTACGGCGGGGCCGTGCCCTGGTGGCGCGTCGTCCGGGCGGACGGTGTGCTGCTGCCGGGCCACGAGCGGGAGGCCCTGGCCCACTACCGCGCCGAGGGCACCCCGCTGCGGGAGCCGGGCCGCACGGCCGACGCCCGGATGCCCCGGCTCGCCATGGCCCGCGCCCGCTGGGACGGCACCCCGGATGTGACTCCGCACACCTGACGGCCGGAGGACCGCCGCCGCCGGGCCGCGCCCCGGCCCGTGACCACAAGGCGTTACCCGAACGGATGAGGCCCTGGAAGAGGGACGGAGGCTCGCGGGACGCACTGCGCCACACGGGTCTCCTGGCGTAGCGTCGGGGGTCGCCCTTCTCGCCGTGACGCGTCCCGGCCGACCGACCACCCGTACCTCCCCCCTCAGGACCGGCAACACACGTGAGCTCCTCGTCGTCCCACCAGCGGCCCGCCACGGGCGCGTACCGCCTCGTGCGCACGCCGCCGGGCCCGGTGGTCCCTCCTGAGCTGGACGCGTGCCAGCGCGCGGTGGTTGACCACGGCCGGGGGCCGCTGCTGGTGCTCGCCGGTCCGGGCACGGGCAAGACGACCACGCTCGTCGAGGCGGTGGCCGAACGGGTGCGGCGGGGCACCGACCCCGCGCGGATCCTCGTGCTGACCTTCAGCCGCAAGGCGGCCGTCGAACTGCGCGACCGGATGACGGCCCGGCTCGGCGGCGCCCAGGGCCCGCAGGCCACCACCTTCCACTCCTACTGCTACGCGCTGGTGCGCGCCCACCAGGACGTCGAGCTGTTCGCCGAGCCCACCCGGCTGCTGTCCGGCCCGGAGCAGGACGTCATGGTGCGCGAGCTGCTGGAGGGCGAGCTGGAGCTGGGCAAGGAGGGCCGCGGCCGGGTGCGCTGGCCCGACGAGCTGCGCGCCTGCCTGACCACCCGCGGCTTCGCCGACGAGATGCGCGCCGTCCTCGCCCGCAGCCGGGAGCTGGGCCTGGGCCCCGGCGAGCTCGACGCCTTCGCCCACCGCACGGGCCGCCCCGACTGGCGCGCCGCCGCCTCCTTCCTCGCCGAGTACCTGGACGTCCTCGACGCGCGCGGCGTCCTCGACTACGCCGAGCTCGTCCACCGCGCCGTCCTCCTCGCCGGGCGCCCCGAGGTCGCGGCCGAACTGGGCCGGAGCTACGACGCGGTCTTCGTCGACGAGTACCAGGACACCGACGCCTCCCAGGCGCGGCTGCTGCGCGCGCTGGCGGGCGGCGGCCGGACCCTGATCGCCTTCGGCGACCCCGACCAGTCCATCTACGCCTTCCGGGGCGCGGACGTCGGCGGCATCCTCGAATTCCCGCACGACTTCCCGCGCGCCGACGGCTCGCCCGCCCCGGTCGCGGTCCTCACCGCCTCGCGCCGCTCCGGCGCCGCCCTGCTCGCCGCCACCCGGCTGCTCACCCGCCGGATGCCGCTGACCCGGCTGCCGGCCGACGCGGTACGGGCCCATCGCGAGCTCACGGCCGTACGGGACGGGGGCCGGGTGGAGGCGTACACCTACCCGACGGCGGGCGCCGAGCTCGACAACATCGCCGACATCCTCCGCCGCGCCCACCTGGAGGACGGTGTCCCCTGGCAGGACATGGCCGTACTCGTCCGCGCGGGCTCCCGCTCGATACCGTCCCTGCGCCGCGCCCTGACGTCGGCGGGCGTCCCGGTCGAGGTCGACGGCGACGACATCCCCCTCCGCCACGAACCGGCGGTGGCCCCCTTGCTGACGGCGCTGCGAGCGGTGGCGGAGTCGACGGCCTCGGCCACAACGGCCCCCGCGACCGATGCCTCAACGGGTGGGCGGGTGGGAGATCCCGCGCCGGAGGCGCGGAACTGGCTCACGCCGGAGACGGCGCTGCACCTCCTCTCATCGCCCCTGGGCGGCATGGACGCCGCAGACCTCCGCCGCCTGGGCCGAGCCCTCCGCGAGGAGGAGCGCGCGGCGGGCGAGGGAATGCCGCGCCCCTCGGACACCCTCATCGCCGAAGCCCTCGCGGAGCCGGAACGCCTCGTCGCCCACGACCCCGCGTACGCACGCCCCGCCCAGCGCCTGGGCGCCCTCTTGGCGGGCGCGCGCGCCCTCCTGGCGCGCGGCGGCACGGCCGAGGAAGCCCTCTGGCACCTGTGGGACGGCACCCCCTGGCCCACCCGGCTGCGCCGCGCCGCCCACCGCGGCGGCCCGGCCGGCCGCAACGCCGACCGCGACCTCGACGCCGTCTGCGCCCTCTTCGAGACCGCCGCCCGCGCCGAGGAACGCACCGGCGGCCGCGGCGCCCTGAACCTCCTCGACGAGCTGGACGCCCAGGACATCGCCGCCGACACCCTCACCCGCCGGGCCGTGCGCCCCGACGCCGTACGGCTGATGACCGCGCACCGCTCCAAGGGCCTGGAGTGGCGGCTCGTCGTCGTCGCGGGCGTCCAGGAGGGCCTCTGGCCCGACCTGCGGCGCCGCGGCTCGCTCCTGGAGGCCGACCGCATCGGGCGCGACGGCATCGCCGAGCCCCTCGGCGCGGGCGCCCTCCTCGCCGAGGAGCGCCGGCTGTTCTACGTCGCCGCGACCCGGGCCCGCGACCGGCTCGTGGTCACGGCGGTCAAGGCGGCCGCCGAGGACGGCGACCAGCCCTCCCGCTTCCTGGCCGAGCTGGGCGCCGAGCCCGTCGACGTCACCCAGCGCCCGCGCCGCCCCCTGGCCGTCGCCGCGCTCGTCGCCGAGCTGCGCGCCACCACCGTCGACCCCGCCGCCTCCGACGCCCTGCGGGCCGCCGCCGCCGAACGGCTCGCCCGGCTCGCCGCCCTGCGCGACGAGGAGGGCCAGCCGCTCGTCCCCGCCGCGCACCCCGACCGCTGGTGGGGCCTGGACGAGCCCACCCACAACGCGGTGCCGCTGCGCGACCCGGAGCGGCCCGTCGCGCTGTCCGGCTCCGCCCTCGGCCAGCTCACCGAGGACGGCTGCTCCCTCCAGTGGTTCCTGGGCCGCGAGGTGAAGGCGGACGCCCCCGCCACCGCCGCCCAGGGCTTCGGCAACGTCGTCCACGTCCTCGCCGACGAGGTCGCCTCCGGCCGCACCCCCGCCGACCTCGCCGTGCTGATGGAGCGTCTGGAGACCGTCTGGGCGTCCCTGGCCTTCGACGCCCCCTGGAAGTCGCGGCAGGAGATGGAACAGGCCCGCGCCGCCCTGGAGCGCTTCCTGCGCTGGCACGTGATGGAGCGCGCCCGCGACGCCGCCGCCACCGAGCACCCCTTCGACGTCACCCTCAAGGCCCAGCAGTACCAGGTGCGCATCCGCGGCTCCATGGACCGCGTCGAGCGGGACGCCCAGGGCCGCGCGTACGTCGTCGACTTCAAGACCGGCAAGAGCGCGCCCTCCGCCAAGGACGTCGAACGCCACCCCCAGCTCGCCGTCTACCAGCTCGCCGTCGCCGAGGGCGCCGTGGACGACGTCTTCGGCGGCGCCCGGCCCCGGCCCGGCGGCGCCGAACTCGTCCACCTGCGCCAGGGAGCGGCCAAGAAGGACGGCGGGGAGATGCTCCCCAAGGTCCAGGCGCAGGAGCCCCTCGACGGCGAATGGGTCGGCGAGCTCCTCGCCGAGGCCGCGGGCCGGGTCCTCGAGGAACGTTTCACCCCCCGCCCCGGCCGGCAGTGCGACCACTGCTCGTTCCGCGCCTCGTGCAGTGCCCGGCCCGAGGGCCGGCAGATCGTGGAGTGAGATGTCAGTGGGTCCCTCTAGCGTTACCGGCGTGACCCCGCGCCTGACCGATCCCGAGCAGCTCAAGGAGCTCCTCGGCATCCCCTTCACCCCGGAGCAGACGGCCTGTATCACCGCGCCGCTCGCCCCGCAGGTCATCGTGGCCGGAGCCGGGTCCGGCAAGACCACGGTCATGGCCGCGCGCGTCGTCTGGCTGGTCGGCACCGGGCAGGTCGCGCCCGAGGAGGTCCTCGGCCTGACGTTCACCAACAAGGCCGCGGGCGAGCTCGCCGAGCGCGTCCGCAAGGCCCTCGGCCGGGCCGGGATCGGTACGGAGCCCGCCGAGCCCTCCGAGAAGGAGACCGGCGGCGAGCCCCGGATCTCCACCTACCACGCCTTCGCCGGCCAGCTCCTCAAGGAGCACGGCCTGCGCATCGGCCTGGAGCCCACCTCCCGCCTCCTCGCCGACGCCACCCGCTTCCAGCTCGCCGCCCGCGTCCTGCGCTCCTCACCGGGCCCGTACCCGGCCCTCACCCGCCCCTTCGCCGACCTGGTCACCGACCTGCTGGCCCTCGACGGCGAACTCGCGGAGCACCTGGTCGAGCCGGAAGGGCTACGGGCGTACGACAGCGAACTCCTGGACACCCTCGCCGGCGCCAAGCTCACCAACGCGGACCTGCGCAAGATCCCGGAGACGGTCCGCGCCCGCCTGGAGCTCCTGGAACTCGTCGAGGCGTACCGCGAGGAGAAGCGCTCCCGCGACCTCCTCGACTTCGGCGACCAGATCGCCCGCTCCGCCGAGCTGGCCCGCACCCGGCCCGAGGTGGGCCGCATCCTCCGCGAGCAGTTCAAGGTCGTCCTCCTCGACGAGTACCAGGACACGTCCGTCGCCCAGCGGCTGCTGCTGGCCGGCCTCTTCGGCGCCGGCACGGGCCACGCGGTGACGGCCGTGGGCGACCCCTGCCAGGCCATCTACGGCTGGCGCGGCGCCTCGGTGGCCAACCTCGACGACTTCCCGCGGCACTTCCCGCACGCCGACGGGCAGCCCGCCCGGCGCTACTCCCTCAGCGAGAACCGCCGCAGCGGCGGCCGCCTCCTGGACCTCGCCAACACCCTGGCGGCCCCCCTCCGCGAGCGCCACGAAGGCGTCGAGGCCCTGCGCCCGGCCCCCGGCGCCGAGCGCGACGGCGTCGTCCGCTGCGCCCTGCTGCCCACCCACGCCGAGGAGCTCGACTGGCTCGCGGACTCCCTCGCCCACCTCGTCCGCACCGGCACCCGCCCGGGCGACATCGCCGTCCTGTGCCGCACCGCCACCGACTTCGCCGAGATCCAGGGCGCCCTCGTCCGGCGCGACGTCCCCGTCGAGGTCGTCGGCCTCTCCGGGCTGCTCCACCTGCCCGAGATCGCCGACCTGGTCGCGGTCTGCGAGGTCCTCCACGACCCCACCGCCAACGCCTCCCTGGTCCGGCTGCTGACGGGCCCCCGCTGGCGCGTCGGCCCCCGGGACCTGGCCCTGCTGGGCCGCCGCGCCCGTACGCTCGTGCCCTACGGCCCCACCGGCACCGACCCCGACCGTCGCCTCGCCGAGGCCGTGGAGGGCGTGGACCCCACGGAGACGACGTCCCTGGCCGACGCCCTGGACACCTTCCTGTCGGCCGACCCCGGCGACGACCTGCCCTTCTCCACCGAGGCCCGCGTCCGCTTCGCCCGCCTCGCGGCCGAGCTCCGCGACCTGCGCCGCGGCCTCGGCGACCCGCTGATGGACGTCCTCCACCGCGTCCTCGCCACGACGGGCCTGGAGGTGGAGCTGTCGGCCTCCCCGCACGCCCTGGCGGCCCGCCGCCGCGAGACCCTCACCCAGTTCCTGGACGTCGCCGCCGGCTTCGCCGCCCTGGACGGCGAGGTCACCCTGGCCGCCTTCCTCGGCTTCCTGCGCACGGCCGCGCAGTACGAGAAGGGCCTCG
Organism: Streptomyces sp. NPDC001678; assembly: GCF_042892945.1. Lineage (NCBI taxonomy): Bacteria > Bacillati > Actinomycetota > Actinomycetes > Kitasatosporales > Streptomycetaceae > Streptomyces > Streptomyces sp. NPDC001678. Next base: position 65,063 of record NZ_JBIAUP010000020.1, on the reverse strand, counting down.
ACAACTCCCTGCCCGGCGGCGAGGACACCGTCAAGATCCTCACCGCGCACAAGTCCAAGGGCCTGGAGTGGGACGTGGTGGCCGTCCCGGGCCTGGTGGCGAAGGCCTTCCCCAGCGAGCAGTCCCGCGACTCCTGGACGTCCCAGCCCAAGGTCCTCCCGCACGCCCTGCGCGGCGACACCGACACCCTCCCCGACGTCACCGACTGGACCGCCAAGGGTCTGGCGGCCTTCAAGGGCGCGATGAAGGCCCACCAGCACACCGAGGAACTGCGCCTCGGCTACGTCACCTTCACCCGCCCGCGCAACCTCCTCCTGGGCTCCGGCCACTGGTGGGGCCCGAACCAGAAGCGGACGCGCGGCCCGTCGGAGTTCCTGGAGGCCCTCCGCGCCCACTGCGAGGCGGGCCACGGCGAGATCGAGGCCTGGGCGGACGCCCCGGCCGAGGACGCGGAGAACCCGGCCCTCCACCAGGAGACGGACCACGCCTGGCCCCTGCCCCTGGACCAGGCCTCCCTGGCCCGCCGCCGCGAGGCGGCCGGGGCGGTCCGGGCACACCTGAACCGCCTGGAGACGGAGACGGACCCGCAGCCACGGACCACGCACCCGCTCCCCCCGGAGGAGACCCGCGCCGTCGCCTCCTGGGACCGCGATCTGGACGCCCTCGCCGGCGAGCTCCGGCGCACCCGCGCCAAGGTCCACGACGTGCTGCTCCCGTCCACCCTGACCGCCACCCAGCTGATGCAGCTGGCCGCCGACCCCGACGCCTTCGCGAGCGACCTCGCGCGCCCCATGCCGCGCCGCCCCCAGCCCGCCGCCCGCCGGGGCACCCGCTTCCACGCCTGGCTGGAGTCCCGCTTCGAGGCCCTCCCGCTGCCCTTCCTGGGCCCGGAGGAGCTCCCGGGGGGCGCCGACCCGGGCGAGATCGCCGACGAGCGGGACCTGGCCGAGCTCAAGGAGGCCTTCCAGCGGACCCCCTACGCCCACCGCACCCCCTACCGGGTGGAGGCCCCTTTCCAGCTCACTCTCGCGGGCCGCACGATCCGGGGCCGCATTGACGCGGTGTACCGCGAACGGAACGGCGGGCGCGACACGTACGAGATCGTCGACTGGAAGACCGCCCGCGCCCGGACCGCCGACCCCCTCCAGCTGGCGATCTACCGCCTGGCCTGGGCGGAGCAGCACGGACTTCCGCTCTCCTCCGTGACGGCCGCTTTCGTGTACATCCGCGACGGCGAGAAGGCGGTCCCGCCGGACCTGCCCGACCGCGCCGCGCTGGAACGGATCCTCCTGGGGGAGGACGTGTGACGAAACCCGGTCCTGGTCGCCCCGCGTGTCCGGATAGGCTCGATGGCATGAGCAATGCCCCGGACAACGCCGTCCGCGCGTACATCGACGAGCACCGCGCCGCCTTCCTCGCCGACCTGGCCGAGTGGCTGCGCATCCCTTCCGTGTCGGCCGACCCGGCCAACGCGGCCGATGTGCGCCGCAGCGCCGAGTGGCTGGTGGCGAAGCTCGCGGAGACGGGCTTCCCGACGGCGGAGCTCTGGGAGACGGGCGACGGCGAGGGTGCCCCCGCCGTGTTCGCGGAGTGGCCCTCCGGCGTGGCGGACGCGCCCACGGTCCTGGTCTACGGCCACCACGACGTCCAGCCCGCCGCCCGCGAGGACGGCTGGCACACGGACCCGTTCGAGCCGACGACGATCGACGGCCGGCTGTACGCGCGCGGCGCGGCCGACGACAAGGGCCAGGTGTTCTTCCACACCCTGGGCGTCCGCGCCCACCTGGCGGCCACCGGCCGCACCGCCCCGGCCGTCAACCTCAAGCTGATCATCGAGGGCGAGGAGGAGTCGGGCTCGCCGAACTTCCCCGCGCTGATCGCCGCGCACGCCGACCGGCTCGCCTGCGACGCCGTGATCGTCTCGGACACGGGCATGTGGTCCGAGGACACCCCGACGGTGTGCACGGGCATGCGGGGCCTGGCCGAGTGCCAGATCGACCTGTACGGCCCGGACCAGGACATCCACTCCGGTTCCTTCGGCGGCGCCGTGCCCAACCCGGCCACGGAGGCCGCCCGCCTGGCGGCCGCCCTGCACGACGAGGACCGCAGGGTGACGATCCCGGGGTTCTACGACGGGGTGGTGGAGCTCACCGAGCGGGAGCGCGAGCTGATCGCCGAGCTGCCGTTCGACGAGAAGCGCTGGCTGCGCGCCGCGCACTCGCACGGCACCCTCGGCGAGGCGGGCTACAGCACGCTGGAGCGCGTCTGGGCCCGTCCGACCGCCGAGGTCAACGGCATCGGCGGTGGCTATCAGGGCCCCGGCGGCAAGACGATCGTCCCGTCGTCGGCCCGGCTGAAGCTGTCCTTCCGGCTGGTCGCGGGCCAGGACGCCGATCGTGTCCAGGAGTCCGTGCGCGACTGGGTGGCGGCCCGCCTCCCGCAGGGCGGCGGCATCCGGCACGAGATCACGTTCACCGGCTCGACCCGCCCCTGTCTGACCCCGCTGGACCACCCGGCGCTCCAGTCGGTCGTACGGGCCATGACCAAGGCCTTCGGCCAGAAGGTCCGTTTCACGCGCGAGGGCGGCTCGGGCCCGGCGGCGGACCTCCAGGACGTCCTGGGCGCCCCGGTGCTGTTCCTCGGCATCTCGGTGCCGTCGGACGGCTGGCACGCGCCGAACGAGAAGGTCGAGCTGGACCTGCTCATGAAGGGCGTGGAGACCGCCGCCCACCTGTGGGGGGACCTGGCCGGGACGACCAGCAAGGGCGCCGGCCCCGGCGACGCCTGACGCCGGTCGTGTCGCGCAAGACGCACAAACATTGTCAAGAGGGGGAGTTGGAAGCAGCCGTGACCACCTGGACCGAATTCACCGCCACCCGGCCCGACACGCTCGACGTCGCACTGAGCGGCGCGAGCGGCATCGACCGTGCCGCGCACCACCGTCTGGACGAGGCGTGGCTCGCCGCGGCGTGGAGTCACCCCACGACGCGGGTCTTCGTGGTCTCCGGCGGTCAGGCGCTGATCGACGACACCCCCGACGGCCGCACCGAACTGGTGATGACGCCCGCCTTCGAGGCGCCGGTCACCGAGACGCACCGCTACTTCCTCGGCAAGGACGAGCACGGTGTGGCCTACTTCGCGCTCCAGAAGGACGCGCTGCCCGGCCGTATCGACCAGTCCGCGCGCCCGGCGGGCCTGCGGGAGGCCGGTCTGCTGCTGTCCCCGCGCGACGCGGGCCTGCTCGTGCACGCCGTGGCCCTGGAGAACTGGCAGCGCCTCCACCGCTTCTGCTCGCGCTGCGGCGAGCGCACGGTGATCGCGGCCGCCGGCCACATCCGCCGCTGCCAGGCCTGCGGCGCCGAGCACTACCCCCGGACCGACCCGGCCGTGATCATGCTGGTCACGGACGAGAAGGACCGGGCGCTGCTGGGCCGCCAGATGCACTGGCCGGAGGGCCGTTTCTCGACGCTCGCGGGCTTCGTGGAGCCGGGGGAGTCCATCGAGGAGGCGGTGCGCCGGGAGGTCGCCGAGGAGGCGGGCGTCGTCGTCGGCGACGTGGAGTACATCGCCAGCCAGCCCTGGCCGTTCCCCTCCAGCCTGATGCTGGGCTTCATGGCCCGGGCGACGTCCTCGGACATCCAGGTGGACGGCGAGGAGATCCACGAGGCGCGCTGGTTCTCCCGGGACGAGCTGCGGGCCGCGTTCGAGAGCGGGGAGGTCCTGCCTCCGACCGGCATCTCCATCGCGGCCCGCCTGATCGAGCTCTGGTACGGCGAGCCGCTCCCGTAGGGAGCGCGCGGCCGGCCGGCGTCAGGCGCCGATCTTCGCCTTCACCTGCGCCAGCGAGGGGTTGGTGAGGGTGGAGCCGTCGGCGAAGAGCACGGTGGGGACCGTCTGGTTCCCGCCGTTCGCCTTCTCCACGAAGGCCGCCGACTCGGGGTCGAGCTCGATGTTGATCTCGTTGTAGGCGATGCCCTCGCGGTCCAGCATGGTCTTCAGACGGCGGCAGTAGCCGCACCAGGTGGTGCTGTACATCGTCACGGTGCTCGACATGCGACCCGCGCTCCTTCTTCCTCGGGGGAGATTCCGGAGGAAGAACGCACACCCGGTGCGCAGCATTCCCGAGCGTTTCCGACGCCTCCCCGACGCGGTTCCGGCACATTCCCGGACCAATCCCGGACCGTTCCCGGATTAGTACGACCGGTCTGCCCCACCTGTGGACGACATTCCCGGTCACCCCGCCGGACCTGGCAGCATGGCGGGGTGACAGCAGCAACGCACTCCACTCTCTTCCCCCAGGTGCCGGACTCGGCCGACGCGGTGCTCGACGGGCTCGACCCCGAGCAGCGCGAGGTCGCCACGGCCCTGAGCGGTCCGGTGTGCGTGCTGGCCGGCGCCGGTACGGGCAAGACCCGTGCGATCACCCACCGCATCGCCTACGGCGTCCGGTCCGGTCTGCTCCAGCCCGCGAGTGTGCTCGCCGTCACCTTCACCAACCGGGCGGCGGGCGAGATGCGCGGCCGGCTGCGCCAGCTGGGCGCGGGCGGCGTCCAGGCCCGTACGTTCCACTCGGCCGCCCTGCGCCAGCTCCAGTACTTCTGGCCCAAGGCCGTGGGCGGTGAGCTGCCCCGGCTGCTGGAGCGCAAGGTCCAGGTGGTGGCGGAGGCCGCGGCCCGCTGCCGGATCCGGCTCGACCGCAATGAGCTGCGTGATGTGACGTCCGAGATCGAGTGGGCGAAGGTCACCCAGACCGTTCCCGAGGACTATCCGGCCGCCGCCGCCAAGACCGGCCGGGAGGTCCCCCGGGACCCCGCCGAGATCGCCCTGGTCTACGGGACGTACGAGCAGCTCAAGCGCGAGCGCGGCGTGATCGACTTCGAGGACGTGCTGCTGCTCACCGTGGGCGTCCTCCAGGACCGCCACGACATCGCCGAGACCGTCCGCCGCCAGTACCACCACTTCGTGGTCGACGAGTACCAGGACGTCAGCCCGCTCCAGCAGCGGCTGCTGGAGCTGTGGCTGGGCGACCGCGACAGCCTGTGCGTGGTCGGTGACGCCAGCCAGACGATCTATTCGTTCACCGGCGCCACCCCCGACCACCTGCTGAACTTCCGGGTCCGGCATCCGCACGCCACCGTCGTCAAGCTCGTCCGGGACTACCGCTCCACCCCCCAGGTGGTCCACCTGGCCAACGGACTGCTGGCCCAGGCCCGCGGCCGGGCCGCCGAGCACCGGCTGGAGCTGGTCTCCCAGCGCGACCGCGGCCCCGAGCCCGTCTACGGGGAGTACGCGGACGAGCCCGCCGAGGCCGAGGGCACCGCGCGCAGGGTCCGGGAGCTGATGGATTCAGGGGTGCCCGCGAGCGAGATCGCGATCCTCTACCGCGTCAACGCCCAGTCCGAGATCTACGAGCAGGCCCTCGCCGACGTCGGGGTGCCCTACCAGCTGCGCGGCGCCGAGCGCTTCTTCGAGCGCCCCGAGGTGCGCGAGGCCGGGCTGCTGCTGCGGGGTGCCGCCCGCGCCGGCGGCCACTCGGACCCCCAGCTGGCCGGTGTCGACGACGTGCCCTCCCAGGTGCGCGCCGTGCTCGGCACGCGCGGCTGGACGCCCGAGCCCCCGGCGGGCTCGGGGGCGGTCCGTGACCGCTGGGAGTCCCTGGCGGCGCTGGTGCGCCTCGCCGAGGACTTCGTCCGGGCCCGCCCGGCGGCCACCCTCGCCGACCTGGTCGCCGAGCTGGACGAGCGGGCGAACGCCCAGCACGCGCCCACGGTGGAGGGTGTGACGCTCGCCTCACTGCACGCGGCCAAGGGCCTGGAGTGGGACGCCGTCTTCCTGGTGGGGCTCGCCGAGGGCATGATGCCGATCACCTACGCCAAGACCGACGAGCAGGTGGAGGAGGAGCGCCGGCTGCTCTATGTCGGCGTCACCCGGGCCCGGGTCCACCTGTCGCTGTCCTGGGCGCTGTCCCGGACACCGGGCGGCCGGCCCTCCCGGCGGCCCACCCGCTTCCTCAACGGCCTGCGGCCGGGCTCCGCGGCCGTCCGCCCGGTCTTCTCCGCCACGGCCGGGCAGGGGGGCGTCGAGCGGGGCGCCGGGGCGCGCAGACGGCGCGGCTCCGCCCGGTGCCGGGTCTGCGGCCGGACCCTGACCGACGCGGGCGAGATCAAACTGATGCGCTGCGAGGACTGCCCCTGCGAGCTCGACGAGGCGCTCCACGAACGGCTGCGCGACTGGCGGGCCGAGCAGGCCCGCCTGCTGGGTCAGCCCGCCTACTGCGTCTTCACCGACAAGACACTTCTCGCGATCGCCGAGGCCGTTCCGGGAACCGAAGCGGAGCTCGCGAGCATCTCAGGTGTCGGAGGACGGAAGCTCGGGAAGTTCGGAGCCGACGTTCTCGCCCTGTGCGCGGGCGAAGATCCGGGCTCGACGGATGTGTCCCAGGACACCTCCCAAGAAACTCCGGAAAAATAGTTTGCGCGTGTGGAGGCAGTGCCCATAGCCTTCCGAGCAGGGAAGCGACGGGCCTTTCAGGTTCCGTTGACTCCGTGCTGTACTGAAACCGAAGACTTGGACCGTGTCACAGCGGTCCCCCGAGACGCCGAGAGGAGGCGGAGACAATGATCAGCTTTATGGCCAGCGACAAAATGACCGATCGCCAGATCGGCTCCGCCGCCATGCTCGGCTTCCTCGGCTCCTTCCAGGGCACCGGTCTGTCCGGCGCCACCCAGGTCCTCATTCCGGTCCGGCCGGAACAGCGACCGACCAAGGGATCCGAGGTAAGGGCAGCAGCTGAGGCACAGGCGCAGGCCTATGCCGTCGCGGCGGTCGCCAATGGCGCCGGATCCCTGAACGCAGCGCACCACCTTCCCAAGACGTGGGCCTTCCGTGGGCTCGAACCCTGGAGAGATCCAGCCTGATCGGCATGATCAGGTCGGCACCTTCCAGGGCCGCGGAACCCACACCGGGATCCGCGGCCCTTTTGTTTGCCCCCCAGCCGGGGGAAACCAGCCCGGCCACCAGCCGGAACAACAGACGAGGAAACACCCACCGTGCAACTCAAGGCGCACACCCCGTCCGTAGCGACCGACCTGATCCCCCCGCCCGTCCCCACGGAGGACACCTTGACCCCGCTGACCGCCCTCACCGACCTCGACGAGGCCATCGAAAACCTCGGCGTCCCGGTCCCCTGCCGCAGCTATGACCCGGAGGTCTTCTTCGCCGAGTCCCCGGCCGACGTCGAGTACGCCAAGTCCCTCTGCCAGACCTGCCCGCTGCGCGCCGCCTGCCTCGCCGGGGCCATGGACCGTCGTGAGCCCTGGGGCGTCTGGGGTGGCGAGCTGTTCGTCCAGGGTGTGGTCGTCGCCCGCAAGCGGCCCCGTGGCCGCCCGCGCAAGAACCCGGTCAGCGCATGACCGCCATCGGCACCATCGACCGCCCCTCGACGCACGACCCCAAGAAGCAGGACCCGACGATGCACCCCACCTCCGAGCCATTCGCCCCCGGCACCAGCACCACCCATGAACGCACCGGCGCGACCGCCTCGCGTCAGAACAGGAACCACGCCATGCAACTCATCCCAGAAGCCCTGGCCAGGGCCCATATGCACGACCGGCTGAGGGAGGCCGAGTCCCAACGGAGGGCCGTGCGGCTGGCCGCCGCCCGCCGGATGCAGCGCCGCGCCGAGCGCGCCTCGCTGCGGGCCCGCCGGGCCCTGGCCATGGCCGTGATGCAGTAGTGAGCCACCGCGGGGCCGGTCCTTTCGGACCGGCCCCGCACCCCGTTCGGGTGCGCCACCCACGCCGGGCCCGCTCACAGGGATATCGTCTGGGAGTGGACCGCAAGACGCATGAATCCGCGCGGCTGGACCCCGAGGCCGACAAGCCCGTAGCGTGCGCTCGCTGTGGCGCTCCGGCACCGGACGGGACACCGCCGCCGACCTGGATCTGCTCCGTCGAGAACGGCAGCCGCCACTACTTCTGTGACGACTGCGCCCGCGCCAACCTCAGAGCCATCGAAGGGCGCCTCGACTCGTCCTGGTGGTGAGACCGGGGCCGACCGGGGCGCCCCGGCTCACCCTCAGGCGGAAGTGTCCTGACTGCGCTCGTCGGTGGTGAAACCGGGCACCCACGCCTCCATTTCGTCACGCAGCCGTACCGTGGCACCCAGCTGGCAGAGCACCCCGATGGTGCTCATCGTCACCCGGTGTATCAGCAGATAGGCCGGTGGCAGATTGAGCTGCCTGGCCAGCTGGTACGCGGGGGAGCGGGGATCGGCGATCCGGGTCGCCTGCGCCCGCAGCCAGTCCCGGGTGAAGGTGAACTCCTCCACTTGCGCCGGCTCGATGATGGGCAGGAGATAGTCGAGCACCGCCCCCGGGTCCAGCTCGATCTCCGGCTTGACGAAGCCCTCGTCGCGCAGCAGTTCGTGGACCGCGTCCGCCTCGCCGTCGAGGGTCAGCCGCAGCGCCGTGCCGATTTCGACGGGCAGCCCTCTGGGCAGCCGGTCGACCGTGCCGAAGTCCAGCACTCCCAGCCGCCACTTCTCCGGCGGGCCGTCGGGCGCGTCCCCGGTCAGCAGCCGGAAGTTGCCCGGATGCGGGTCGGCGTGGAGCAGCCCGGTGCGGGCCGCGCCCGAGAAGAGGAAGCGCGCCAGCAACTGCCCGGCCCGGTCCCGCATCTCCTGGCTGCCGTCCGCTATCACCTCGGACAGCGGCACCCCGTCCAGCCACTCCGTCACCAGTACCTGATCCCCGTGGTGGACGACGTCCGGCACCGTCACATCGGGATCCCCGGCGAACTCCCGGGCGTGCGCGCCCTGGGCCCGCGCCTCCAGCCCGTAGTCCAGCTCCTCCGACACCCGGTCCCGCAGCTCGGTGATGAGCGGCTTGAGGTCCATCCCGGGCACCAGCGGCCCCAGCAGCTTGGCGAACCGGCCCAGTTGCGTCAGATCGGAGAGCAGCGCGTCACCCGCTCCCGGATACTGCACCTTGACGGCCACCTCGCGCCCGTCGTGCCAGACGGCCCGGTGTACCTGCCCGATGGACGCGGCCGCCGCCGGCTTGTCCTCGAACTCCTCGAACAGATCGCGCCAGTCCTCACCGAGCCGCTCCGCCAGCGCAGCGTGCACCGAGGCCACCGGCATCGGGGGAGCCGCCTCCTGAAGCTTGGTGAGCGCCGCCCGGTAGGGGCCGGCGATCTGCTCCGGGAGAGCCGACTCGAAGACGGACAACGCCTGACCGAGCTTCATGGCACCCCCCTTGAGCTGCCCCAACGTCGCGAAGAGCTGCTCCGCCGTGCGCTGCTGCAGCTCGGCGGCGATCATCTCCGCCGGGCGGCCGCCGATGCGCTTTCCCAGCCCGAGCGCCGTGCGCCCCGCGAACCCCAAGGGCAGCGCGGCCAACTTGACGGTACGCGTGACCGCCTTGCGGGGTAGATCAGACATGCGCCCCTCCAACTAGCTGAACAGCCACGCCTCGGACGGCGGTTACCGGGTCATTCTCCCGTGCGCCGCCTCCGCGACCCCTGGACTTCCCGTCGCCCCGGGCCGAGGCACCGCACGGACACCGCGGATGCGGTGCGACGGGCCGGGGATGCCAGAGCTGACCCGGCAGGGCCAGCTCCAGCCGGACCCCGGCGCCCGGCGTGGGCCCACCGTCGAGAAGGGCGAGCGCCCACGCCACGGTCAGCCCCGCCACGACCGTGGCCAGTGCCATGTCGCAAGACGGTACCCCCGAGACCCGCCCGGACCTCCACTGGGCGAGCATCCGGGGCCATGCCGCGTCCCGTTCGGCCCGTTCCCGCTCGATACAGCCCGCGCACGCCGACCTTTCCGGCAGCACCAGCGGACCCACCAGCCCGGTGGCCTCCAGCACCCCCGCGTACAGATGCGGCGTCCCGGCCGCGATCAGCTCCTCGGCCGCCGCCGGGTCCGGCGCGAAGGCCGCCAGACCGTCGCGCGGCGCGAACACCACGAGCCCCAGCGGCTTCTCCTCGCCCTCCTCCGCCCGTTCCCCGCCCCCGCCCCGGGAGCCGCCCGAACGGCCCCGGGGCGGGGGCACGGGCGTGGCCCGCCGCACGGCGTGCCGCGCGGCGACGTCCCGCCGCTCCCCGGTCCGCTCGGCGCCCACACCCCCCGGCGCCACGTCCCACGGCTCCACACAGCCGCCGTCCCGGACATCGACCCGGCCCACTCCCGACGCGGACAGCAGCGCCGCGACCGTCGCCCCCACCCGCCCCGCGCCCCGCACCTGCACCCGTGCCCTCTGCCGCGCGGCCATCACCCGCAGCGCCGCGCCGGGCTCGGGATGGCGCACGGACAGCGCGGCCAGGTCCGGCCGCAGCCGCTCCAGGGCGCCGCCCCGGCCCCGCAGCGCGGCGGCCTCCGCACCACCCCCGCGCGGATCGTCCAGCAGCCCGGCCGCCGCCAGCCGCCCCACCAGCTCGTCGGCCCGCCCCTCCGGCAGCCCCATCCCCCGGGCCTCCTCGCGGAGCAGGGGCATCCCCCGCGTCCCGTCGAGCAGCCCGAGGAAGGAGCCCGTCGCCGTGTCGACCGGCCCCAACAGCACCGCGTGCGCGGGAGCCACCCCGAACTGCACCGTGTCCCGGCTGCGCCAGGCCCGGCGCAGCGCGGGCTTGAGCATCGGATGCATCGGATGCGCGGTCTCCGCCCGCCCGGTCCCGGTCGTGGTCGTCGTCGCGGACTTGATCACGTTCGTGGCTGTGGCTGTGGTCGTCTGCATGGTTCCCCCCTCGTCCGTGCCACAGCCTGCCCGCCCCGGCCGTCGGCCGCGCGGCGTTGTCCACAGGAAGGGGGCGTTAGTCGTACAAGCCGTGCGCTCCCGGGAGTGTTTCCCCGACAACCGACGGAGGGGCGGGACTTCCCGTGCCGCCAGCGGGTAACGTCGGGGCCGTGCCCGTCGACCCCCTGCACAGTGCCGCGAGACCGCCGCGCAGCGCCCCGAGCCCGCTTTCCCGAGGCCAGGAGGCCGACGCGGTCGAGGTCCGGCGGAGCACGCGCCGCAGGCGGACGGTCTCCGCGTACCGCGAGGGCGACCGCACGATCGTGCTCATCCCCGCCCGGATGTCGGACGCCGAGGAGCGGCGCTGGGTGGGCGTGATGCTCGACAAGCTCGCGGCGCAGGAGAGCCGGCGGATGCTGGGCGACACCGAGCTGGCCGACCGGGCCCGTTGCCTGTCCGAGCAGTATCTGGACGGCCGCGCCCGGCCCGCCTCCGTGCGCTGGGTCACGAATCAGAACACCCGCTGGGGCTCGTGCACCCCCGCCGAGGGCAGCATCCGTCTCTCGCACCGTCTCCAGGGCATGCCCGAGTACGTCGTCGACTACGTCCTCCTCCACGAGCTGGCGCACCTTCTCGTCCCCGGTCACGGCCCCGAGTTCTGGCGGCTCCTGGAGGCGTACCCGCGCACCGAGCGCGCCCGGGGCTACCTCGAGGGCGTGGTCGCCGCCGACCGGCTGCCCCACCTCCCGGCCGCCCGCGGCGAGTGACCGGCCCGTGAGCGGGGCCGCCCCGGCATCGGCGGCTGTCGCCGCCAGCGGTTAGCCTGGCGCAACGCATTCACCACGGGTACGGATGGGGGACGGGCGTCACGCATGTCCAGGGAATTCCAGCGCGGCCACAAGGCCAAGATCAGTGACCTGACGGCGGGGACGGATCTGTATGTGGGAGTGCAGATCGGCGGCCCCGGCCTGACCTTCGACGTCAGCTGCTTCGGCCTCGACGCCGACGAGAAGCTCTCGGACGACCGCTACTTCGTCTTCTTCAACCAGCCGAAGTCGCCGGAGGAGGCCATCCAGCAACTGGGCGCGCAGGCCGGCGACACGGAATCCTTCCGGGTCACGCTCGACCGCGTCCCGGCCCACATCCGCAAACTCAGCTTCACGGCGACGCTGGACGGCGCCGGCCAGATGTCGCAGGCGGGCTCGGGCTACCTCCGGGTCGTCGCGGGTGGCGTGGAGGTCGCGCGCTACTCCTTCACGGGCGCGGAGTTCACCACCGAGCGCGCGGTGATGCTCGGTGACATCTACCTCAAGGACGTCTGGCGGTTCGCCGCCGTCGGGCAGGGCTTCGACGGCGGCCTCGAGGCGCTGCTGACGAACTTCGGCGGCGAGGTCCTGGAGGAGGAGCCCGCTCCGGCGGAGGCCCCCGCCCCGGCCGCCGCCGTGCCCGCCTTCGCGCCCCCGGCGCAGGCCGGCGCGCCCCCCGCCTTCGCACCCCCGCCCGCACAGCAGCACCCGTCCGGGCAGCAGCCCCCTGCCGCCCAGCAGCCGCCCGTCACGCAGCAGCCCGCCGCCCAGCAGGCGCCCCAGCCCCCGGCATCCGCCCAGGGGTTCGCGCCCCCGCCGGGCAGCACCCCGCCCCCGGCCCAGGTGCACGCCGCCCCCACCCTCGCCGCGCCCATCGCCCCGCCCGGCTACTTCTCCGGCGCCGGCCACACACCCACGGGCCACGCCCACGCGCCCTCCGGCCACGCGCCCGGCAGCGGCCACACGCCCCCCGGTGGCGTCGTCCCGCCGCCCGGCCCGCCCGGTGTGCCGGGGCAGCACGCCCCGTACGGCCGGCAGGCCGCCGCGCCGGCCCACGCCTACCCCGCACAGCAGCCGTACGGCGCGCCGCCCCCGCCCCCCGGACAGCCCGGCGTCCCCGGCGCACCCGCGCAGCCCTACCCGGGCGCCCCGCAGGCCCCGTACGGCCAGCAGCCCCACGCCCCCGCCCAGCAGGGCCACCCCGGCCCGTACGCCCCGCCCGCCGTGCCAGGCGTCCAGGCGGCGCTGAACAAGTACCGCGAGGTCCCCACCGGACAGCGCTGGACGCTCCAGAACTCCAAGCTCATCCGGGTCGACCTCGGCGCCGACCCCCAGCCCGTGCTCGCCCGGCAGGGCAGCATGGTGCTCTACCAGGGCAAGGTCGACTTCGGTTACAAGGGCGCCGGCTTCATGGGCCGCATCGTCGGCGGCGCCACCGGCCAGGAGATGCAGCTGATGCGCTGCACCGGCCGCGGCCAGGTCTTCCTCGCCGAGAACTCCGCGCACGTCCACCCCATCCAGCTGGAGAACGACGCGATCTGCGTCAGCGCCGACGCGGTGCTCGCCTTCGACGAGTCGTTGCACCACGAGGTGCGCCGGATCGACGGCCACGGCATCCCCGGCGGGGCGCTGTTCACCATGCAGTTCCAGGGCACCGGCACCGTCGTCGTCAAGACCCACGGCACGCCCGTGGTGCTGCCCGTCACCCCCGCCACCTACGCCGACAGCAACGCCATCGTGGCCTGGTCGGCGGGTGCCCAGGTGATCATCTCCAGCCAGGTGCGACTGCGCCGCGCCTCGTACCCGGGCCATAGCGGAGAGGCCGTGAACCTCCAGTTCCGGGGCGCGCCCGGCAACTTCATCGTCGTCCAGCCCTACGAGGTCTGAGGGAAGCCGAAATGACCATGCATCAGATGCCGATGGGCCAGCCGCCGTTCCCGGGCCACGCCGCCCCCGTACCGTCGGGGCCGCGGATGGAGAACCACGGCAGCAGCATGCTCAAGGTCGCCATGCTGACCGGCCAGGACCTCTTCGCCCGCACGGGCTCGATGGTCGCCTACGAGGGCTACGTCCAGTACGACCCGAACCCGCCCGCCGTCCGGCAGATGGCCTCCCAGTGGCTCACCGGCGAGGGCGTCCCCCTCATGCGCTGCCACGGCGACGGCCTGCTCTACCTCGCCGACTACGGGGCGGACATCGTCTGCCTCCAGCTCAACGGCGAGTCCCTCTCCGTGAACGGCACCAACGTCCTCGCCTTCGACGCCCAGCTCCAGTGGGGCGTCGAGCGCGTCAAGGGCATGGCGAAGTTCGCCGGACAGGGCCTGTTCAACGTGGGCATCAGCGGCACCGGCTGGGTGGCGCTCACCTCCCGCGGCACACCGATCGTCGTCGACTGCGGCCGCGGCGACGACGAGACCTATGTCGACCCCGACGCGCTCGTCGCCTGGTCCAGCAACCTCCGGATGAAGGGCAAGCGCAGCTTCAAGGCGTCCTCCCTGATCGGCCGGGGCAGCGGCGAGGCCTACCAACTGGGCTTCTCCGGCGAGGGCTTCGTGGTCGTCCAGCCCAGCGAGGACAGCACCGACCGGCTCCGGGCCCGGGGCTGAGGGGGAGAACGAGAACATCATGCAGAGCCCGCTTTTCGCCTACACCGAGGCCCAGACGCAGGACCGCTACGCCCTCCAGAACGCGCAGATGCTGCGGGTCTCCCTCACCGGTCACGAGGACGTCCTCGCCCGCAAGGGCTCGATGGTCGCCTACCAGGGCATGGTCGAGTTCGACGCCGAGTACCAGACGCGCGGCCAGCAGAACTCCCGTGCCCACACCGGCGAGGGCCTGGACCTGATGCGCTGCTCCGGCCAGGGCACGGTCTACTTCGCCAACCTGGCCCAGCACGTCCACATCATGGACGTGGACCGGGACGGCCTGACCGTCGACGGCGCCTATGTCCTGGCCCTGGACTCCAGCCTCCACTGGGAGACCATCGCGGTGGACAGCCAGTACGGGATCTCCGGTACGGGCGCGTACCAGCTGAACATCTCCGGCCAGGGCAAGGTCGCGCTGATGACCTCCGGCCATCCGTTGATGCTCCAGGTCACCCCCGACCGCGTCGTCAGCGCCGACGCGGACGCGGTGGTCGCCTGGTCGGCGTCGCTGCGGGTGCAGATGCAGGCGCAGACGTCCTCGTCCAGTGTGTGGCGGCGGCGCGGCGGCACGGGCGAGGGCTGGGAGCTCAGCTTCTCCGGCCACGGCTACGCGCTGGTGCAGCCCAGCGAACTGCTGCCGCCGCAGGGCACGGAGATCGGCCAGGGCCTCATGGCCCAGTACGGCCTGGGTCAGCACGGTGCCCACGCCCAGAACCAGGGCAACATCTGGAGCAACTGAGCGCCAGGGCACATGTAAGGGGCGGTCACCATGGGTGACCGCCCCTTACGTCGTACCGTGGCGCCTACAGGCGCTCCAGCGTCCGGCGCAGCAGCTCGACGACCGACTCGTCGGCCACCGAGCCCACCTCGTCGTACGGGAACCAGCGCAGGTCCAGCGACTCGTCGCTGATCGCCTCGACGGCCCCGTCCGGGACCAGCGCCGCGTACTGCACGTCCAGGTGCCAGTTGCACGGCGCCGGGATCGGGTGCCGGTCCAGCCGCACCGGGCCGCCCGGCAGCAGCGTCAGCCCCGCGATGCCGGACTCCTCCGTGGCCTCGCGCAGCGCGGCCTCCTCGAGCGTGGCGTCACCGGGCTCGCAGTGACCGCCCATCTGGAGCCACATCCGGAGCTTGCGGTGCAGCGTGAGCAGCACCCGGCCGCGCGCGGGGTCGATCACCAGGGCGCTCGCGGTGACGTGCCCCGCCTGGCAGGGCTTCCACATGCCGTCCGGGTGGGCGGCGAGGTGGTCCAGATAGACGTCGCGCAGCTCCGGCTGGTCCGCGTACTCCTTGAGGACGAGGGCCGCGTTCTCGTGAAGGCTCACTTGCCGGACTCACCCTTTTCGTCCCCGGGCTCGCCCTTGCCGCCGTCGTCCTTGCCCTCGGCCTCGCGCTCACCGGCCGGCTTCTCACCGGTGCCCTTGGCGGCCTCGCCGAGCATCTTGTCGAGCTCGGAGAAGTCCAGGTGCTCGCGGTGGACGAAGCCGTCCGGGTCGTCCAGGTCGGCGGCGGTGGGCAGCATGTCCGGGTGCTCCCACAGGCCGTCCCGGCCCTCCAGGCCGCGCGCGTCCGTCAGCGACGCCCACAGCCGGGAGGCGTCCCGCAGCCGGCGGGGGCGCAGCTCCAGGCCGATCAGCGTGGCGAAGGTCTGCTCCGCCGGGCCGCCGGAGGCGCGCCGGCGGCGCAGCGTCTCGCGCAGCCGGTCGGCGGACGGCAGGTGCGGGGCCGCCGCAGCGTGCACGACCGCGTCCACCCAGCCCTCGACCAGCGCGAGCGCCGTCTCCAGACGGGCCAGCGCGGCCTTCTGCTCCGGGGTGTCCTCCGGCTGGAACATGCCCTGCTGGAGAGCCTCCTGCAGCTGCTCGGGGTGGCTGGGGTCGAGCTGGCCGACCACGTCCTCCAGCTTGGACGCGTCGACCTTGATGCCCCGGGCGTAGCCCTCGACGGCGCCGAACAGATGTGAGCGCAGCCACGGCACGTGCGCGAAGAGCCGCTGGTGGGCGGCCTCGCGAAGGGCCAGGTACAGCCGGACCTCCTCCTGCGGGACCTCAAGGCCCGAACCGAAGGCCTCGATGTTCACCGGGAGCAGCGCGGCCTTGCCCGCCGGGCCCAGCGGCAGGCCGATGTCGGTCGAGCCGACGACCTCGCCCGCGAGCACGCCCAGGGCCTGCCCGATCTGGGTGCCGAACATGGCGCCGCCCATGCTGCGCATCATCCCGAGCAGCGGGCCGGCCATGGCCTGCATCTCCTCGGGCAGCACACCGCCCATGGCGGCGCCGACGCGCTCGGCGACCGGGTCCACCAGGTCCTTCCACACGGGCAGGGTCGCCTCGACCCACTCCGCGCGGGACCAGGCGACGGCCGTGCCCGAGCCGGACGGCAGGGACGTCACACCGTCCAGCCACAGGTCGGCCAGGCGCACGGCCTCCTCGACCGCGGCGCGCTCGCCGTCCGTGACGCTCGCGTCCTTGGAACCGTCGGCCGTGCCGCGGGCGACGGTCTGGCGCGCGATGTCCTTGGCCATGTCCCAGTTCACCGGGCCGCCCTCGTAGGAGAGCATCTGGCCGAGCTGCTGGAAGGCGGCGCCGAGATCATTGGGGTTCATGGAGCCGAACATCGCGGCGAAGGGGTTGTCCCCGCCACCGCCGGGGAGCCCGCCGAACCCGAAGGGATTCGCGGGCCCCTGGCCGCCTCCCTGGCCACCGCCCTTCTTCTTGCCGTCGTCGCCGTTCTCCGGCTCCTCCGGCGGAAGACCGAATCCGAATGGGGTGTCACTCACGGGTTTCCTCGGCTCGTAGGGCCACCGGCACCGGACCGGCGGCGAATGCCCGACAACACCACCAAGCGTAGACACCCCCGCCGCTATCCGGGCTTGGTGCTCCGCTCGTCCGGGGCCTGCGGCAGGATGGACGTCACCTGGTACGTACGCGTCATGACAAACGTGATGGCACATACGTACTGAAGACAACCGCTGGAGACGCCCGGTGAGTTCCCCCGACCGAGAAGCCGACCGAGAAGTTCGCGCAGCGCGAAACGGTTCCGCGCGCGAGAGCGCGATCCCGCGCACCCTGGCGCCGCGCGGCATGCCCGCGCGCGGCCGCCGGCCCGTCGTCGCGGTCACCGGTGCCGCACGCGGCGTCGGAGCGCTGCTCACGCGGCGCCTCGCCGCGTCCGAGGAGATCAAGCACGTGGTGGCGATCGACGAGCGCCGCGGCGACGTCACCGAGGCGCAGTGGCACGTCCTGGACGTCCGCGACCCGGCGATCGCCGAGAAGCTGCGCGGCGCCGACGTCGTCGTCCACCTCGCGCTCGACCTCGACCTGGAGGGCGACGCCGCCGCCCGCACCGCCTACAACGTGCGGGGCACCCAGACCGTGCTGACCGCCGCGGCGGCCGCCGGGGTGCACCGGGTGGTGCTGTGCACCTCGGCCATGGTCTACGGGGCGCACCCGGACAACGACGTGCCGCTCGCCGAGGACGCGGAGCTGCGCGCCACCGCCGAGGCGACGGGCGTGGGAGACCTGCTGGAGATAGAGCGGCTGGCCAGGCGCGCGCCCCGGGCGCACCCCGGCCTGAACGTCACCGTGCTGCGGCCCGCCGTCCTGGTCGGCGGCACCGACACGGCCCTGACCCGCTATTTCGAGTCGCCCCGCCTCCTGGTGGTCGCCGGATCCCGGCCGACCTGGCAGTTCTGCCATGTGGAGGACCTGGTGAGCGCGCTGGAGTTCGCCGCCCTGGAGAAGGCGGAGGGGGAGCTGGCCGTCGGCTGCGACGGCTGGCTGGAGCAGGAGGAGGTCGAGGAGCTCACCGGCATCCGCCGCATGGAGCTGCCCTCGGCGGTCGCCCTCGGCGCGGCCTCCCGGCTGCACCGGCTGGGGCTGACCCCGTCCCCGGCGGGCGACCTCGCGTACACGATGCACCCCTGGGTGGTCAGCGGCCACCGGCTGCACGACGCGGGCTGGCGGCCGCGCTGGACCAACGAGGAGGTCCTCGCCGAGCTGCTGGAGGAGGTCGCCGGCCGCCACACCGTCGCCGGCCGCCGCCTGGGCCGCAAGGACGCCACCGCGGCGGGCGCCGCCGGCGCGACGGTGGCGCTGCTGGGCACCGCGGCCCTGGTGCGCAGGGCCCGCAAGGCCCGCCGCCGGCTGTAAACGGTTCACAGCGGCTCGCGGCGGTTCGCAGGGGGAACCCGCGGCACGGACGTACGGCGTACGGGCGTACGGGCCCAGGAGGGCCCTGCGCGGCCGGAAGGGGGCGTGGGCGACTCCCCGGCCCGGGTGGGGGCGCCGGGGGCCGGACGGGGCCGCCGGGGCCCGTAGAACCGCACAGGGCGCCTCGCGCGGGCGCTGGTGGAATCGCCGCGATCGCCGGCCGGGGGCATGCGGCACGATGGCTCCATGGCACCTCACCCGCCCTCCGGCACGCCCCGCCCCCGTACGCACCACGACCACCCCGGCGAGCTCGCCACCGGGGAGCCGATACGGCTTCTGGCGATCCGGGACACCCCGCTGTCCGTGGACGAGGTCTTCGCGGCGATCGGCGACGCCGCGGCGGGTGGCACCGCCCTCTTCGTGGGCACGGTCCGGGACCACGACGGCGGCGCGGACGTCACCGGGCTCGGCTACTCCGCGCACCCGACGGCCGAGGCCGAGCTGCGCCGGGTCGCGGAGAAGGTCGCGGCCGACTTCCCGGTGCGGGCGCTGGCCGCCGTCCACCGGGTGGGGGAGCTGGCCGTGGGGGACCTGGCGGTGGTGGTGGCGGTCTCGTGCCCGCACCGGGCGGAGGCCTTCGAGGCGTGCCGGCGGCTGATCGACGACCTCAAGCGCGAGGTGCCGATCTGGAAGCACCAGACCTTCGCGGACGGTACGGACGAATGGGTCGGCGCGTAGCGCCGTCGTCCTGGGGGCACCTCTGGGGGCACCTCCCAGCGGTAGCTGGGGGAGGTAGCTGGGGGCGGGTCGGCGCGTAGCGTGCCGACTGAGTGGCCCGGTGTCCGAAGTCGGCCACTATTGGGCCGTCCCTGGTTGCGTAACCGGCCCCCTGACGTAAGCGTTGAGACCGAAGATGATTAATCTGCTCATCGGTTCAATGGCGATTGCGTGAGGGGTCGGAGGCCGGCATGGCGGCGCTCGCTTGGTTGCTGATTCCCGCTGCGGCGGCCGTCGTGGCCGCGCTCTGGGGAAGCTGGGCGGCCAGAAACCGCAAGTCCGGGGATGTCGCGGAGCTGGCGGGTTACGCCAAGTTCCGTGAGGCGATGGAACGGGCCGAGTCCGGATCCGGTCCGGCGAGCTGACCCGAGTCGTCGGAGAGTTCCCATATCTGCCCCGGACGGACCGCCCCGAGGGTGGACTGCCGGACCGGTCCCGTACTGTCGTTCCATGCCCCGCCGCACCGCGACGATGCTCGCCTCCCTTCTGATGCTGATCGCGCTGCTCTGCGCAGGCGTGCTGATCCCCGTGCCCTACGCGGAGATGTCCCCGGGGCCGACGGTGAACACCCTGGGTGAGCACGGCGGTGAGCCGGTGCTCCAGATCTCCGGCCGCAAGACGTATCCGACGACCGGTCATCTCAATATGACGACGGTCCGTGTCACCGGCTCGCAGTACCGGATGAATCTGGTGGAGGCGGTCTGGGGCTGGCTCGCCCACGACAACCTGGTCGTCCCGCACAGCACGCTCTACCCGGACGACAAGTCCCCCGACGAGCTGAACCAGGAGACGGCGGAGGAGTTCAGCCAATCCCAGGAGAGCGCCAAGGTCGCCGCCCTGAAGCAGCTCGGCATCCCGGTGGGCTCGCGGGTCGTCGTGTCGTCCGTCGTCAAGGGCAGCCCCGCCGAGGGGACGCTGCACGCCGGAGACGTGATCAAGTCCGTCGACGGCACGGAGATCAAGCAGCCCGGCGACGTGGCCAAGCTGGTCACCCGGCACAAGCCGGGCGAGAAGGTGACGTTCCGGGTCGTTCCCGCCAAGGAGGCGGCCGCCGCGGAGAAGGAGAAGCGGGAGCCGAGGACGGAGGACACGGTCACCCTCGTCACCAACAAGGCCCCCGACGACAACAGGGCGATCGTCGGCATCCAGGCCGGTACGGACCACACCTTCCCGTTCACGATCAACATCAAGCTGGCGGACGTGGGCGGGCCCAGCGCCGGGCTGATGTTCGCACTGGGGATAGTCGACAAGCTCACGCCGGACGATCTGGCCGGCGGGAAGTTCATCGCGGGCACCGGCACGATCGACGACGACGGCAAGGTCGGCCCGATCGGCGGCGTGGAGATGAAGACGGTCGGGGCGCGCGACAAGGGCGCCCGCTACTTCCTCACGCCCAAGGACAACTGCGCGGCCGCCGCCAAGGACACCCCGTCGGGCCTGACCCTGATCAAGGTCGACACGATCAAGGACGCCCTCCAGTCGCTGGAGAAGCTCCGCAAGGGGGACACGGCCGGCCTGCCCCAGTGCAAGACGGGCTGACCGGCCCCCCCGCGGAGTCTTCCGGTGCGCTAGTCCTCGAAGGTGGCGGACAGCGCCTCGGCCAGGCCCGGCACCAGGTCGGCGCCGGTGAGGACCTCGGTCGGCGAGTCCTTCTCGCGCAGCCGGACGGCCGACTCCCGTGCGCCGTCGCGCAGCACGGCCACCGTCATCCGGACCTCCTGGCGGTCCGGGTGCTTGGCGACCCACGAGGCGAGCTGCTTGTCGTTCATGCCGTGGGGCACGGACGCCTCGGCGGACGGCGGGAGCATCAGCCGCTCCACGGTCAGGGCGCACCCCACCACGGCGTCGGGCCAGGCGATGGTGCCCAGGAACTTGTCGAGGGCGGTGCCCTTGGGCAGCTCCTCCTGCTCGATGGGGGTGAAGGAGGCGCTGGCCGACGCCTCGTCGTCGAGGCCGAGCTGGGCGGCCAGACCGGGCTCCTGGGTACGCAGCCGGGCCGTGTCGACCAGGGCGAACAGGCGCGCGGGCTGATCCCAGCCCAGGGTGGAGGCGTACTCGTCGATCTCGAGCACGGCACGGGTGAGCGGGCTGGCCGCCATGGGGACGCTGGGCTCCTGGGAGCCGGGAAGGTTCGAACCGGTATTGCTGGACATGGTCAATATCGTGCCCTGACCGAGCCCGAAAACGGGAACCGAGTAAAGCGTCGGTAAGTTGCCACTGTGGGTCCTACTATCGCGTGGGCCTGATCGACAACTCGTTCCCCAAGCTTCACAGCGGCTCGGTCGAGCTCGATCGACAAGCTTCATCGACAGCGAACTTCGAGGTGCGCACCTTGGCTTTCCAGATGCCGGACCGCGGCGGAGGCCCGTCCGGGCCACGGATCAGAGTCGGCCGACCGTCCCGGCGTGTCCGGACCCTGCTGATGACCCTGGGCGTGCTGGCGGTGCTGGCCATGCTCTTCGTCATGTTCGCCGGGTTCTGGACCGACTGGCTCTGGTACCGCTCGGTCGACTACTCCTCCGTTTTCACCACCACCCTCGGCACCAAGATCGGCTTGTTCGCCGTCTTCGGCCTGCTGATGGCCGTGGCGGTGGGAACGAACATCTGGCTGGCGCACCGGCTGCGGCCGCCGCTGAGCGCGATGTCCATGGAGCAGCAGAGCCTCGACCGCTACCGGATGAGCATCGCCCCCTACAAGCGGTGGGTGCTGCTGGCGGTCACGTCGCTGGTGGGCCTGGTCGCGGGCGCGTCCGCCGCCGGCCAGTGGCGCACCTGGCTCCAGTGGGTCAACGGCGTGTCCTTCGGACAGCGGGACCCGCAGTTCCACAAGGACATCTCCTTCTACACCTTCGACCTGCCCTGGTACCGCTTCCTGCTGAGCTTCGGCTTCGCGGCGGCGGTCCTGTCGCTGATCGCCGCCGCCCTGGTGCACTACCTCTACGGCGGGCTGCGGCTCACCAGCCCGGGCGGCCGGGCCACGGCGGCGGCCACGGGGCACCTGTCCGTGCTGCTCGGCGTCTTCGTGACGCTGAAGGCCGTCGCCTACTGGCTGGACCGCTACGGGCTCGCCGTGAAGTCCAGCGGCCTGAAGTCCACCGAGGGCTGGACCGGGCTGCGCTATGTGGACGCGAACGCCTATCTGCCGGCCAAGACGATCCTGTTCATCATCGCGCTGATCTGCGCCGTGCTGTTCTTCGCGACGCTCTGGCGGCGCACCTGGCAGCTGCCGGTGATCGGCTTCGGCCTGATGGTGCTCTCGGCGGTGCTGATCGGCGGGCTCTACCCGGCGATCGTGCAGAAGTTCCAGGTCCAGCCGAACGAGCAGGCCAAGGAAGCGCCCTACATCAAGAAGAACATCACCGCGACCCGTGAGGCCTACGGCATCGACGGGTCCGAGGTGACGGACTACGTGGGCAAGAGCGATCTGAAGGGCAAGAGCCAGCAGGACAAGGAGCGGCTGCGCGCCGCGGCGGACTCCACCGCCAGCATCCGCCTGCTCGACCCGAACATCGTCTCGCCCACCTTCCAGCAGCTCCAGCAGGTGAAGGGCTACTACCAGTTCCCCTCCACGCTGGACGTCGACCGCTACAAGGTCGACGGCAAGGAGCAGGACACGGTCATCGGTCTGCGCGAGCTGAACATCAACGGCATCCCCGAGCGCAACTGGATCAACGACCACTTCAAGTACACCCACGGCTACGGCGCCATCACGGCCAAGGGCACCACCGCCGTCGGCGAGGGCGACCCCGCCTTCACCGAGCGGGACCTGCCCACCAAGGGCGCGCTCGGCAAGTACGAGCAGCGGGTGTACTACGGCGAGAAGACCACCCAGTACTCCATCGTGGGCGGCCCGCAGAAGGAGCTCGACTACTCCGGCGACAGCGGCGAGAAGAGCTACAGCTACGAGGGCAAGAGCGGCGTCAGCCTCGCCAATCCGGTCAACCGGGCCGCCTACGCGGTGGCGTTCGGCGAGCCGCAGATCCTCTATTCGGGCGCCATCGGCGACGGCTCGCGGATTCTGTACAACCGCACGCCGAAGGAGCGCGTCGAATCCGTCGCCCCGTGGCTGACGATCGACGGCGACGCCTATCCGGCGGTGGTCGACGGGCGCATTCAGTGGATCGTCGACGCGTACACCACGACCAACGGCTATCCCTACGCCTCGCGCACCACGCTCGGCGATTCCACGGCCGATTCGCTGACCACCGGTCAGCGCGCGGTGGTGGCCCAGCAGAATCAGGTCAACTACATCCGCAACTCCGTCAAGGCGACCGTGGACGCCTACGACGGCACGGTGAAGCTGTACCAGTGGGACACCAAGGACCCGGTGCTCAAGACCTGGATGAAGGCCTTCCCGGGCACGGTGAAGGCGAAGAGCGAGATCAGCGCCGGTCTGCTGGACCACCTGCGCTACCCGCAGGACCTCTTCAAGGTGCAGCGCGAACTGCTGACCCGCTATCACGTCACCAACCCCGGCACGTTCTACACCGGCAGCGAGCGCTGGCAGGTCCCGGACGACCCGACCAACAAGTCGGGCAACGCGGTCCCGCCGTACTACCTGAGCATGCGGATGCCGGGCCAGCCGGCGTCGGCGTTCTCGCTGACGACGACGTTCACGCCGAAGAGCCGGGAGAACCTGGGCGCCTTCATGGCCGTCGACGCCGATGCCAAGAGCTCCGGTTACGGAAAGATCAGAATTCTGAAGCTGCCGTCGGAGACCACGACCTCGGGTCCCCAGCAGGTCCAGAGCAAGTTCAACGGCGACCCCGAGATCGCCAATAAGATCAATATTCTGAAGCGCGGCGATTCCGAGATCGAGTACGGAAACCTGCTGACCGTGCCGCTGGACGACGGCCTCCTGTATGTGGAGCCGGTCTATGTGCGCGGCGCGGGCTCCAACTTCCCGCGTCTGAAGAAGGTGTTGGTCACCTACGGTGACAAGACCGCCTTCGAGGACGACCTCGGCAAGGCCCTCGACGCCGTGTTCGAGGTGAAGAGCCCCGCGCCCGGCACCAAGCCGCCCACCGAGGGCACCACGCCCCCGGCCAGTGAGAACCCGACGGTCAAGCAGGCCGTGAAGGATGCTCAGGACGCCTTCGACGCAGGGCAGAAGGCGCTGGAGAGCAAGGACTGGGCCGCCTACGGCAAGGCCCAGCAGGATCTGAAGGCCGCTCTCGACCGGATCGCCAAGGCCGAGGCCGCGGCGCCCGGCGGCGGCACCAAGCCCGGCAGCTGACCGCCCCGCCCCCCGCGTCGTCGTGGTACGGTTGTGCCACAACGACGCGGGGTGGAGCAGCTCGGTAGCTCGCTGGGCTCATAACCCAGAGGTCGCAGGTTCAAATCCTGTCCCCGCTACTCAAAGACAAGGCCCGGAGTTATCGGACTCCGGGCCTTGTTCGTGTACCGGGCCGCCGGACGGCCGCCCGAGTGCCGTGTGCGAGGCCGCTGTCGGCTGTCCGGGTGGTCTGTGCGGGTTGTGTGCGGGGCTTTTGATTAGAGTTTGGGGCACCGCCGTGTCGGGAAGTCGGGAAGTCGACAAAACGCTGAAGTGACCTCACTGACTGCGGTATTCGTGGTGTACGCAGGTTGCGGGAGTGCGACGATGGGACTTATGGGGGACAAGGCGAGGCTGTTGGAAACACGTCGGCTTGTAGCGGCTCCCGGGGACGGGAGCCACCGGGACGATCAGGACCCGTCGTCGTCCGGCCCGGGGGGGCCGGTGGGGACCACCGAGACGCGCGAGGGATCCGAGCCCTCCTGCGCCACCGAGGCGGCCGACCTTGAGCTGGAGACGGCCCGCCGCCGCGCCGCCGAGTCCGGGGACCCCGCATCCCTGAGCAGGCTCGGCGCCCTGCTGCTGCGCCGCGGCGACCTGGACGGCGCGGAGCGCCATCTGCGCGCCGCCACCGCCGAGGGCGACCGCTCCGCCGCCAACAACCTGGGCGTCCTGCTGCACCAGCGCGGCTACGCCGACGAGGCCGCCAGCTGGTGGCGCGTCGCCGCCGTCGCGGGCTCCGCCGCGGCCGCCCACGCCCTGGGCCGCTACCACCGCGAGCGCGGCGACGAGCCCGCCGCCGAGTACTGGCTGCGGCAGTCCGCCGAGTCCGGGCACGCGCTGGGCGCCTACGCCCTCGCGGACCTGCTGGAGCACCGCGGCGACGTGGGCGCGGAGCGCTGGTTCCGCTCCGCCGCCGAGCGCGGCCACCGCGAGGCCGCGTACCGGCTGGCGCGGATACTCGACGGCCGGGCGCCACGAGCCGCCCAGGACGCCGCCAACGGCCTTGCCGCGGGCCTCGGCCCGCCCACCGGCGGCCGCCATGTGAACGTCGGCGGAGGCGACACCTCCGTGCGCGAGCTGCGCGCCGCGGCCGCGGGCGGCCGCCGCCAGGACGGCCCCGCGGGCGAGGCCGAACAGTGGTACCGGCAGGCCGCCGCCCGTGGCCACCGCCGTGCCGCCCTCCACCTGGGCACCCTGCTGGAGGGGCGCGGCGAGACCCAGGAGGCCGCGCGCTGGTACCTCACCTCCGCCAAGGACGGCGAGCCGCGCGCCGCCTGCGCCCTGGGCTTCCTGCTGCGCGACGCCGGGGACGGCGACAGCGCCGCCGTGTGGTGGCGCCGAGCGGCCCAGGAGGGCGACGGCAACGCCGCCAACGCCCTGGGCGCCCTCCACGCCGACCGCGGCGAGTCCCAGCAGGCCGAGCGCTGGTACCGCGCGGCGCTGGACGCGGGCGACATCAACGGCGCGTACAACCTCGGCCTGCTCTGCGCCGAGCAGGGCCGCACGGCCCAGGCCGAGCAGTGGTACCGCCGCGCCGCCTACGCCGGGCACAAGGAGGCCGCCAACGCGCTGGCCGTCCTGCTGCTCCAGCACGGCGACTCCGCCGGGGCCGAGCCGTGGTTCTCCAAGGCCGCCGAGGCCGGCAGCGTGGACGCCGCCTTCAACCTGGGCATCCTCTACACCGGCCGCGACGAGGAGGACCTGGCCTTCCAGTGGTACGAGCGCGCCGCGGCCGCCGGGCACACGGACGCGGCGCTCCAGGTCGCCATGGCCCTGCTGCGGGACGGCGGCGCGGAGGACACCTACGAGGCGGAGCGCCATCTGCGGATCGCCGTCAGGGGCGGCAACGCCGAGGCGGCCTTCCGGCTGGGCGCCCTGCTCGACCGCGACGACGAGACCCGCGGCGAGTGCGAGGAGTGGTACGAACGCGCCGCCCGGCAGGGCCACCGGCGGGCCCAGGTGCGCCTGGGCATGCTGGTCGCCCAGCGTGGCGACGCGGGCGCCGCCGCCCACTGGTACCGGGAGGCCGCCCAGGCCGGCAGCCGCAACGGCGCCTTCAACCTCGGGCTGCTGCTGGCCCGTGAGGGCAGGGAGCAGGAGGCCGCGCTGTGGTGGGCCCGGGCCGCCGAGGCCGGGCACGGCCGGGCCGCGCTGCGGCTCGCCCTGCTCGCGGCGCGGCGCGGCGACCTCGCCGAGGGGCGGCTGTGGTGCGCGCAGGCGGTCGAGCTCGGCCCGGCGGAGGTCGCCGAACGGGCGGCCCGGCTGCGGGACGCGCTTCAGCAGGAGCTCAGCGCGTAGGCCGCGCCCGGTGGCCGCCGGCCGTACCGCGATGTAAGCGGGCTCGTAAGGGCGTTTGCATCAGCGGTCACGGACGGGTTAGAGTAAGCGCATCGACGCGGGGTGGAGCAGCTCGGTAGCTCGCTGGGCTCATAACCCAGAGGTCGCAGGTTCAAATCCTGTCCCCGCTACTGATACGAAAGGCCCGGATCCATGGGATCCGGGCCTTTCGTCATGCCGCGGAGCAGTTCGGGCAGATGCCGCGGTAGGTCACCTCGACGGCGGAGACCTGGAAGCCGAAGCGCTCCTCGGCCGGGAGGTCGCCCAGCAGGTCGCCGGAGGGGTGGACGTCGCGGATCGTGCCGCACCGGGAGCACACCAGGTGCTGATGGGCGTGGTGCGCGTTGGGGTCGTAGCGCTTGGCGCGGCCGTCCGTGCTCACCTCGAGGACCTCGCCCAGGGAGACCAGCTCGCCGAGCGTGTTGTACACCGTGGCGCGCGAGATCTCCGGCAGGAGACCGGCGGCCTTGGCGTGCACCTCGTCGGCGGTGTAGTGCACATGGTCTCCGTCGAGCACTTCGGCGACGACGCGTCGCTGCGCGGTCAGCCGCCAGCCGCGGCCCCGGAGCCGTTCCAGCAGGTCACTCATGCCATTCACCTATCAGTCAGATAGGACCAGCGTAGCAGCGGGACTTGTCCACCACTGGATCCCATATTTGTGTCGTCGGCATCTTGACTTAGACAAAGTCCAATGTAGGATCGATCTCGGCTCAGGCCAAGAGGCAGACGATCTGACGACGGAGGCGTACGTGTCGACGAACGGCGAGGCGGCAACGGTGACGGGACCGCTGACCACGGAGTCCGGTGCTCCGGTCGCGGACAACCAGAACAGCGAGAGCGCGGGCTTCGGCGGGCCCATGCTGATCCAGGACCAGCTGCTGCTGGAGAAGCTCGCCCACTTCAACCGCGAGCGGATCCCGGAGCGCGTCGTGCATGCCCGTGGCGCCGGTGCCTACGGCACCTTCACCGTCACCGCCGACGTCACCCGCTGGACCCGGGCGAAGTTCCTCTCCCGGGTGGGCAAGGAGACCGAGACCTTCCTGCGGTTCTCGACGGTCGCCGGCAACCTCGGCGCGGCGGACGCGGTCCGTGACCCCCGCGGCTTCGCGCTGAAGTTCTACACCGAAGAGGGCAACTACGACCTCGTCGGCAACAACACCCCGGTGTTCTTCATCAAGGACGCCATCAAGTTCCCCGACTTCATCCACACCCAGAAGCGCGACCCGTACACCGGCTCGCAGGAGGCGGACAACGTCTGGGACTTCTGGGGCCTGTCGCCCGAGTCCACCCACCAGGTGACCTGGCTCTTCGGCGACCGGGGCATCCCCGCCTCGTACCGCCACATGAACGGCTACGGCTCGCACACCTACCAGTGGAACAACGAGGCCGGCGAGGTCTTCTGGGTCAAGTACCACTTCAAGACCGACCAGGGCATCAAGAACCTCCCCCAGGACGAGGCCAACAAGCTCGCGGGCGAGGACCCCGACAGCCACCAGCGCGATCTGCGCGAGGCCATCGAGCGCGGCGACTTCCCGACCTGGACCGTCCAGGTGCAGATCATGCCGGCGGACGAGGCGGCGAACTACCGCTTCAACCCGTTCGACCTGACCAAGGTCTGGCCGCACGAGGACTACCCGCCGATCGAGATCGGCAAGCTGGAGCTCAACCGCAACCCCGAGAACATCTTCGCCGAGGTCGAGCAGTCGATCTTCTCGCCGGCGCACTTCGTGCCGGGCATCGGCCCGTCCCCCGACAAGATGCTCCAGGGCCGGCTCTTCGCCTATGGTGACGCCCACCGCTACCGCGTCGGTATCAACGCCGACCACCTGCCGGTGAACCGCCCCCACGCCACCGAGGCGCGCACCCACTCCCGTGACGGCTCCCTCTACGACGGCCGCCACAAGGGCGCGAAGAACTACGAGCCGAACAGCTTCGGCGGCCCCTTCCAGACGGACCGGCCGCTGTGGCAGCCGGTGCCCGTCACCGGGGTCACCGGCAACCACGTCGCTCCCTCGCACGCCGAGGACAACGACTTCGTCCAGGCGGGCAACCTCTACCGCCTGATGTCGGAGGCGGAGAAGGAGCGCCTGATCGCCAACCTCGCCGGCTTCATCGCCAAGGTGTCGCGCGACGACATCGCCGAGCGCGCGATCAACAACTTCCGCCAGGCGGACCCCGACTACGGCAAGCGGTTGGAGGCCGCCGTCCAGGCCCTGCGCGGCTGACGACCCTGGACGCTTGCCGTACAAACCGAAGAGGCCGGACGCCAAGGGGCTCCGGCCTCTTCGGCCTGCTCCCGGCATCCTCCGCGCCGGCTCCGGCTCACGCACCTCCGCTCATACGCCTCCGCTCACGCGGAGACCGTCGCCGGCTGCGCGCGCCGGCGCGCGGGCAGCCAGCAGCGGATGATGTCGCGCACCGAGACCACCCCCACCGCCTCGCTGCGGTCGAGGACGATCAGATGCCGGAACTCGCCGCGCGACATCGCGGCCGCCGCCTCCTCCAGCGTCCACTCGGGGGTCGCGAAGACGACGTCGGTGGTGGTGTGGCCGTGGGCGGTCTCGCGGTCGGGATCCTGGCCCGCCCCGACCGCGTCGAGTATGTCGCGCTCGGTGAGGATCCCGAGCCCATAGGTGTCGGGGTCGAGGACGACCGCCGCGCCCACCCTGCGGGCGGACATCAGCCGGGCGGCCTGGCGGAGGGTGTGCGCGGGGCCGATGGTGAGGACCACCGTGCTCATGGCGTCGCGGACGAGCATGGCCGTAGCCACCTCCTTGGTGGACTGCGATGCGATCCCGGAACGTTCCCGGAACCGTGAACTCCAGCAGGAAACGCCGGACTTCACAAGTTCACAAACCGGGGAGGCTGTCATCGTCACACACCGTCAAGAGCGCGAACAAGGCCTGAACAGGGGTGATTTTTGCCAGATTTTTACGACGCCTTGTGGGTTTAGGACGCTCCGGAGTGCTTACCGCCGCAGGTAGTTCAGCATCTCGTCGTGGAGCAGCCCGTTCGACGCCGCCGCGTTGCCGCTGTGCGGCCCCGGACGCCCGTCCAGCCCCGTGAAGCGGCCGCCCGCCTCCTCGACGATGACGACGTTCGCCGCCATGTCCCACAGCGACAGCTCCGGCTCGGCGCAGATGTCCACCGACCCCTCGGCGACCATCATGTACGGCCAGAAGTCGCCGTAGCCCCGCGTCCGCCAGCAGGCGCGCGTCAGCTCCAGGAAGCCCGGCAGCATCCCGCGCTCCTCCCAGCCGCTCAGCGAGGAGTAGGCGAACGACGCGTCCGCCATCCGGCCCACCCGGGAGACCTGGAGCCGGTTGGCCGATGTCAGGCTGCGCCCGGTGTAGGCGCCCGACCCCTTCGCCGCCCACCAGCGCCGGCCCAGCGCCGGCGCCGACACCAGGCCCACCACCGGCTCGTAACCGATCTCACCCTGATACTCCGTCTGCACCATCAGGGAGATCAGCGTCGCCCAGACCGGCACTCCGCGCACATAGTTCTTGGTGCCGTCGATCGGGTCGATCACCCAGCGGCGCGGGCCCGAGCCCTCGCTGCCGAACTCCTCGCCCATCACCGCGTCACGCGGCCGGGCGCGATGGAGCTGGCCCCGGATCAGCTCCTCGGCGGCCTTGTCCGCCTCGCTCACCGGGGTCATGTCCGGTTTGGTCTCGACCTTGAGGTCGAGGGCCTTGAACCGGTCCATGGTGGCCGCGTCGGCGGCGTCCGCCAGGACATGGGCCAGACGCAGATCATCGTGGTAATCGGACATGCCACGCACACTACCCGGGGCCACGGCCGGGGCGTGCGCGGCGCGACTTGTGAAGGCTCTTGACACCGTCCGGCGGCGCGTCAATTCTGTGCCCTGGCCAACCACTGTCGTGCGGCCGTACGGCCGGGGAGGCGACGATGCCCGCGGCACGAGAGCTCTTGCTGGACGCGGCCTTCACGGCGCTCGCCACCCGGCCCTGGCACGGGGTCCGGATGGTCGACGTCGCGGCGGCCGCCGGGGTCTCCCGGCAGACCCTCTACAACGAGTTCGGCAGCAAGGACGGCCTCGCGCGCGCCCTGGTGCGCCGGGAGGCCGAGGCGTTCCTCGCCGGGGTGGAGCACTCCCTCGCCGCCGTGCCGGAGACCGCCGACGCCGGGGACCGCTGCGCCGCCGCGGCCCTGTGGACGCTCCGGACGGCACGGGCGAACCCCTTCGTCCGCGCCGCGCTCACCGGCTGCCGCGGCGACCGGCTGCCGCCCGCCGCCGCGCCGTCCGTACCGGCGCCCCGCGCCGGGCGCGAGGGACGCCCGCCCCGGGGCGCGCTCGCACCGGGCGCCCTGGTCGAACGGATCCGCGACAGCGTGGCCGGCGCCGTGGGCGCCGACGCGCCCGGCCTGCCCTCCGACGCCGTGCCGCGCGCCTGCGAGGCGGCGGTCCGGCTGACCCTCTCGTACGTCATCGCCCCGGCCGCCCCGGACGAGGAGGTGGCGGCGGAGGTCGCCGGGCTGGTCCGGGCGCTGCTGGCCGAGCGATGAGGGCGGGCCCGGACCGGGCTCGGTGCCCGGTGCTCAGTGCGAGGAGCCGGACAGCTGGAGCCCGATCACCCCGACGATCACCAGGGAGATGGAGACGATCTTGAGGGTGGAGACCAGGTCGTCCAGGAAGACCATGCCGTAGATCGCCGTCCCGGCCGCGCCGATGCCCGTCCACACGGCGTAGGCCGGCCCGACGTCCAGCTTCTTCAGCGAGAGCGTCAGCAGGCCGAAGCTGCCGAGGGCGAAGGACGCGAACGCGATCGTGGGCCACAGCCGGGTGAAACCGTGGGAGAGCTTGAGACAGACGGCGAAGCCGGTCTCCAGGATTCCGGCGACGACGACCAGCAGCCACGCCATCAGATTGCCTCCCGTTCCGCGGACCGCCCCGTGCGCACCGGTGCTCTGCGCGTCCTTGCATGCCCTTGCCGCTGGAGGTCGCTCGCAAACGTGGGCGATCGTGAACGGGGACGATCGTGACGCGGGCGTCAGTCGCCCTCGCGGCGCTCCCGGGTCGCCAGCAGCCGCCGCAGGGAGTACAGCCGCTGGGGGTCGGCGTGGCCGTCGGCCACCCACTGGTCCAGCGCGCAGTCCTGCTCGTCGTGGCTGCAGGCGCGGGGGCAGCCCTCGGTGCCGGGCTCCAGGTCGGGGAAGGCGTGGATGACCCGCGCCGGGTCCACGTGGTGCAGCCCGAAGGACCGTACGCCCGGGGTGTCGATCACCCAGCCGGAACCGTCGGGCAGCGGCAGGGCCAGCGCCGAAGTGGTGGTGTGCCGGCCCCGGCCGGTGACCCGGTTGACATGGCCGGTGGCCCGCTGCCGGTCCGGAACGAGCGCGTTGACCAGCGTCGTCTTCCCGACGCCGGAGTGCCCGACGAACGCGGTGACGCGCCCCGCGAGCCGTTCGCGGACCTGGTCGGCGGCGTCCCCGTTCGCCAGCTCCTCGCGGTTGGTCACCACATAGGGCACGCCCAGCGAGCCGTAGGACTCCATCAGCGACTCGGCGGGCGCCAGGTCCGACTTGGTGAGCACCAGCAGCGGCTCCAGCCCGGCGTCGTACGCCGCCACCAGACAGCGGTCGATCAGCCGCGGGCGCGGCTCGGGGTCGGCCAGGGCGGTGACGATCGCCAGCTGGTCGGCGTTGGCGACGACCACTCGCTCGTACGGGTCGTCGTCGTCGGCCGTCCGGCGCAGCACGGAGCTGCGCTCCTCGACGCGCACGATCCGGGCGAGGGTGTCCTTGGCGCCGCTGAGGTCGCCGACGACGGCGACCCGGTCCCCGACGACGGCGCTCTTGCGGCCCAGCTCGCGGGCCTTCATCGCGGTGATCGTCCGGTCCTCGACCAGGACGGTCAGCCGGCCGCGGTCGACGGTGAGCACGAGGCCCTCGGCGGCGTCCTCGTGCTTGGGCCGGATGCTGGTGCGGGGGCGGTTGCCCTTGCGGTTGGGGCGGACGCGGACGTCGTCCTCGTCGGTGTGCTTGCCGTAGCGGCGCATGGTGCTTCCAGGTCTCTCAGCTTCTCGGCGCCGTCGTCGCCCCCGCGACGGAGCCGAGCATCCCGGTCCACAGCTCCGGGAAGTCGGGCAGGGTCTTGGCGGTGGTGGCCACGTTCTCCACCTGGACGCCCTCGACGGCGAGGCCGATGACGGCGGCGGCGGTGGCCAGCCGGTGGTCCTCGTAGGTGTGGAAGACGCCGCCGTGCAGCGGGCGCGGGCGGATGCGCAGGCCGTCCTCGGTCTCGGTGACGTCGCCGCCGAGCTCGTTGATCTCCTTGGCCAGGGCGGCGAGACGGTCGGTCTCGTGCAGCCGGAGGTGGGCGATGCCCCGCAGGACGGACTCGGAGTCGGCCAGCGCGGCGACCGCCGCGATCACCGGTGAAAGCTCACCGACGTCGTGGAGGTCGACGTCGATGCCGGTGATCCGGCCGGTGCCGGTGAAGGTCAGGCCGGCGTCGGTGAGCTCGCAGCGGCCGCCCATGGCGGTGAAGATCTCCCGGAGGGAGTCGCCGGGCTGGGTGGTGCGCTCGGGCCAGTCCGGGATGGTGACCCGGCCACCGGTGATCAGGGCGGCGGCCAGGAACGGCGCGGCGTTGGACAGGTCCGGCTCGACGACCAGGTCACGGCCGAGGAGAGCGCTGGGGGAGACCCGCCAGACGTTCGGCTCGCCACCGGACTCCGGGGTGTCGACCTGGGCGCCGGCCGCGCGCAGCATGTCCACGGTCATCCGGATGTGCGGCAGGGACGGCAGGGACGCGCCCATGTGCCGGACCTCGACGCCCTGGTTGAAGCGCGGGCCCGACAGCAGCAGCGCGCTGACGAACTGCGAGGACGAGGAGGCGTCGATCTCCACCGGGCCGCCGTCCAGGGCGCCGGCGCCGTGCACGGTCAGCGGCAGGGCGCCGCGGTCGTTGTCGTCGATGCGGGCGCCCAGCGCGCGCAGTGCGTCGATCACGCCGTGGAGGGGGCGCTCGTAGCTGCGGGGGTCGCCGTCGAAGCGGATGGGGCCGTCGGCGAGGGCCGCGACGGGCGGCAGGAAGCGCATGACGGTGCCGGCGTTGCCCACCAGGACCTCGGCCGGGCCGTGCAGCCGGGCGGGGATCACCCGCCAGGCCTCGCCGGTGTTGTCAGGGCCCCCCGCGACGGAGGAGCTGGACGACACTGTCTCCTCGATGCCGACGCCCATGGCGCGCAGCGCGTCGGCCATGAGGACGGTGTCGCGCGAGCGCAGCGGGCGGCGCACCCAGCCGGGCTCGGCGGCGAGCGCGGCCAGCACCAGGGCACGGTTGGTGACCGACTTCGATCCGGGCACGGTGACGGTCGCGTCGACGGCCCCGTTCGCGACGGGGGCGGGCCAGAGGTCGGTGTGCACGGGGCTCTCGGTCATGCCCTCACCTTAGTGGTTCGCCGCCGGTCACCGTCCGAGCAGCCAGCGGCCTCCCCCGGTCAGGGCGCACAGGGACACGACGTGGAAGAGGCCCAGCCACACCACCGGGGGGACGTTCGTCAGCCGTGCCAGCTGGTCCGCGTCCGAGTCGGGGGCGCCGCCGTGCCGCCGCTTGCGCTGGAGCTCGAAGGCCGGCCGGACGCCGCCCAGCAGCAGGAACCACACCACCCCGTAGGCGAACGCCGCCTGCACCTGCGGCCCGGCCAGCCAGGACACCAGGACGAACGCCGCCCCCGAGAGCACCACGGTCAGCGCCCCGTAGGCGTTGCGGATCATCACCAGCATCGCGGCGAGCAGCGCCGCCGCGCCCCACAGCAGCGCGGTGGTGTGCCCGGCCGCCAGCAGGGCGGCCCCGGCCAGGCCCAGCAGGGAGGGGGCCGGATAGCCGGCCGCCGCGGTCAGGATCATGCCGAGCCCGGTCGGCCGGCCCCGGGAGACGGTCAGCCCCGAGGTGTCGGAGTGCAGCCGGATGCCGTCCAGCCGGCGCCCGCTGAGGAGGGCGACGAGCGCGTGGCCGCCCTCGTGGGCGATGGTGATCGCGTTGCGGGTGACGCGCCAGACGCCGTAAGGGGCGACGGCGGCGAGGGCTATGACGCCGGTGGCGAGAACCAGCCAGAGCGAGGGGTGGGGCTGGGTGCCGACTACGCGGTTCCACAGGTCGGTGGCGGTGGTGCTGCTGTCCATCTGTGAGCCGCTCCTAGCGTCTTCGTGGCAGTGTGGCACCCATGTGCGGGCGATATGCGGCGAGTCGGCGGCCGGAGGACCTGGCCGGGCTCTTCGAGGTGGAGAAGTGGGTACCGGAGGAGACGCTGGCTCCGGACTGGAACGTGGCGCCGACGAAGAGCGTGTACGCGGTGCTCGAACGTCCTCTGAAAGACGCAGCGGACCGCCGTCCGGTTCGCCAGCTCCGGGCGCTGCGGTGGGGGCTGGTGCCGTCGTGGGCGAAGACGCCCGAGGGCGCGGCGAAGTTGATCAACGCCCGGGCGGAGACGGTCCACGAGAAGCCGTCCTTCCGGCGGGCCTTCGAGTCCCGGCGCTGTCTGCTCCCGGCGGACGGCTACTACGAGTGGGTCACCGGCGCGCAGGAGCGCGAGCTGGAGGAGAAGGGGCGCCGCAAGCGCGCCCGGAAGCAGCCGTACTTCGTCACGCCCGTCGACGGCTCGGTGATGGCGATGGCCGGGGTGTACGAGTTCTGGCGCGACCCGACGCTGCCGCCGGACCATCCGCGGGCCTGGTGGGCGACCTGCTCGGTGATAACCACCGAGGCGGAAACGGAGCCGTTCGCCATGGCGGCACCCTCCGTTTCAGCCGAGCCGGGCCCCAGCTCATTGGCGGAGATCCATCCGCGGATGCCGCTGCTGCTCACCCCCGACCGGTGGGACGCCTGGCTGGACCCCGCCCGTACGGACCCGGAGGAGCTGCGGGCGCTGCTGGCGCCCCCGCCTCCCGGGCTCGTCCGGGCGTACCCGGTCGCCACGGCGGTCAGCGACGTCCGCAACAACGGCCCCGAGCTGCTGACCGAGCTGGCGGCGCCGGAGGAGTCGACGCTGTTCTGAAGGCGCTGTTTTGAAGGGGCCGGGCGGCAGGATGGACCCGTGACGACAAAGATCGCTGAGACCGCGCAGGACGTGCCGACCCCCGCCGGAAACGCCCGTATCCACTGGTACCTCGCGCCGGACGCCCGCCTCGTGCTCGCCCTGGGGCATGGCGCGGGCGGGGGAGTGGAGGCCCGCGACCTCCGGGCGCTCGCCGCCGCCCTGCCCCTGGAGGGGGTCACCGTGGCCCTCGTCGAGCAGCCGTGGCGGGTGGCCGGCAAGAAGGTCGCCCCCGCCCCCAAGGCGCTGGACGAGGCGTGGCGGGCGCTGTGGCCCGCGCTCACCGCCCCCGGGCTGCCCGTCGTGGCGGGCGGCCGCAGCGCGGGGGCCCGGGTGGCGTGCCGGACGGCCGCGGAGCTGGGCGCGGCGGCCGTGCTCGCGCTGAGCTTCCCGCTGCACCCGCCGGGCAGGCCGGAGAAGTCCCGGGCCGACGAGCTGACCGGCGCGGGCCTGCCCACGCTCGTGGTGCAGGGCGCCCGCGACCCCTTCGGCCGTCCGGAGGAGTTCCCGCCGGGCGCCGAGCCGGTGGCGGTGCCGGCCGGGGACCACGGCTTCGCGGTGCCCAAAAAGGCGGACATCACCGAGACGGAGGCCCTGGCCGTGATCACCGAGGCCGTGGGGATGTGGCTCAAGGCGATCTGAGGGCCGTCCGGTCCGAGGGTCTCCCGAGGAACTTGACGATCTTCCGGAGAAGTTTCCTACCGCCGGGAATGATCCACGGGGGTGGGCTGTTGTGCGGTCTGTAGTCAGGTACGGCACAGACGAAGGAATGGGAGCTCCCCGCATGGGTTCGATCGCATGCCCGTCCCGCCCGCACACGGCCGACCCGGGATGGGCGGTCATGAGCATGGTGGATCCGGCCGTGGCTGGAGCGGCGGGCGGACCGGATCGTCGTCTATTCTCCGATTCGAGCGGGTCCGGCAAGGGCGCCGCCATGGTGTTGGAGGAGGTGGGTCCGGTAACTGGGACCGACGCGGAGAACACCGCGAGCGGGCGGAATGCCGAGACCGCGGCGGAGCGCAACGCCCGCTTCGAGCGCGACGCGCTGACCTTCCTCGACCAGATGTACTCGGCCGCGCTGCGCATGACGCGCAACGCCGCCGACGCCGAGGACCTGGTACAGGAGACGTACGCCAAGGCCTACGCGTCCTTCCACCAGTTCCGTGATGGCACCAACCTCAAGGCCTGGCTGTACCGCATCCTGACCAACACGTTCATCAACTCCTACCGCAAGAAGCAGCGCGAGCCGCTGCGCAGCGCGTCGGAGGAGATCGAGGACTGGCAGCTCGCGCGTGCCGAGTCGCACATGTCGACGGGACTGCGCTCCGCCGAGTCCCAGGCGCTCGACCACCTCCCCGACTCCGATGTCAAGGAGGCCCTCCAGGCCATTCCGGAGGAGTTCCGCATCGCGGTCTACCTGGCGGACGTCGAGGGCTTTGCGTACAAGGAGATCGCGGACATCATGGGTACCCCCATCGGCACGGTGATGTCCCGGCTGCACCGCGGCCGTCGTCAGCTGCGCGGCATGCTGGAGGACTACGCCCGCGAGCGCGGACTGGTCCCGGCCGGTGCCGCCCCCGCGCCGAACGGGGCCGACGCGTCGCACAACCGGAAAGGGTCGGACTCATGAGCTGCGGAGACCCGCACGAGACGGACTGCTCTGAAGTCCTCGACCATCTCTACGAGTTCCTCGATCACGAGATGCCCGACGGCAAGTGCGCCGAGTTCGAGGTGCACATCGACGAGTGCTCGCCCTGCCTGGAGAAGTACGGGCTGGAACAGGCCGTGAAGAAGCTCGTCAAGCGCTGCTGCGGCCA
Organism: Streptomyces sp. NPDC001678; assembly: GCF_042892945.1. NCBI lineage: Bacteria > Bacillati > Actinomycetota > Actinomycetes > Kitasatosporales > Streptomycetaceae > Streptomyces > Streptomyces sp. NPDC001678. The sequence goes on along the minus strand of NZ_JBIAUP010000020.1, from coordinate 27,449 downwards.
CGACGACGTGCCGGCCGACCTCCGATCCAAGGTCATGGGCCGGATCGAGCTGATCCGTGCCGGGGAGGCCGTGCCGGAGCAGGACGTGGTCGCCGAGGCACGGGCTGCCGAGGCCGCGGAGGCCGCCGGGCGGCAGGACTGACCACCGGTCCGGCGTCGGCAGTAGGCCGACGTCGTTGATCCAAACCACCGCACCCGGGAACGTCACCCGAACGGACGGCGCAATACCAACGGGGCGGTTTTCCCGGCTCGGCTGAGCCTATTCTCCCCATCCAGACGCCAGGTCCAAGGGTCGGGGAGGACGCGCCATGGGGGCACTTCCGGCGGCGGCTCGCGTGTACATCGCGGGGGCCGTGCTCGCCGCCGCGCTGTGCGCCGTACCCGCCGTGCGGGACGCCTCGGCCGTGCCCTGGGGCGCGGTAGCGCTCCTCGCGGGCCTCTGCGTCGTCTCCGAGCGCCTGCCGCGCTGCCCGCTGACCGTGCCCGTGCTGCTCGCCGGGGCCTTTCTGCTGCCGCCCGGGGCCGCCGGGCTGGTGGCCGTGCCCGGCGCGCTCCTGGGGCGGGTCGGCCGGCGGCCCGTGTGGGTGCGGCGGCTGTGGCACGCGGCGCAGTTCTCCCTCGCCGCGAGCGCCGCCTCCTTCGTCCACGGGCTGGGCGGCCCGGCGTCCGCCCTGCCCTACGCCCTGCTGCCCGCGCTCGCCGCGGCGCTGACACTCGCCCTCGTCGTCACCGCGCTCGACGGCGGCGTCCTGGTCGCCGCCGAGGGCCGCTCCCCGCGCGCGGCCTGGGGTGCGTCGCTGCCGGGGGCGCTGGTGCCGCCGCTGCTCCACGGGCCGACGGGCCTGATGACGGCGCTCCTGTGGCACAGCGCGTACGGGCCCGTGGCGGCCCTGCTGGTGCTGCTCCCCATGTCCGTCTCCTCCTGGGTCCTGGACCGCTGCCGCCGTGAGCGCGCCGCGCACCAGGCGACGGTCCGGGCGCTGGTCCAGGCCGTCGACCTCAAGGACCGCTACACGCGCGGCCACAGCGAGCGCGTCGGCCGCGCGTCCGTGCTGATCGCCCGGGAGCTGGGCATCGCCGGCGACCGCCTGGAGGCCGTCCGCTTCGCCGGCACCCTCCACGATGTCGGCAAGCTCGGCGTCCCCACCCGGCTGCTCCGCAAGGACGGCCCGCTCACCGCGGAGGAGCGCCGCGTCATCGAGCTCCACCCCGAGTACGGGCACGAGATGGTGCGCGGCATCGGCTTCCTCGACGAGGCGCGCGACGCGATCCTCCACCACCACGAACGCTTGGACGGCGGGGGCTACCCCTATGGCCTGATGGGGCATCAGATCCCCGAGGTCGCCCGGGTGGTGGCCGTGGCGGACGCCTTCGACGCGATGACCTCCACCCGCAGCTACAGCCGCGCCCGCCCCGTCCCGGTGGCCCTGGCCGAGCTCCACCGCTGCTCGGGCTCCCACTTCGACCCCCGCATGGTCGCCGCCCTCTCCCGTGCACTCGACCGCCACGGCTGGTGCCCCGCGAGCCCTCGGGAACGCTGCCCGGAAGACGTCATTCCGCTCAGCCGAAACGTCCCTGTTGATCACCGTTCGCCTGCGGCGGGCTACGCGCACCCGGGCGGCCCGTCATGACGGCGGGCCGCCCCCCGTCCCGGCACCCGCGCCCGGGCGCTGCCGCGGAGTCCGCCGTACCGGGGGCACGGCGGCCGCCGGAGGCCACGCCCGCGGGCGAGTCGCCCAGGCCGGGCGCCGGGCCCGTCGCCCGGCCTGGGCGTCCAGCGTGTGGCCCCCCAGTGGCAGCCCAGGAGCCGGGGCCCGTACGGCCTGTACCTGGCGACGGGCCCCCGCCCGGCGACCGGGCGGGAGCCCCGGCGAGCGACCCGCCGGGGGCACCCACCGCGACGAGCCGCCCGCCGGGCGGGGGTGCCGCGCCCCCTGCGGTGGCCCCGGGCCGGCCCGGGGCGGCGACGCCGCAGGGCGCGTGGTGGCCGCTGGGCGCCGTGCCCGGGGTCGCGGCGGCACCCCGCGACCCCGTGCCGGACCTGCTTGGCACCCCGCTCCCGCAGGGCCCCGCGCCCGGCAGCGCGAACGCCCCCGGCGGCCGGGACACGCACCCCGCGCGGGCGCTGCCACGTGCGCGGCAGGCGGCGGGCGACGCCTCCGGAGGCGCGTCGGCACCCCCTGGCGCGAGCCGCCCGCCGGGCGCGAGCCTGGCGTACGGAGGCGCATCGGCACTTCCCGGCGCAAGCAGCCCGCCGGATGCGGACGTGGCGCATGCTCGTGCGTCGGCACCCTGCGGCCCGGGCGGCGGGCACCCCGTACGTTCCGCGCCGGGCGCCGTGCCCCCGGCCGGCTCTCGGGGCTCCGCGACGCCTCCCGGTCGTCCGGGGCGCCGGGAGCGGCGGGCGCCCGGTGTGCCGCTCGTGCGTGGCGTGCACGCGCTCGCCGGGGTCGCCGCGCTCGGGGCGCTCGTGTGGACCGCGTGGTGCGGGGTCGCGCAGCCGCAGGTGGCTCTCGCCTATGGGGTGCTCATCGCGTTGGGCGAGGCCGTGCGGCGGCGGCCGGCCGGGGCCGGCGGGGTGCGCGAGACCGCGCCCGTCGGATCGGCCGGAACCCTCGCGTACGCGCTGCTCGGCGAGATCGGCGGCGAACCCGCCTCGCACGGCGCGGCACAGGTCGTGGCCGTCGTGCTGGGCGCGACCCTCGCCGGAGCCGTCGGCCGGCCCCCCGCGCTGGACCGGATCGCCCGCCGCGTCCTGGGCGCCGGGTTCGCCGCCCTCTGCTTCCAGCCCCTCCACGCCTCCGGCGCCCTCGGCCCCCGGCTCGCCCACAGCCCGTGCTACCCCCTGTTCCTGCTGCTCCTCCTCGCCCTCACCGCCCTGTGCGACGCCGTCCTGGCGGCCGCCCTGACCCGCGCCCGCACCGGCGGCCCCTACGGCCCGGCGCTCCGCGAGGAGCTGCGCGCCCTGCCCGGCATCGGCTCGGCGATCGGCGCCACCGGCGTCGTACTGGCGCTGGCCGTGGCCGTCGCCGGCCTCTGGGCGCTGCCCGTGTTCTGCCTGCCGCTGCTGGTCACCCAGCTGTCCGTGCACCGCTACGAGGCCGTACGGGCCACCCGCCGGCAGACCGTCGCCTCCCTCGCCCGCGCCACCGAGATCGCTGGCTACACCCCCGCCGGGCACGCCCGCCGCGTGGCGGCGCTCGGCCGGGCCGTCGGCCGGGAACTGGGCCTGTCCGTCGCGGACCTCGCCGTCGTCGAGGAGGCGGCGCTGATGCACGACATCGGCCAGCTCTCCCTCCTCGAACCCGTGCCCGCCGGGGCCACCGAGCCGCTGCCCGCCGAGGAGCGCCGCCGGATCGCCCTGCTGGGCGGCGCCGTGGTGCGGCAGACCGGCGTACCGCCAGAAGTCGCACTGGTGGTCGAGCGCCAGGCGGATCCCTACCGGGACCAGCCGCTCACCGCCCGTATCGTCCGGACGGTCAACGCCTACGACGACCTCGCGGGCGACCCGGCGTGCGGCCCGTTGCGCGCGCTGGAGCGGCTGCGCCTGGCCACCGCGCACGACCACGAGCCCCGGGTGGTGGAGGCGCTCGCGAGGGTGCTCGCGCGGGGCGGCCCGCACCACCGCACTCGCGGGAGTGCGGGCGAACCGGGACTAGTCCGCCGAACCCACGGGTAATGAGCGGGCGTCCGGAGGGGCATGGTTGGATGCGAAGAAGACAAAGAGAATGGCGAGAACGCGGAAATCGGGGGGTGTCATGCGCGTCGTCGTCGGCAAGGAGACGGTGAGGGCGGCAGCGTTCCCCGGAACCCATGGGGTGGGGCGGGCAGTCGTCAGGGAGGACGGCGGCCGCCACCCGGTCCATCCGGCGTGGTCGCACGCGGAACACGCAGAAACCGGCAGGCGGGAATCGTGAGGATCTTCGGCAGGGTACGGCACCGGCCTTCCGCCTCGTGGCGGCAGGCCACCGACCGTGCCTTCACGCTCATCGGCGACGGCCGGTACGAGGACGCGGGCGCGCTGCTGACGCGGGCCGCCGACATGGAGCCCTGGCTCTCCGAGTCGTGGTTCAACCTCGCCCTGCTGCACAAATTCCGGCACGACTGGGAGCAGGCCCGCGCCGCCGGCCTGCGCGCGGTGGCCCTGCTCGACCGCGAGGCCGGCGCTCCCGACTGGTGGAACGTGGGCATCGCCGCCACCGCCCTCCAGGACTGGCCGCTGGCCCGCCGCGCCTGGCAGGCCTACGGGCTCAAGGTGCCCGGCGACGGCGGCCCGGCCGGTGAGCCGGCCGGCATGGAGCTGGGCAGCGCGGCCGTGCGGCTCTCCCCGGAGGGCGAGGCCGAGGTCGTCTGGGGCCGCCGGCTCGACCCGGCGCGCATAGAGGTGCTCTCCATCCCGCTGCCGTCCTCCGGCCGCCGCTGGGGCGAGGTCGTCCTCCACGACGGCGTCCCGCACGGCGAGCGCGTCACCGCCGCCGGGCCCGCCTACCCGGTCTTCGACGAGATCGAGCTGTGGGCCCCCTCGCCCGTCCCCACCTGGGTCGTGCTGCTGGAGGCCGCCACCGAGGCCGACCGGGACGCCCTGGAGCGGCTCGCGGCCGACGCGGGCTTCGCCGCCGAGGACTGGTCCTCCTCCGTACGCCTGCTGTGCCGTACGTGCTCGGAGAGCCGGATGCCCAGCGACGAGGGCGACGGCGAGCACCTCGACCCCCACGACCACAGCGAGCCCGGCCACCCCGGCCCGCTCGGCCACCGCACGGCAGGCTCCGGCTCCGGATCCCTGTGGGTGCCCGAGCGCGAGTGCGGCATCGCGGCCCCGCCCGGCCTGGTGCGCGGCCTGCTGGACGGCTGGGTCGCCGACAGCCCCGACACCCGTGAGTGGCGGGATCTCGAAGAGGTCTGCTGAGCTCGCGCCCCGGCCCCCGTACCCTGTATGGGGCCCGGTGGATTCAGGGCACGATATTGCTTTCGGGTTGTGAGAGAGGCGTACGGCGGAGATGTCGCAGCAAGACACTGAGCAGTCGGTGAACGACGAGCCGAAGAGCGAGTTCATCGTGGACACCGAGGACTGCGAGGAGCGCGAGAGCGCCCACCGCGAGCGGGGCACCTCCCGTCCGATCACCGTCGTCGGCAACCCGGTCCTCCACAAGGAGTGCCAGGACGTCACCGAGTTCGACGAGAAGCTCGCGCAGCTGATCGACGACATGTTCGCCAGCCAGCGCACCGCCGAGGGCGTCGGCCTCGCCGCCAACCAGATCGGCGTCGACCTCAAGGTCTTCGTCTACGACTGCCCCGACGACGAGGGCGTCCGCCACGTCGGCCACGTGATCAACCCCGTCCTGGACGAGCTGCCGGCCGAGCGCCGCGTCCTGGACGACTCCAACGAGGGCTGCCTGTCCGTGCCGACGGCCTACGCCGCCCTCGCCCGCCCCGACTACGCCGTCGTGCGCGGTCAGGACATGCACGGCAACCCGATCGCCGTCGAGGGCACGGGCTACTTCGCCCGCTGCCTCCAGCACGAGACGGACCACCTGTACGGCTACCTGTACATCGACCGCCTGTCGAAGCGGGACCGCAAGGACGCGCTTCGGCAGATGGCGGAGGGTACGCCGCGGTACGCGGTCGTTTCCAACGACTGACGTCGTGACGTGACGAAGGGCCCGTACGGAACGTGTTCCGTACGGGCCCTTCGTTGTCCTGCCACCGCGGGCCGGTGGGGGCTGGTCGCGCAGCTCCCCGCGCCCCTTACGGGGCGCGGTTCACCGTCCTAGAACTCGTCGTCGAAGGAGACCGAACCCTCGACCGCCACCTGGTACGCGGACGCGCGGCGCTCGAAGAAGTTGGTCAGCTCCTGGACGTTCTGGAGCTCCATGAAGGAGAAAGGGTTCTCCGAGCCGAACACCGGGGCGATGCCCAGGCGCTGGAGGCGCTGGTCGGCGACGGTCTGGAGGTACTCGCGCATGGAGTCGGTGTTCATGCCCGGCAGGCCGTCACCGCACAGGTCGCGGGCGAACTGCAGCTCGCACTCGACGGCCTCCTTGAGCATGTCGGTGACCTGCTGCTGGAGCTCGTCGTCGAAGAGGTCCGGCTCCTCCTCGCGGACGGTGTCCACGACGGAGAACGCGAAGTCCATGTGCATGGACTCGTCGCGGAACACCCAGTTGGTGCCGGTCGCCAGGCCGTGCAGCAGACCGCGGCTGCGGAACCAGTACACGTAGGCGAAGGCGCCGTAGAAGAACAGGCCCTCGATGCACGCGGCGAAGCAGATCAGGTTGAGCAGGAAGCGACGGCGGTCGGCCTTCGTCTCCAGGCGCTCCAGCTTCTCGACCTCGTTGATCCACTTGAAGCAGAACTGGGCCTTCTCGCGGATGGAGGGGATGTTCTCCACCGCGTCGAACGCCGCGGCGCGGTCGTCCGGGTCGGGCAGGTAGGTGTCGAGCAGCGTCAGATAGAACTGGACGTGCACGGCCTCCTCGAACAGCTGCCGCGACAGGTACAGGCGCGCCTCGGGCGAGTTGATGTGCTTGTACAGCGTCAGCACGAGGTTGTTCGCCACGATCGAGTCGCCGGTCGCGAAGAACGCGACCAGACGGCCGATCATGTGCTGCTCACCCGGGGACAGCTTGGCGAGGTCGGCGACGTCCGAGTGGAGGTCGACCTCCTCGACGGTCCAGGTGTTCTTGATCGCGTCGCGGTACCGGTCGTAGAAGTCCGGGTAGCGCATGGGGCGCAGGGTCAGCTCGAAGCCCGGGTCGAGCAGGTTCTTGGCGCGTTCGGTCGACATTACTGGCAGGCCTCGCAGGACTCGGGGTTCTCAAGGGAGCAGGCGATGGCGTCCGCGTCGGGCGCGGCCTGCTGCACCGGGATGGTGGTCGCGGCGGCCGAGGAGGACGCGGCGCGGGCGATCCGGGTCGCCGGGCGGGAGCGCAGGTAGTACGTCGTCTTGATGCCCTGCTTCCAGGCGTACGCGTACATCGAGCTGAGCTTGCCGATGGTCGGCGAGGCCATGAACAGGTTCAGCGACTGGCTCTGGTCCAGGTACGGCGTACGGGCCGCGGCCATGTCGATCAGGGCGCGCTGCGGGATCTCCCAGGCCGTGCGGTACAGGTCGCGGACGTCCTGCGGGATCCACTTCATGTCCTGGACGGAGCCGTTGGCCTCGGTCATGGCCTCGCGGGTGGCGCGGTCCCACACGCCGAGCTTCTTGAGGTCCTCCACCAGGTAGGTGTTGACCTGGAGGAACTCACCCGAGAGCGTCTCGCGCTTGAACAGGTTGGAGACCTGCGGCTCGATGCACTCGTAGACGCCGGCGATGGAGGCGATGGTCGCCGTCGGGGCGATGGCGAGCAGCAGCGAGTTGCGCATGCCGACCTGGCCGATGCGGGCGCGCAGCGCCTCCCAGCGGTCCTCCCACGCGGCGACGGCGTTGGGGTAGTGGTCCGGGTGGAGCACACCGCGGGCGGTGCGGGTCGCGGCCCAGGCCGGGTGGGGGCCGTGGCGCTCGGCGAGGTCCGCGGAGGCCTCGTACGCCGCGAGCATGATCCGCTCGGAGATCTTGGTGGACAGGGCCTTCGCCTCGGGGGAGTCGAAGGGCATGCGCAGGCGGAAGAAGACGTCCTGCAGACCCATCAGGCCCAGGCCCACCGGGCGCCAGCGGCTGTTGGAGCTGCCGGCCTGCTCGGTCGGGTAGAAGTTGATGTCCACGACGCGGTCGAGGAAGGTGACGGCCGTACGGACCGTACGGTCGAGCTTCTCCCAGTCCATCTCGCCGTCGGCGCCGAGGTGCTGCGCGAGGTTGACCGAGCCCAGGTTGCAGACCGCGGTCTCGCCGTCGTTGGTGACCTCGAGGATCTCGGTGCAGAGGTTCGAGGAGTGGACGACCGCGCCCTTCTCGGCCGTCTGGTTGGCCGTGCGGTTGGCGGCGTCCTTGAAGGTCATCCAGCCGTTGCCGGTCTGCGCGAGGGTGCGCATCATCCGGGCGTAGAGCACCCGCGCCGGGATGGTCTTGACGGCCTTGCCCGCGGCCTCGTAGGCGCGGTAGGCGGCGTCGAACTCGTCGCCGTAGAGGTCGACCAGGTCCGGGGTGTCGGCGGGGGAGAAGAGCGACCAGTCCGCGTCCGTCTCGACGCGGCGCATGAACTCGTCCGGGATCCAGTGCGCGATGTTGAGGTTGTGGGTGCGGCGGGCCTCCTCACCGGTGTTGTCGCGGAGCTCCAGGAACTCCTCGATGTCGGCGTGCCAGGTCTCCAGGTAGACACAGGCCGCGCCCTTGCGCCGGCCGCCCTGGTTGACGGCGGCGACGGAGGCGTCGAGGGTGCGCAGGAACGGCACGATGCCGTTGGAGTGACCGTTGGTGCCCCGGATCAGCGAGCCGCGCGAGCGGATGCGCGAGTACGACAGGCCGATGCCGCCCGCGTGCTTCGACAGGCGCGCCACCTGGTGGTAGCGGTCGTAGATGGAGTCCAGCTCGTCCAGCGGGGAGTCCAGCAGGTAGCAGGACGACATCTGCGGGTGGCGGGTGCCGGAGTTGAACAGCGTCGGGGAGGACGGCAGGTACGAGAGGGTGCTCGTCAGCCGGTACAGCTCCGCGACGTCCTCCAGGGCCCGCTCCGAGTGGTCCTCGGCGAGGCCGCAGGCGACGCGCAGCAGGAAGTGCTGCGGGGTCTCGATCACGTCGCGGTGGATCGGGTGGCGCAGCAGGTAGCGGCTGTGCAGGGTGCGCAGGCCGAAGTAGCCGAAGCGGTCGTCCGCGCCGTCCGTGAGGGCGGTCTCGACGAGGGCGTCCAGGCGTGCGGCGTGGGTGCGCACGAAGGCGGCCGTGTCGTCGGCGATGAGCCCCTCGCGGTGCCCGACCTCGACGGAGGCGGAGAAGGAGGTGGCGCCCTGGCCGGCCGCCTCGTCGGCGATGGCCAGGGTGAGCAGGCGCGCGGCGAGCTTGGAGTACTCCGGCTCCTCGGCGATGAGGCCGGCGGCGGCCTCGGTGGCGAGGGAGCGCAACTCGGCGTCGTCCGCGGCGGCGCTGCGGCCGCGCAGCGCGGCGGCGGCGACCTTGCCCGGGTCGGTGGCCGGAAGGTCGGCGGTGAGGTCGGTCAGGGTGCGCAGGAGCGCGGTCCCGGGGCCGCCGGTCGCTTCCGCATTCGCTGAGACCGGAGCTGAAACCGGATCTGCGGGCGCGATGGTCACTGAGGCTCTCCCTCGCTCGGCTGGGTGGGCCGGGCGGGAGAGCGAGGGGCGCGCACGCGCATGCCACTTGCACCAGGGCATGCCTCGTAGGCGTCCATCGACCCAACCCGCGGGGCCCGGACGAATTCAACGCCCATGGCCGAGCCGGGGCAGGCTCGGTGGTGGGCGCGCTGTCGGCAGGTCGTCGGACTTCAGGTGCGCTGGGTATATGCGCACACATACACCGTTGCGGGACAGTTCCGGATTTCCACCGGATTCCCCTGCGACGACAGCGGAGACGAGCATACATCTAGTGCCGGGTCTCGCACGCGCCCCCACATGTTGTGTCGTCGCGTCATGAAGCGGTCGCGGAATGTGCTAACGGGCGTCCCTGGCAGGGCAAGAGAAGAGGACCGCCACGCCCCCTGGACGGGGATGTGGCGGCCCTCCGGAGGACCCCTGGGAGATGGTTCCGGGGGCGGCGGGTCAGTGCCCGCCGGGGGCTCCTGCGGTGGCCGGCGGGAGGTCCGCGCGGACGCCCGGGTCACCGGCGTCGGCCGTGTAGTCCGAGGGCCGGGTCCGGTCCTCGCCGTCGGGCACCTTCAGCGCCTTGAGGGCGACGGTGGCGACGATGACGACGATCACGTTGAGAAGGAAGGCGGTGAGCCCGATATATCCCTTTTCTCCGATGAGGGGGATGAGGTTGGTGTTCCCGAAGTGATCCTGGGTGGCGCTCGGCGTGGCGTAGGCCCGCCAGGTCCCGTACGCCATGCCGGCCGCCCAGCCCGCGAGCAGCGCCCAGCGGTGGGGCCAGCGGGTGAAGAGCCCGCCGACGAGCGCGGGCACGGTCTGGAGGATCCAGATGCCGCCCAGCAGCTGGAAATTGATGGCGACCGTTTTGTCCATGGTGAGGACGAAAACGAGCGCGCCGACCTTGACCAGCAGGGAAGCGAGCTTGGACACCTTCGCCTCGTGTTCGGGGGAGGCGTCCGGTTTGAGGAAGTCCTTGTAGATGTTGCGGGTGAAGAGATTTGCGGCGGCGATCGACATGATGGCCGCCGGGACGAGCGCGCCGATGCCGATCGCGGCGAAGGCCACCCCGGTGAACCAGTCCGGGAACATGTCCTCGAAGAGCTGGGGGATCGCCAGCTGGCCGTTCTTCACCTTCACCCCGGCGGCGATGGCCATGAAGCCGAGCATCGCCAGCAGGCCCAGCATCAGGGAGTAGAGGGGAAGGATGGTGGTGTTCCGGCGGATGACATTGCGGCTCCTGCTGGAGAGGACCGCCGTCACCGAGTGCGGGTAGAGGAAGAGCGCCATCGCCGAGCCGAGCGCCAGCGTCGCGTACGCCCACTGCGTCTCCGCGCCCGGTATCAGCGAACCCCGGGGTTTCCCGGTCGCGGGATTCTCGGTCGCGAACGCTTCGCCGGCCTTGCTGAAGATGTGCTCGAAGCCGCCCAGTTTGATCGGTATGTAGATGATCGCCACGATGATCACGATGTAGATCAGCGCGTCCTTGACGAAGGCGATCAGCGCGGGGGCGCGCAGCCCGGAGGAGTAGGTGTACGCCGCGAGCACGCCGAAGGCGATGAGGAGCGGCAGGTCCTTGACGAACCAGTTGGCGTTCTCGCCGCCGCCGACGCCCATGACGTCGAGCACCGCCTGGATGCCGACCAGTTGCAGCGCGATGTACGGCATCGTGGCCAGGATCCCCGTCACCGCGAGGGCGAGGGAGAGGCCCCGGGAGCCGAACCGGCCCCGGACGAAGTCCGACGACGTCACATAGCCGTGCCGGTGCGCCACCGACCACAGGCGGGGCAGGAAGGTGAAGACCAGCGGGTAGGTGATGATCGTGTACGGCACGGCGAAGAAGCCGGCCGCGCCCGCCGCGTAGATCGCCGCCGGTACCGCCACGAACGTATAGGCGGTGTAGAGGTCCCCGCCCAGCAGGAACCAGGTGACCCAGGTGCCGAAGGACCGGCCGCCCAGGCCCCATTCGTCGAGGTTGTCGGCATTCTCGGCCTTTCGCCAACGGGCGGCGAGGAAGCCCATGACCGTGACGACGACGAAGAAGAAGAGGAAGACGGCGAGTGCCACGCCGTTCACACCGTCCTTCACCCTTTCTCACCTCCTGTGTGCCGCTCCCGCCGGGCCGTCTCCTCACGCCGACGCACGATGACGTAGGCGATGACGGTGAGGAGGGTGGACACCAGCACCCAGAGCATCTGGTACCAGTAGAAGAAGGGGATGCCGATGAGGGCCGGGGTGAGCCTGGCGTAGGAGTCCACCCAGAGCATCGCCACGAAGGGGATGGCGAGGCATACTCCCGCGACGATCAGCGGGACGGTCAAGACCGGGTTGCGTACGGTCAAGAGTGGTTTATGGCCGTCCTCGGCGGCTTGTGCGGCCGCGCGGCCGGGTGGATGCTCGGGTGGTTCCGACATGCGGTGACTCCGTCCCCTGTGCGATCACTTGCCGTAATGCGCTGGAAATCTAGGTGAGGGCGCCTCCGGGCGTCACCCCCTTTCCGGATATCGGAATGGCAACACCAGCTGGGGCGCGGGCGGAATCCCATCGTCCGGACGGTGGTTGGTGGCGGGCCGCGTACATGTGGCGTCAAGTCGCCTTGTGCGGGCCCGGGTTGTCCAGTATTTGACGAAACTTCAGTCTGTCATCGACGGGTAATGCGCAGGTAAAGTGTTTGTCGCGGCGGCCGGGCAGAATCGAGCCCCGGCAGCCGGTGCGCCCCGAAGCAGTGGCCCCGGCACGCCGCATCCGGACACCGGGTCCCCCGGTGTCCGTCGCTCTTGATCCGACCCGACCACACCGTGCCCGGCGCGTCCCCACACGCGTCACGGGCGCAGGAGGCAGGCCCATCATGAAGTCGCTCATAGCCCACGCCCGTTCCTTCGCGGCCCACGTCGCGGACTCCGAACGCGCCGAGAGCTTCCGTGCCCTCCAAGCCGGCCAGTCGCCGGAAGCGCTGTTCATCACCTGCTCCGACTCGCGCGTCGTCCCCTCGCTCATCACCGGCGCCCGCCCCGGGGAACTCTTCGAACTCCGCACCGCCGGCAACATCGTTCCCGAGTACGCCGACGGCCGCCCCATGGGCGAGACCGCCACCATCGAGTACGCGGTGCGCGTGCTCGGCGTCCGCGACATCGTCGTCTGCGGCCACTCCCACTGCGGCGCGATCAGCGCCCTCGTCCAGGGCGACGACCTCTCCGCCGCCCCCGCGGTCCGCGACTGGCTCGCGACCCAGGCGGCCGGTTCGTCCTTCGGCGCCGACCTCGCCGACCTCGCCGAAGCGGTCCAGCGCCACGCCGTGGCCCAGCTCGACCGGCTGCGCACCTACCCGTGCGTCCGCGAACGCATCGAGGAAGGGCTGCTCTCCCTCCACGCCTGGTACTACGAGGTCCACACGGGTGCGGTCCGTGCGCACCGGCCGGGCGGCGGCAGCCGTACGTTCGGGCCCCTCTGAGGCGGGCGGGCGCTCCTACGACGCAAGGCAAGCGGACCTTTTTCGCGCCGCGGGAGCCTCTCCCGCTCCCGCGGCGCGAGCGACACCCCAAGGAACCCCCACCTCCATGCTCTCCACCCTCAAATCCCTTACGGGCGACCGGGGCGCGTTGCGCCAGGACGCCCTCGCCTCCCTGGTCGTCTTCCTGGTGGCCCTCCCGCTGTGCGTCGGCGTGGCCGTCGCCTCGGGCGTCCCCGCCGAACTCGGCCTGATCACCGGCATCGTCGGCGGCCTGGTCGTCGGCGCCCTGCCGGGCAGTACCTTCCAGGTCAGCGGCCCCGCCGCCGGGCTGACCGTCCTCGTCTTCGAGGCGGTGAAGGAGTTCGGCCTGGGCGCTCTGGGCGCCATCGTGCTGGCGACGGGCGTGCTCCAACTGACCCTGGGCGCCCTGCGCTTCGGACGCTGGTTCCGCGCGATATCCGTCGCGGTCGTCCAGGGCATGCTCGCGGGCATCGGGCTGGTGCTCGTCCTCGGCCAGCTCTACACGATGGCCGGCGTCCGGCAGCCGGGCTCGGGCCTCGCGAAGATCATGGGCCTGCCGGGTCTGGTGACGGACGCCGTGACCGGCCGCGACTCCGTCATCGCGTGGGCGGTGGGCGCGGGCACCGTCGCCGTCCTCGTCCTGTGGAAGAATCTCCCCGGGAAGGCCCGGCTCGTCCCCGCCCCGCTGGTGGCCGTCACCCTGGCCACGGCGGTCACCGCGGCCGCCGGCCCGGACATCGCCCGCGTCGAGGTCAAGGGCCTCGCCGACGCCATCCGGCCACCGGGCCTGAACGACCTCACCTCCCTCGGCAGCGTCGCCGCCCTCGGCACGGTCCTGGCCTTCACCCTCATCGCCTCGGCGGAGTCCCTCTTCAGCGCCGCCGCGGTCGACCGGATGCACCAGGGCCCGCGCACCCACTACGACAAGGAGCTCCTGGCCCAGGGCGTGGGCAACACGGTCTGCGGCGTCCTGGGCGCCCTCCCCATGACCGCCGTCATCGTCCGCAGTGCCGCCAACGTCCAAGCGGGCGCCAAGACATCGCTCTCCCGAATCCTGCACGGCCTGTGGCTGCTGGTCTTCGCTGTCGCGCTGCCCGCCGCGATCGGCGTCATCCCCCTGGCCGCGCTGGCGGGCGTCCTCGTCCACGCGGGCTGCAAGCTCGTCCCGGTCCGGGAACTGCCGCCGCTGTGGCGGGAGCACCGGGGCGAGGCGCTGGTGCTGGCGGCCACGGCCGTCGCGATCGTGACGACCAGCATGTTCGAGGGCGTGGTGCTGGGGCTGCTGCTGGCGGTGGTCAAGACGGCGTGGGAGGTCTCCCACGTCCACGTCGAGACCCGCGAACTCACCGGCGGCCGCCTGGTCGTGACGATCACGGGCCACGCCACCTTCCTGCGCCTCCCGCGCCTGCTGGAGACCCTGGAGGCCCTCCCGCAGGACCGCCCGGTCGAGCTCGACCTGTCAGCGGTCCGCCATCTGGACCACGCGTGCCGCACGGCCCTGGAGGGATGGGCGGAACGCCACAACGCGGAGGGGACGGAGGCGGTCCGGGTACGGCGGTAACGGATAAGGGGGGAGGGGCGGTGCTCCGCTCCTCCCCCCTTCCTCTGGGGCTCTGTACCTTGCCGTCAGTTCGCGGCGCGGCGACGCCGTGCCGTCACGACCATGCCCGCACCGGCGGCGAGGGCGACGGCACTGCCGCCCACGGCCCAGGGGAGCGAGGAGTCGGCACCGGTGGCGGCCATCTGACCACCGGCGGAAGCGGTGCCGGAGCCGGCGGAGTCCTTCTTCTCCGAGGCAGGCTTCACGACGGCACCGGAGCCGCCGTTCTCCTGCTTCTTCGTGTCATCGGTGGACGGCTTGGCGTCCTTGCCGTCGCCGGCCTCGGAACCGCCCTTGTCCTTGTCCTTCTTCTCTTCCTTCTCTTCCTTCTCCTTGGCCTCCTTGGCGGCCTTCTCGGCGGCCTCGTCCTTGGCGCGGGCCTCGAACTGCCCGACCTCAAGGAAATGGCGAACGTCCTCGGGCGTCCCCTTGAGCGCCTTCTTGGCGGCTTCCTGCACGGCGGGCCCGCCGACGCTCAGAATCTGAACGGTACGGACGCGGTCATCCGCGGTCCGAGCCGCCTTATAGCCGCTCTCCAGGAACTTCACCCGGTCATCGGGCGTACCGTTGAGCGCCTTGTTCGCGGCTTCCGTGACGCCCGGACCGACGTCCTTGCCCGTCCCGAGAATCTTCAGGATCGCGAAGCGGTTGTCCTCGTCGCGGGCCTTGTACTGACCGGTGGTAAGGAAAGCGCGCATGCCCTCGGGAGTGCCGTTGAGGGCCTTTTCCGCCTCTCGCTTGAGACCGCGGCCGATGTTCTCCTCGCCGAGGATCTTCAGAATCGCGGCCTTGTCCTCCTCGGCCTGCTTCTTGTCGGCGCCTTCCTCCGGCTTCGCCTCAGCGGCCTTGTCCGGGACAGAGGCAGCGGTCTCCTCGACGCCGTCTGCGGCGAACGCCGGGGAGGAGAAGAAAACGGCCGGGGCCAGTGCGGCGGCGACGACGGCAGCGGATATACGGGTCAACTTCACGTGTGTACCTACTTTTCTGGGCGAGGCCAAAAGAATGCCTTGCGCGGAATATGTTGAGGGTTTCATCGAGTGGGGGTGTCCCATGTGGACAGACAAGGCGAGGCGGGAGCTGTAAACCGGCTCCCACCTCGCTTCTTTGCGTCAGTCAGCTGCTATCTCGCGGGAGGAATCTCTTGAAAATTCCGCCCTGGGGAGAGACCGATCACGCGATCAGGATTCTCCTCGTACTCCCAGGTTGTGTGGTCTTCTAGGAGCCGTTCCAGATCCGGTCCTGTGATCAGCTCGCCGCCGTCGAAGGCGGGCCACTCGGGCCCCACGTGCACTGCGATGTATCCCTTCCGAGACCATCGAGAAATAATCTCGGTGAAGACGGGGATGTGTTGACGCCACTCCTCTTCGTCCTCGCTTTTCGACCAGTCGGCCAGAAGTGACCACAGTGGTGAATACTCGCGCGCGTTGAAGCGGACGTACTCTTCTTCGTGGGTGATCGATTCCATGGAATAGACCCTCTGTGTAAAGACGTGCCTTATGGATTTCATCGACTGCTCCACGTCGGTGTCTCCCGTCGTGCTTACAGCCTTACCCGCCCAAAGAGGGGTTCCCTTCCAGGGGTATCCTTACGGGCTTCTTGCCCATCTGGTATTTCAAATACGGGCCCTTATGGAGCAGATCGCGGGACTTTACCGGGTCGCCGTATTCGAGAATGATTGTCGGGTTCCCCTTCTTGAGCATTATCCCGCCTCCTGTTGCGAAAGGCGCGTCTTGCCTCATCCAGCCGTCGCCCTTCGTCAGGTCCATGACCTCATCGATGGAAGCGCCTTGCATGGACTTCGGGTCCATCATGTCCCGCGGCACCGTGGCGCTCTTGTGGCTACCCTCCGACCGCTCGGACTTCTTGGCGGCCTTGCCCGCGTCCTCTCCGCTTTCAGCTGCTTTCTCAAGCCGTTTGGCCTGCTTCCCGGCCTTCAGCAAGTCGCCGCCGGGAATGATCGCGGCAAAGACTCCGATCCAGACGCCCGCAGTGTCGCCTTCGTCATAGGAGCGCTTGACGTCGTAGGCGTCACATACGACGGGGATAAGCCAGCTGCACCCCGTAATGGCGACTTCCTTGAGGAAGTTCAGCTGGCCGCCGCCGGGACCACTGATGTGAGGCAGAGGCTTGGGCCTCATCTTTGGCGTACCGCACTGGGAGTTGGCGCACGGCCGGATCCCCATGCTTCCGCCACCGTGGTAGGAGGACCTGCTGCTGTAGCCGGAACCGCCGCTGTAGGTCGACTTGTACCCCCGGCTCCACGAGCTGGAGGGGCGTGTGATGACCTCCTCCATCTCGTCGATGGCATCCATGACGGCGCCGATCGCACCCATGCCGGGGAGGAGCCCGATGATGGAGCCCCAGCCACCGAAGAGCTTGCCGCTGGGGTCACTGTGGATCAGCGGGTTGTTGTTGCCGTAGCTGTAGCCGTGGAGCTGCTGCGGATCGCTGAGATCCATGATCGGGTCCACGCTGATGAACCGGGCCAGTGCGGGGTCGTACTCACGGGCGCCGAGGTGGGTCAGGCCGGTGGCCTTGTCCTTGGTGCCGCCGACGAATCCGCGCTCGCCGGGCCAACTGGCCGGCTGCTCTCCACGAGGCGCGCCGAAGATGTCCGTTCTACGAGTGGTGACCATCTGGCTCGTCGCGTCGACGGCGGTCGTGGCGGTTCCGTGGTGGTCGGAGAGCAGATAGGTGAGCTTGCCTTCACTGCGCACGGCGACTGTTTTGTCTCCGTGGCTGTAGTAGCGAGTGCCGACCTTGGTCTTCCCGTCCGGCTTCAGCAGGAGCTCATTGCCTCCCGGCAGATAGAGCGTGGTGCCTTCGGCATCACGGCGGATAATCCGGTTGCCGTCGGTGTCGTAAGAGAAGCTGGTGGTCTTGTTGCCCTCGACGACCCTGGTCAGGTGCCCCTCCGCGTCCCAGCTCAGCTGCTGATCCTTGTCGGCGACACGGCGCCGGGTCGTGTTGCCGGCCGGGTCGTACGTGAACGTGTCCGGTCCGGTGGCAATGTCCTTGCCACCGACCTTGGTCGTGACCGAAGCCAGAGCCCGGGGCTGCGGCTTGCCCTTTTCGGGATAGGTGTAGGTGCGCTTGATGTCCTTGCCAGAGTCTCCGCCCGCATCGTGCCGGGTCTCCGTGGCCCTGCTGCCCACGGCGTCGTAGGTGTACGAGTGCCAGTAGGCGTTCGGGCCACCGATCTGCGGTCTGGCTTCGGAGTCCGGCTTGGCCGCGCAGCCGTCCGTCGTGGTCCAGGCGTTGCTGATCCGCTGCAGTGCGTCAGTGGTGAAGCACTGGGTATCGGTGACGGCGGCGCCGTCCTGCCCATCGGTGGTGGTCAGCTGGGTGATGTTGCCGGCCGGGTCGTAGGCGTAGCGGGTGTCGTCGATGCGCTGAGGTGCGGTCTCCCTGTCGTTGACGACCCGGGTCAGTCGCCCGGTCTGCTCGTCGAATTCGGACATGGTGTACAGCCGCTTGCCGGAAGGCCCGTACTGGTCGCGGATCGAGCGTCCGAAGGCGTCGTAGGTGGTGTCCGACACCAGCAGTTGACCGCCGACCGAGGTCTCCTTGGGTAGGTCGGTGCTGGTGTGACGAGTGGTGACCCGCTCGGCCGGAAGACCACCGAGAGCGGGCTGGGTGGTGGATTCCAGCAGGCCGCTCTTGGCGTTGTGGAGGTAGGACCACCTGTAGGTGCCGGCCAGAGCTCCCTCGGTGTCCGGCACGGTGACCTGAGACGCCTTGGGGTTGTAGGAGTCGTCGTAGGCGGTCGTCTCCGTGACGTAGGGCTTGCCGCTGATGTATCGCTTGGCTGCGGTCGGCCATCCCTTGGCCACACTGTCGTACGTCCACTCCGACAGGAGGGTGTCGCCCTGCTTGACCGCGGTCTTGCGGCCCAGCGCGTCGTACCCGGTCGTCAGTGTCCGCTTGTTCTCGTCAGTCGCTGTGACGGGACGGTCGAGGTCGTCGTATGCGAGGGCGGACGCACCCTTATCCGGATCATCGACCCGGATCTTGCGACCGCGGAAGTCGTAGCCGTATTTCCATTCGGTCCCCTCCGGGTCGGTGACCTTGGCGAGGCGTCCGTGCTTGTCGTATGCGTAGTGGGTGGACTGCGAAGTGGTGCGGTCCGCGTTGGTGTACTGGATCAGTTCACTGGTCCGCCCCAGGGCGTCGCTGACCGTGGTGGTGGCCGTACCGCCCTTCGGCGGGACGACGGTGGTGCGGTCACCCTCGTAGGTGGTGGTGGACCGCAAGGTCTCGTCACCGTACTTGCGACCGATCGACGCCGTGGCGCGTCCCGCACCGTCGTAGACGGTCTCGGTGATGTTGGGGACCTTGGTGTCGTCCGCCTTCACGAGAGTGGCGGAAGGATCACCGTCGGCGTAGTAGCCGCCGTATGCCTTCCGGACCAGCCCACGGCTGTCGTAGTGCGACTCGGTGATCACCCGCCCCTTACCGCTGGAGGCCGGGGCTTGCGACTGCCGCACTCGCAGCAGCCCGTCCAGCAGGGTGTACGAGGTGGCGAAGGTGCCATCGCCGTGCAGAACAGTGGTTTTCACCGCGACCGGCGAGGTCTTGGAGTAGACGTAGGCGTGCGCGATGTTCGGCGAATCCGGGTAGGTGCCCTTGTCCCGTCCGGGCTGCCAGACCTTGGCCAGACGGCCGAAGGCGTCATATTCGGAATCGGTGCGCTTGCCGTTGGCGTCGACGATCGCCGTGGCCTGGCCTCGGCGGGCATCGAGCTCGGTGGTCGTGGTGTGACCGAGAGCGTTGGTGACCACCGTCTTGGCCGGGGCTTCGCCCGCCGCCGGAGTGAAAGCCGTGGTGGTCTTGTTCCGCAACGCGTCCACCGATGTCACCTGGCGCCCATAGGCGTCGTAGGCGCTGGTCTCCGTGGTGATGAAGCCGGTGCCCTTGCCGTCGTTCTCGTCGGTGCGGGTGACCCGGCCCGCGCCCTTCTCAGGCAGTTCGCCGAATGCGGTGGAGTCGTCGTAGTAGGAACGCTTCTCCGAGATGAGGTCGCCGGGCAGATCCGGGGTACTGCCACAGACTGTGGCGAGCTTCTTCTGGGATGCGACGGCGTTGAGAATGTTGTTCTTGGGATTGCGGGCGTATGTGGTAACGGTGCAGGTCTCGTCCCCGGACTTGGCGGTGTCACCAAGGTCGGACTCGGTGGCGACCATGCCGTAGTCGTCGAAGGTCCGCTCCGCCTTGGTGCGGCGCCAGCCGTCACCGACAGCCGTGCGCGCGTTCTCCGCCTTCATGCCGAGGACGTGGGACTCCAGCGAGGGCAGCCCGGGCCTGGCGCGTGATGCGGTGGGCCCCTTACGCCACGGTTCGTAGGCTACGGCGGAAAGCAGCTTGCCGCCGTCGCCCTCGTACGTGGCCTGCTCGCGGGGCATTCCGGCGAAGCTCTCGTGGTCGTCGACCTTGTTTCCTTCGCCGTCGGCCACCTGGGATCCGGCCATACCACGGAAGAACCGGTGCTCGGTCAGCGTGCGCTTGTCGTCACCGGTGCCGGTGTGGGTCCGCACTCGCTCGTAGCCCCGGAACACGCTGTTCGTACGGTGCTCCGGCTTGTCCAGCTCGTCCTGGCTCTTGGCCCAGGCGGTACCGCCGAGGTACTCGTAGTCGGTCTGCTTGGCCGGGGCGCCGCCGGTGTTGTCGTTCTCCAGGATCTGGGTCACCACATAGGTGTGGAACCAGTCCTTGATCTCCTTGTTGTCCGCGCCCGGAGAGTCCTTGGAGGACCAGTACACCGGGTAGCAGCGGCGCGAGTTGGAGGACTCATTGGGCAGATCGCCCGCCTTGCACTCAGGCTTGGAGTACGTGATCCCGATGGTGCCGCCGGACTCGGTGTCGATGCCGTAAACGCGGTAGCGGACCAGCGGCGGGATCGGGTCCGTCCCCTGCTCCACGCGGTTGGCCATCTGCACGCCCGAGAACGTGATGGGTGGCAGGGACTCCGTCTTGCCGGCGGTGTGACCGGTACGGGTCAGGGAAGCCAGCCACAGCGCGGGGGCCGAACCGTCACCAGTGGATGGGAACTGGTGCTCCAGCTCCCATGAGTCGACGGGCTGGTACTTGCCGCCGGTGAGTATCTCGGTGCTCGCCTTCTGCAGGCGCTTGCGCGTCCAGAACGTGGGGGAGAACTGGTCCTTACACTCCTTGTCGCCCGGCTTGCAGTACTGGTCGAACGGCACGTCGGGCCACTGTTTGGCGTTGTCCTTGGTGAATTTGTCCTCCGCGCAGTTGAAGTCGGAGGAGACCAGGCAGCGCTCGGCCTCAGTGAAGTTCACCTTTGCTGCCGCGGCATTGGAACCGTAGACGTTGTCGGCGCGCAGACCGTACTCGATGCGCTTGAGGTAGCCCCCGCGCGCGTACTCGGTGGGAGTGCCCTTGCCCGTGGTCAGGCTGACGTTGCGGGCGTAGCGATTGGTCTCGGCCGCGTAGTAGAACGCCATGGCGTTGTCGTTTGGGTCGACGACGTAGTCGAGATTCCAGCGCCAGGCCTGATTGCAGTAAGAATCGGCGAAGGAGTCCTTGTAACAGGGTTCACCCTTGTGGTTGCCGTAGACCGGGACGTTCCAGGTGGAGTTGGTTTCGGTCTTGCCAGAGGACCACCCGGGGAGTCGGTTGTAGCCGAAGTAGTACTGGGTGCCATCCGGGGTAGTGACACGCCAGTACTCGCCGTCGTTGTCGCCGTTGCCGCGGGCGGTGTCCGTCAGCCTGACGATCTTGGTGCCGTCATCACGCTTGAGTTTCCATGTGCCGGTCTTGTCATCCTTGACCAGCTCGTTGGCCTTGCCGTTCAGGGAGATGGTGGCGTTGTCGGGGCCCCAGCACAGGTCACCGTTCTTGGCCTTGTTGTTGCCGTCCTTCATGTCGTCGAGGCACGACTTGTACTTGCGCTCGATGAAGTTGTCGGCCAGTGACCAGCCGTCGCCGACCCAGTTCGCCTGATTGTTGGTCGCGGCGGTCCTGCCGTCGACGGACTGGGAGGAGTAGCCGAGGTTGAGCTGGGGCTGAAGTCCGCCGGGTACGGCGGGCACGTTCATCGGATACGACCACGAGAAGCCGCCCGATGAGCCACCCGCCTCCCATACCCCGGAGGGGGACAGTGAGGTGGCCTTGAAGTCACCAGAGGCACCGGACAGGCCTGCTGTCGCCGCCAGGAGCATGGGCGCCGCCATGGCCGAGCGCTTCTGCCGGGCGCCCGTGACACCTGTCCCCGTGACGGGGAGAGCCACCTTCGCCTTGAGCTTGCCGTCCTTGACGTCGTTGCGGACGTCCTGCAGGGGCTTTCCCGTCTTGCAGGACGCCTTGTCCGGATCGGTCAGCGCGCACGAGGGAAGCTGGACGAGGGTGAGGCGGGAGGCCCAGTCACCGCCGTAGGCGAACTGAAAGCCGGAGTAGTCGAGCTCGATGTCGACGGCGCTGCCCGAAGCGAGCTGGTCACCCGCACCGACCTTGAGGAGCACACCCTCGACCCCGGCCTTCTTGGCGGCCGAGCGGTCCAGGGTTTCCACGGTGACCTTGCTCAACGCACCCGGCTTCCGAGCGGAATTCGCGGGTGCGGGGGTCACGGCAAGCGGCAGTGTTCCGGCACGCAGTTTGCGCGGTGCGGGCTTACGCGAGGAGTCCGTGGGGGTCACGAGCTCGGCGGTGGCCTTGCCGGGCTTCGGCCATGCCACGACCGGCGCCTTCTTCAAGGCGTTCTTGCCAGCCTGGTCGCTCTTGGTCGCTCGTCCGCCCTTGACTTTGCTTACCGGGACAGGCTTGACCCGGTTCAGCCCGGGTTGAGGTTTCTTGTCAGATGCAAATGATGCTGCCGACTCAGTGGACAGCATTCCGCCGGTGATGGCAAGGGTGACGGAGGCAGCTGCTATCCGCCTCCAAACCCTCTGCCGTGGTCTTTGTGAAGACAAATGAACCGCGGCCTCGCCGCGGTTGAAGGAACGCAGCACGCCGCCCCCGTATCGAAGAACTTATCGACGGAACATTAACTTCTCCTTACCTTTTCTTGACGGGGCGAAGGTCCTAAAACGGACGGGTCGAAGGTCCTCAAGATCACGGAAATGATCTTGAAATGCCCTGCTATGCCTGCCTGTTGGCGGTCGGTTTAAACTCCCTTTCTGCATTACCCTCGCTTGGCGTACGCTTTGCACTTCTCGCTCCGGCGTCGCATCCAACTCATTTCCTCCTGAATCTAAGGACGGTCATGCCTGCACCGCCGCCGCGCCGCAGAGGACGCGCACGCTGGCGTTCTCTCTTTACTTGTGCTCTCGCCGGGGGCCTAGCTGCAGCCGCCGTACCGCCACTTGCGGCGGCTGCTCCGATTTCCAGCAGCGAACGTGTCGATTCCCGGCAGTCCGACGCCCAGCGCGCCGCCGCGCAAGCCGCCGAGTCCGGTGAGCCGGTCGAGGTGATATCGCGGCGAACCGAGTCGTCCTCGGTGTTCGCCAATCCCTCAGGCACGTTCACCGAGGAGCGCTACGCAGTTCCGCAGCGGGTTCGCAAGGACCGAAAGCTGGTGGACATCGATGCCACGCTTCGCAGTGTCAAGGGCGGCAAGCTGTCCCCGAAGGCGACTGCGGTCGGCGTCGAGTTCTCAGGTGGCGGCCCGGGGCCGCTGGCGACCATTACTCGTGGCGGGCGGAGCATCGCCCTGTCATGGCCGAAGCCTCTCCCGAAGCCGACGGTGGACGGCGACACGGCGACCTATCCGGATGTCCTGCCCGACGTGGACCTGAAGCTGCGTGCCGGGTCGGACGGTTTCGCCCAGCTGCTCGTGGTCAAGTCGCCCCAGGCTGCGGCTAACCCGGAGCTGAAGACCATCAAGTTCGGTATGTCCGCCGATGGCGTGAAGGTCTCCACGGACGAGCACGGGAACCTGAGCGCGGTGAACCCCGCCGGGCAGGAGGTCTTCCAGGCCCCCACTCCGCGCATGTGGGACAGCTCAACACGGCAGGCAGCCCCTACTCGCGCGGTTCGTTCCGTCGCCGCGGTCACCCCCGTTGCCGAGCCGACGAAAAACGAATTCGAGCCCGGCGCTGGAGCCAAGGAATCGGCGATGCCGATCGAGGCGAGCAAGGACCAGCTCGCTCTGACGCCTGACCAGTCCTTGCTCAACGGCAAGGACACCCGGTACCCGGTCTACATTGACCCCTATGTCTCCGGTGGTCGGCAGGCGTGGGCGCTGGCCTACAAGAAGTATCCCAACAGTGCCTTCTTCAACGGATCGGGCTGGGGCGGTTCGGGCAAGTCCACCAATGACGCCCGGATCGGCTACGAGAACGAGACGGATGGCCTGGGGCGCTCGTTCTTCCAGATGGACACCAAGAACCTCTGGGACAGCAGCAAGCAGATCGTAAAGTCCACGTTCCGCATCAAGAACACCTGGTCCTGGTCGTGCCAGGCACGAGAGGTACAGATCTGGGACACCGGGACGATCCATTCGAAGACATCCTGGAACGACCAGCCGAAGTGGATCAACAAAATTGACTCGGTTAAGGACGCCAAGGGCTGGGGCAGCTCCTGCCCGGGCGGCAACCTGGCATTCGACGTGACTGCGGCCACCAAGCAGGCGCAGGAGAAGAAGTGGCCGAACTGGACGCTGGGACTGCGTGCCGGTGACGAGTCCGACACCTTCGGTTGGAAGAAGTTCGACGCCAAGTCGGCGACGCTGTCGACTGAGTACGAGTCTCCGCCCAACACCCCAACCGATGTCGGCACCAACCCGTCCGTGGCCTGCCATGCCAACCCCCGGGTGACCATCGGTGACACGGACATCCAGCTTTACGCGAAGATCAGTGACCCGGACGGCGGAACCGTCAAGGCGCGTTTCAACATGTGGCACACCGACGGAACGCCCTCGATCTTCAGCCAGATCGTCTCCGTCACCAACGGTACCGTTGCCCGGGTCACCGTGCCCAGGTCGGTACTCAAGGACGGCGCCCTCCATTCCTGGCAGGTCCGCGCCGACGACGGACGCTCCGTGTCCTCCTGGGCTCCCGGCGAACCCTGCCGATTCACCGTGGACAAGTCACGTCCGAGCAACCCGCCGGCCGTGGCCTCGGCCGAGTACCCGGACGGCAGCAGCGGATGGCCCGCCAACACTGGCACCGTCCGTACCCCTGGGACCTTCACCTTCAGCGCCGGTGGGGTGAAGGACGTCGAGAAGTACGAGTACTGGACGGACTGGAACTCCGCCGTCAACATCGCCAAGCCCGACGTGCCGGGCGGTTCGGCCTCGGTCAAGATCACGCCGATGGCCGCCGGCCCGCACAAGGTCTACGTCCGAAGCCTGGACGGCGCGGGTAACCGCTCGGACGAAGCCGCCTACCTCTTCTACACCGAGGGCCTGAAGAAGACCGATGAGCCGGGAGACCTCAACGGTGACGGCAACCCCGACATGTACGGTGTCCGCACCAACGGGGATCTGCGGATCTACGCCGGACTGGGTGACGGGAGCGTCGGGCCGGGCGTTCTGGCCACGAACCAGAACTTCAAGGATTCTTTGATCACTCATCGCGGCGACTGGACCGACGATGGCTATGAGGACCTCATCGAGCGCCGCTTCGATACGGTCGACAAGGTCAACAAGCTCTACGTGCGGCCCAACAACGGGCGCGGCGAGCTCACTGACACTCCGCCTCGTGAACTCCGTCTCTACGACGAGCAGAACAACCACTGGCAGAAGGCCAGTCAGATCCTGGCCATAGGCGACGTGGACGGTCCGCTCGATATCGACGGGGACGGAGTCATCGGTGAAGCTGATCGGCCCGGCTACCCGGACCTCCTGGTCAAGGAAGGCGACCAGTTGTGGCTGTACTTCGGCTCACCCAGCGGCTATCTGGACGAGAACCTCGACCAGCCTCCGCTTCTGATCGGTGACGGTGGCTGGAGCAACTACGACATCCTCGCCCCCGGCGATGTCAGCGGCAACAAGCGCTCCGACATGATCGCCCGGGAGAGGACCACCGGAGCCCTCTACCTCTACCAGGGGATCGGGACCGCAGGCGAAGGGCTGGGCGACCGAAGCACCCGTATCCAGATCGGCCGCAGCTGGTGGCCCACAACGAGGCCGTTGATTACCTCGGGCGGCGATGCCGACAACGACGGTGTTCCCGACCTGTGGTCCACGACCGACAACGACAGTGCCGGTCTGCTGTTCTATCCCAAGCTCGCGGCCACCGGGCACGGGGACCCGAGGCCCATCGGCACCGGCGGCTGGTCTTTGTTCCAGTCCTTGAGCTGACCCTGTGCCTCAGCACTCTCGGGGACAGGCGCCCGTAAGCGCTTGTCCCCGAGGGAAACAGGTCGGCACAGACCATGGGGGCGTCGGCCCCGATATCCGATTCCGTAACACGTCGAGGACAGCAGCACCCCCATGAAGCTCACACCGGTGAAGCTCGCCCCCATCCGCCTCGCCGGTCGTACCCGTCGCGGGTTGTGCGGCGCCGCCTTGGCGGTCTCCCTCTCCACCGCCGCCGCGGCCGGTCCGCTCACTGCTCAGGCGAACCCCGCCGCGCCCGGGCCGGACAGTGCACAGGGCGCGCAGCCCAGGGGCGTACCCAATCTCGTCCTCCCCGATCTACGGAAGCCCGCGCAGCCGAGCCCGTCGGCCAACGGGGAAGCCGGGATTCCGGCCACTGCCCTGGACGCCTACAAGAAGGCCGCGCAGGCGCTGGCCACGAGCCAGCCGGGGTGCCGGATCCCATGGGAGCTGGTCGCCGGCATCGGGCGGGTGGAGTCCGTGCATGCCTCCGGGTACGGGCTGCGCACCGACGGTTCCACCGAGCGACCCATCCGGGGGCCGCGGCTGGACGGGAAGCAGTTCGCGCTCATCCGCGACACCGACGGTGGACGCTGGGACGGGGACACCGAGTACGACCGTGCCGTCGGCCCCACCCAGTTCATCCCCTCCACCTGGGTCACCTGGGGTGCCGACGGCAACGGTGACGGGGTCAAGGACCCCAACAACATCTACGACGCCGCCCTCGGTACCGCCCGCTATCTCTGCGCCGGCGACCGGAACCTCACGGATCCCGCCGATCTCGACAAAGCGATCCTGAGCTACAACAACTCACGTGAATACGTGAACGCCGTCCTGGAGTGGATGCGGACGTACCAGGGTGGCAAGGTCACCGCCGTCCCCAATGACGCCCCGGCCGTCCCCCATCACCCGGATCCGGCCGACGGGCGGTCCGGCACTCCCGCGCATGCGGTCGTGCGTACGTCGGCGTCCGGCTCATCGGTCGTCAAGCCAGAGCCCAAGCCCCTGCCGCAGCCCGCACCCGAACCCACGCCCGATCCCATCCCCGAGCCCCGGCCCAAGCCCGACCCTCGAACCGTGACCCGTCTCGCCCCCCTCGCGGAGCGGAGCCGCGACGCCGAGACCGGACAGGAGCTTGACCAGGTCGCGCGGGTCCGGGCGAGCAACGCCTATGGCGATCCCGTTTCCGGAGCGGACGTCACCTTCGAGATCGTCGGCGCCGCCACCGATGCCCGTTTCCCCGGGTACGGGGACGCCACGACCGTCACCGTCAGCACCGACGCACAGGGCCTCGCCGTCGCTCCACGGCTGCGCGTCGGTGACAGGCCGGGCGGCTTCGTCGTCATGGCGAGCAGTGCCGGCAAGGACGTGACGTACCGTGTGAACGCACGGCTCTCCGCTACAGCCACAGCCGACACGCTGATGTGCGTCGGCGAACAGCCTCTGACCGCATCGGAAAACGGCACCTTCGCCGACAGACTCCGGATCAAGGCCACCCGCTACGGGCAGCCCGCCTTCGGCACCGTACTCACCGCGACTTTCGTCACGAGCAAGGAGAGCCCCGCCGAGAACAGCCTCGGCCCGTACTTCCCGGGCGACGCCTCCGGCAAGGCCGTTCGCACCCTCGTCCTGCCCCCGCCCGGCGCCGACGGTGTGATTACCCTCCCGCCGATCCAGGCCGACGGGCACCCCGGTACGTACGTCCTCCGGCTCACCACCGCCGACGGCATCACCCTGTACGTCGAGCTGACTGTCGCCGCTGAGCCCGCTGTCACCCAGTGACCGTTTCAGGCACGGCGATTCCGCTGGTAGTGAACCTCTTTCATCCTGAATAGCCGCAGGTCAAAAGGGTGTGGACGGCCTGCACGATGCGGCTGATGCGGTTGGTGGAGCATCGGGCCCGGCGG